>JANQLS010000161.1 GCA_028280485.1 Planctomycetota bacterium
GGCTTTTTTTTGTAGTCCGCACGCTCCCGGTGCGGCCTTCCCTAAAGACACGAATTTGTGTGAAATTCTTAATTGAGCCTTAGGCGGGTCATTCGATTAGTGATTTCTTTAGGTCTTAAGTTTATTGTCGTAACTGAAGAAGGCCACACGCAGAGCGTGCGGACTACAGAAACGGCGACTTTATCCAACCATCCGAATCGATTGCTAAGGATTCGGCTTCGCTCAAGATTTCTAAGTTTTCAATCCCTTGGGCTTCGCTTAGCAGAGCTTCAGATAAATAGATATCCTCTAAGGATAAGGTGTTTTTGATATAGATGGCACGCGGGCCATCAGGGCGTTCTAAGCAAGTCGTGATCGCCGTTTTAAGGGCCAGCTCATCGGTATCTAAAACGAGAGGAACTCGAGCTCCGAGTGGGGCTCGAGAAGTGAAGGCGTTGAGTTGAGTGTAAGCCATATTGACCTGTGCCATGAACTTGGGCGTCGTGAAGTCGACGAGGCCTAATCCCACCGCATTCCCATCGCTTTCTTCGGTTAGAGTTCGCACGAAGATACGTTGAATTTCTGGCATCCCTTCCTGCCAAGCTGTGCCCGAGATGTAGCCGTAGACACATCGACCGATGATATTTGTGTCGTTACCAGATCCTGAGATGTTTTTACCCATCTCATCGATTGCCAAGAGGTCGAGATCCAAGATGGGTAACTTCCCCATTAGAGTATAGGCTTCCTTGAGAAGCTCTTCCTCCTCGGCAAATAGGGTGTCGTGTGGCATCGCTTTGATCTTGGCTGTTTCGTGATACGCATTTTCTAACAATGCGACTCCGCCGATGATCTTTCCTGTGCTGAAAATCATATCGGCAGCTTCTTTGATGGCTTTACCTAGGCCGAGATCAAAGATACGACTGTGAATGGTTCCGGCACCTTCTAATTTTCCTAAGCCGATGGCGCTGATCTTCGTTAAACCACTTTCTAAAGGACCCGAGTAATCGGTATGGGGTTTCACTCGATTGAGAAGAAGTACCCCGTCGGCTTCCAAGGCGGATTCCGCCATAAAAACTTCCAATCCTTCGGGAGATTGCCCCAGTGAACGTGTTGCCATTTGAGCGTGAATAGGGCAACCCATACTCTCTTCAGTAACACCGTAGTGAGCGATTAGTGAGCGCTGGCCTTCATCCGTCGCTCCTCCATGGCTTCCCATCGCGGGTAGAATAAAAGGAGTCGCTCCTCTCTTCTTTAAAAAATCGACACAAGCCTTAGCGACTTCAGCGATGCCGACGATGCCCCGGCTTCCAACGGTGATTCCGATGCTGGCTCCAGCTGGAATCGATCCTTCGGGAAAGGCACGTTCGAGTTCGGTGAGAGTCGTTTGAGTGCGATCTTCAACGACAGGTCGATTGAAAGTCCGTTTGGCTTTGAAGAATTTGGGGATGGCTCTTAAATTTTTCATAGTAGCCAGATCTTACTACAGAAAATAATATTTATCACGTCGTCAGATTGAACATGGAAATAGATGTAATGGCATTCAGGCTTTTTTAAGTTCTCAAGACCTGAACGTTATCTTAAAAACTATGAGCAAAGAAAATAATTGAAGTGGGAAATTAAATCTCAGTACTTTTCTCCTCTCATTGAATTTTTTTAAAAGGCAAGAAAATAGGGGCAAGAAAATAAGAGACACAGAAGGCGTGCATTTTCTTGCCCCTATCTTCTTGCCTCTTTTCTTAAAAGAATCATTAAAAAGTGTAGAAAATCATGTTTTAACACTAAAGCTGATCCTCTTGGATCAATTGAATGCAGATGGGAGTTTCGAAAGGCTTAAAATCTTATCCTCTGACTGGAGTTCTCAGCAAGTATTTGGTGGAATATGTCGCTCTCAGATTGTGAGTTTTTATTCCAACATTGTTCTAAGTTTTTATGACTATTAACTAGCCCGGAGCGTAAGCGACGGGATCTTATCGCCTTGAGAACGATACTCTTTTCTTCAACGCATCCCGTCGCTTACGCTCCGGGCTAGTTAATTGATTTCGTGAAATTTACAGACCCTATTTACCTTACACTTGTGTTTTATCTAGAAAGAGATCGATGACCGCGATTCCCCCTGATGAAATCCTCGGACGGATCCAAAAACTTCAAGCTCTACTCTCAGCCTCCGAGCCTACGATTGATGTGGCTCTCGTTCTCGACCAGGTAAATCAGTATTATTTAAGTGGGACGATTCAAAGTGCTCACCTCCTTGTGCCTGCTGAAGGGGAAGCGACCTTGCTCGTGAGAAAAGTTTTGGAGCGTGCCCAAGAGGAATCTCCAATTGAAAACATCAAGCCGTTTTCGAGTTTAAAAAATCTTTCAGCAGAGCTTGAATTGGTTGCTGGGCCTCGTCCATGGCGAATCGGGATCGAACTCGACGTCTTACCCGCTAAAACTTTTTCTCTCTACCAAAAGATCTTGGGGGACTCGGTTGAATTCGTCGATATTTCTCCGACGATCGCTCAATTGAGGAGTGTTAAAAGCTCTTGGGAACTCGAACAAATCCGCACCTCAGCTCAAATCAATCAAAAGCTTTACGAGGCGATGCCCGAAATTCTCAGCCCCGAATTGTCTACTTATGAACTTCAATCGGTTCTCAATTGTCGCGCGTGTCTCTTCGGGCATATCGGTTTAGTGCGCATGCGAGGATTCAATGTCGATGGCCTCATCGGAGTGGTTGCCTCCGGGCCTACCGGAGCTGAACCGGGTCACTCCGCTTTTCCCATCGGTGGGTTAGGACCTCATCCCTCGATTGCTCATGGGGGGGACTTTAATAAAATTCACGTTCATACCCCCGTGATCTTCGATTATTTAGCTAATCAAAATGGATACCATCACGATCAAACTCGGATGGCGGTCATCGGCAAGTTGAATGCCGAGGCGATGAAGATCTTTGATGGGATGCAGGGTTTGCTCCGAGCCGTTGAAGCTCGCCTAAAACCGGGAAAGGCTCCATCGGAGATTTACGAAGAAGTTTTAGCCTTAGCTGAAGAAAGAGGATTAGCCGAAGGATTTATGGGGCAACCTGGCTACAAAGTTCCCTTCATCGGACACGCCATCGGATTGGAAGTGAACGAAACTCCAGTTCTTGCGAAGAAGTTCGATGCTCCCTTGGTTGAAGGCAATGTACTCGCCGTCGAACCGAAATACACTCACCCCGAATTAGGAGTGATCGGCTTAGAGAATACCTACGCCATTACCGAAGATGGTTTTGAAAACCTGGGCACGGCTTCAGAAGAGGTCGTTCAAGTGAAGCCCTAACCTTCGTTCGAAGTCGTTGGTGGATTTTCTTGAAGATAAAAGGGACCTTCAATCTGTCCTGCGCGAACGGTGATGTTTTTGAGCTCGTGAAGAACCTGACCGCTTCTTAGAAGTTTGAGGTGATAGCTTCCAGCGGGTACTTTCTTACAAATGAACTTTTGATCTCTCGCAGTAAACTTGAAGAGCAGCGATCGCCTGAAGGGAGTCAAGCCTGAATTTTCAGAACCGACTTCAACGGGAGTCAACCTTAAGCTGTAGGGGCGCTGAGGACCATCAAACTCAATCGAGCCGACGACTGTTCCCGTTTTTTGAAGCTTGATGGTAAGGTTCGTCGTCGGAGTTTCTAGGTTGAGAAAACGTTCTTCTCCGTAGTCTTTCGACCTGGCCACGAGTTGATAACTGCCTTTTGGAATGCCATCAAAGGTGAATTGACCTTCGGCATCCGAACCCGTTGAGAACGTATCTTTTCCTTTAAGGATGATAACTTGCGCTCCGGGGATCGGTTTTCCTGCTGGGTCTTCCACCTTTCCACTGATGAGCCCTTCGTGTTTTTTCAAGTGAACCGCGATGGCATCATCCCACTCTATTTTCGGTTCAAGAGTTAACGAGGCGTAACCTTGTTCACCGCCATCAGCGAGGAAATGAACCTTACCTAAAGGTATTCCTTTGAAGTGAAGCTCGCCCTTAGAAGTGCTGGTTAATCTTGGAGTCTTAAGAAGCGCATTTCCACTGAGGCTCGCTTTAACATTCGAAGCTAAGTTTCCATCGGCAGAGTAAACTCGAACGAAAAGGCTCGCGGCTTGTTCACATGCGATGCGATAAGGTGCCACTAAAGTGGCTTGCTCTAGATCTTTGACTTGAACCGTGAGAGATTTCGGAGCGATCGTCGATCCTTTGATGTTCAATGAAACCTTGGATTCAGAATTATCCGGCAATCCTTGAAGCATCACTAAGCCTTCGGCATCCGAGCTAGCTTTGTTTTTTAAGCCTAATGACTTTAAAGCTCCGGGGCGATAGCCTTCCAACCTCCAAGAAACTTCGATGTTTTCGAGGGGGCTTTCATTCAACTTGGAAACCAATTGAATCGGGACCGAAAGATCGGGTTTTAAGATGATCCGAATCTCACGATGCGATTCCGAGGCAGAGGGATCCTCATTCAGTCTGTGGGGTGAGCTGCTTCGAAATCCCTTTTTAAAGGCGATCACTTCTCCTTCAAGATTGGCGAGGGGAGCTAGTTGGAATCGTCCTTGAACATCACTTTTGACTTTTAAGGACCGAGAAGAGGCCAAGTAACCATCGCTCACTAAGGGAAGAAACCGAAGTGATGCTTCTGGAATGGGGGATCCATCGCTTGAGATGACTTCGCCTACGATCCTTTTGCCGGGATGCAGGAGAAATGGAATCTCTTCTCCTGGAGTTGATTCTTTTAAGTGAATTGTTTTGGTTGTGAGCAAATAGCCTGGTACCTGAACGCGTACGAGGCTTCGGCCCTTGGGTACACTTTTAAGAGTGAAGTTTCCCTTTGAATCGGTGATGGTTTTGGAACGGTGAAGTTTGTTCCCCAACTTAAAGCTCAAGACACATTCTTGTAATTCGAGGGGTAAGCGAGTTTCGGCATCGATGAGAATTCCCTTGAGAGAACCCGTTTTCCCAGCATTTGAAAGGGAATCTGACCTTGAATTGGAGTCAGCGTTGGTTTCACCGCTTTCCTTGTTTTCATCAGCTGGAGTCAAACTCGTCGGAACTGGGTCCGACTTCGTAGGGGTAAGCGAATTCTTTTCGTCGACTAAATCGCCACTTGGTAAGTCACTCTCACTTTTGGCGTTTGAATCCCCTCCAAGGGAAGCCTGACGAGTGGAATTCTCGTCAAGTTCCTTCGAAGTTGAAGAGTTCGATTTCATTGCACTCTCGAATAGTTTATAGCCAGCGATACCGACTAAGCTCACTATTACAAGTAAGATTAAGCTGAATTGGAATCCTCTTCGATTCATGGCAATACACTATTTTGAGAGTCGTTGATGACGTCGAGTTCAATCGCTCCCGAGAATTCTTCTAAGGCGAATTCTGGTTGTTCGAAGCCTAAGATTTGGAATGCCGGGGCGATGGGGATCGAGGCGGGGTCGGTGAAGAACCCGATGATGATATTTTCAGGAGTCCATTCGAAGAGTTCGTTCGATCCTTCGAGTTGACCTAAGATATCGTAAGCGTAGTAGCCTAGGAGATGTGTTTCATTGGGCTCGATGAAACAGGAACTACAGAACCAGCCATCCGGCGCGTCGGGAATTCCGATATTGACCGAGGGAACTAAAGAAACTCCCGAACTATTAGTGACGATGGGAGCGAAGAAGATGTTCTCATCGATATTGTTCGTGATTTCATACGTGACGGATTCACCCGGGAGGGACTCATCCGGCTCAAATAGTTTAAACAAATTTTCGCCGAGGAGTTCACCGGAGGGATGCTCGGGTTGTAAACTGACAAATTCTAGTTCAAAGCCGGGCTCTTCTTCGAATTCAACAAACGAAGAGGGATCGACAGGGATGAAGTTCTCATCTGAAACAAAGCCATCATTGGAGGTGAAGACATCGAGATCGACAACGAGATTATTTTCCACTCGTACGATTACATTGTCGGGATCGACCGGGCCTACATTCGTAGAGCAAGAATTACCTGTAGGATTGGCCGTGCCGGCGGCAACTTTGATATCTCCGACGAGCAAGTTTTCACAAGCTCCCACGATACCGATGACCGCTGTTCCGATTTCAAGGTCTGACAGACTGCCGTCGTTTTCTCTTACGGCAGAGATGACTCTGACGAGATGGATTTCACAGGAGTCTCCCTCACTATCGGTTTGAAGGGATTTGTGTCCGATGTAAACCGTGAAGAAATCTCCATCTCCTTCGATAAAGAAATCGATGCCCGCGTCGACAAAGTCAACTTCATTCAACACCATTTCAATCACACCCAAGGCGATATCCCCGAAACAAAAGACGAGGGGATCTAAGAGCTCCCCGATCGTATATCCGGGAATGGTTGTGTCGGTGATTTCTAAATTGTTAGAAGAATATTCACCTTGAACCAAGGGAGGATTTGAACCGGCGTAGCGCTGCATCGACTTAAAGAGTTCTTGCACTTCAGGAAGAGCGAGGAAATCAGCGATCGACTGAAGATCCGTGACCACGATTCCGCTGGAGGGAATGATCGTCGTGGTGACTACCGTTCGACTTTTACTACGTCTACATCCAGGGAGAAAAAATATCCCTATCGACAGAAGGGCGATGAGGAGGATGAACGAACGCGAGAAGTTTCTGGGGGGTGGGGTCGGACTTATCATGATGCAATCAGCCTTAAGGGTGTGAGCTTATACTCCCTAGAGAAGTACTCGAGTAATGAATCGAAGACTTTCCATTTTAAAGCAAACTCGATTGAAGGATCACCCGTAAGGGGAGCCCGCCAAGTTTTTACAAACTCGGCTACATGAGAATCGAGTGCTTCTAAGTCTTCTTATCTTTCAGTAGAGATTAAATTTTTAAGGATTCAGCCCCTTCCAACGTTTCAATAGATTTTGACGAGGCGTTGGTTTCTTCTATTCAGACCTTTTAGAAGTGACGGCCTTTGGTCGTAAGTTGTTTTAATGTAGTCGCTTGAGGCTTTTCTTGTGGGCCGTTGGTCTCAAGAATTTCCCTATAATCCGAAGATTTGGGGGGCGAAAGAAGCCCGCTTATTCCTTAATTTGTCTCGGTTTATGAAAATCTTTACTTCTGATCTCTCTATATCCTTGAAGTAAGATGAGATACTGTTAGGCTTTACGGTATCGCCGGTAGATTGAATGCTGGATAATCTCTACATATCTAAGTGGGATTGTCTCGATCGATCTATTGGGACGGCGTTCGAAGGAAGAGAGACCAGGGAATCGGGAAAAGAGTTCTCATTCATATGGAAGACACTTTGAGGGGATCGGAAGAACAGAGCTTCGCGCTATGTCGAGATGCTGAAGAATTAGGTCTTCAGAAATCTCGATCATTATTGGCGTTGATGATCCTCGCCCGGGAATGGGATGTCCGATTTGAAACACTCCTAAAAACGGGAGATGTTTCTAAATGGTATTCCGCAGTGGGTAACGAAGCGACAACAGTGGGAGCAGCTTCGGCTCTCACTCCCGGTGATGCCCTTTTAACCCTCCATCGCGATGTCGGTGCTCTCTTTGCTCATTATTTAAATCCGCACGAACTCTTTCCTCAGTTTTGTGATCTTCCTCGAGAAGGAAGTTGGCAAGCGGGAAGCCGAGACTATTTGTTTCGTTTGGCTTCACAGATGTTTGCTACTTCCGAAGGATTTACTCAAGGCTTTGAACGATCCTTTCACTTTGGTTGCATCGAGCCCGGTCAGAAACATTATCACATCGGCATGATCAGCCATCTGGGTTCGATGATCCCCGTGTCGGCGGGAGTCGCCTGGGCGAATCAACAAAAAGCTAATGGGCGAGTCGCTTTGAACTTCATCGGAGAAGGGGGGACTTCAAATGGCGATTTCCACGAAGGATTGAACTTCGCTTCGGTCTGGAAGTTGCCTCTCATTCTGATCGTAGAAAACAACCGCTACGCCTTTTCGACAAAACAATCTGAACAGTTTGCTTGTCAGCAAGTTTCTGATCGAGGGGTGGGTTACGGCATCCCAGGAATCAGTGTCGACGGAACTCGGGTCCAACAAGTTCAACACGCTGTTACATTAGCTTGTGAACGAGCTCGAAGGGGCGAAGGTCCCACTCTCATCGAAGCCCATCTTCCACGATTGAGAGGGCATTCGGAACAAGACCGTTCTTTGAATGTCGTTCCTCCTCACGAGCGTAGGAAAGATCAACAGAATGATCCTGTCGATTCTTTTTCTAAAGCCTGTTTGCAAGTCGGATTCATCAACCAAGAAGATCTTCAAGGACTTCAATCTCAAGCTCGCCAACTCATGATCGAGATCACAGATGCCGCAAAATCGCATCCCGACCTCGACCCCGAAGCCGCGATCTCAGCGCGCAAAGTGGTTTTAGAAGCGCCGCCCATCGTGGAAGCTGAGGTGGAAGAGAGCTCGACTGTCTCACCAGATACTCCTTCGGTTACTTACCTACAGGCCATCCAGCAAGCGCTCGACACGGAACTCGGCAGTGATACCTCTGTCGTTTTAATAGGGCAAGACATCGCTGAGTTTGGCGGTGCCTTTAAAGTGACAGAAGGCTTGTTGAACAAATACGGTCCTCAACGAGTTCGCAATACCCCCATTTCAGAAAGTGGGGCGCTCGGTTTAGCCATCGGAAGTTCTCTACTCGGTTTTAGGCCCGTCGTGGAAATGCAGTTCGCCGACTTTATTTCTTGTGCCTTCAATCAAATCGTCAACGTCGCGGCAAAGATGTTTTACCGATGGAGACAGAATGTTCCCATCGTTATCCGTTGCCCGTATGGAGGGGGAGCCGGTGCGGGAGCCTTTCATTCGCAGTGCCCTGAAGCTTGGTTCACTCACGTTCCTGGTTTGAAAGTGGCTTGCCCTTCCCGACCATCCGATGCGAGCGGCTTGCTTCGAGAGGCGATCCGCGATCCTAACCCAGTTCTTTTCTTCGAACACAAATACCTCTACCGGCGTACAAAACAAAAGTTCGCGAACCATTCACAACACCGCGTTCCGCTCGGGAAGGCTCGGCTGGTTTGCCAGGGATCCGATCTTACGGTTATCGCTTACGGTTGGATGGTAGAGATCGCCGCTCGAGCCGCAGAAGTGCTGAGCCACGAGGGTCATAGCGTCGAAGTGATCGATTTGAGGACTCTCATCCCTTTGGACTTAGAGACTATTCTCAGCTCCGTCAAGAAAACTTCACGGGTGACGATTCTTCACGAGGCGACTCTCACGGGGGGCTTCGGTGGGGAAATTGCGGCGTTGATTGCGGACCAAGCCTTTGACTTTTTAGACGCACCGATCAAGCGAATCGCGTATCCTGATACTCCGGTTCCCTACCACAAAGAACTCGAGCAAGCCTCCTTGCCCAATGTGGCTAAAGTGGTAGATGCATTAAAAGAGCAGCTGAAATACTAAGGACTGAGAGAGATCCATGAGTGCTGACCAACGATTGATCGAGCTGAATCTCGAATTACCTCCCGCGCCAAAACCCGTCGCCAACTATGTCCCTGCGGTTCAGGTCGGGTCTTTACTTTACCTCAGTGGTCACGGACCTCTAAAGCCGGATAAAACCTTGATCGAAGGTCAAGTGGGTCATGATCTCAACGTAGAACAAGCCTACGATGCTGCCCGACATGTCGGTTTAGGAATGTTGGCCACCCTCCAAGCCACTCTCGGCAGTTTAGACCGAGTGGAACGAATGGTAAAAGTCTTAGGGATGGTTTGGGCGATTCCCACCTTTCGGGACCATCCCCGAGTGATCAATGGCTTTAGTGATCTGATGGTCGAAGTCTTCGGTGACAGTGGTCGGGGAGCGCGAAGTGCAGTGGGGATGGGTTCGCTCCCGACGAACATTCCCGTAGAGATCGAAGCGATCTTTAAGCTCAAGGATTGAGAGATGGCGTTTCAACCGCCTTGGAAACTTGAAGCGATCGTTCAATCATCGAAAAGTTTAATCGCCGATTACAATCTAGGTGATTGGGTCGCTCTCACTCCACTTTCCCACCAAGGATACGCTAATTACAACTTAAAGTTTGAGACGACCCGAGGCACTTTCCTCTATCGCATCTGTATGGATGTGCCGCTGGAAAAGGTTCAGCACGAAGTCGAGGTCTTGGAGTATCTCAAAAAAGAAGGAATTCCTCTCGCAGCGCCTCTCAAAAGAATCGACGGTCATTTCATCAATTCTACGACTGAAGGCAATGTCGTTCTCTACGAGTTCATAAATGGGAGCGAACCCCCGTTGTCGCCTAAGGTCGCTGAGCAATTGGGGAAGCATCTCGCTCAGCTTCATTTGGTACCCGTTCCGGCAACCCTTGACCGCGAAAATTCCATCTCGATCGATAAATCTGAAAACCTCGCTGAACTTTTATTCCGTACCGGCTTTTCTCCTCCTCTATTAGCATCCCTCTTTAGTGAGGAGATCGATCGAGTCGCTTCTTCGGTTAAAGAGCCTTTGCCTCAAGGTTGGGTGCATACGGATGTGGTCCCGGATAACACTTTGTATGAAGGTGAGCGTTTTGTCGCCTTTATCGACTTTGAGATGATCTGTCAAGACCATCTCCTCTTGGATCTGGCAGTCGCCGTACAAGGGTTTTGTTTTGATGAAGGTCGTGTTTCAGAAGATCGGTTGCTGGCTTTAATCGATGGCTATCAATCGGTGCGGCGGTTGACCGAGAAAGAACTAGAAGTTTGGGAGGACTACGTTTGCTTTGGGGGGCTGTTTTTAGCTCATTGGCACTTAGAACAACTTCTTGAACGTAGTAATGAGAAGCAACTTCACCGCGCTCATGAACTCATCTCCCGATCGGTGATGATTTCTAAATCGGGATTACCCAAAATAAACTCCAGTCAATAAGTACGACTAAGATGATTCCACTACGACTCTCTGAATCTGGAAGTACCTGGGGAGGGGTGTCCACCTCTCAACTCATCCGAGACTTTGGATCGCCACTTTACGTTTACGATGAAGCCTGTTTTACTGCTCGACTTACTCAATTTCGTCAAGCTTTCCGTCGAGTCCAACCTAAAATCCTCTACGCAGCTAAAGCTAATAGTAACTTAGAAGTTTTGAAGTGTTTTCAGTGTAAAGGTACGGGTTTAGATACTGTATCCATCAATGAAGTGCGTTTAGGATTAAAAGCTGGGTTTTCCAAGCAGGATATCTTGTTCACCCCGAACGGTGTTCCTTTCGAAGAACTTCAAGAAGCGATCGAGCTAGGAGTTCGAATCAATATTGAAAACTTAAGTTACTTAAGGAAGCTGGTAAAAGATCAACAATTTAACTCAGCGATCAGTTTACGCCTCAATCCGCATCTCCAATTGAGTGAGGAGGATTCTGCTACTCAGTGGTATGAAGATTCAAAGTTTGGGATCCCACTCTCTCAGTTTGATGGTGTTCGTGAGATTCTCAAGGGATCTGAGATCGAGGTTGAAGGTCTTCATATTCATTCGAGTTCGGTTATCCAGGGGCCCAAAGTGTTTAAAGAGATGGTGGGGGTCCTGTTGGGTTTGGCTTCTTCATTTCCCGATTTAAAATTTATCGACTTTGGGGGAGGGCTGGGAGTTCCCTATCGAGAAAACGAGGAGGAAGTCGACATCGAAGGAATCGGAGATTCACTATTTGAGCAAGTTCAAAAGTTTTTTCCGGATGAAAATCAACGTCCCGAGTTTTGGTTCGAGCCGGGGCGATTCTTGACGAGTGATGCCGGTATCTTGATCGCAAAAGTGACGGTTATCAAAGAGAGTTCTAATACTTGCTTTGCCTTTTTAGATACGGGATTTAACCATCTGGTCCGTCCACAAATGTATGGGGCTTACCATCGAATTGTGAATTTAAGTTCACCGATGAAGCCATTAGAACGCTATACCGTCGTGGGGAATATTTGTGAGACTGATGCCTTCGCTAAAGATTACGAGATGCCCGAGCTTCAAGAAGGGGACTTGGTGGGGATCCTCAATGCCGGTGCCTACGGTTATTCGATGGCTTCACAATACAATCTTCGTGGCCGCCCGGCCGAGGTCTTGATTCAGGAGGGAGAGCCAAGGTTGATTCGGGCGAGGGAGACTTTTGAGGATATAGTAGTAGGCTCGCTCCGCGAGTCGTAGATCTTTAAAGTTCCAATTAGCGAAAAACTCATCTCATCGTTTTACATAGCTCTTAGTACTTGGTCGTAGACTCGCTCTTCGAGATATTTTTCCTAAAATCTGGATTTATCATTAAATGCATTAAAAGCCCGAAGCGTGAGCGAGGGTGAATGAAAAAAACGGCTTTAAAGCTTCTTATTGGTGGGCTGGAGTCGTCCCCATATTATGTAGGTTCAAACTCGTTAGCTTTATATGAACGTTTCTTTCCCTCGCTCAGTAAGGATGGTCGCTTCGCTCCATCGTGCAAGTAAGCCTTTGGCTTACGCACTCCTCAGTAATGATGGTCGCTTCGCTTCATCGTGCAAGTAAGCCTTTGGCTTACGCACTCCTCAGTATTCGGGGCCAGTTAATGTTTTTGCTTATAATTTACTTAGTAGCAGGCTCGACCCTCGAACCGTGTATTTTTAAACCTCAAGCGACTCTTAATAAAAAGAGAGGTGGAGCCTACTACTTAAGCTCTGTTGTTTGTTTAGCAAACTGCCTAGAACTCTATCGTTTCGTTTCATACGACTCGCGGAGCGAGCCTACTACTAATCCAGCGGATGCTCTAATCCATAAGCTTTAAAAATCGCTCGCTCGACCTCCCGGCTCCAAACGTCCCCATTTTCACTGAGGACTTTTGCTCCTGCGAGTAAGGCGGTTTTGTCGGGGCCGTCGTCTTTGAGAGATTCAGCTTCTTTCGTAAAGGCTTCGCTTGAAACTGCGACATGAGGGAAACTGGGAATTTGGGGCATAGCGAAGAAAGACCCGAAAGGCTCTTTCTTAGTGACCTCTTCGATCATCTCGATCGCTTCATTCAGGCCAGCAACTCCTTTGATCATCCAATCGAAATCGATGGGATTATCACCTTGAATGGCTAAGTCTTCTGAGACCGGCTCTGAAGTGTTCGTGAAGGTGTATGGAATGGTGGCACCACAGATTTGGTGACGAGAGGTGTAGTGAATGTGTTTACTCCGAACCTGAATTTTTGTGTCCCCGTCCACAAAGTTAACGGCCGCACTTCGAGCTAAACGAGTCTCGACTTCGGCGTATTCAGTTTGAGCTTCTTGTCCTTTCCCGGCGATGAAAACATCGGTTAAATCACCGCCCGGATCAGGGAACTTCAGTTTAGAGAAATCGGCTAAGATATCGGGATTGACACCTTCACCGATCTCGACTTCCGTGCCTTTGGGGAGCTCCGTTAAGTAAGCTTTAAGGCGTTCGTACTGTCCCAAGAATCCGAAAAACCCAACGCGAGCTTTTTTAGCTAATCCCGAAATGCGAACGGGATCATTATGCGCTCGGTTGTGGTGCATCTCTTGAATTCTGGTTTGGGCTTCTTCAGTAAAGGACTCTGAAGATGGCACGGCATCGATTTGGTAGTCGAAATAAATTTCGGGATCCACTGCTCCCGCATAATTATTGAGGTTGCCACCTCTCTCGATAATTTGAACTGCTTGATCGAAGACTTCTTGGCTGGGATAGTTCGTAAAGACCGCGTTGTAGAGCCCTTTTTCAGTCAACTGTCCTACGACGTCCTTACTTGAGCGATCGACAAAGATGATTTCTACTCCGCGATTCTCTAATTCTTGAATCAGGGCGTAACTTTTTAAATCTTCAAGTTTGCTCGCGCTTCCGGTGATTCCAATTCGAACGGGGAGTTCATCATCGGGGCGCGCCGCGAGGATTGTCAATTTGATCATCGCCATCCGAGCTGTACCTCCTAAGAAGACCACTCGGGCTTTTGGAGGTATGCCGTAGCTGAACGCACCATCCTCAGCTTGATAGAACATGTTTTTGATCGTTCCGTAGCAACACGCAAAGGGTTCGGCGTGGGCTAATGAAGCTAAGCTGACTTCTTTATTATCAGGTACCTTGTTGAAGAGTTTCCCAAAACCTTGAGCTTTCACGATGTCGATAAAGTTCAAGGGTAGGGCATTGAATTGTCGTAAGCCGCCGAGGTATCGATACGAATAACCAAGAGAGGTGAGCACTCCGTGTTCAGAATCGGCTTCGAACGTTTCGGGATTGTGGGGAGTCGCTACGTGGCCGGGGGTGATCAAGACTAAATCACCCTCTTCGACGGGGCTTCCCTCTGGGGCTTCGACGACTCTTTGAATGACTTCGTGTCCCAAGGCGATCCGTTCCGCCGTATGGGGAATCCTCGCGTGATCATGGAATTGAAGAATGGCTTTCTTATCCGATGAGCATCGGCAATTTCCCAACGCTTCGGTAATGATTTGTTGCCCGTCAAAGGATGACTCGGGAAGTTGGTCTTCGATCAGTTCTAATTTTCCGGGACCGGTGATAAATACACCCGAATGGGGGAGTCTGGCTCGTTCTTGGACTGACATAGTTCTTTTAATTTATAAGATTGAATTCTTAAGCAAGCGGTAGGACTTAAGCTCGAGACTTACCACCCGATATATTGATGACCGTACCGTGGATATAACTCGCTCTCTTTGAAGCTAAGTACACAACGGTGTCTGCCACTTCATCTAATCGACCCACTCTTCCGAGGGGAATCGATTGTTTCTTATAACCCTCGCGGAGTTGTTCAATCGTAATTCCTCGAGTGTAGGACAGGGCGCGTTCGTACTCTTCTGTCCTCAAGCCGGTGACTTCTAAGATACCGGGGGCTAAGCCCACAATTCGAATGCCGTGTTTACCTAATTCTTTTGCCCAGGATCGGGTCATCGAATAGAGGGCTGCTTTGGAGGCTGCGTAAGCGCTTTGACCTTCAGAACCTTCTAAGCCCGACTCTGAAGCCATGTTGACGATGACGCCGCCCTTTTCATTTTTTAGCATCGCCCGTGAGGCTGCTTGGGTGCAGAGAAACACTCCCGTTTGATTCACGGTAGTGATCGTATTCCAGAGATCGATAGAAAATTCTTCTTTTCCGGCGGGATCGACTAAGAGACGCGGAATGTTGATACCGGCGTTGTTCACCAAGATATCGAGTTGACCCGTGATCTCACTGGCACTTTCGATCATCTGGTTGACGCTCTCGGCGTCCGTCACATTGCAAGAGACGAAGCGATGTTGATTGCCCGATTCAGTCGAGAGTTCACTGACCGCGGCTTCGCCTGCTTCTTGGTTCATGTCGGCGATCACGACGTTGGCGCCAACTTCACTAAATCCAACTGCGACGGCTTTCCCGATTCCGGATGCTCCACCCGTGACGATAACCGTCTTTTTGCTCAATCCAAGCCAATCCATGAGGTCATTCCTAAGGTAAGTAGGGCTGAGTGATGACTCTTTTTTCTGTTCAAGCTCACCGGTGATTGGGTAGCTGAGCCTGATCTTGAGAAAAAACCAAACCAGCAATCATAGTAAATCTCGTTATTCGATAAAGGCTTTTCTTGAGCTTATTGGGGAAGGGTTTCGTCTTCCCCCAGATTTACGGTTGAATGGAGCGCTGAATCCGGAAATGAAGAGGAAATCATTCTCCCCAGGATGGCCGAAGGCCTCGGAGGAATCCGAGGCCTTGGTAAGGTAGGGCATTTGAGGTGGGATTGGGTTTTGGGTCTCACTTATCTATAAAGCAAGGTATGTGCCAATAATCCAATCTCCGATTGCGTGTCGTAAGTCTTTACCCTGTAAGGGCTCGCTAGGCAAGGTTCGAAATCCCATTTGTTGGATGTCAGGAATTCGGACAACCGATGGGGTTGAATTTCACTCCCTTACTTCGAAGGAAAAGCCATCCGTGGCGGATCGGAGGTACTCGAGGCTCCGGCGGATCCCGTCCTCCAAATCGACAATTGGCTCATACTCGATGAGGTAGACCCCTCTGAAGCTCATCTTTTCGATCAGCTCATCGTAATCGAGGTCGTCATCACCGATCGCGACGGCTTCCCAGCCATCCCCTCGTCGAGTCCAGTCTTTTAAGTGGCAGTAGTTGATGCGTGAATCTAAGAGGTCCAAGAGGTAAGTCCGATCGTCAGGATTCACTGCCTTCAAGTTCCCAGGATCATAGTTGAAGCCGACGGTTTCAGGGAGTTCTTGAAGTAATCTTTCAAGCCATTCTGGCGAAGTGCTGACCGTGTGGACATGGATGGCTTCTCCTTGGTCTCCTTCGATGATCTTTCCATGAGTTTCGATGGCGATGGTCAACTCTAAAGATTCGCAAAGGTCATGTGTTCTTTTGAAGGCGTCGATCATCCTTTCCCAAATTTCTTCAGTGATCTCCTCGGCCGGGGTAAAGCCAGCGAAAAGACGCACGTGAGTGGCTCCACAATCCTTAGCGACTTGAATTTGCTTTAAGGTTTTCTCCACCATTCTTTCGTGCACTTGAGGATCCACTAGCGTGAAATCATTCTCCAAGCAGCAGAAAGGGCATTCGATCTCGTAAGTTTCAGCTAGTTTTTTAAAGTTCGAAATATCTTCAGCACTGGGTTCCTCTGGGAGCCTCCCCACTTGCCCCCCGCCGATTCCAAATTCTAGGAACTTAAAGCCAAATTGCTGAGAGATCTCGAAGTGTTCTTCCATTGGGAGTTCCCGAAATCC
This sequence comes from Planctomycetota bacterium, assembly GCA_028280485.1. GTDB lineage: Bacteria > Planctomycetota > UBA8108 > UBA8108 > JACQVS01 > JANQLS01. Next base: position 16,570 of record JANQLS010000161.1, read on the forward strand.
CCATTCTCCGCAGCCGATAATTAATTCTTGGCTCATTTCACTCTCCTGACGTTTCATACCAAACATATATCAATCTTTGACGACTCCGAGCTGATAATTTTATTTTCAGCCCCTATCGGTCATAAGGATTTCTTTATGTAAAGACACTAATACTTCAATACCGAAACGAGAAGGATTTCGTACCTTTATCCTTACCCCATTCCTTCTTGGCTTTCAAAAAGATTGAAGCTAACGAGTATGAAATGGGAGGTTCCAATATTCATTTTAAAAGGATCGTATCATGTTACGTCCAGTCCATTCTTTACAGTTGGCATCAAAATGTGAAAAGACGAGATCGTCCTTTCCTTTTGATTTCGAATGGAGGGGAGCTCTCTGGATTATCGCTTGTTTGATAATCTCCATGTCTATCGTTCATGCGGGGAATGCACCGGTCGAGGCCGATGCTCCTCCTAATGAGGACCAAGTTTCTTCAGCTGAATCATCAGAGGAGAATGAAGGAACCGATGGCGAGCTAGGGGGAGGGGATGATGATGACGGCTTTGACGATGAGGGCGACGAAGGTTTCGATGACGACGATGACTTTGATGATGAAGGATTTGAAGAGGAAGATGATCTCTCCGATCTCTCGCTTCAAGATCTCATGGAAGTTGAAGTGACCTCGGTGAAGAAAAAGAAGGGAAAGCTTAAAGATTCTCCCGCTGCGATCTTCGTGATTACGAATGAAGATATCAAACGTTCCGGAGTGCGAACGCTTCCGGAAGCTCTTCGCATGGTTCCAGGCATGATGGTCACTAAAATGGAATCCAGTCGATGGGCGATCACTGCTCGGGGTTTCAATACGAGATTTGCAAATAAGTTGCTGGTCCTCATCGATGGCCGAAGTGTTTATACCCCTCTTTTTTCAGGGGTTTACTGGGGAGCTCAAGATTTACTTTTAGAAGATGTCGAACGTATCGAAGTGATCCGCGGGCCTGGGGGGGCTCTTTGGGGAGCGAATGCGGTCAACGGAGTGATCAATATTATCACGAAGAGTTCTGAGAAAACTCAGGGCACCTTTGCCGAGGTCGGTGGAGGAACTCACGAGAGATTTTTCTCTAGTCTGCGCTACGGGGGACGGATCAGCGATAATGCAACTTATCGGGCTTACATGAAATTTGCGGATCGTGAAGCGTACGAATTAGCGAATAACTTGAAAGCAGATGATGCTTGGAATTCAACTCGAGGGGGATTTAGAGTCGATTGGAAGCCATCGGATGAAGACTCCATAATGGCTATCGGAGATGTTTTCTATTTAAACCAAGATGTGAGTGAAAACATCCCTACCTTGACGGCACCCTATACCGCTGCTCTGGACACCCGAACTCAGTTTTTGGGGAGCAGCTTTCTCACTCGCTGGGATCGAAGCTTATCAGAGACCTCAGGATTGAGTTTTCAGTTTTACTACGAACACTACGATCGTGACACTTACCATTCACGTCAAATTCGTGACACTTTCGACTTCGAAGCTGAGCACCAGTTCCAGTGGGGAGAAAGGCACGAGATCAATTGGGGTTTAAATCTTAGGTACTGGAAGGATCATATCGATCAATCTGGCTTGATCTCTTTCGATCCCATCAGTGAGGGAGATACGATTTTTAGCCTATTCGTCCAAGATGACATCAAGATTGCAGAAGATCTATTTACACTCACTTTAGGATCTAAGTTTGAGTACAACGATTACACAAAATTTGAAGTTCAACCCAGTGCTCGATTCTTATTAACTCCTCATGAAAATCACACGGTATGGGGAGCCGTATCCCGCGCTGTTCGTACTCCGAGTCGTTCGGATCATACAACATTTGTTGTCTCTGCTGTTCGTCCTCCAACTGCGATGACTGGATTTCTCCCTGTACAGGCAAATTTTACTGGTGATAAATCTTTTGATTCAGAAGATCTCTACGCCTTTGAAATGGGTTACCGTACGAGCTTCTTAGAAAACTTATCGTTCGACATCACCGGATTTTTCAATCGCTATGAGAATCTGAGAAGTTTAATTATCGGCTCGACTAGCTTTTCTTCAAATCCAGTGAATCACTTGGATTTGCCGACGGCTTTTGATAACGATACTGAAGCCGATGCCTTCGGAGTGGAAATGGCTTCCAGTTGGAAACCATTGAAGTGGTGGACGATCACGGCAGCCTACACCTTTTTTACTTTGGATTTGAGAACGGAGAACCGAAACGCTCAGACTTTAGCGGGTGAAGACCATGACCCTGAACACCAAATAGTTTTTCGATCTTCGATCAACCTTCCCTTCGAATGCCTTCCTGGAAAGTGGGAGTTCGATACTTGGCTTTATTACACAGACGCCTTGCAGGTTGATTACATCGGAAGTACATTGAAGCTCGATGCGAGACTTTCCTGGCAAGCTACTGAAAATGTGGAGTTTACTATCGTCGGGCAAAATCTGCTTGAGCGCCAACAGAGAGAAGGTCTCGATGATCCTTTGTACGGTATCGGCACTGAAGTTCCCCGTGGCGTCTACGCTTCCCTAACTCTAAGGTTTTGATCGAAGCTAATAATAAATACATTGAATCTTAAGAGTTTAAGCACCTCAGTCTTTATCGATCATCAGTATCACCGCTTAGGGCCTCGTTTGAATGCCTTAGGTCGGGTGGGAGTGCTCGTGGTGATGGTGTTCACCCTCTTCTTCGCCCAGCTGGTGCCTCGTACTCTCGTGGCGAAAGAGAGTAAACGGGATACGGTGGAAGCCAACATGTTGGTGAAATTTTGCAAGTACATTCGTTGGCAAAAGAAGACTTACGAAAAGACCAAGAACCAGGTCAAGATCGGTACTTATAAAAATCCGAACATGATGAAGGCCATCAAGGCTGCGGTGAAGAAAAATAAGGATAAGATCGGAAAGCGAAAAGTCACCTTCGCCACCTCGGACGATTACAAGAAGCTTGAGGACTGCCATATTCTTATCCTGGGCGATGTCGACGCCGAAGAAATGAAAGCCATTCTCAAATTCTTCGATGAAAAGCCGGTTCTCTTAGTCTCCCGAGCTAAGGATTTCGCCAAGTCGGGAGGCATCCTCGAATTCTTGCTGGTGGGGGGGAAGGTTCGCTTTAAATTCAATTTAAAGTCGAGCAAGAAGAGCAAAATCAAGATCAATGCCAACCTCTTAAAACTCGCGATCGAAGTTTTCAAATAGACCCTCCCGCTCCTCAATTCCTCCCCGATCTCACCGAAACCTACCAATTTCTTTTTACCGGATGCTCCCTGGCTGAGATTGTACTCCTTTTCTAGGGGCCCCTTAGGTAGAATCAATGGATTCTGTAGGGATTAATGTATCTAAGGCCCGGGATTCTATCGACGGGTTGGATGTCATCGATTCCCTATCCCTCGCTAAAGCTTCGGGCTTGGAGGGCGATGGCCGGATTTTATGCGTCTGGGTAAGCCCCTCAAGCCCGAAGCTTTAGCAAGGGATCAAATGTAATAATGACTCGACTTCACAGGTTGCTCCTTCTGATGCTTTATCACTTCCCCGAATTTAAATCTGACCACCAGAGCTTCACTTCTCTACTGAAGATGGTAGCAGTGGGTCTCGTGATAAATATCAGCCTAGTATCCTGCCAGCCCACATCTGACGGCCAGCAATCCAAGAATACGGGTAAATCCAAAGGGACTCCCTTCCTCCCCGAGCGAGTCGTCTCCGTCTCCGAGGCGAAAAGAGGCACCATCGCCAGCTACTATTCGGCTACCTCGACTTTAGAGGTTGAAAAGGAAGCCGAGATCCAAGCTCAAGTCGAGGGGATCGTCGAAGAGATCTTGGTAGAAGAAGGGAGCGTCGTGAAACAAGGTGCACCCTTACTCAAGATCAAAAATCCTGAATATGAGTACCTTCTCCGCAAGTCGAAAGCTCAGCGCATCAATTTGGAAGCTCAGTTTAAACGCCTGGAAACGGTTTTCGAAAAGAAGATCATTTCACCGGAAGAGTTCGACAAGGCCAGGAATGATTTAGAAGTCGCCAAGTCCGATGAAGGCTTAGCGCAATTGAAAGTCGACTACCTCACGGTTAAAGCTTTGATTGCGGGAAAAGTTACCCATCGTCATATCGATGTCGGTAATCGAGTCAGCGTGGGAGTTCCCCTCTTCGCGATTGCTGACTTTGATCCTCTTATCGCTCGAGTTCACATCCCGGCTAAAGAATTTCGTAAGATCCAAACCGAGCAAGATGTTCGCATGCGCTTGGATTCAACCGGGGAAAAACTCGAAGGAAAAATTTACTTAGTCGCTCCCACTATCAATCCCAAAACCGGAACGATCAAAGTTACAGTTGAGGTACATAGCTACCCTGAAGCAACTCGTCCTGGAGATTTCGTTCAGGTGGACATCGTGACTGAACGACGTGAAAACAGCCTGCTCGTCGATCAACGAGCCGTCTTTTTAGACCGAGGTGAACAAGTTGTCTACTTAGCGACTGAGGACAACAAAGCAGAGAGGCGAGTCGTCGAAGTCGGTTTTACCGACGAAGAACATAAAGAAATCTTGAGTGGTCTCAAGGTGGGGGAGCGCGTCATCGTTCGGGGACAACGATCCCTGAAGCCCGGATCGCCTCTCAAGATAAAAGAGAGCCCCATTTCTAAGCCTAATGTTCCTCAGGTATCCAAGGATTTGAGTGCTCGATGAGAGCTCTTATAGAATTAGCGGTAACTCGTAGAGTCACGGTGATCATGACGGCTCTCGCGGTCGTTGCCTTCGGATTTGTGGGCTACTCTCGCCTTACCTTAGAGCTCTTCCCCGACATCACCTATCCTTCCCTCACCGTCCAAACTGAATTTCCCGATACAGCCCCTGAAGAAGTTGAGAACTTGATCACTCGTCCGGTGGAAGAAGTGGTCGGAGTTCTCTCGGGTCTTCAAGGCATCCATTCTGTCTCTCGGGCAGGAACGAGTGAAGTCACCCTCGAATTTGATTGGGGGTCGGACATGGATGTTCTTTCGATGGAAGTGCGGGAGAAGCTCGACCGCCTCATCCTTCCGGAAGAGGCGGAGGATCCCATCGTCTTACGTTTCGATCCCAGTTTGGATCCCATCTTACGCATCGCGTTGAGTGGTGAATCGAATCTCACCAAGTTGAGAGATTTCGCCGAACGTAAAATCAAACAAGATTTAGAAACCCTCGAAGGAGTCGCTTCCGCAAAGGTCAAAGGGGGTTACGAAGAAGAGATTCAAATCGCGATCGATCAAGAACGCTTAGCCGCATTAGAAATCTCGATGGCGGAGGTTGAGCAAGCCGTAGGAATCTCCAACGTCAATCTTCCCGGGGGGGCTCTCCGGGGAGATGAAGATCGTTACTTGATTCGAACGATCAACGAATATCGTTCGGAAGAAGATATTGCTGAATTGATCATCCGTCACCAAGAAGGGGCTTCGGTCAAACTCAAAGAAGTCGCTCAGGTCTACCGTGGGGTTAAAGAACGAGAAGAGATCACTCGAGTAGGAAAGTCCGAATCGGTAGAGTTAGCGCTCTACAAAGAAGGGGATGCCAACACCGTTCAGGTCGCTCAGCGCATTCGCGAGCGGTTAAAGCGATGGGAAGTCGATCTGCCTCGAAACTCCAAAGTCACATTACTCTTCGATCAATCCCAGTTTATTGAGCAGGCCGTCAATGAAGTTCGAGATGCGGCGTTGATCGGGGGATTGCTTGCGATCATCATCTTGTTTCTCTTTTTGAGAGATCTTCCCAGTACGGTCATCATCGGAACGACCTTGCCCATCTCGATTATCGCAACTTTCATGGTGATGTACCGAGCTGATATTTCCTTGAACATCATGTCTCTGGGAGGATTGACCCTCGGAGTGGGGATGTTGGTCGACAATGCCATCGTGGTCTTAGAATCTATTCATCGAAAACGGGAATCGGGGCTCAGTCGATTTAAAAGTGCGATCGAAGGGGCTACGGAAGTGGGTCCCGCAGTGATCGCGAGTACTTTGACGACCGTGGCGGTATTTTTACCGATCATCTTCGTTGAGGGAGTTGCGGGGCAACTCTTCCGTGATCAAGCGCTCACCGTCACTATTAGTTTAATCGCAAGTTTGGCTGTCGCCTTAACTGTCATTCCCATGTTGGGAGCGGTCGGGAACCAAAAAGTAAAGTCGAGCTCACCCCCGGTGGAAGCGGATGATCAACTCGCCTTAGGTTGGGTCTCCAAGCTATATGGGCGATTCTTAAGGGGGGCACTCCGCTGGGGAATCTTCGTTCTCCTTTTAGCCTTCGGAATACTCTTCGGAACTTATTATGGTTTTCAGCGTCTCGATTCTGAGCTGATTCCACAGATGAGTGAAGGTGAGTTTTTCTTCGAGGTCAATCTTCCCGAAGGGAGTTCCCTTAAGGCGACCGATGCGGTCGTACAAAAAATGGAAGCTGAAGGAAGCCAATCTCCCTTAGTGGAAAAACATTACTCGACGGTCGGCAGTCGATTGGTCGCCGGAGGAATCTCCCTGAATACAGAGGCTGAAAACCTGGGACAAGTCAATTTTGTTCTCAAAGACGGGATCGAGACTGAAGACACCCATAAGTTCATCGAAGCCTTGCGCGCATCTTACGAAGAGATTCCTGACTTAGAGGTGAAATTCGGTCAACCTTCATACTTCAGTTTGAAGACCCCGGTGGAGGTGATCTGTTTTGGCGATGAATTGACAATTCTGCGAGATTACTCGATGGACTTGGTCGAACGCCTTAAGCAAATTCCTGGCTTAGTCGATGTGCGATCTTCATTAGAAGCAGGAAATCCTGAGGTTCACGTCCGCTTTGATCGCAAGCGCATCGCAAGCTTAGGACTGCGGATGGATGCTCTCTCCAATGCCTTGAGAAGTCGAGTTCAGGGAGTGGTTCCAACCCGTTTTCGTGAAGTGGATCGACAGATCGATATTCGTGTAAGAAACGATGAACTCCACCGAGCTTCCATCGGTGACATCCGTATGCTCGTCGTTCCCGGCCCTGATGGATTACCGATACGTTTAGGCGCCGTTGCGGATGTTCGAAGAGGGAGAGGTCCCGCCGAAATCCACCGTCTCCAACAGCAACGAGCTGCGGTGATCACCGCAAATTTACAAGGGCGTGGTTTAGGGGATACGATTCAAGCCGTCCGCACGGAGTTAACCCAAAATCCTCCTCATTCGGGGATCAGCGTCGAGCTCGGAGGGCAGAACAAGGAGATGGAGGTTTCCTTTCAGTCTCTCCTCTTTGCCATCGGTTTAGCGATCTTTCTCGTTTATTTGGTGATGGCTTCAACCTTCGAATCTTTTTTACATCCCCTCATCGTTTTGGGGACGATCCCCTTATCGACGGTGGGAGTGGTTTTAGGATTGCTCCTCACCGACACCAAGGTCAGCGTCATCGTCTTGATCGGTTGCATCTTGTTGGTCGGGATCGTCGTGAATAACGCCATCGTTTTAATCGATACGATCAATCGTTTTCGCCGAAGAGGGATCGACAAAATGGAAGCGATCCTGCGGGCTTCCCAAGTGCGCTTACGCCCGATCTTGATGACGACGATCACGACCATCGTAGGTCTTTTACCGATGGCCTTAGGCTGGGGAGAAGGATCGGAATTGCGAAGCCCCTTAGCCGTCACTGTCGCCTCGGGGCTCTTCCTCAGTACGCTTCTCACTCTCGTGGTCATCCCCGTCACCTATCATCTGATCCCTTCTAAGGTCAGTGTGTTTGAAGACGAGACTCAGGCTAAGGAGGATCCTTCATGATCACCCTTCCTGAATTGGCGATCAAACGTCATGTGACGACTTTGATGCTGATCATCAGCATGGTGGTCTTGGGATCGGTGGCTCTTCTGCGCTTACCATTAGCGTTTTTGCCCGATATGGATGATCCGGAGCTCTACGTCAGGATTCCCTACGCAGCGGCTTCGCCTCAACAGATCGATACTTTAGTTTTAAGACCGATGGAAGAAGCTTTAGCTTCCGTCGACGGCCTCGAGAGTATGTGGGCGCGTTGCGATGACGATGCTGCTACCGTTCGTTTGGAGTTCGCATGGGGAGCGGACCTCAATCAGAAGCGAGTTGAAATCTGGGAGAAGATCGACCGCATCCGAAGGGATCTCCCCGATGACCTCGATGACATCACTCTGGGAACGAGTTGGCGAAGCCGTGAATCGGATTCACCCGTTTTAGAGATTCGCTTGAGTTCAAATTTAGATCTCAGTGAAAGCTACGATCTCTTAGAACGAAGAATTGTTCGTCCTCTTTTACGGCTACCGGGCGTGGCGCAGGTGGCTCTCGACGGGGTGATGCCGCGTGAAGTGCGGATCAATTTAAGACTCGCGGATTTAGAACTTCACCAAATCGATGTGCGGCAAATTTCACAGCTTTTACGCTCTGGGAACTTCAATCAATCTTTAGGCGAAGTCACTGAAGGAGACGCTAAGTTTCTTCTTCGAACCTTAGGCACGTTTGAATCCGTCGACCAAATTCGAGAATTCCCATTGAGGGCTGATGGTTTGAAGTTGAGCGATGTTGCCGACGTCGTTTACCGAGAACCCGAACTCGATTTCGGCCGCCACTTGGATGGCAATTACGCCGTGGGCATCACAGTGAGCGCCGAAGCCAACGCGAATGTCGTCGAAGTCTGTAAGAATCTTCAGGATCGCATTCGAGCGATGGACTCTGATCCCGAACTTCAAGGTGTTAACTTTTTAGTTTGGCACGACCAGGGAAAAGAGATCGAAAAGACGATTCGTGAATTGATCTTTACGGGAGTTTTCGGAGCGATCCTCGCCTCTTTGGTTCTCTTTGTTTTTCTCCGGCGAATTTCGACGACGGTCATCTCCGTCCTTTGTATCCCCTTCGCTTTGATCGTCACGTGTGGAGTTCTCTGGGCAAATGGAGAAACACTCAATACCCTGAGTCTATTGGGTTTGATCGTTGGGGTGGGGATGCTCGTCGATAATGCGGTTGTGGTGATCGAGAATATCTTCCGCCACCAGGAGATGGGGGAGGATCGAAAGACCTCCGCATTGAAAGGATCTCGGGAAGTTTCGACAGCGGTGATCGCAGCTACTTTGACTTCTGTCATCGTATTCTTACCGATGATCTTCAACAAACCGAGTCGTTTTAGCATCCCCCTCAAAGAGATCGGATTGACGGTTTGTTTGACCCTCTTAGCCTCTTTATTTATCAGCCAAACTTTGATCCCCTTGGCGACTTCGTGGTTCATTCGGGCGAAGAAGAGGCCACGAGAGCGGTGGCTCGTCTGGTTGGAAACTCACTACGAGCGATTGATGAAATTCAATTTGAAGCATCGTTGGCTCTCCATCATCGTTTTACTGGTCATGGGAGGATCGATGGTCTTCCCCTTCATGAAAGTCGATTTTAATTTCGACCCCGATAAACCAGATCTCTACGCTCAGATTGAGTATCGGTTTTATGACGACATGACCCTCGACGCCAAAGAAGAATTGGTGACGAAGATGGAGAAGCTCATCGATCCTCTTCGTGAAGAGCTCAAAATCAAATCGCACTACAGTTGGTGGAGTGACCGCTTCACGATGACGAGGGTTTACCTGAGGGATGGAGAAGCAAGCCCCGAGCAGCTGGATTACCTGAAAAAACGACTCGAAAAAATCTTACCCGAGTTTCCCGGAGTCTTGTTGAGAATGAGGCAGCCGGGAGAATCTTGGAGAAGAAATCGTGGGAAAAAAGTGACGTTCAGAATTGTGGGTGAGGATCCGGCCAAATTAAAAGAGCTCGCTGAAGAAGGATTGTATCGGATCAGCCAAGTCCCGGGTTTGACGAATCCCTACACGACAGAAGGCGATGGGCAGCTCGAATTGAGGGTTGATTTAGATAGCCGACTGGTCGCTCAGTACTCTGTTTCTCCCCAACGTCTTGCGGAGTCTGTGGGCTTGACGTTTAGAGGCCGTAGGCTTCCTCGTTTTCGAACCCCTCAAGGTGAACGAGAAATGCGTCTGACTTTAGATGAAACGGAAGAAGAGAGCGTCGCGCAGTTGAGTACACTTCCCGTGTGGAATGAAGAAGGGCAAATCCTTCCTCTCGCTTCGATTGCTACGTTTACTCCGACTCGAGGGCCTGAGCGCATCGAGCGAGATGATCGAACGACAAATATTTGGGTCGGCGCGAGCTACAAAGAGGGCACCAAAGAAGATTATGTTCCTTTGGTTGAAGAAGCTCTCAAAGGTTGGGTTTTGCCCGATGGTTACCGGTGGAATTTCGGTTCATGGCGTGATCGCTTGAAAAAACAAACGATGGAGTTTGGAGTGAACTTGGGCTTAGCCCTCTTGCTCATCTTCGCGGTGATGGCGAGTTTGTTTGAATCCGTTCGTCAAGCGATCGCCTTGATGATCAGTTTGCCTTTTGCTTTGTCGGGAGCCTATTGGACTCTCTACCTCGCCGGAAACGATTTCGACCATCCGGCCGGTGTGGGATTATTGTTGCTGATTGGGATCGTCGTCAATAACGGCATCGTGATGATCGAACACATCAATTCCTACCGAAGAACGGGGATGGAAAGATCGCAAGCTCTACTCAAGGGTGGGAAGGAACGTTTACGCCCGATTTTGATGACGGCAGTAACGACTCTGCTGGGCTTACTCCCTATCGTCATCAAAAAGCCTGCTTTGGGAGGCATGTATTACTACTCGATGGCTCTCGTCATCATGGGGGGGATTATCGTCTCTACCTTTTTAACGGCTGTGCTTCTCCCAGCGACGGTGACTTTGGTAGAGGATAGTCTGGCGTGGGTGGGGCGGTTGTTTGTGAAGCCAAGGTAGTAGGCACACGCTGTGTGCCGTCCTTACCTTTAAATTAAATTCCGCCTTTAAATTAAAGACAAGGCTTGAATTTTGTTCATAGCCCAATTCATTTTCAAATCTCAATTGATAAATGGAAGATATCCCGCTTTGGCTCAGAGGCTGAGCCAAAGAAGACAGCACACAGCGAGTGCCTACTACCCTACTATCCACGTTTTGTACAGGATTTATCCCCCCGTATCACTCGGCAGAGCGCCCATAAACTGGTACACTTAACTGTTACCCATTCTTCATTAACCGGAACTGATTTCCCTCCCCGATCCCGGTGCGCCTAGGATTGAAAGGGGACATCCAGCCCAGAAAGTTTCATGGAAACCACCGCTCGTCTTCTTATCACTTGCGTGAATGATCGCCCTGGAATCGTCGCTACGGTTTCAAACTTTTTTTATAACCACGGGGCCAACATCACAGCACTGGATCAGCACTCTACCGATCCCGAAGGAGGACTTTTCTTCTTAAGGTTGGAATTTCAAACTCCGCATTTAGATCTTCCCAAAGACGCCCTGGCTCGGGCCTTTGATAAAGTGGTGGCCTCGCGCTTCGATATGGATTGGAAGATTAGTTACGCCGAACAAAAGAAGCGCATGTTCCTTTTGGTTTCTCGGCAAGAACACGCCTTGATGGAACTTTTATGGCGCTGGCGTCGAGGGGAATTGCCCGCCGAACTGTTAGGTGTGATTTCTAACCATAAAGACCTCGAACGTTCAGTTTCAGAGTTTTCTGTTCCCTATTATCACATTCCGATCACTCCCGAGACGAAGCCCCAAGCTGAAGAGCAACTTTTAGAAATCGTCGATGGCAATGCCGACCTTCTGGTTTTAGCTCGTTATATGCAGATTTTATCTCCTCAAGTCGTCGAGCGTTTCCCGCGCGAGATCATCAATATTCATCATTCCTTTTTACCAGCCTTTGTTGGAGCTGATCCGTATCAGCAAGCCTACGACAAAGGGGTGAAACTCATCGGAGCCACCGCTCACTACGTAACCGAAGAGCTCGACCAGGGCCCCATCATCGAGCAAGATGTTCAACGGGTTTCTCACCGAAATTCTCCCCGAGAACTTCGAGCCCTCGGGCGCGACCTCGAGCGCCGTGCTTTAGCTCGGGCCGTTCAATGGCACTTGGAAGATAAGATCATCGTTCACGAGAATAAAACCGTCGTTTTCGGTTGATCGACAGTTCTCATCTGCTCTAAAGAGATTCTTTTAGCTTCCGTCTGGCTCCCATCGAGGGCACTCGATAAAATGCACCGCTTCCTGTACTCATCAATTAGTTTTTAATATTCATGGCGTGAAGGGCTCTCCTCAGGCTCCTTCGTCGGTACGCCACTTTGGGATGGACGACTCCTGCGGTGTTAATTCTTAGACGGACATGCTCGATCGAGCTTCTCTTCACTTTATTCTTTCTAGGCCTCTTTTTGGGGATGGGTTGCGATACAGCTTCAAATCAACCCTCAATTCAACCAGCGCCCCAAGAATCGATTCAACGTATCGTCTCTCTCACTCCCAGTTTGACGGAGGTCGTCTACGCTTTGGGGCAGGGAGAGAAGTTGGTTGGCGTGACAAGCTTTTGTCAGTACCCTCCCGAAGCAAAGAGCAAAGAGCCCGTCGGGGGACTTTTGAATCCCAACCTCGAAGCCATTCTCCGCTTAGAGCCCGACCTGGCGATCTTGACTCCAGAGAATCAAGGCAATCAAAAACGGTTGATCGACCTGGGGATTCAAGTGGAAGTGATCCCTCACCATCAACTCTCGGATATTCCTCGGTCTTTTAGATCCTTGGGAAAGCTCTTACAAATCGAAGCTGAAGCTGAAAAACTGGCGATAAAATTTGAGAACCAACTCGCTCAGATGAGTCAAAAAGTATCTCAGCTAAAGAGACCGACTGTGCTCATCTGTGTCGGGCGAAGTCACACGGATGGAAATTTAGAAAATCTCTTCGTCGCAGGGAAAAAAACTTTTTATCACGAACTCATCGAAAAAGCTGGGGGAAACAATGTGTTTCCTGATTCTAATGTTCGGTATCCGACGATCTCGCTGGAAGGATTATTGAGATTAGACCCAGAGGTGATCATCGATCTCGTCCCCGATTTAAAAAGTGTGGGTAGAACGGTGGAGAGCATTCAAATGGATTGGAGTTCTGCTAAAGATTTGAGCGCAGTGAAGAATCGCCGAGTTCATGTTTTTACGGAGAGCTACATCTCCATCCCTGGGCCGAGAATCTTAAATCTTCTCCAAGATATGATCGAGGTATTGCACCCCACTTTAGAAGAGGAATCGAAATGAATTCTTCTTCGCCCCTTTCCCTCGATCTCAAAGTTGAAGATCTGAGTTTAGATCTCGATGGTCATGAGATATTGAAAGATATTTCTTTTCAAGTTGGCCGCGGGCAATCCTGTTCCATTATCGGGGCTAACGGGGCAGGCAAGACGACTCTTCTAAAGTGTATTATCAAGATCTATAAGCCCTCGGGGGGTGCGATTTCCATTCGGGGTGAAGATTGTAATCAACTCTCACAGCGAGAGCTCGCCAAGCGGGTTGCTTACGTTCCCCAGGGGATCGAAGAGGTCGTCGGTTATTCCGTACGCGAATTTATCTCCTTAGCGAGGTACCCTCATTTAGGTCGTTGGGGGAAGCCGACACCTGCGGATGAGAAGGCGATTGAGGAGTCCTTGGCTAAAACTCAAATACAAGACTTAGCAGATCGAGACTTTCAAACCTTGAGTGGGGGAGAAAAGCAGAAGGTACTCATCGCGAGTGCACTCGCTCAAGCCTCTGAGATCTTACTTTTGGATGAGCCTACCAGTCATCTCGATTATCGCCATCAAGTTGAAGTCCACGAGCTTCTCAATCAGCTCCAAATGGAAGATCAACTTACGATCCTTAAAGTGACCCATCATCTGAATCCGTCTCTTTTTTCTGGAGATCAAGTTTTGGCTTTAGAGTCTGGGAAGCTCATCTTTTCGGGAGCACCCCGAGACCTCTTACAAGCGGGAGAGCTTGAAAGGATTTACAAAACTCCCTTTGAAATCATCGAACACCCGAAGGTCGACGGTCCTATCCTCATTCCGAAAGGACGAGGAGAACAATGAAACCTAGGACTCTTCTTACCGGCATCATTCTGAGCTCATTAATTGTCGTTTTGGTTTCACCCTTCATCGGTATGGAATGGATCGGTCCCCAAGAAATATGGCCGGGGTCAGAAGGAAAGAACACACTTATCTTTTGGGAGATTCGAGTTCCTCGAGTGTTGCTGGCCTTTCTCGCTGGAGCGAGCCTTTCGCTTGCTGGTCTGGCGTTTCAAACTTTGTTTAGAAATTCCTTGGCGACTCCCTTTACCCTCGGAATTTCAAGTGGCGCAGCTTTGTCGGCCGCCATTTCCATCCAATTAGGACTGGGGACGATCGTGTTGGGATCCATCGCGATACCGGGTTCGACTATCACCGCCTTTGTGGGAGCCATCCTCACTCTGTTGCTGGTTTATTTGTTGGCCCAGAGTCGAAAGCGGGTGACGACGGGAACTCTCCTCTTGGCGGGAGTGGCGATCAACTACTTTTTTTCGAGCCTTATCCTCTTCGTTCAGTACACGAGTGACTTTTATAATTCCTTTCGGATCTTGAGATGGCTGATGGGGGGCTTGGAAGGAACTCAAGGCTATAGTGCGCTCGTTCAGGTTTTCGTTCCGGTGATCATCGGCAGTGGAATTATTTTTCCTCTTTGGACAGAGTTAAACCTGTTAACCACAGGTGAAGAATTAGCGGCAAGTCGAGGCGTCGATGTGCGTCGAGTGCGTAAGCGCATCTTTTTTGCCACGTCGATCCTCGTAGGTGGGGTCGTCGCGGTGTGTGGGCCCATCGGTTTTGTGGGACTGATGTCACCTCACATCTGTCGGCTTCTTTTAGGTTTTGATCATCGCAGGCTCCTGGTGGCGAGTTTCTTCTTTGGAGGAGGCTTTTTGGTCGCTTGTGATACCTTTGCACGAACGATTCTCGCTCCGACTGAACTCCCTGTCGGAATTCTCACGGCGTTTTTAGGGGGCCCCTTTTTCCTTTTCCTGCTTTTGAAGAAGAGATCTTTTTAATCAGCTTTTGTTGTCAACAGAAACTGATTATCAGATTTCAGAGAAACTCGATTGAAGCGCTGTCGCTACTTCCTGAACTTCAGTGGGTATTAAGGCCAAACGACACCTGTCCCTCGCTTAGTCATCGGGCTTGGAATGGGTTTATACTCACTCTACGTCCATCAAAGTTCGAATCTTGTAATTTTGGGGATCATGTTCGATAATTGAAGTTTCAGGGTTGGCAATCTAACTTCTTCCCCAACTTCTTTCTCCGCTTCTACTCTTAGGCGGGTCCCCGAAGCTGGATCTTCGAAGAAGCGCATATTGCATTTATATTTATAATCTTACGCTCATTCATTTCGGGGTGCCGACTTCGGTCAACATCTCGACTGGGAAAGTTCAACCTCAGCAAAAGCTGGGATGTGGTGTTTTTTGTGATACCGATCGGGTAGGCCGTGAACTATGGACTCTAAGGCATTTCATCAGCTGATCAAGCGAGCTCAGAATGGAGATGCGGAAGCCATGAATGAATTTTTGGCTCTTATCCGACCCTATTTTGAGCAAATCGCAAAAGGCTACGAGGATCCCGCCCATGCGAGCCGGAGTGTCTCCGATTTGGTTCAGGAAGCGGAGATTCAGGTTTGGAATCACTTAGAGGGTTTTGAGGGCTCGGAGAACAAAGATGAAACTTTGATCATGTTTCGAGCCTGGGTGAGTAAGATCATCAAAAGTTTAGCTTTAACGGTGATCCGAAAGCGAGCGACTCAAAAACGAGGAGGGGGGCGAAAGGTGTACTCCTTAGAGCCGCTTCAAAAAAACACTCCGAATTCACCTGGATCTGATGGGATCGACCCTGAGGCTCTCCAAACCAGCGCAAGCGCAAAGTTTTTTTCTAAAGAGTGTGAAGTTGAAGTTCGCAGTGCTATCGATGAAATACCGGAGCCCGAAAATCGTGAAATTCTCAACTCCATCTTTTTTCAAGGTCGAAGCCTTCGAAATACCGCTAGTTTGCTCGGTTTGAATTACAGTGAAGTTCGAACTCGATATCTCTATTTAATTTCTATTTTAGAGAAAAAGCTTTCCCACTTGAATTAATGATTTGTTCAATCAGTCGTTCCTGAAACGCATCTATAGAAGAGTGTGTCCTTAAGAATGGAAGTTTAATCATCCGAGAATTTACCCCTCTCAGTTTCCAGCGAATGAAGATTCTATGAACGACCTTTTCTTGACGAGAGCCCTAAATGAATCCTGGGGCTGAAAACATTACTCCTGATATTGAAGCCCGCTTGGAGGCGATCGCTGATCGCTACCTCGATCTTTTGAATTCAGGAGAGGTGATCGACTTAAAAGAGTTTGCGCGCCAGCAAGACGAAGATTATGAACTCGTCAAAACTCGCCTTGTCATGGTTGAGCAGCTTTTTAATGCTGCTCATTCATCGGCTACCGGGGATGTCGATGAACTCACGATTCATTGTCCCAATTGTGATACGGCTCTCGAAATTCAACCGGGTGCGGCCAATACGATCCAATGCTCAGGTTGTGGAGGAGAGTTCCTATTAAAGAGTGATCCCTACCAAGAAGGGGTCGAGATGATCGGAACTTCGCTGGGGCGTTTTGAAATCATCGACATCTTGGGCCAAGGGTCCTTTGGGACGGTCTATCTCGCCTTAGACTCAGAGCTTCGTCGAGAGGTAACCCTGAAGGTTCCGCGAAGCTCAGCGTATCTGAGCCCCGCCGACGAAGAGCGATTCTTTAGAGAAGCTCGAAGTGCAGCTGAGCTCAAACATCCCGCCATCGTCAGAATCTTAGAAGTCACTGATGTCGAAGGTTTGCCGGTCATAGTTAGAGAGTACATTGATGGCGTTCCGCTCTCCGATTACATCAAGCCCAAAAAGCTTTCGTACAATGAAATTACCGATCTAGTGATCACCGTGGGGGAGGCTCTCGATCACGCTCACCAACGAGGGGTCATCCATCGAGATATCAAACCCGCGAACATTCTCGTCGATCGACAGGGGCAACCGCATGTCACTGACTTTGGTTTAGCTAAACTTGTCGATGAACGAGAAGTGACCATGACGATCGAAGGGCAAGTTTTGGGAACTCCTGCCTACATGAGCCCCGAGCAAGCGCAGGGGCATCGGCAACTCATCGGTCCTAAAAGTGATCAATTTTCATTAGGCGTCGTCCTCTTTGAACTCCTTGCGGGGGAGAGACCCTTCAATGGTGAACGGACTGTAGTTCTTCAAAAGGTGGTTCAGGAAGAACCGAGAACTCCGCGCTCATTTAATCCGAAGATTCCTAAAGACCTTGAAACCATCTGCTTGCGCTCGATGAGTAAAACTCAAGCCAAACGATATGAAAGTCTGGCGGAGTTTTCAGAAGATCTACGGCGCTACCGCGAAGGGCGCCCCATCGTGGCGCGCCCGATTACGAGGATTGAGCGAGGACTCATGTGGGTTCGAAGGAAGCCCATGGTGGCTTCATTGATCAGTTTGGTCGCCATTCTCTTGGTCACGGTGGCAGTGGGAGCCCTTCTCAATGCGAAAAAGGAGAGGGAACTTCGTCAAGAAACCGTCCTTCAAATTTCTCGCCTTCATACTCAAGCTGCGGTAGAGCATCTCCTAACTAAAGATTTTTTTAACGCCCTCCCTCACTTAGTGGAGTCCTTGAGTATCGATCCTAGTGAAGATTCCCAAAGTGAAAAAATTAAAAGACTCCAAATCGGACTGACCTTATTGCACTCTCCGCGGTTACTTCATATTTGGGACTTTGATAACCCCCTCGTCGATGTCGAGTTTAGTCCGAATGGAAAATACGTAGCTATCCTTGAGAGTGGAAAGCAAGTCGTGATCTTCCAAGTACCCACGGGTGAAAAAGTCGCTGAGCTTCCTCCCCATTCCAATCTCATTCGAAATTTTCACTTTCATCCTAACTCTCGATGGATTTTGACCAGTAGCGATGATCGAAAAGTAAGAGTCTTCGATTGGAAGAAGAACGCTTTGGTCTCTCCTGCCCAGTCTTTTCCTGAACCGATCCGATTTTCTGAATTTTCTCCCGATGGCACTCTCATCATGAGCGTCGGTTCGAGAGGGACTGTCTTTATCACTCGGGCCTCGAGGAATTCAAAGCCAACGATCCTTGGGCATCGCAGTTTGATTCGAAAGGCGAAGTTTTTTCCTGACTCCAGGCGGGTGCTGACTCTCGCCAACGATGGCATCGCAAGGATTTGGTGGGCACAGAAGGCTCAAGTTCTTGTCGAGCTTCCGAGAAACTCAAGATTTCAAACCTTAGATATTCACCCTGACGGATCAGCCGTCCTCTTAGTGGCTCGACACTCTTTTGCTCAGGCCTACGACTCTCATACAGGTAAAGAGATTGGCCCTAAAATGAATTGTGGTTATGGAGTGACTCGGGCTCTATTTTCTCCGAACGGGGATCAAGTAGCGCTTAGCGGTTGGGGAGTTAAGGGAGGCTTGTTTAACTATCCTGACGGTCAACTTCTCGTGGAATTAGAGCAGGGTTTTGATCATAAAGATACGGCTTACAGCCCCGATGGTCAACGGCTTGCCTATGTGGGGGCCGATCGCAGAGTTCGAGTCTGGAACTCGAAGACCGGTGAACGAATTGCACCGCTACTTTCACACGGCCCTTATGTTTCGAATGTAAGATTCCATCCCAATGGGCATCTTTTGTTGACGGTTTCAACCGATGGACTTCTCTCATTGTGGGATTTATCTCGACAGCAACCCAGGTTACCTCGGGGAAGACAGGGGACGTGGATCAATGCAATGGCTGTCCACGAGAAAGAGAACAAAGTTGTCGTCGGGACTCGAAATGGGAGGGTCAGGATCTGGGATATGGATTCTATGATTAAACCCGATGGGCGAACGTTTCATCGAGGCTTAGTCTTTTTAGATGTTCATCACGGTCGTCAACTTGCAGTGTCCTTGGGCAACGACCATTGGGCAAAGATATGGCGACTAAAAAATCTTTGGGTCGAACATAATATCAAAATGAATTCAATTTCTTATACCGTTCGATTTAGCCCTGATGGAAAGTACCTGGCTATCGGAGAAGAAATCGGGAATCTAAGGATCTTGAATGTCAGTACAGGTAAAGATATTTATCCTCCGCTTAAAGTTGGGATTCAACCTCGAGCCTTTAAGTTTTCTTCGGATGGGATTTACTTTGCCACTGGTGGATTGAATTCTCCCATTCAAGTCTTTGAAACTCGAACCGGAAAGGCTATCGGGCCTAAAATTAGTGCAGAAGCCGCTAACTTTGATTTAGCATTGAGTCGTAATGCCGATGTACTCGTGCTCTTAAATGCAAAATCAGCGAGAGTCATCAATCCTCGAACGGGAAAAGAGAATTACACGTTAAATTCCCGTAAAAGCGAATGTCGGATCATTCAATTTTCTCCCGATGAGAGAACTTTTTTAACCGCGGATCAAGCTGGATTTGCTCGTCTGTGGGATACTCAAACTGGGCAGGCAGTCACCCAACCCATGGTGACGCATGGAGCCTATTTCTCTGCGGCGTTCTCCGTGGATGGAACACAGTTAGCTTTAGGATCTTCTGATGGGACGGCAAAAATCTACAGCACGCAATCGGGAGAACTTATTTTTCCCTCCTTCAGGCATTCAGAACGAGTTTCAGCGCTTCAATTTATTCATAATGATTCTAAGTTAGTGAGCTCGAGTCACGATGGTTATATTTCGATTTGGGATTTAGAAAGCATCCAAGGGGCGACGGAAGAATTAATTTGGTACTCAAAAGCGCTTACGGGTCGTCATGTGCATCCGATACGGGGGGCGATTGAACAGTTAAGTCGAGAAAAAATATTAGAGGCTTGGGAAGAATCGAGGAGACGCACTCCTCATTTTTTTAAACTCAATAAAAAAGATGTCATCGCGTGGCATAAAAGCGAGCTCTTCGATGCGTACTATGAACGAAATATTGGAGCGAGGGTTTATCACCTCGATCGCTTGATTCAATATGAGCCGTTCCACTGGCGGCATTACGACATGCGGGGAAATGCTCATCTTAAAGCTAATAACATTTTGACCTCGATCCCCGACGGGGTCCGTTCCGTTTCACTAAAAGTTTTCGACTTACTGACACGGGCTACGGTGGGATTGAGATTTCCGGAAGCTTATTTCAATGAGTTTTTTGGGAAGGAGCTTTAAGCGAAAAGAGGCAGGAACGGCTCTCCAGTATTGATGGTGGGACGTTCGGGGCGCCCCTTGTGAAGGAAGGTGAGAGCTTGAGGGTCGAGTCCTAAGGCATAAAGAATCGTCGCGTGGAGATCGAGCACGTGGAGAGGATCTTCGATCGCTCTCAAGCCTAAGTCATCCGTTTTTCCGATGACTTGACCAGGCCGTACTCCTCCTCCGGCCATCCACATGGTGAAGCCCGTGGGATTGTGATCTCGACCATTTCCCTTTTCGCTCATTGGAGTTCGACCGAATTCTCCGCCCCAGATCACGAGAGTCTCATCTAATAATCCACGCCTCTTTAGATCTTTAAGCAATCCCGCAACCGGTAGATCAGAAGACTTACACATAGAGGTGTGATTGTTTTCGATCCCGCTGTGAGCATCCCACTTACTTCCCGCTCCGTGATAAAGCTGTACGAAACGTACACCTCGTTCGACGAGTCGGCGGGCGAGGAGACAATTTCTCCCGAAGGTGGCGGTTTCCTTTTTATGCATCCCGTAAAGTTCACGAGTGTCTTCTGATTCAGAGCTCAAGTCCATGGCTTCAGGCGCTTGGGCTTGCATGTTGAAAGCTAATTCGTAACTTTGAATGCGGGCTTCAAGCTCCGTTTGGATTTCCCGTTTTTTGGCGTGCTGACGATTGAGTTCTAAGAGCAAGTCTCGTTTTTCGAGTTGTCGCTTCTTATTGACCCCCTTCGGATTATTCAAATGAGCGATCGGCGCGTTGCCTCCTTTAAAGGCTGTTCCTTGATAAACAGCCGGCAAGAATCCCGAACTCCAATTGCGGGGACCGTTATTCACTCGACCGGGGTTGTCTTCCATGATGACGAACGAAGGAAGATTTTGATTTTCAGATCCTAAGCCGTAGATCGCCCAACTTCCCAAAGAGGGGCGCCCACCGATCACTGATCCTGTATTCATTTGGCAGACGCTGCCAGAATGGTTGATTCCATCTTGCCAGCACGATCGAATGACGGTGATATCATCGGCACAGGTTGCGGTGTGAGGTAACCAATCAGAAATCCAATGTCCGCATTGCCCGTGTTGTTTCCACTTCCGCTTACTGCCGAGTAGGGGAGAACGGCCTTCACCCATCGGAGTGATCACTGTGCCGAAACTTTCGGGGAGTTGTTTACCGGCAAGCTGATTGAGGAGAGGCTTCGGGTCGAAGAGGTCGATGTGACTGGGACCTCCTTCCATGAAGAGGAAGATGACGCTTTTGGCTCTCGCCTTTAGAGGAGAGGGTTTAGGGGCAAGGGGATTTTTAGTTTTGAATTTAGACTTTTCAGCATTCAACAGGCTGGCCAGGGCTAAGGCTCCAAAGCCAGTTCCCGACTTCAAGAGCATGTCTCGACGAGAATATGCTGATGAGTTGTAAGGAGTGTCGGTTGAATGCTTGGTGTTCATAAAGCTCTTTAAAGGATTTAGTCGATGTAAAGGAACTCGTTAGTATTTAACAAGACGTGACAAAAATCGATTCGATTCTCGTGTTCTTTTGAACTGATGGTCGATGGCTTTTTATCTTTTTGAGTAGAGATTAGCTCACCTTCAGTAGGTTTGATAAAAGTGATCGCTCGTTGGATCTCTTTCACAGTAGGTTTTCGATTGAAGGCCAATCGGTAGGCTTGTTCGATCCATAGATTCCTAACCGAAGATTGTGGGTCTTTTTCGATTTGTTTTTGAGTGAGTGTATCCACTCGCTTTTTAAACGCCTTCGCTCTTTGAAACGGCCAGTCTCCGTTGAGTAAATAGAGGGCTTGCGGAGCTGTCGTCGTTACGTTTCTCTTGGCGATACTATCAAATCCGTCGGGACAATCGAAAGATCCCAGGATGGCAGGTTGGCTGTTTCTTTTGACTTTCACGTAGATCGATCGCCGGGATGTCGAGGCTTCAACGGAAGGTCCTAAGACTTTCAATTGAAGTTCTCCACTGGTGGCGAGCATCGCATCGCGAATTTGTTCGGACTCTAGTCGGGTGATCCGTCGACGGGATAACCATTTTCCCTGAGGATCTTGAAGTGCCGATTTCGATTGGGGTTCAACCAGAGAGGATTGTTTGTAGGCCTTTGAGGTGACCATCAATTTATGGAGAGGCTTCATTCGCATCCCACCTTCGATGAATTTAAAGGTTAACCAATCCAAGAGCTCAGGGTGACTGGGAGGAGTTCCTAATTTCCCAAAATCACTCGAGGTGGCGACGATGCCTTGCCCGAAGTGATACTGCCACAGTCGATTGACCCATACTCTGAAAACTAAAGAGTTTTCTGATGAGGTGAGCCACTTCGCTAAAGCAGTGCGCCTTCCGGTTGATCGGGGAGTCTTCCTCGGAGAGAGGATCTTGGGTGAAGCGCCGGTCAGGGCGGAGGGAAATGCAGGACTCAGATCGAGATCGGGATCCGATTTTCCTGGAATGTGAACTTCAGGAGCTTGGGGGCCGACATCGGTGATCGTCAGCGCCCATTTCGGCTGGGGTTTATCCTTTGCAAACTTTTTTAGTTCGGTGAGGAGGCGAGCCCACTCGTCTTTATTCGGTCCCTTAGGTTTGTTGTATTGCTCCTCCAAGCCTCGGGTTACTTGACGGTAGGCGAGTTCGGCCAACTGATGCTCGTAAGGGCTACGCTCTTTGACGGGCTTGTGAATCATAGCTTGGATATCTTCAGGAAACCGCGCGATCTTTCGATGCTTTTCATTCCTCACCGCTGCCTTGCGGGCGATCTCGATTTTTTCGCGGATGGCTTTCGTTTTATTCTCCCATGCGATTTGGCGTTGTTTTTCAGCTTTTGACCAAAACGACCGATCTTCACGGGGAATAATTGCAGAGTAAAAAGCTTTGAGGCGATAGTAGTCTTTTTGTGATAGGGGATCGAATTTATGATCGTGGCAACGGGCACAACCAGTAGCTAAGCCTAAAAAGACATCTCCGGTTAAGTCCGTTAGGTCATCCAAAATAAATTCCCACTGGCCTCGCACATCACTTTGATTGAACTCGTATACCCCTAAGCGATAAAAACCTGTCGCGGCTAATGCTTCTAAGCTTTCAGGCCAAAGTTCATCGCCCGCTAATTGTTCCTGAACGAATTGATCGAAGGGTTTATCTCGGTTGAAAGCTTGGATGACATAATCTCGATAGCGATAAGCCTGGGGGCGAAATTTATCTTCGCGATAACCATCGGTTTCAGCGTAACGAACTAAATCTAGCCAATGACGGGCCCAGCGTTCACCGTACTGAGGACTGTTTAGGTATTTATCGACGAGAGCTTCGTAGGCTTGAGGGGAGGGATCTTTGAGAAACGACTCGACGTCCGAAGGCTCCGGTGGAAGACCTCGTAAATCAAAGGAAAGCCTTCGGATTAAAGTTCGTGCTTCGGCCTGAGGAGAAGGAGCGAGATTTTTATCTTCGAGAGTTTTTTTTATGAAGGCATCTACAGGGTGCGTTTTATTTTCACCCTTAACCCATTTGACGGGAGGAACGGAAGGAAGTTTGAGAGGAGATTTTGCCCACGATAAGACATCGAACTCTTCGGCATGGAGGGAGGCCGTCAGCAATCCCCACGCGAAAAGCGGGATGAAAGTACAGGATCTAGTCCTCTTGGATTGAAGCATGGTCTTCCTTCTCTATGGAGTTCCGGGATGAGATTCAGGTCTCACCAGGGTCTTCATCTTTTAACTTGGAGCCAAGCGTTATTTTATATTCTGCAACTAGAAATATTAAGCCAGTTTATGAGCATTTTCAGTTAACTAGCCCGAAGCGCTAGCGAGGGGTTTGTCCCTTCGCTAGCGCTTCGGACTAGTTAATGGTTATTTGCTGATCTTTAGGCATCTCGCTAGAGCTTTGGGCTAGTTAATGGTTGTTTGCTAATCTTTTGGCACCTACCGAATCACCCTTGACAGAACTAAGGGAATCTCCCAGACTAAAGATGCCCACTTGAATCCCATCCTCTCGATAACTCATATCCTCTATTTTACTTCTACTCCCTCCATTCCTTAGATCCATCCTGGGTTGATCCTAGTGGCTGGGGAATACCAGCTTTACTTGTCTTGGGATATCAGAAGTGATTTAGGGATTTAGATTATGGATTGGAGTCCCCATGCTGAAGATTTTTCAAAGCCCAATGAAAGTTCGACGAACTCACTTCATTAGCTCGGTTTTAAGTACAAGCGTTATTTTGGTAGCGCTATCCATTCCCATTTCTGGTTTAAACTCCGAGGAAGAGAAACCAGGTCCCATCTTTTTAGCCTTCGATGTCGAAGATTTGTTAGCTCAGGAGTCGCTTTGCGATATTCCTAAAATGGGATTAGAAGTTCCTGCGACGGAGGAAGATAAGAAAAGGAAGAAAGAAGAGAAGCTTAAAAAAAAGAATGAGGTTCGTCACTCTGACCTCTTAGATCTGGTGGAAGAGATCGGTTTGTTGGGGATTCAATCTAAAACCCAAGTCCGAGTCAAGAGTAAGCTGGGATTGAACAACGCTCAAATTTACGTGACGGCCCAGCCCGATTTTATCGAAAAAGTCAGTCAGCTATTAAAGCAAAAGAGAAAGAGTCCCACTCAGTATTCTGTTCGCTTGATCAAGTTAGAAGTGACACCCAAGGATCTTTATTCCGTTTGGGAAGGATTCCGGAAACTCGAGGACAGTTCTCTTCCTTCCGAACTCTCCGCGATTCCAGCTCACGCTGCGGCGACATTGGCAAAAGTTAAAAGTGGGATGAAGGATGAGTTTCGAGTCGCTTGTCCTCTCGGATCTTCGGCCTACACCCTCGTTGCGACTCAAAGTGCGATGCTCGCCGATGCCAAGGTCGTGGAAAAGAACGGAAAGAAAGAAATTGAGCCCATCGTGGGAGTCTTGACTACTGGAAGAGTCGCTGAGCTTGAAGCTCCAGAACCTGCTGCAAATGAAGCTCCGAGCCTCAAGTTAAAAATCACGCTGACCGAAGCAAAACACCCTATCGCTACGGTGAAACTTAGTAATCGAGATGAGTTTAAAGAATTTAAGTTAGCTGAAAAAATTGAGCTGGCCGTTCCTGAACTTTATCGAGCGAGTCAGTCTTTTAGTTGGAAGCCGCGATTGAAAGAATGGCAAATTCTTGAAGTTAAGAAAGGTCCGGCTTCCATCATCAAAAAATCGAAGAATGAGGATGAGGCAGCCGTAAAAACCCTTATCCTAGCTTATACCCAAAAGTTCGAAAGCGGCTCTAAGAGTCGTTAACCGTATCGAAACCCCATATCCCCAATGACCGAACCACCCTTTGATATTCAAAAAGCGCATCGTTGGTTTGCGATCGAGCAAAACAACCGTGCGTGGGATCTTATCGAGAAGAACGATCGATCTGAAGCTGAGACGAAAGAAGCTCTCCAGGCAGCTCACGTCGCTTCTTACCACTGGCATCAAATAGGGGAGGCGATCCATAGAGCTCGGGCGATCACTTTAGTCGCTTGGGCTCAGGGGATAAATCTACACTGGGAGGCCGCGCGGCAATCCTGTGAAGACGCTAAGCGGTGGATTGAGGAATGCCAATCCGAAGAATTCGGTACCTTCGATCAGGCCATTTTGAGTCTCGTCTATTCGCGAGTCCTGAACGAGTTAGGGGAGTCTGATTTGGCGGAGAATTTCCGCCGGGAGGCGCAGGAAATTTCTTCCGATTTTCAAGGGGCAGAGAAAGAAGTGTTTTCTACTTTAGTAGAAACGATTGAAGCTTGAAGAGTGCGTTAGTCTGAAAATTTCATAAAGACTTCAGCGATCGATTCGCACTCACTGGTGATCTCATTGATCTTTTCACCCGCTTGAGCAGGATTGAAATCGTTCTTCACGATTTTTTCGAGTTCTTCACAGAGATCGCCTAAACGCTTAGCACAGGTGTTTCTTCCACTTCCTTTAAGTGAGTGTGCTTCACGAGAAAGGGTCTCCAAGTCAGTAGAACTGAGTGCCTGTTGCATGCCTTGAGTACGTACCGGAAGATCTTCGATGAAAATCTCTAAGACTTCCTCGAACAGTTCTAAGGCTTCCTCTCCTTCGAAACCCCCAAAGTTATGAATAGAAGCCAAGTCGAATGGGCCATCTAATACCTTGAACTTTTCAATTGAGATCGTGGGGTCACTCATCGCGTTGCTCTATTTCTTTGCTTTAAAAACTCAGTTTCATTCCCACCGGAACCGTGAGATTTCTTCTCTGTACATCAATGTTCGGATGATATTAGGGATCTGGCGACCTGATGAGAGTTTTCGGAACTCACCGAGCCTGAAACTGAGATCAACCCTCAGCGGTGAGTGGAGTTTCTAAATCGGCCTTTTCATCTTTATCAGAAACGATGAGGCCATCGCGAAGTCGAATCACCCGTTTGGCGATATGAGCAATACGGTCTTCGTGGGTGACCATGACGATCGTCTTACCCTCATCGTTGAGCTTCTTCAGGATTTCTAAGATTTCATCTTCGGTCTGAGAGTCTAAGTTTCCCGTGGGTTCATCCGCTAAGATCAACAATGGATCATTGGATAGAGATCTCGCGATGGCGACTCTCTGTTGTTGCCCACCGGATAATTGAGAGGGGCGGTGGTTCACTCGATCTTCCAGGCCGACGAGGTCGGCTAATGCCAGGGCTCTTTCGCGGCTATCTTGGGGGGGCATTCCCTGGTAAAAGAGGGGGACTTCGATGTTTTCGAGCACATTGAGCTGGGCGATAAGATTATAAGACTGGAAAACGAATCCGATACGACGGCAACGAACCTCAGAGAGTTCATCGTCGCTCATTTTAGATACATCGTCAGGGCCGAGGAAGTACTGACCACTGGAGGGGCGGTCAAGGCAGCCTAAGAGGTTGAGCAAGGTTGACTTCCCTGAACCCGATGGTCCCATAATGGCGACAAATTCTCCGGGATCCACTCGAAAGGAGACTCCCCTCAACGCGTGGATATCTTCACCCTCGAGGTGGAACGATTTTTTGATATCTTCTAAAAGCAGAATGGGGTCTTGGCTCGGATTCATCTAAATTTATAGTCTCGGGCAAAGAGGGTTTGTTGAAAGCTGAATTCAAATACCAGTTATTCTAGTGATCGAATCCAGGGTGTGATTCCAGGGATGGAATGGAGCGTTTTAAAGAGGCCAAATGCTTGCCTCAGTATCCCATATTCATGTTCGGGAAGGAAGAGACTCCCTTCGAGCCTTAAGTGTTTCTAAAGATCTGTAGGTCTGAAAGTCCCGGTAATCTTTCTTCAAGGGTTTGAGTCGATTATTGTTCGACTTTCGTGCTCAGGACGACGATATTTATGTAACATACCCCGAAGCTTAAAGTTCTGCTCATTTGTGTATTCTTTTAAGCAACGTTACGCTCTCTGGCCAGCCGTAGGCGTTTTGTTCATTTGGGGGAATACTAACGGCTCGGGTTTAAAGAAATTCAATTGAGCCTTTGGGGCTTGAATCATTCTTTGCTATATTCCCCAAATCCGTCGACACTTCATTAGATTTCTCTTCTACCTCCTATCGAGATTAGCTGACCATGAATCCTGAAGATAAAAGAAAGATGCTCCTCGATACTCTGCGCGGCCTGATGCGGCGGGGAGCTGAGGTCAATATTAAGAAGATTGTTGAGAAAACAAGAGCCGAAGATCTTTCAGAAGCCTTATTGCACCTTCCTCGATTGGATCGTCGCTCTCTCGTCGACTTCATTTACAAGATCGACTTAGATAAATGTGCTCTGGCTCTGTCTGAACTTCCGCGTGAGGTTGGGGTGCAGTTGATTCAGATCTTAGGCACTCCTTCAATTAAAAACTTGCTCGAAGTTTTAGAGCCGGATGATGCTGCCGAGTTCATGGATGCGTTTCCCGATGAACTCAAAGATGAGCTCTTAGAGAAGATGCAGTCAAAGGACGCCGATGACGTTCAAGAGCTGCTGAGTTTCCCGAGTGAAACAGCCGGGCGTATTATGACGCCCAATGTGTTCGCCTTGCTTGAAGACTTGACCGTTGAAGAAGCTATTTCAAAAGTTCAGAAAGCGTCTGAAGAATTTGAAATGGTGTTTTATCTTTACGTCGTCGATACCCGGAATCATCTCGTGGGGATCGTCAGTCTGCGGCAGCTCCTTCAAAATGCCCCAAGCAAGTCTCTCAAAGAGATCATGAGTACAGATTTGATCAGTGTTCGCACTCACACTGACCAGGAGGAAGTCGCTCGTCAAGTGAGTGATTATAACTTGTTGGCGATTCCGGTATTGGATGATGACAACAAGCTCGCTGGGATTGTGACGGTCGATGATGTGATCGATGTGATTCGTAGTGAGGCTACCGAAGATCTCTTCGCTTTGGCGGGGGTGGACGCCCAAGATCGAGCCCTTGGAAGAGCGCGCAATTCTTTTAGAAGACGCTTGCCTTGGTTGCTGGGGAGTCTCTTCACCATGGTGTTGATCTGTTACTTTATCATTGGTCCCTTTGAAGAAAACTTTAAGACAGCTCCCCTGATCGCTGTGCTGCTTCCTCTGGTCGCGGCGATGGGAGGGCACTCCGCCACGCAGACCATGACGGTGGTCGTGCGCGGTTTCGCTATGGGAGAAGTGACTGAAGAAACTCGTAAACGAGCTTTGATCAAAGAGATGATGGTCGGGCTTTTAAATGGGGTTGCCGTCGCTTTGATCGCGGGGCTGGTGATCGCATTCTTATTTCGATATGACGCAACGGATGCCAACCCTTGGGGTCTGTTTCCGGATTCTTCTGGCGCCGCCAGTACGGTCCAAGTAGAGAAGGTGGATGGACCAGAAATCTCTGATCTTCGAGGGCTTTACCTCGGAGGAGTAGTTTCGGCTTCACTTTTTATTCTGATGATCTTTTCAGCGACGATCGGAGCCTCCGTTCCCGTCATTTTAAGATTGCTCCATTTTGACCCTGCTATCGCTTCGGGTATTTTCGTGATCACTCTCACCGATATGATTGGGATGTTTACTTATCTTGGATTAGCTGTTTGGTTAGGGTAAAAGAACTTTAATTCGCCTTAACTGTTTTGTTCAAAATAGAGTTTGGAGCAGAGATAAGCTTTTCCGTAGATAAACTTGCAGCCAAATTATTGAGTCTTCCTAATTCCATAAAATTTGAGGGTGGTGATGTCACTGGGAGTCTTGCACGCTGAGGCGCTCCCACTGAGAACAATAGCAAGAAGATAGGGGTATGAAAATATTACCTCTTTAGATTTTTATCTTCTTGCCCCCATTTTCTTGCTTATATTTCAAGCGTGAATGATTTTGGTAAGAAGAGATATTTATTGCTTAGAGATTCGACTTATTTTGAATTTTACAGAATCACTTAAAATGTTCAAAGCAGGGCTTTGCTGAGGATAATTATATTAATCCTTCTTCTAGCATCTCATTTTTTAAACGAGATTGATAGATCTGATGCCCCTCTTCGTCTTCCACAGCTTCCTTTGAATAGTAAATCCAACCTAATGCCCGTCGAGATCTATCTAAGCTTCGATTGGCATCCGCTCGGTGAACCGTGAGGGCGTGATGGGCGATGAGATCTCCTGGGGAGGCGTGAATTTCGATCTCTGGTAATTCGTAATTTTCGTACCTCAGATTCGAAATGCCTTGGCTGAACCCTAAAGTTTGAGTGCGGTCATGTTGAACTAAGCCCTTTTGATGGGATTGGGGAATGTAGCGTAAGCAGCCATTTTCTCGATCCACGGGATCTAACGCCAACCATAGGGTCACCGCTTCTGGTGGGTTGATTTTAAAGTAAAACCCATCTTGATGAATGGGGGTCGGGAGACTCGACTTTGGGGGTTTGTTGAAATATTGAAGATTCTTGGGAGTTGTAGCTGTGCCTAATAATTCTTCAGCTAATTCTTTAAAAATCCCTTGGTGAAAATAGTTTTTAAAGAAAGGGGAATGCGTTCCTAATTGCTGAATCTGCTTTAAGCTTTCAGCTCGATTTAAATCATCGTAAAAGACATGCTCTCGAGGAAGGTCTTGAAGTTCATGCTCAATAAAGTTCTCTATTTGCCTTTTAAATTCAGCCGTCATTTTTTGATCTAAAAAACCTTCGAGTACGACATAGCCATCACGATCAAAGGTTTGTTTAAGTTTGGAAGTCATTGGATGTCGTCCTAAAACATCTTTGGTTGTTAGCTTAATAAATCTATGATCCGTTAATGGGTTAACAATTACAATTTAAATTTAGTAGTAGGCTCGCTCCGCGAGTCGTACCGAAGCGAAAGCGTTTGGGTGCTCCATTTAGACTGAAAAAAACGTTAATTTTTAATCAGGGCAGATCGCATTTTGTCTCAAACCAAACCACCCTCACTGACAATATTATCCTAAGCTACGGTTTCTGTTCTATCCCTCTCTTATTCTTCGGGCTTGAAGTTGATTAAATGCTCGTGGGTGGCGGATATAAGCTTCGAGTCAGGCAGGGCTTTTTTTCTCGGTTATTGCCAAGAGTAAAGTTGGCTCGTTTCATACGACTCGCGGAGCGAGCCTACTACTAAAAACTGAACATTCTTGGTGTTCCCATATCCCTATTTTTCACTTTGATTTTCTGATAATTCCTAAATAGCAGCAAATCGCCTCACCTCACTTCAGTGGATTCCTTAGCTATCTAATTATGTTAAAGAAATTTTAGGTGCCCCTCCGATCACCTCATCATCTTCTTGCCGCTGGGCTTCAGTAGGGGCTGAAGAATATGGGAATAACTAGGAATAGGTTCCACTAAAGTAACTGGGGTCGCTTTGGTGAAGGTTGGTATTTGTAAAAAATTGAAGGAAGATTCATGCTAGGGAAACTGAACTTAAAGCTTCGATTATTCGTAGCTTTTGCTGCTATCGGATTGACTCCATTTTTATTTGTAGCTTTGATTTCACTGAACCAAATGGAAGATGCGATGTCGGAGCTCAACGATGATCGTTTGGTTTCTTTGCGGGAAGGTAAGGCCCGAGAAATTGAATCTTACTTTGAGTCGATTCGTAAGCAGGTGCTCACTTTTTCCCAGAATCGAATGATTGTTGATGCGATGAGGGGATTCAGCTCTGCCTTTTCAGATTTCAAAAAAGAATCCACTCTTCCCAATACTGAAACTCAATATGAGAGTGTCAGAAAATACTGGTTTGATTCTTTTGGTAAACAGTATCAAGAAAGTAATCATGGTTTGGATCCCACCGGCTTAGGGCAAAAATTAGCCAGCTTGGATGCCGATTCTCTCGCTCTTCACTATCAGTACATCAGTAATAATCCCAACCCTCTGGGTTCAAAAGATGCCTTAGACCAAGCCGAAGATTCAACCGAGTGGTCGAAGTTGCACGGGACTTACCATCCTGCGATTCGTAGTTTTCTCAATGAGTTCGGCTACTACGATATCTTCCTGGTCGACTCCG
The DNA here is from genome assembly GCA_028280485.1 of Planctomycetota bacterium. Lineage (GTDB taxonomy): Bacteria > Planctomycetota > UBA8108 > UBA8108 > JACQVS01 > JANQLS01. Next base: position 48,018 of record JANQLS010000161.1, read on the forward strand.
TAACGGGCGATATCGTTTACTCTGTTTTTAAAGAACTCGATTTCACCACTTCTCTTATTGATGGACCCTTCTCAAATACTAATTTCGCCCGAGTGTTTCAAGCTGCGAATCAAGCGGCTAACGGCGAGTTCATCAAGCTTGAAGATTTTGAACCTTACTTTCCCTCCTACGAAGCGGCTGCCAGTTTCATCGCTTCGCCTATTTTTGATGGGAGTGAGCGACTCGGTGTGTTGATCTTCCAAATGCCGGTGGATCGCATATCTGAAATCATGACTCACTACGGTAAATGGGAAGAGGTGGGTTTAGGCCAATCAGGGGAAACCTACTTGGTTGCTGATGATTTTAAGATGAGAAGTAACTCGCGGGGAATGGCCTCCGATTCAGGTACCTACCTTGACGATTTGAGGAGGCGAGGGATTTCGGAAGACGTTTTGCTGAGTATTAAAGATCGAGGAACGACCCTTAATTTACAATCCATCAATACTCCCGCCGTCAAGGAAGCCATCCTGGGAAGGAAGGGTGTTTCGGTGGGTGAAGGATACTTGGGGAACGAGGTTGTCAGTGCCTACACCCCCTTATCCATCGCCGATGTGAATTGGGGTTTGGTAGCTGAAGTGGAAAAAGATGAAGCCCTGGCCTCCGTGAATCAATTGAATCAAACCTTGTGGTATCTATTAGGTGGTGGCGTTGCCTTCATTGTCGCCTTAGGTTGGTTCTTCATTCGTCAAATCAATCAACCTATCAAGGTCGCTGTTTCTTCGATTCGCGAAGCTTCCTCGGCACTCTATGGAGCCTCACATGAGATCTCGGCTCTGACTGAAGAGCTCTCTCAAGCGGCTTCCGAGCAGGCGGAATCTCTCAGTGCCACCTCCACTTCCTACGAAGAGATCGATGCGATGACCGTGAATAACACATCTAATTCACAGGAAGCCAATACGATCACTTCTACCGTTCACCAGTTGACCGACCAGGTGAGCAACTTGACACAAAATATGGTGGGATCGATGAACAACATCAAATCTTCGGCGAGTGAAACGGAGAAGATTATCAAGTCGATCGATGACATCGCTTTCCAAACGAACCTTCTTGCTCTCAATGCTGCAGTGGAAGCCGCTCGAGCTGGAGATGCGGGAAAAGGATTTGCTGTCGTAGCAGAAGAAGTTCGGAATCTTGCTGTTCGAGCCGCTCAAGAGGCAGAGAGCACTTCAGAGAAGATCAATCGATCGAAGGAACTCGCAGATCAAGGAGAGTCGATCTCTCGGGAAGTTCAAGAAGCGATTGAAACGATCCGTGATAGCTCAAATAAATCGACCCAGCTCGTTTCCCAAATTTTTACTTCGAGCCAGGAGCAGAGTATTGGAGTCGATCAAGTGGGGCGCTCGTTGAATCAACTCAGCGATCTTTCTGGGCGAACTCTTGAATCATCAAAGAAGTCTGCAGACTCTAGCGTCATTTTAAATCACCAGTTAGAGTGCATCGAAGGATCGATTCAAGAGTTAGAGCACCTCGTTTACGGTCGTGCTCAGTAGATTTAGTCCTGCTGTTTTCCTTCTTAGTTAAGAGGATTTTCAATCATAATGGCCAATCCAATTGAGCTGATTTTAGATCAATTAGCCGAATGCATGATTCTTGGGGACTTAAGGCAACCTGAGACCGTCACGCAGGCTATCGACTGTTTGAGACGTATCGAGGAGCATCTTCAAGAAGATCAACTCGTGAAGATCAACCAAACGGCCATTGGTCTACTCGGACGCATTCAGTCGGGTGGATCTGAGATCGAAGATTCCTTGATTGCGAAAGTAACCCATACCATTCAAGGCTTGCAGAAAGTTCTTGCCCATGGTTATGAGGTCGAGGAGCATTTTTCTGAATCAGAATATGCTGTTCCTCTTGATGAGGAGGCCTTTGAGGGGTCTTCCTCAGTTGATTCAGCGGAGGTTCAGGAAGCAGCAACCCTGGAAGGAGACCCAGAGTTAGTGGGTGACTTCGTCGGTGAGTCGAAGGACGGTCTTGAGCAGGTTGATCAATACCTCTTAGATTTAGAAGGTGATTCCAAGGACTTAGAATCGCTCAATGCCATCTTCAGAGTTTTCCACACGGTGAAGGGAGTCGCAGGATTCTTGGGTCTCACTGTGGTCGAAAAATTCGCACACGCGGCTGAAAGTATGCTGGAGCCGGTACGGAAGGGAGATCGCGAATGCTCACAGGTGATCTTAGACCTCACATTTGAAGCTAACGATCAGCTGAAGGAACTCATTTCCAAAGTAGAAGAATCCTTAACCACTCAAGAGCCTTGGATTCCGCAAGAGAGTTTAGAAGAAACATTCAAAAAGATCGAAAGCCTTGAAGGCTCTCCTTTGATACAGGATTCGGCTGTTAACGCGAATTCTGACGAAAAGTCGCGGGCTAAAGAAGCAGTAAAAGAAATTGAAGTTCAGTTAGAAGATACTGAAAAACCAAAGCAGAATTCATCGAATGAAGCCCCTGAAAAATCTGAGACTGAAAAAGTTAGCAAGCCTAAGAAGAAAGTCAAGATTCAGGAGATGATCAAAGTTGGGGCTGACCGTCTCGACAATTTAGTGGATACGATCGGAGAGCTGGTCATCTGCGACTCTATGCTGAAAGATTCAACTCTTCACTTTAGGAATGATCCTGAAAGCCTGAAAAGTGTTTGCATTCAGTTTCAAAAGATAACCAGGAATCTTCAGCAGATGGCGACTTCCCTGAGGATGCTTCCGGTGGGACCCACATTCAATCGAATGGCTCGCCTCAGTCGGGATGTCGCTAAGAAGCTTAATAAAGAGATCAACTTTGTCACTGAAGGAGATGACACTGAGCTCGATAAGACCGTTGTCGATATGATTGCCGATCCCTTGGTTCATCTCATCCGAAACGCCGTAGATCATGGATTGGAAGATACTGCGGATGAGAGAGAGGCTCACGGTAAATCTCGAGCGGGTCGCGTCACATTAAGAGCCTTCCATGTCGGTGGCAATATTTGCATCGAAGTTGAAGATGATGGAGCCGGTGTCCATCACGAAGCTGTGATAAAAAAGGCTGTCGAGCAGGGTGTGATCACAACGGGTGAAGGATTGAGCGATCAAGATGTCCTGAATCTCCTCTTCCATCCGGGGATGAGTACTGCGAAAGAACTCAGTGATATCTCTGGGCGTGGGGTGGGGCTCGATGTCGTAAAAAGAAATATCGAAGCACTTCGAGGCCGGATTGAAGTTCATTCCGAGATTGGAGTGGGAACGACATTCAGCATCAAGCTCCCATTAACTTTAGCCATCATCGAAGGCATGGTTGTTCGCGTCGGTACTCAACGTTTTATCATTCCCACTCTTTCTATCGTGAGAATGATTCGACCCGAAGAACACCGCTTATGTAGTGTAATGAGTGAAGACCAGGTGATTCAAATTCAGGATGAGTTGATTCCCCTTCATCGAATTGATCTACCTTTTTCAATCAAAGATGCGCTCAAAGATCCTGAGAAAGTCACATTTGTGATCATCGAAGGAGATGAAGGAAAGTATGCCATCGCCATCGATCAGCTTCTTGGTCAACAACAGATCATCATCAAAAACATTGGAGAGTATCTCAAGGATACCCCTGGTATTGCGGGGGGGACCATCCTTCCGGATGGGACCGTTGGGCTTATTTTAGATACGTCCAACTTACCCCGAATTGTTCAAGATTTTCGCGCTCAAGGGGAGGAGAGCGAAGAGGAGTTAAGGAAAAGACAAGGGCAAGAAGTGTTGGGTTCACAAGTGGATACTCAAGACCTCGTTTTGAATTAGTTCCTGTTGATTCAACAGAAACGAACTAGGATTTAAATAACATCTTTTCATCGACGATTGAAAAGAGATCCAAGTGAGAAAATTATGAGTGAAGAAAATACGAAGATTACACCCGAACAGGAAGCTCTCTCTGGAAAGTACCTCACTTTCATTCTCGAAGAGGAGAGTTATGGAGTAGAGATCATCAAGGTTCGAGAGATCATCGGTGTTCCTGAGATGACAGAAGTACCTTGCAGTTCGGAATATATTCGTGGGGTGATCAATCTTAGGGGGCGCATCATTCCCGTTTTAGATTTGAGGAAGAAGTTTGGGATGTCTCCAGCAGAACTTGCAGACAAGTCTTGCATCATCATTATCGACGCCCAAGACAATGCCCACAAGCAGATGGGGATTTTGGTCGACCTCGTGAGTGAAGTGGTCAATGTTCAACCCGAGCAAATTGAATGTTCTCCCGATGTCGGGGGGCAATCGAGCTCGGTCATCAGTGCACTCGCCAAGTTTGAAAACGGGATTAAAATTCTCCTCAACATCGAGCAGATCTTGGATATCGAGGGAGAAATTATTCTCTCTGAAAATAACGTGGCAATTGAAGCGTAAGCTTTGGGAACTAAAACTAACTTGAATAGTGTGTAGGGAATTAACATGAAGATGTCATTGAGCAAAAAATTAATTTATAGCTTCGCTGCAGTCGTCGGTATTTCCGTACTCAGTGTTGCTGTACTTTTCGTGATGTTGAGCGGAGTGAAAAAAACGAACCAGCATTTGGTCCAGGAAGCATCTCCAAAAGCATTGGCTTCATTTGAAGTTGATAAAGAGATCAATAACTTGGTGACTTCGATGAAAATCGCGGTACTCGCCGGGAAAAACGCGGATGAAGCTGAGCTGAAATCCAGTCAGGATAAAAGCTGGAATGCGCTGAACCAAGCGCTGACAGTCATCAAGAAAAATGTTCAGACAGGATCTAAAGATTCTCAGCTTGTTAATTCCTTGAGTGATCAGATTTCTAAGGTAACAAGCGTTTTAAATCATATTAATCAAACTCGACAATCAGTAGATAACGTACCGTCCTTTTTAATTCAATCGCAAGAAGCAGGCCCTCGAGCTGCCAATATTCTTAAGGCTATTTCTGCGATTATCGATGAAGAGGGCACCTTAGAATCGACTTCTGAACGAAAAGCTTTACTCAAACAGTTAGCTGATACTCGAGGATCTTTTGCTACTGGTTATGGGGCTCTCAATGGAATGCTCCTAACTGGAGATGAACGTTATAAAAAAACTTTTGATGGTAAGTGGAAAGTCAATATTAGAGCGTTTGAGACGATCGAGAAAGCCAAGCACCTTTTCTCGCCCACTCAGTTGGAAAATTGGAATCGTTACGTCAGTATTCGAAGTGAGTTTGCTCCTTTGCCTCAGAAGATGTATACCGCAAGAATGGCAGAGGATTGGAACAAAGCACAATTCCTACTTACCAAAGAGTTGAATCCCGTAGCTCAAAAAATTCAATCGATTACCTCGACATTGGTTTCAAGGAACTCCTCACTCTTGCGAACAGAGGGAGAGGAATTGGCAAGTTCTATCAATCTGATGAACTGGATTCAAATTCTTTCAGCTATTATCGCGGTGGTGACTTCGGTTGTCATCGTGTCTTTGATCACAAGAAATGTTGTCCGAGTGACTCGAGAGATCGCAGAGTCTTCAGAAGACGTTTCCCTCACCAGTGGCCACATCAGTGAAGGCTCTCAGAAGTTAGCCGAGGGAGCGAATATTCAAGCCAGCTCGATCGAAAGTGTTTCGGCTTCTATGGAAGAGATGGCCGCAATGACGAGTCAAAATGCCGACAATGCTAGCGAAGCTAAGGTCTTAGCGGGCCAAGCTCAAGAATCTGCGAGTCAAGGGCAAAACACGATGGGCGAGATGCAACGTGCAATCCATGCGATCAAAGAATCGAGTGATCAGACCGCAAAGATTGTTAAAACCATCGACGACATCGCATTCCAAACCAATCTTTTAGCTTTAAATGCAGCGGTTGAAGCTGCGCGAGCGGGAGAAGCGGGTAAAGGTTTTGCCGTTGTTGCTGAGGAGGTTCGGTCTTTAGCTCAAAGAAGTGCAGATGCCGCCAAGGATACAGCGGATCTCATTGAACAAGCTGTAGAAAATGCTAATGGAGGTGTTCGCATTACCGAGAGTGTGAGTACCTTATTTGAAACGATCAATGATGGGTCGACTCGAGTTGCTAATTTGATCACTGAAATTGCGTCAGCTTCAAAAGAACAGGCTGAAGGAATTAACCAAGTGAGCAATTCGGTGAATGATATGAATCAAGTCATTCAAGAAAACGCTTCCAACAGTGAAGAATCTGCGGCGGCTTCCCAAGAACTCAGCACTCAAGCTGAGCTGCTTTTGAGTTTAGTCAGTTCGCTTGGTGGGGGGGAACAGTCAGTTTCCCAAAAACCTAAAGCAAAGACCTCCGGTGGATCGACGAATTGGACTTCCGTAGTTACTCCGAAATCAGCGGTTTCGAATCCGCCTGCGACTTCGACGGCCACCAAGGCTCAACCTAAAGCTTCGGCGCCAGCAAAATCAGCGAGTCCAGAACAAGTTATCCCCTTGGATGACGATGAGTTTCTTGATTTCTAATGAATTCCTGTTGAGCAACAGGAACTCATTAAGACCCAGGAAGAGATTGAGATAAATCATCATGGATGCAACTGCGTTTAAAAACATTTGCGAAATCGTCTACGACCACTCCGGGATCCGAATCTCGGATCAAAAGAAAAGTATGGTCGCAGGTCGAGTGGCGAAGAGGCTCAAATCACTCAAGCTCGAAGATGAAATCGCCTACGTTGAATATCTAAAAAAGGATATCGAACGTGAGATCAGCGATCTCATGAACGCGATTTCTACCAATGTGACCCACTTTTTCAGAGGTGAAGATCACTTTGAGTTTATGGGAAAAGTTCTCAGAGGGTGGTTTTCTGAAGGACAGAAACGCTTGCGAATTTGGTCTTGCGCCTCTTCGACAGGAGAAGAACCCTATTCGATCAGCATGACTCTTCAGGAAGCCTTGGAGGCCAGCCCGGGAAAAATCGATGCTAAGATTTTGGCCACCGATATTTCAACCGACGCATTAGCTCACGCTCAAAGAGGAGTCTACCCAGAATCGCTTATTCAATCGATTCCCCCGGCTCTTCAGAAGAAGTACTTGAACGAAGAGTATTCTGAAGATTCTGTAAACTATCGAATTTGTGATTCGATTCAGGAGCATATCGCCTTCAGAGTCTTAAATCTTTCTCAAGTTCCTTTTCCCTTGAAAGGTCCTCTCGATCTCGTTTTCTGTCGAAATGTGATGTTTTATTTCGATGAGCCCATCAAGAGGCGGCTTTTAGAAGAGATCCATCGTTTATTACGTCCAGATGGATTTCTGTTTATTGGACATTCAGAAAATTTATCAAGCTTTACTGATCTCTTCACTCGGACCGCTGTTTCTGTTTACAAGAAAACGGTATAGGGCTCTAAGGAGCTCCTGAACCATCATTAGTCGAAAGTATTGGGAATTGAACGCATTCCAATGAGTACTGTTGAAGCCATTACTAAGAAAATCGTGAAAATCTCTGACGTCATCGTCAGTCAAGATCCCAAGGAGGTCATAGTGACCTACTCCCTGGGTTCTTGTCTCGGATTGACGGCTTACGATCCGACGACCCAAATGGGCGGGTTGCTTCATTGCATGCTTCCAGCCTCCAAGAAGAACAAAGAAAAAGCCAAAGTTAGTCCGGCTATGTTTGTCGATACTGGAGTCGTTTTGTTATTGCAACAATTGATCGAACTCGGAGCTAAGAAATCTAACTTAGAGATCAGAATCGCAGGTTGTGCATCCTCACTTCAGCAAGTGGGAAATATTAAAATTGGAGAACGGAATCACACTGTAGCTAGAAAAATTCTTTGGAAGAATGATTTGATGATCGCGGGAGAGGATGTGGGAGGGACTCAACCTCGAACGATGATACTAGAATTAGGTACTGGGAAAACATTGATTCAAAGTTGTGGTGAAACTCGTGAAATTTAACCTTCAATTATTAGTCGTGGATCAGTTTGAAGGGGTTGTGAAATGAGTCATGCGGAAGAGATTTTGAAAGAAGCTGAACGGTTTCCTGCTCTGGATCCGACAGCGCTCAATCTCCTAGAGCTCCTACAAAGTGATGATTTTGAAACTCGTGAGGTGGTCGATCGCATCGAACTCAACCCTCAATTGACAATTAAAATCTTACGGTTAGCAAATTCTGGTTTTTTTGGATTACGCCGTGAAGTGACATCCGTCTTTCATGCGGTCAATCTCTTAGGGAAAACTAATCTTGTTCGGTTGTTGCTTTCGGCTACCGTTGGGCCGATTATCAGCCAAGCTTTAGAAGGTTATAAAGTAGAAGAAGGTGAGCTTTGGAAAAGGGCTATCGCCGTTGCTTTTGCCGCTAGACAATATGCCCGTCGATTAAATGTCGATGTCGAAGATCGAGTCTTTATTAGTGGATTGCTCTGCGATGTAGGAAAACTTTTAACGAGCTCTTGGGTCGAGAAACATCTCAAAGAAATACAAGTTGCTGCTTTTGAGGAGGGATGTTCCTTCGAAGAAGCAGAGAAACGTTGTCTGGGAGTGAACCACGCGAAAGTGGGTTCAATTCTCTTAGATAGCTGGGACTTACCTGATTCCCTCGTCGAAGTGGTTCGTTGGCACCATGAGCCAACAAAGTGTGGGGCTGAATATCGTACTGAAGCCGAGTTGGTTCACTTAGCAGATTATAGCTGTGCTTTATTTGGAATCGGAGCAGGGAGTGATGGAACTCACTATCGACCCTGCCACGAAACATTTGAAAAATTGCATGTTGATTTCTCACTTTTAGAAAAAGTGATGATTGACACTATGGATGAACTGGAAAAGTCATCCTTTATGTTTGAGAGTCCGTGAGGAGCGGAGATTAATTCGATGGCTTATAAAATACTCATCGTAGAAGATTCCTCGACCGCTAGAAAGGTCATCAAGAAGACGATTGGGCTCAGTGGGCTACCCGTCGCTGAGATTCTCCAAGCTGAAAATGGAAAAAAGGCCCTGGAGGTTTTGAACGATAGCTGGGTCGATCTCATTCTGACGGACTTAAACATGCCAGAAATGTCGGGGATGGAGCTAGTGGATCATCTTAAAGGCGATGAATTTTTAAATTCGATTCCTGTGGTGATCGTATCGACTGAAGGCAGTCAGGAGAGAATCGATCAATTGAATCAAAAGGGTATCTGTGGCTTTTTGAGGAAGCCCTTTCAACCCGAGCAAATAAAAGAAATCATCAACAACATTTTGGGGGAGTAGTATGGGCCCAACGATTGTTCAAATTGAAGAACTCTTTGTCAGAATTTTAGAAAACCAAGGTTTTCTGTTTGGTGAACTCATCGACTCCGATGAAGTTGAATCTGGTGTTGAAAGCGCTATCCGAGTTCAAATTGAATTTACGAGTGATACGGAGAAAGGAAGTATCTCCTTGATTGCTCCTCATAGTGTCGCTTGCGAAATCGCAGCCGGAATGCTAGGCCTCGACCCAGAAGACATCGAGGATGAAAACGAAGCCATCGATAGCTTTAAAGAACTCGTTAACGTAACGGGTGGAAACTTGATTACTGAAGCCTGGGGCGCTGAGAAAATTTTTGATTTGTCGATTCCAACCTCTACCACAATCGATAATGCAGAGTGGGTCAAAGTACTTAAAACCGAGGGTGTTCTCTGTTTTCTGGTTGAAGATGAGCCGCTACTTTTCTCTTTAAGTTTGAATAGTTGAAGTAAAACGAAGGCCGGTTTTGATGCTTGGAACAGAAAAGAAGATCAAAGTACTCATCACGGATGATTCGGCGACTGTACGACAAATTCTCAAAAGAGAATTATCGCGGGACCCGATGATCGAAGTCGTCGGTGCTGCTCCCGACCCTTATGTTGCCCGCGATATGATCGTTAAATTAGCTCCCGATGTGATCACATTAGACATCGAGATGCCCCGTATGGATGGTTTGACCTTTTTAAGAAAATTGATGCGCTTCCATCCTCTTCCGGTTGTCGTGCTTTCTTCACTTACTGAAAAGGGAAGTTCTACGGCGCTTCAAGCGATGGAGTACGGAGCAATTGAAGTTCTTTGTAAACCGAGCGGAACTTCCTATCAGGTCGGAGATCTCTCGATCGAATTGGTTCAAAAAGTTAAAGCTGCCTCCTTAGCTAAAGTCTCGAAAATCACTCCTACGAAACCGACCAATAGAGAACAAGTTTCATTAGCTCTCAAGGAAACGACAAATAAAATTATCGCCATCGGAACTTCTACTGGAGGGACGGATGCCCTGCGAACCGTTTTGCCTCAACTGCCACGGAATTGTCCTGGGATCTTAATTGTTCAACATATGCCCGCTCAGTTCACCAGTTCATTCGCTGAGAGTTTGAACAATGATTGTCAAATTGAAGTTCGAGAAGCTCGAGATGGAGATTCTGTTTTACCAGGGCAAGCTTTACTCGCTCCCGGGCATGCTCATTTACTCTTGAAGCGATCGGGAGCTCGTTACATAGCCCAGGTTAAGGATGGTCCTCTTTACAATCGTCATCGCCCTTCCGTCGATATTTTATTTAAATCCGTTGCGAGGAGCGCAGGAGCCAATGCCGTTGGAGTCATCATGACCGGGATGGGACGAGATGGGGCCGAAGGCTTAAAACAGATGAGAGACTCAGGCGCCTACACTATCGGGCAAGATGAGAAATCATCAGTTGTTTATGGAATGCCAAAAGCAGCGAAGGATGTCGAAGCATTAGAAGTCATTTCTTCATTAGATCAAATCCCTCAACACATCGCCCAAGCCTTATCGAAGAAGTAGTAGGCTCTAGTGGTAGGCTCGCTCCGCGAGTCGTACCGGAGCGAAACGGTTTAGGTATCTCGACTCGACTAAAACAAACGTTTTATATAAATAGGGAGACAGCCCACAATCTCTCTGCTCGCGCCTCGCCTGAGGTTGTATCGCATTTTAAAGTGATTCAAGTCCTATCCCTCGCTGACGCTTCGGGCTTGAAATGGATTTAGTAGTAGGCTCGATCTTCGAGCCGTACGAAACGAAACGGTTTAGGTATCTCGACTCGACTAAAATAAACATTTTATATAAATAGGGAGACAACCCACAATCTCTCTGCTCGCGCCTCGCCTGATGCTGTGTTGCATTTTAAAGTGATTCAAGTCCTGTCCCTCGCTAACGCTTCGGGCTTGAAATGGATTTAGAAAGCGCTAAGCGAAGCGAGCCTCAAACAACAAGATGGATAATGAAAATTAAAAGCAGGCTTTAAATGCTGATAGGTAATCGTATCGCACCCTGCCGTCAAGTCTACCAGTGCCTAGCTGGGTAGACTTGTGAGTGCGTGAGCGAAGCGAACTTGCACGAAGTCGTCGCCCCTGCGACGACCATATATGATCAGCCTCTAGTTAACGCTTAGCGAAGCGAATCCCAAAACAATAAAACTCACAATGAAAATCTTAAGCTCACTCTAAAAGCAAAACGGCATAACGTATCGCACCTTGCTGTCAAGTCTACCAGCCCAGTTCTTGTTCAGCTCGGGCTGGGTAGACTTGTGAGTGCGCGAGCAAAGCTCGCTTGCACGAAGTCGTCGCCCCTGCGACGACCATCTTGAAAGCGTGAGGCGAAGCGAAATCAAGCAACAAGACTAATAATGATTATTAATAGAATACTTTAAAAGCTAGTCGGTAAACGGTCTCGCACCCTGCTGTCAAGTCTACCAGCGCATAGCTGGGCAGACTTGTGAGTGCGCGGGCAAAGCTCGCTTGCACGAAGTCGTCGCCTCTGCGACGACCATATATAATGAAAAAAGCCGGATCAAAACCGACAGAATTAAAAACTGACTTTCCTTCAATCTCAAGAAGCCATCGAAGGCCCGATTTGAATTCACAAAACGGGTTTCAGTGGTTCTCTAAGATTGAATTCCGGCTCGTTTTTAGGTCCGGTCTTGATCCGGCGGAGAACGGATTTCATGTTGATAGGGTCACTCAGTATGACCGCCTCAGAGACCTTTTTTAGGCCTCCAGGCTGCTTGAACTCTATAAGAAGGTCGGATTGTCAGCAAGGCTTATTTCGTGAAAGTTATAAGACGTGAAGGAGTCGAGAAATGTGGCTTTTTCCTGCATTTTGTTCAGTCGATGTTAGGGTCAAATTTTTCCCCACTCGCGATGCTGTGTATTCTGTAAGTTTATTCTGATTAGTGCTTTATGGACTTTCCTTCCCGGCTCGTTCCGCTTGGTGGGCTAAAGAGAAGAGCGGAAAAAAATTTTTATCGGCTGAGAAGATTTAGAGGAGAATATTGGGTCACCAGAGGGGGGCAAATTTAGGGCTCCAACGGCTCACGTGTGGTCTTGGAGCTGGCTGGTTGCCTTCAGAATCGTCAGACAGAAAGAAAGCCGAGGCAAGTCTCCAAATTGTGGGTGGAGCTCGTCTCGGCTTTCCTCGTTCTCAGTTCGAAATATCGGACAATCTCAGGTTATAGGCCTTGCTGACAATCCAAACCGTCTTCGGTGGGATCCGGAGCGGGATTTCCGAGCAGAGGAGCGGGAGGAACCGGGGCTCCGGTAAAAACGAACTGAAGAAGAGCTAAATAATCAGCATCATCGACAATACCGTCATCATTGACATCCGCCGCGTCCAGACAGAGAGGTATAGGATTTCCTAAATTCAGGTAGGAGACCAGTGCTTGATAATCACTGTGGTCGACCGTCCCAGATAGATTCACATCTCCTCTTACAAAAACGACTTGTGGCACTCCAATGACCAGATCTCCAGCCGTGCGCTCCGGATAGACACTCTGGCTATTCACCCCGTCTCCCATATCGAAGACGAAGGAATTTGGGGATTGGAGATCACCCATGAGGTTTTCGAATGTGATTTGGTAGTCACCCGGAACGGCATCGGCGGGGATGTCGTAAAGGAAGTGCACCAATTCGACTCCTTCTCCGGGTGGAATACTGCGTTCTTCGCCGGGAATCGGGGTGTTATCAAAAAATGCGGTATGAGTGAAGGTGCCATCCTCAGGGGAGATCGCCTCCAAGACCAATTCAGGCCCAAAGGCTTCGATGGGAGATCCCGTGTAATCGAAACGCAAGTTGCTCATCACCTCTGAGGGGTAACGCCCGATGATGGTATAGGCTTCCATATTGCCGGTGTAGGTTCCCATGACAGTCGAATGAACTTCGATTTCTCCCTGCTGGGCGAAACGATGTTCAAGCCAGAGCTTGTTGGGATTCTCTACTGGAGGAAGTGCATCCACAATCAAAGTCGATCCCGTCAGGGTTAAGGGAGTGAGCGTACCTTCGGAGAGTAATCGCGAGCTTTGATTTCCTTCATGAGATTGTTCAACGATGAGAAGATCGTGTTCACCCGCAGGGGCATCCGTTTTGATTCTCACATTGATCTTGAAGAGAACTTGATCGGCTTGAGCCGGGTAAGTTTCTCCACCTAAGATGCTTTTGAACAGAAGGTCTAAGATCGCTTCTCCGTAAATATCGTCGAAGCTTTCGTTCAACATCGGTGAGTAGGATTCGGCCACCGTACCGGTCAAGTCGAAACCTAAGATCTCGAGGGTCGCCGGGTCGTACTTAAAGATCGCGGTCACTCGATCGGCAGGGCTTTCATTACTCAATCGAACTTCGATCACTAAATCCGTATCACCTTGAGTTCCACTGAGTGAACTTAAACTCAAAGTGTTTTCAGGTGGATCGATCGGTTGAACGACTTCTAAGCTTCCGGTGACATAAGTTAAAGTGACAGGAAGAGAATTCGAAAGTAAGACGGTATTGAGGGATTCCACTTGAGCATCGGTGATAAACTCAAAAGTAGTCTCTCCAACACTCGCCTCTTCGAAAACATCGTAAACGAAATTAAACAAGACTTGATCCGTTGAAGCTGGAATGACATTGTCGGGGACAACTGGATTTAGAATCGCATTGTAGGTACTCCACCCAGCGACAGGATCGGTATCGATATGCTCGAAGAGAAGGTTTCGTCCTTCCATTAAGGAGCCAGTGATTTCGACTCCCTTGGGATCCAAGACTTGAGGATCGTGGCTCACCGTTACAGTAAAGCCATCGAGTTGAGCTTCGTTATTGATGATGATGGGGATCAACTGATCTGTACTTCCGGTTTCTGCTTCGCGATCAGAAACAAAACTTAAAGCGTTGACCGTACTGTTGCCCGGGTTAGCTTGAATATCCACTTGGCCATCGATGGAGAGTGGAGTCACTTCATTTCCGTGGGCATCACGAATTTGAGTTTCGACGGAAGTGAGTGGATCTGTGGCTAATACCGTCAACTGAGAAGTTCCGGGAGTCGCTAATGCTTTGATGTCAAAAGTCAGTTGGAACAAGAGGAGGTTTTCTCCTGCCCCTAAGACTTTATCCTCATCGGGTGCGGAAGCTTCGAGTTGAATTTCAGTGGTGATCAATCCATCGTCAGGATAAAGATCGAAGTGAGTAAATTCAGCTTGAGCGCTCTCAACTGCCGAACCTGTGAAGTCGAGGTCGCGCACGAAGAGGAGGTTGGCATCGAAACCGATCAAGAGTGAAAGATCTGAAAGGTCTTGATCGCTCGTTACGCGGACGGGAACCTGGAAGTCCGTTGCTCCTTGCGTCCCACTGATGTCTCCAACGGTGATCGTGGCTTCACCTGAGGTTTGAGGTCTTTCCGTCATGAAGGTAAAGAGGCGATCTTGAGCGACACCTACGATGTCGATCTTTCCATCGCCGGTAAAATCATGAGGCAAAATTCGGCTCAGAGGAACATTCGTCATCAAGTCTTCGAAGGGGCCGTTAAGGGAATCCATAGCTTGACCACCGCTGAGATAACGAACCTTAGCCATCTCACTGTTGGTGTGAAGAACATCCAGCCAACCGTCACCATTCAAGTCGACCAATTGCAGGCTTGAAATTCCCAAAGTGGGGTACACTCCAGGAACCAGGAAGTCGGGACTGGATTGAGAGGTAGGGATCATCTGGAAGAACTCACCACCCTGACTCAAGGGAGTCAGTACGAAGAGATCAGGTTTCCCATCGCGATCGATATCTCCAGTGAGAACTTCGTGAGCATCCGAGGGGAGCGATAGGTTGTGAGCGACTTCATAAGTTCCGTTTTCAGGTTGAAGACGGTTGATGGCGAGGGCGTCTCCCGAGAGAGTTCCGTAGGCTAAGTCCAACCAACCATCGCTAGTGAAGGTGATGCCATCGTCGGGGAAATCGAGTTCTAAATCTAAAATTCGAATTTCAGTTCGCGCTAAGCGTTCCACGCCTAATTCTTGATCAGCGGTTTCACTTAAGCCACCCAAGTGGATTCTGATTCCCGCATCGGTGTCTAAGATAAAATCGGGTTTATCTAAATCTTGGTGATCGATTTCACCCACAGTGATTCCACGTACCGGGCTCGATTGAGGAACATTGACGACCTCGTTTGAAAATAGAATCGTGTCGTTATCCACACTCTCAAGTTGAATGAGGGCGAGGCGATCTACCGTTGAAAGCACGAGGTCTAACCAGCCATTCCCGTCGATATCGGCGAGGGCAAATTCTAAAATGACTTGTCCCAGGTCGATGGATGGTTGAGCGGTGAACTCGCCTAAACCATCTCCTTTGTAGATTCTGAGTTGGGTTCCATTGCTCGTCGACACAGCTAGGTCGAGTAAGCCATCGTGATTGAAGTCTGCGGGTAGAACTTTGGAGATCGTTTCACCGATGACGATATCAGGGCCTCGGAGGTGAGGGGTAGATATTGGATCATTTGGGCTGGACTGGACTTGAAAAGAATAAGAATAACCGGGGAAGGTTTGATCTTCTTGCGAACGGAGGGAATCAGCCAGAGTCACGGTGATCGTTTCTTGAGGAATGAAGGATCGATCGGGAGTGATCGTCAGAAGGAGACCCGAATTAGAAAGGCTGGCCGAAGCGAGAATCTTTCCTGAGATCGAACCGAACAGACTCACAGCATCGTCGACGATGGTGTCGGGATCCATGGCTTCATCGAAATCGATCCGAATGGTTCCAGAAGGCGAGGCATCTGTAACCCAAGCGCTGGGGGACATGCTTGTGACTTGAGGAACGGGTGCCGGGTTGATATTCGGATCGATAGGGGTCACCGTGAATCGATAAGTGAAACTGTCGGCGCTTCCTCCATTTTGAGCTCTCACGCTTGAAGTCACTGTGATGGTGACGACTTCACCTAAAGAGAACGAAGTATTGCTATTGAGGATGAAATCTACCTTTCGGTCATTGTCGCTGACTACATAGGTTCCTTGGGGCACTCCACTGCTGGATCCTTGAATGAGAATCGTGCTCGCAGAGACCGTGGAGGAATCGATAGCCGTTGAGAACCTCAATGTGATCACCGTTGTTGGGGATGCATTGGTGGATTGGCTCTGAGGAAAACTCTCTACAACAGAGAAGCTGCTTCCAAAGAATCCACTTGAGGAGTCCGAGCAAGAACTGAGGCTCAACATCAAAGCGACGAGGCTGAGGAGCGAGAGAGCGAAGACACTTTTTGAGCTGGAGTTCGCTTGAATATCTGCTGGAGGTGAGTTGGAGTTGCCGGTGTTCATGGCAGTTTCCTAAGGAGGTTAGAGAGGAGAGGATTTTTAGATATCAAGGCTTCCTGCAAAGAAAGTGCCCCTGGCTAGTTGGGTTCTTTGCTTCAACTTAGGGAGTTCCAATAGGGTTCTACGGTCTTAGTTTCAATTGACGAGCCAGTTTAGGGTGCTCGGTGACGTTCTCCTTGGGGGAGTTCCGGTAACTTATTGTATTTTATGGAGATATAGACACAATTGAGGCGCTTCCCCCGTCTGAGTCTCCACTTAGGGAGGAGCCCAGAAAAGAACACTGTGAGGAGCGGATGGGACTATATTTATCTTTTTTACGAGTTGAATGAGGGGCCTATGAGTCTCGAATGACTCAAAGTGTGTCTAAATCATAGACGCCAGGACCGTTGGCGCCACTTATTATCGGACTTCTTGTCGCAAGAACTACTTAAAAGATCAAGGGGGAAGGCAACGGGTTTGACTCTCATTCTGCCGAGAATTAGGATGTGGTTTAGAAATTCGGTTCTAAAATCTCGTTTGGCTTAGAGTTCATAGTTTGTCCCTTTCGAAACGAGTGACTTCGTTTCGCTTGGGGGACTCAGTTCTTAAGAGTTTCCAGTTTGCAAGTTTCCATTCGTAATGCCAGTCAATCGTAACGCTTACCTTCAAGAACAGCGAGAAGAGTACATTTGGACCATCGTTGAGCTTTTCTACCGCTCTCTGATCACTTTCAGGGAGCAGTTTGAAAAGTACGAATGGCTCGTGCTGCAACACAGCTATCGTAAAGGACTCGACCGCCAAACCTTGCGTTTGAGTGCGGCAGATCTTGCGGGGTTACTTGATTTCAAGGCGATGGAAACTCTCAGGAACGACAATATCGACCCCCTGAAAGAAGCCTGTCATATCGTTTATCGAGACAAAACTCGGACCGACCCCCTCGACCGATTTATCTCCGATATCTTTCACGAGATCTCGATTCTCAAGGAAGAGCACTACAACGTAAAAACTTACGCTCCTCAGTATAAAAAGGAAGATGAAGAAGCTGAGTTCAGCCACATTATGGATGAAGCTCATGTCATGTTCCCGAAGAAACTCAAGCACATTCGCCACCTCTTCAGGCGTGCTCGGGTCCGTTTGGAAGAATTGATGCCGACCTTCGTCGACTGTCAGATTTTGATTCGATCGCTTTACTTGGAGCGCGATGGTTGGGTTAAAGAAGCCTACGAAGATGGGATTCGAAGTTTCTATCGTAAAATGTATCCGGAGCTTCGCTCCATCAGAGGATACTACGAAGCGGGAATGAGTTTCTTAGAATCCGGATTTGATGATTTAGCATTAGAAGCGTTTCGCTTAGCCGAAAAGGAAACCTCTCGAGTAAAGATCGAGGATTCCAAAATTATTAAAAAGGCCGAGCAACTCAAGGTGAAGATCCAAGAACTCATCGAACAACTCTCCTCGCCTTCCCCTGGGGCCAGCAGCAATTTAAACGCCTCCTAATTTTTGCCTTTCCAGTAGCAATCAGCGTCTTTAAATGCATACTGATGCGCTTTCGTATCAATATCCAAATCCTTCCTTGTTACTAAGTTCTACGGAAGCTATTCAAAAGACCTCGCTAAAGAAAGGAATCTCATCGTGGAGCCCTTCGCCACTCGCATGAATCGCGCCATTCAGGAAAAGAACAGTTGTTTGGTGGTGGGAGTCGATCCCGTGTTGGAGCGCCTTCCCGGTGAAATTTTTTCTCCCTTAGGTGGGTATCAACCCATGGCTGACACTCAGCCTGGCGCGGGTCATTCAGCCCGGGCCGCCGCCGCGATGGCTCTTTTTTCCCGTGAAGTGATCGAAGCCGTCCACGAACATGCCGTGGCAATCAAGCCCAACGCTGCATTCT
>JANQLS010000182.1 GCA_028280485.1 Planctomycetota bacterium
AGCAAATCACAGATTTGCTTTCACTCCGCTGAACATAGGCTCTGCGAGCCAATGTCCGCGGCCGAGTTGATCCCAACTCGACTTAGTTCCTGTTTAATCCACAGGAACTAATTAGCTCCCATTGATTAAACAGGAACTGATTATCTTCTGTTGAAACAAGCTCCTCAGGAGATAATTTCAACCTCGAGAAACCCTACTGGCTCCCTACCGACAGGAATTAAAGAGGTGTCATGAGCCCCTTCGAAACAGCAAAAGACACGACTGGACCTCACATCATTCAGCTTTCTATCTTCCTGAGGAACCGAGTAGGTGCCTTGATGCAAGTCTTGAGAGCCTTCGAAAGCCACAATATCCACCTTTGTGCCATTTCGATTTTAGACTCGGCTGACCACGCCGTCGTGAGAGTTGTCGTCGACCGCCCTGATATGGCTAAAGCCGTATTGAGAGAGATGGGACATGAAGTTTTCGAATCGGAACTCATCGGAGTCGAGATCCCCAGTGAAACCGATTTCAGCCCAAAGCGTATCCTTTCTGCACTCATCATGGCTGAGCTCAACGTTCATTACATGTATTCGTTGATCGTTCGCTCCAACAATCATCCCGTGCTAGTCCTCCACGTAGATGAAATCCCCACCGCTATCACCGTCTTGAAAAATCACGGCCTGGAGCTGGTCGGACAAGATGAAGTCATCTGGAATGACGAATAAAAAAAGCCCGAAGATTCTTCGAAGGGGCGAAATTCTATTCAGAATGAACACCTTCGAGAAAGCCTCGGGCTTGAGAACTACGACTTAAATACTTGTTAGCCGATTAACACTCAGGTAAGTCGTCGGAAGTCGGATCGATTCCGGCCTCGGGGAATGGAGCAGGCGGTGGGTCTCCTCCCACAAACTGGTAGACCAGCATGTAGATGGCATCAGAGAGGTCCACCTTACCATCATCGTTACAATCACCTGCATCCCGACAGGGATTCGCGAAGGCTACTCCTAAGAACTGATCGAAGAGGATTGTCGTCGCATCGGCGATATCAATCCTTCCATCGTAATTGGGGTCTCCCCTTAAGAACTGAGTTTCTGGAGGTTCTTCTTCGTAGAAGAAACCAGAATTGAGTTGATCGCAACCGTGGTTATTACAGATTCGCAGTGGCGCCCAGCCGAGCTCAGCACAATCAGGAGCCGTCACGGTTAATTGATTGGGACTGTCGACGCTGTAAGAGGCAGCCCCCTCACAGACGGTGACAACCAAGAGTCCTTCGTCGAAGTTTTCTCCGATCACCGTAAATGAATCGCCTTCAAGGCCCGTGTTATTCTCAGCCGAGATGATGACGGGCGACGGATCTGGCGGTGGGTCTTCATAGAAAAATCCTTCTGGATCGTCAGTACAACCGTTGTCGTTACAAATATCGAGAGTGGCCCAACCGAGGTTTCCACATTCGGGGGAAGTCACTCTCAATGTGGTCGCTGATTCGACGACAAACTGAGCTTCGACCTCACAGACATTCACGGCTAAGGTGAGTAGATCGAAATGAGTTCCCGTGACAACGAATTCTTTACCACTCAAACCGACGTTATCACTTATGGAGGTAATTGTTGGTATTCCTGATTCGTAGAGGAATCCAGAATTCAATTGGTCACAACCATGGGAATTACAAACTCTCACTGGAGCCCAACCGATATCTTCACAGTCAGGAGAGGTGATCGTCAACTGAGTGTCACTATCGACAGTATGAGTTGCCTCAACACCGCAAACAGTGACGTCCAAATCTTCGACAGCAAAATTAGATCCAGTGACGGTAAAGGTTTCACCAGCGAAGCCTTCATTGTCTGAAGCTGAAGTGATGATCGGACTCGGAGCGGGTGGAGGATCTTCGTAGAAGAATCCTTCATTGTCATCGACGCAGCCAAAATCATTACAAACTTCGACCGTAGTCCAACCTAAGGAACCACATTCGGGAGCAGTAGCACGAATGGAAGTGGCCGAATCGACCGTGATCTGAGCCACAACTCCACAAACCTGAACTTGGATTCCAGATAAGTCGAAGTTCGTTCCGGTGATCGTGAATTCTTTACCGCTCAAACCGGTATTGTCAGAGAAAGAAGTGATCGTGGGTTCTGGATTCTCATAGTTGAATCCTTGAGCTTGATCCACACAACCAAAGTCGTTACAGATTTCAATTGAAGCCCAGCCCAGAGGAGCGCAGGCAGGAGCTGTCACATCGATTCGAGTAGCGGAGATCACCGAGACATCAGCCGAAGCATCGCAGACTGTCACTGCCAAACCGGGAAGATCAAAATTACCCCCAAGAACGGTGAATTGAGCACCCGCAAATCCAGAATTATTTTGGATGGCACTGATCGTAGGAACACCAGATTCGTAAAAGAATCCCTCAGCTTCAGAAGCGCATCCGTGGACCGTACAAACTTCGATGACGGCCCAATCTAGATCAGGACAATCAGGAGCCGTAACAGTGAGTTCAACTGCAGACTCCATAACGACTGTGGCGGGTAAACCACAAACGGTAACTGCCAGGTCGGCTTCATCGAAATGAGTTCCAAAAACGGTGAATTCCGTTCCTCGAAGGCCCGTATTTTGAGTGATGGAAGAAATCGTAGGCGTTGGTGTTTCGTAAAAGAAGCCATTCGCCTCGGAAGCGCAACCAAAAGTGTTACAAACCTCTACTTCAGCCCAATCAAAAGCACCACAAGCAGGAGCCGTCACCGTAGCTTCAGTTGCCGAAACTACATTAAAAGATGCGGGGTTTCCGCAAACGGTAATGGCAAATCCTGTCTGATCGAAATTCGTTCCGTTAACAGTAAACTCTTTTCCAGAGAATCCTGTGTTCTCGGTGATCGTCGTGATGGTCGGAACTGGCGGCGCTTCGTAGAGGAAACCTTCGTTGGTTTGATCACAACCGATGTCGTTACAGACTCGAAGTATCGCCCAACCTAAGTCACCGCATGCAGGTGCCGTCACCTGCAAAGTCTCATCGTTGACGACATTGACTGAAGCCGCAACTCCACAAACCTCAACCGTTAGGCCCGACTGACTGAAGTTATCACCATTCACGGTGAAAACTTGACCTGCCAATCCCTGATTGGAAGTCACGCTTGAAATGATAGCAGCGGGTGGATCTTCGTAGAAGAATCCCTGAGTTTCTTGATCACAGCCGATGTCATTACAAACTTGGAGGACAGCCCAGCCAGTAGATCCGCAATTAGGAGCCGTCACTTCCAGGGTTTCATCATTGACGACGTTAACAGTAGCCGCGACTCCGCAAACTTGCACCGCGAGGCCCGGTTGAGTGAAGTTATCACCGACGACCGTAAATACTTGGTCGGCCAATCCTTGATTATTGCTGATACTCGTAATCTCGGCTGCGGGAGGTTCTTCATAAAAGAAGCCATTCGTCTCTTGATCACAACCGATGTCATTACAAATTTGGAGTTCAGCCCATCCGGTAGATCCACAATCGGGAGCGGTCACTTCCAGAGTTTCATCGTTGACGAGATTATAGCTAGCCGCAACTCCACAAACTTGTACGGATAGATCAGGACGACTGAAGTTATCCCCCACAACAGTGAAAAGTTGCCCCGACAAGCCTTGGTTACTGGTCACACTGGTGATCGTAGCGATGGGAGGGTCGTCATAAAAGAAACCATTCGTTTCGTCGACGCAACCAAAGTCGTTACAAACTTCCACGATAGCCCAACCAGTAGATCCACAATCTGGAGCCGTCACATTCAGAGTCGTGTCGTTGATTAATGAGAAAGTAGCCGTAGCTCCACAGACGGTCACTGCTATCCCCGGCTGAGAGAAATTAGAGCCCGAAACGAAAAAGTTTTGTCCGGCTAATCCTGAATTCAGAGTGAGTGAACTGATGGTCGGAACCGGAGGTGGGTCATAACAGAAGCCATCGGTATAGGTATCACTGCCATTCTCGGTACTCACGACTAAATCACCACAACAGACATCGGTTGCTCCAGCACAAATGGGGCAGTCGGGAGCGGTGACCGTTAAGGTCTGACCGTCGGGTGCCAAGCTAACAGTTGCGGCAGCGCCACAGACGGTAGCCGTAAGACCCGGGATATCAAAGTTGAGCCCAACGACGGTGAAATCATCTCCCACGGATCCTTGGTTGTTTTCAACGAGTTGAATAACGGGAAGGAAGGGGTCGATGGTCAAGGTCGCAGAATTGAGAGCGAGAGGGTTGTTCCCTCCTTCACGATAAGTGTTTCCAACATCATCAACCAAAGCATTCACCGCGCCAAAATCGCCGGCATCATCCCGATCCACGAATGAAAGAGTCGTCGACGTTGCTGGAGTCGCGAGAGTATCGATGGTCAATTTTGCGACGATTTGGCCGGTACCGATGGCGATAAAAGTATCCGTCGGAGTGTCGTAGGTAATTTCGGTGACGATCCCAAATTTCGCGTGGCCATTGGTGTTATCGATCTGATCACCATCAGAACCGGAGTCCCATTCAGCACTAGCCGCGACACCTGCTAACTCGATCGCCGTGATCTGAATCAAGGATGGATCGAAATCCAATGAGAAAGAGACCCCATAGGTGTTGAAGTCATTATCGATTTTGACGAAGACTTCGAGACCGGTCTCCCCTGCTTCAAGGGTTTGATCATCGATGTAAATTCGGTTTTGAGCTTCCACTGAAGAAGAACTCAAAAGGACGATCCACAAAAATGCCGCCCACCCCCAATGTTTGCGGGTCTTAAGACCACCTATTAAAGCATTCATAAAATGCAAAACCTTTAGCAACGAGAACCAAGCAGGTGAGCTCCACCTGCTTCAAACTGGGTTAATGTTGTTTGATCTATCGAGATTGAGAGATCCAAGCAGAGCTTTTATGTGAACTCTACTTGAATGGTGATATGAGCAGGGAGATGAGGAATCTCCCGCCAAAACCCAACCGGAAGCTGCTATTTTACTAGTGATCAAGAGGATAAGTAGTTTTACTCAGAAAGATTATCAGGGATCTTTGATCCGGGGCCCCAATCAGCCCAAAAGTGTCGGAATATTGACCAAATCTCTCAATTTCGGGGCTAATTACTGTGGTCAGTTTGTCTTAGATAGCGGCATAAAAAAACTCCACCTCGATTCAAAGGTGAATGGAGGTGGAGTCTTTTGGTTAAAACGAAATCTCATCTGGGCTTTACCAGAGTGACTTCATTAACATTCAGGCAAGGTGTCATTTGAGGGATCTAATCCTGGCGCCGGGAACGGAGCAGGAATATCGAAAGTTCCTAAGAACAAGTGAGCCAAAAGAGCTACTGGATCCGAAATATCGATCGTTCCGTCGTCATTGACATCTAATGCATCCGCACAAGGAGCGGGAGCAGGTTCTCCGAGAAATCTATCTGTAAGAATAGTAATAACATCCGAGATATCAACTGCGCCCTCGGCATCGTCATTAGCATTTCCACGAACGAAAGGAGTTCCGATAGTAGGCTCGTAGAAGAAGCCTTCAGTTTCGGTAACCTGTCCATCTGCGGTAATGACTTGCGCAGGAGCCCAACCGTCTTCTCCACAAGCTGGAGCAATCACTTGAATCGAGGTGTTGGTGACCACGGCTCCGAGGTCAGCTTCAACTCCACAAACCCGTACAGTAGGATCTTGGCCGTCGACAATAAAATGATTTCCAGCGATGAAGAAAAGATCTCCAGCCTTACCCGTGTTTAAAGAAATCCCCGAAATTTCTGGAGGATCGCCACCATCTGAAATGTAGTTAAATCCTTCATTACGAATCGCGGTACCGAATTCATTGGTGACCACCAAAGGTGACCAACCAGGGATTCCACATTCAGGTGCGGTAATCGAAAGAGTCGTCGATCCCAACTTGTTGTAGTCAGAGCCTTCTTGAAGAACGACATCACAAAGAGTCACCGTGATGTCACCGTCGATATTTGAAACGGGAATGAAGAATTGTTTCCCGGCTTCACCTTCGTTTGAACCATTTGAAGGTTCACCGATGACGGGTACGGGCAAAGGATCGTAACGGAAACCGAGCGCTTCAGAGTCTGAACCGTTTTCGTTAGTAATTTCGAGTTCAGCCCAACACTCTTCATCGTCAGGACAAGTAGGACAAACTGGAGCAGTGATTGTGAGAGTTTGCTCATCGCCACTCAAGCTGAAAGCAGCAGGGCGATCGCAAACGCGAACGGCTAATCCAGGTTCACCAAAGTTAAGACCGACAACGGTGAATTCACCACCATCTCGACCGTTGTTATCTTCGATCAACTGAATTTCTGGTTCGAGAGGATCGACCGTCAATTCGGCACCTGAGAGAACCAAGGGATTGTCTGAACCAGAGCGATAGGTTGTTCCTGTACTGTCGACGAGAGCATTGGTGGTTCCTGCAGGATATCCACTGATGTCGTCAACCAAACTGATATTCGTGGTCGTACGAGAAACATCTTTGGTGTTGAAAAGGATACGACCGACGACGTGAGCGTTACCGGCAGCGACGTATTTTTCATTTCCGGGACTGTCGTATTCAGTTTCCTGAACCGTTCCGAAGTGTCCACCTTCGCGAGTGTTGATCGTCGCGATTTGGGCAGCATTGAGCTCAGAGATAAAATCAGCGTTTGCTGTAACTCCAGCAGCCTCGATGCCCGTAATCTCAAGCACATTCGAATCGAAGGTGAAAGAGAAGGAAACCCCAGCGAGTTCAAAATCATGATCGGCCAATACGAGGATCTCGAGACCGTTCTCGCCAGCTTTGTACTCTGCGTCTTCGATATAAATTCGATTTTGGGCAGAGACGATACTTCCAATGAGAAGGAATGCGGCCACCAAGGCCATCGAAAGGTATTTAAACTTCATGCCAGTCCCTAATTTACTTGTCCTTTACACAATGCGAACAATCTGAGCGGAGTTGCAACATCAATAAAATTGAATGTGTGAGTTCCTACCCAGGTAAGATGGATTACGTTGTTAATTCCTGGTTAACAAGAATTTGTTCAGCCTAAAGGTTACATTCACAGCGCCTAAGGTAGCGTTTATTCGATGGACCATCGAAAAAGATAAGTAACCTCGAAGCCAATCTCTCACCTTTAGAGCTAAAAAGCAGAACGAACGGAACAAGAGGAAGATGCATTGAGAAGCATTCTCAATATGAAATTTCGAACTCTATTCCACCGACAGTAGCTAAGAAATTACTGAGTAATTTCATGCATTCAAAAAGTTGATGAAAACAATCAACCTATTGAGTTCAACCGATCAGTGAAGTTATTTCAGAAACCTCAGCGTTTTCCTGGCTCAGAGCCAGTGCAGCGTCTTCCTGGTCTTCCTGACTTAGCGTCGTTCAGGACCTTTTAGATTAGAGTGTGAGTGACCAAGCTCACAGACAAACCCAAAGGGTCTATTATAGGGTTGAAGTGGGGTCACACAAATACTTCCCCTATCTAGGTTTTGAAAAATTACATCTTTTTCCCTATCCCACACCATCGAAGGCCTTGGACGATAGGAGGAAACTCAAGAAGCTTTCGCCGAAATCATCCGGATAAAAGCTCTCAGAACTCGGGCAAGAATGCTCCCGATTCTCACAAGCCATTAAAATATTTGAACTTGCGCTCTCCCCCACCAAATTTGATCCGTAAGCCCAAAAGGACGAAGCGGGCGATAGCCCCAGCGTGGATCCAGCTGGTGTTCTTCTGTTCGAGATCAAATTAGGGGTAAGAAACCCTTCGATGGACGACCTTCGATTCATTTATAAGCCCCACGCAGTTGAAGGATAGAGAAAAATTATTCCCGTTGGCTCCCATCTGAAGGATCTTCACCGAATTCAGCTAATTTTCCCAAGAGACGAGAACTTTTTGGAGCAATTGATAAAATAGAGGCTTTCGTGTCTAAAGCGTCGAGTCCATCTTCACCCTATCCATTTGAGCCACAAACCGAGCGCTTCTAATCAACCTTGTCGAGCCTAAAGTTTATAACCCCTTATATTCGCCCCTATTGGCGATCCTACCTGGCAGGGATCCTGGTCATTCCCCTCTCGACGATCTGCGCCCTCCGTATTCCCAAACTCACTGGGGATGCCGTGGAACATATGCAGCTTCAGCCGGGAGAAATGGGAAGGCTATATACATTAGGTGTTTGGATCCTCATTTGTGCTTTAGGACGAGGGCTCGGTCTCTTTGCGACGAGATTCTTCATCATCAGTAGCTCGAGAAGAGTCGAGTTCGATCTCCGACAACGCCTCTTCCAACACTTCGTGGGACTTGACCGCGCCTTCTTCGATCAATCGAGAACCGGAGACCTCATGAGCCGTGCCACGAGTGACATCGATGCCACTCGTACGATCGTCGGTCCCTGCATTATGTATTCGGCCGGCACTCTCTTTCTACTTTGTGTCGCTATTCCTCTGATGATCTCGATCGATGGTTGGTTAACTCTCATCGTATTAGTACCCCTGACGCTTCTATCCATTTCCGTTCGAATCATCGGCCCTCGGGTTCAGAAAGCATTCCGGAGAGCCCAAGAAACCCTGGGAACTCTAAGTTCTTTCGCTCAGGAGAACTCGGGCGGTATTCGCGTCATCAAAACCTTCGCCACTGAAGATCGAGAGATCGGTTCCTTTCAAAATCTTTGTGATCGCTACTACAACCACAATTTAGCCACAGAGAGAATTTCAAACTGGATGCATCCTGTCGTGGGTGCGGTGACCCATATTTCGATGATCTTACTTCTGTTGGTGGGAGGCTTGCTGATCATCGACCGAGATTTATCGTTCGGTGAGTTCATCGAATTCACGGGCTATCTCAGCCTTCTCATTTGGCCGATGATTTCGATCGGTTGGGTTGTCAATCAGGCCTATCGAGGTATCGCCAGCATCGGGCGTTTGACCGAAGTCCTCAAAGAAGAATCGAAGATCGATCAAGAAAATGTTCAACACGCTCTTCAAACAGAAGAAGTGAAGGGTGAAATCACCATCAATGATCTTTCGTTTAGCTACGGCTTGAATCCGGATTCTCCCAAAGTTCTCGAAAACATAAACCTCACCATCCCCGCCGGGAAAACCACGGCGATCATCGGAAGAACGGGTTCGGGTAAGTCGACTTTAGCTCACCTGCTCACTCGTTTGTACCCCGTTCAAGATGAGACGATTTATTTCGACGGCAAGGATCTCAATCAAATTCAACTCCAGTCCTTAAGAAGAGCCATCGGTGTAGTGCCTCAAGATACATTTTTGTTTTCGAGAAGCATCGCCCAGAACATGGCTTTCGGATTGGATTGCGAAAATGAAGACGTGGAACTTGCGAAGTGCTCAGAGGAAGAGCTTCTTAAATTCGCTCAAATCGCTGGTCTGGATCAAGACCTCGATCAATTCAATCAGGGATTAGAGGCCGTCATCGGAGAGAGGGGAGTGACTCTTTCGGGTGGTCAGCGCCAACGAGTCTCCATCGCGAGAGCGCTGATGTATCGTCCTAAAGTTCTCATCCTCGACGATGCTCTGTCTGCGGTCGACACTCAAACTGAAGAACGGATCCTCAACAATCTCCGAGAAGCTACCGAAGATTTAACGGTTATTTTCATTACTCACCGACTTTCGAGTATTAAAGATGCCGACCAAATCTATGTACTCGAAGATGGCTGCATCAGCCAAGGGGGGAAACACGAAGAGTTAGTGGAGCAAAAAGGACTCTACCAGGATCTCTTCAGACTCCAGGCCCTTCAACGTGAATTGGAGGATCTCTGATGCCTCCAACCCCTCTCAGCTCTCAAGAAGAAGAAAAGCAAGTTGGCCGAATGGATGCCCAACTGGCAAAGCGTCTTTTAAAGTATGCTTGGCCCTACAAGAAGCTTCTCCTTCTCACCCTCTTTTTGGTGCTCATGGTCCCCCTCTTAGATTTGGCGGGAACGATTATCGTCAAAGAAGCACTCGACGGACCTCTCAAATCGATCATCGACTCGGGTAGCTCTGATGGCTCAAGTTCCATTTCCGGAATGAATTTCTTCCAAGATTGGGCGCAAACCTTTGAGTTCGAACTCGATCATCTTTCTTCGGCGAGGAGCTCCCTTTTCAATTATTGCCGAGTCTATCTTTTTATCCTTTTAATGTTCATCGCCCTTCGCTATGCCCAAGGATTGATGATGGCCACCATCGGCCAAAAGGTGATGCGCGATGTGCGCATGCAAATCTTTTCACATTTACAAAGGATGCCACTCGAATTCTTTCATAAGAATCCGGTCGGAGCTCTCGTCACCCGCTTAACCAATGACGTCGAAGCCTTAAACCAACTCTTTACAAGTGGTGTCGTCACCCTTTTAGCTGACATCATTTTACTGACAGGAATCAGTTGCGTTCTTTTTTACAACAGCCCCGACTTGGCTTTAGTTACTGTTTCGGTCGTCCCTGTTCTACTGATCGCCACATTTATCTTTAGGTACTTCGCGAGAAAATTTTATCGCGAACAGCGTTCTCATCTTTCCCATCTCAATGCCTTCACGCAAGAATCGCTTCAGGGAATCGATACGATTCAACTCTTCACTCGAGAATCAGAAACGCGATCTCGATTTAGAGGCATCAATTTCAATTATATGAAGGCCTTTCTGAAAACGGTTCTCGCCTACTCGATCTACTTTCCCGTCATCGAAATGGTCAGCGCCACGGCTTTAGTTTTAATCATCCTTCGGGGCGGCTATCTCTTAGGATCGAATGGAATTGAGTTCGGTACCTTCTTCTTGTTTTGGCGCTTCTTAGAACGCTTCTTGATGCCGATTCGTGACATGGCAGAACGCTACAACGTCCTTCAAGCTGCGATGGCCGCATCGGAGAGAATCTTTAGAGTTTTAGATTCAGAGGAAAGCATTCGAAACCGCCCCGATGCCAAATCCGTAGACAATATCAAAGGCGAGATCGAATTTGATCGGGTCACCTTCAGTTACAACTCAAAGGATATCGTCCTCAAGAATTTCTCGGCGAAAGTAAAAACCGGAGAATCGGTAGCCATCGTGGGAGCCACCGGCGCCGGAAAGAGTACCTTGATCACCTTGCTTTCGCGCTTCTACGATCCACAAGAAGGCGGGATTAAATTAGATGGGACGGATCTTCGCGATTTGAAAAAACAAGAGTTCCGATCGCGAATGGCCGTAGTTCTTCAAGACCCCTTTATTTTCAGTCGATCGATTTTAGAAAACATCACTTTAGGGAATCCAAATATCAGCCGAGAGCAAGCGATCGAGGCCGCCAAGCGCGTCAATGCGCACGGATTTATCGAGCGCTTACCCGATGGCTACGATACCCATCTGCAAGAACGGGGTGGAACTCTCTCGGTGGGAGAACGTCAGCTTTTATCCTTCGCCCGTGCATTATCTCACGACCCCGATCTGATCGTTCTCGACGAGGCGACGGCACATGTCGACACTGAAACAGAAAAGCTCATTCAAGAAGCTTTAGAAGTTCTTTTGAAAGACCGCACCTCCATCGTGATCGCCCACCGGCTTTCAACCATTCAAAGAGCTGATCGTATCTTAGTTCTCCACAAAGGAGAATTACGAGAATCCGGGCAACACCAAGAACTTTTGACAGAAAAAGGGATCTACTACCGCTTGTATCAGTTACAGTTTTTAGGAGAGGCGGGCATGTAAAGGGAGCAAGAATCAAAGAGTTGCCTCAACTGCATCATTCTTAATCGACTGGGAGCGATCATGCGAAGTAAAAGAATTGCGATCTTCATCAGTGCATCATTGATTCTCTTGGGCTTAATTAGCTTTATCTTCCGATCTGAAATTTATGATCATTGGCTCGTTTACCGATTAAAAAACGAAGATGGTTTCTTGAAAGATGCTCTTCTTAAGCCTGAACTTTGTACTCCTGATGCTATAAACATCTTTTTAAAGTCAAAGAAAGGAAAAGAAGCTCTTTTTGAACTTGTTTTACCATACGGTGAAAAATGGTGCTCCTTTTGTTCCGATTATAAAAAAGGGAATTTTGAACAAGCTTTCTTTTTCATGCACGAGGAAGCAGCGACCTATCTGGTTCTTAAAAAAAAGGGAACCGAGTTCAGTAGTGGGAAAATCAGAGATGATGTTCTCTTTCAAAAACTCGTACTGAAAATGACTTATCTAGAAAATTTCAGTATCACAAAAAAGGATCAACAGAAAAAATACACCCTTGTTCCCGGAGGAAAAGCACCCAAACTTGCGGGTATTTATTTATCGATTGTTCAAGGGATGTCTTTTGTTCGTGATATTCGAGATCCACACCAAGCGAAGAATCCGCCCCCCAAAAGCTTCACCGCTGAAGACCAAAAGAACATGGACGAAGGATTTCTCTTAATTATCGATAACATCGAAAATCCCAAGAAATAGATCTCCCTTGAAACCTTTACTTCAGTGAATTAATCTCCAAGCTTCAATGGATTCGCTATCAACATTCACGGGGCTCCATAGTAAAATTAGACAATTCCCAGAGAATTTAAACTCGCAAGCCCCACACCCTCTAAGAATAAGAATCTATCAACTTTAATATGTCTCTTTGCGCTCGAACTCTCACGTTAAACCTCTTATTCCTGTTGCTATCTTGGCCCTCTCAAAGCTCAGCCAGCGATAAACTCGAAGCTCTTTCCCTAAAAGCGATCTTCAAGCCTCCCACTCTACTCGGGCACCGCCCTGGATCTCATAAGATTTCATTCGACGGAAACCACTTCAGTTACCTTTGGTCGGAACAAAAATCAGAGAAAAAAGAGCACGACCTGTGGCTGGGAACCACGGACGGAAAAATTTTAAAGAAGGTTTTCGCTCACGAAGAGAAAGCTCAAATCTGGTGGTTAAATGAAGGTTCTCACCTTCTTCTTTTAAGAGACAAATGGCTTGAACTCACCTCAGCTAAGGATCTTCTTAACAATGTTCCCCCAAAGCCTATCTTTGAACTCACAAGTAGTCTTAAAAACTTAAAATTCCCAAAGGATCCCTTTCAAATTGTTTTTCAAGATGGAGAGAGAGGCCACCTTTGGAGTTTAAATTTAAAAACAGGAACGAGGGATACATTAGATCGAGAATTAAAATCTCACCCTTCTTGGGTTCATTACATTCCCCATCTCAACAAGATTGCGACCTTCACAGTTCCAAAAGACAAATCATCCAGTCAGCCTAAACAGCTATGTTTAATCGATGTTGAAAACAAAGAGCCTCCTCAGTTTTCAAGCCTCCGAGAATCCAACAATCGCCTCTACCTCTCTCCCAATGCTAAGTGGGCGCTTTTGACCGAAAGATCGATCACCCATCAACACGGCTTGATCATGGCGGACTACTTGAGCGAAAAGGTTAAGGCTGTTCCTGTAAGAAATTCTTTAGCCGGAGACCGAGCACCTGTACGCTCGATTCAAATTTGGAAGGACGACAAAGAAGATCTCATCGATCTTCGCTTGGATGGAAAACTTCGTTACGACCTTCATCGAATTCAATTTTCACCGACTGGAGTGAGAGTACTCTTCGAACGCCTCAGCGAAGATCGAAAAGTGCGCCAAATCTGCTGGTTAGATCACGACTCACTCAAGATCAATGTTCTTTTTACGGAAAAGAATCCCAAATGGATTGGTGGCCCCTTTCTCTGGTCTTCCTGGGCGGACGACGATGAAATTCTCTTCACTTCGGAGATTGATGGTTTTAACCACATCTACTTACAAGATGTGAAGGAAACCGAACCCCAGCAGTTAACTCAAGGCCAATTTGAAATTCAAAGAATCGATTTCAACCGACATATTAATCAGCTTTTGATTCAATCGAATGAAATCGACCCGTCTCAAAAGAGTTTCAGCATCCTTCATTTGGAGGATTTAGAAAGAACAAAACTCAACTCACTCAAAGGGTGCGCGAGTAAAGCTGTTTGGAATAAATACGGAACTCAGCTCGTTTATCTTCAAGAACAGCTGGGAGTTCCCGGCGAACTCTACTCTCTGATGATATCGAGAAGGGACGCAGAAAAATCTATTCGATTAACCCGAACGATTCCTGACTCTTATCAGGCACTCCATCTCACTCCTCCGGAGATGATCGAATATCAAAATCCGGATGATCAGAAAAGAGTTCGAGCTCATCTCTATCGACCGAAAGATTTTGATCCCAAGAAAAAATATCCCATGGTGGTTTTCATCCACGGCGCAGGCTACCTTCAAAACGTAACTCAATCGATGACCTACTACGATGTGAACATGCTCTTTCACCATCGATTAACTGAACAAGGTTTTGTAGTCTTAGATCCTGATTACCGCCATTCAGCCGGTTACGGTCGAGATTTTCGAACGGACATCCATGGCTTCATGGGAGGAAAAGATCTCGATGATGTCGTCGCCGGAGTAGAACACTTGGTCAAGCAAGGATTCGTCGACAAAGATCGAGTTGGAATCTACGGAGGGTCCTACGGAGGGTTTTTAACCTTGATGGCCCTTTTCACCAAACCCGACTCTTTTGCTTGCGGCGCTGCACTTCGTTCGGTTACCGACTGGAGAACTTACAACGCTTGGTACACCAATCCCAGGTTAGGGTCGCCAGAGAAAGATAAAGAAAATTACGTTCGGTCTAGCCCCATCGATCATGCCGACAAATTACGTCGCCCTTTGCTCTTACTTCACGGCCTCCTCGATGACAACGTCTTTGCTCAAGATACGATTCGCTTAGTTGAAAAATTGATTCAGGGGGGAAAAGATTTCGACCTGATGCTTTATCCCAGCCAAAAGCACGGCTTCAAAGACCCCGAAAGTTGGATCGACGAGTACCGCCGAATTGAGGAGATGATGGTGGAGCATTTAAGGTAGTAGGCACACGCCGTGTGCCGTTCTTAACATTAGCATCGCCAGCTTCAAACTCTATTTTGATATCAAATATTCCAAGGGCTGAAAGCCCGTCAGTTTATAGCCCAGAGCAGAGTGAAGCGTCGTCCTGGGTTGAGAATAGAAATAAACTCAGCCCTGTAAGGGAAGGGCGAGAGTATTCTACGCTCGGTTGTTAATAAATGTCTTACCCCATTTCCTAATCGCGCCTTCAAAGCTAAAAGAGCTTTAATAATTTCAGTGAATTAAGCGGCATATATTTGGGCTTAACCATTCAGTTAAAATTGTTTCTTTCTTTAAGCTTAATCAGCTCTAAATCACTTCGTACGACTCGCGGAGCGAGCCTACTACTACGGCACACGGCGTGTGCCTACTACCTTAACGCCTCCCACCTCTCGGTTTGCGCGTCGCATTTGAAGCGCTCATAACCTCCAACGGTCCTCGAGTTACACCCAGCTTGCTTTGAACTCTTAAACGCTTAAGGACTTCCTCAATATTGAATCGTCCTTCCAACAAACCCTGATAACTTTCAATAATTCGACGAGACTCGAGGGGATCTTCATCTAAAAGCTCCACTCGAATGGAGCCCAAGCCAGCTTTCTTAAAATCCTCAAAGCAAAACGCCCCACTTTGGGCCTGGCCGTGAAAAACCGTGTTTCGACATCCGACATCGGCATGAATAGGATGGCGAACACCAACGTGATCCCTGACTTCTAGGCGATGGATATCGCAAGGGCGCCCACAATCGGTGTGGTCTTTCCCGTCAGATAAAAACGCTGCGAAGACACAATGCGCCATATGAAACATCGCCATGTGTTGATGAAGCGTCACCTCAAGCCAATGATCCGGGCAAGCCTTTAACAAATCGATGACTTGATCTCGATTTAAATCGTAAGAAACCGTGAGCTGCTCTAAACCCTCATCGATCAACAATTGAGCTGTCAGAGGATTAGAAACATTTAAATTAGCATCGGCAATCAACCGAAGCGGAGACCCTTTAAAGTAATCTAAACCACCTAAATTTCGAATCAACAAACCATCTGGCTCGTGGCGAGCGATCGAGGGGAAGAAGCCTAACTCACCGGGTTTTTGAATTCGAGGTGTCGCCAAAAAGATTTTAGTGTTGCCTCTTCTGCGCACTTCCTCAACGGCATCCTTGTATCCCCGGATGTCTTCGAAATCGACGTAGATTTCTTCGACCTCACAATCTAAAGCCACTTCAAGCTGCTTCAACGATCGACATAAAACACGAAGCCGAACATTTTTATTTATACCAATTTCTTCACGCTCAAATTTCTTCAAACGCCGGCTTAAGACCTCTTCAACCTCGGGAACTTCGATGGAATCTTTCCTAGGATGAATCGAGCTGAGTTTTTCAACAATCGATCTTCTCAGACGATTCAATTCCTTAATCGGCAAGCGCAGTCCTTCCGGCAACTGAACTTGGATCGATCCCAGATGAAAGGTGGTTCCTCCCAATTTCCCGAATTGCTTCTCAAGAATCACTTGATCGAGAGCTTGGGTTTTAGCTCTTTCTAAATGAAGCTCAGATAGCTCTACTGCCGACAGAGCATCCGAGGTCGTCCCAGTGACCTTCATCGGTTGGTCGAAATCCCCCTCCACCGTAAAATTCAATTCCGTCGTTTTTGGAGGGAGTTCCTTTTGGAACGATTTTCTTAGCTCTTTACCCAGTGATGGATCATCGGTCTTCCAAACTCGATCCCCTACATGAAGGCGATTAAAATTGATCCTATCCCGACCAAAATACAGTCGAGTGCCCTTAATTTCGTAAACCCGCCCTCCCTCTTCATCGTCAGTGTCACCCCCCGAATCAAAAACTAAACCATCTCCAGGCTTTAACCCTTCTAATAAAGAATTGCCTAAATCGACAAAATTCTTCCCGATCGATTCGACGGTTCCGACCCGAGGCCCTCTCTTCTTTCCGAAGCGAGCGTGAACAAGTTTTTGATGATGATCTCCTTTCAACCAACCCGAGTAGAGTCCACGAGAAAAAAGCATCTCCAATTCGTACTGAGTTCGAGAGCTCGGCGATTTCGGTGAGGTAGAACCGAGGGCTTGATCGATAGCCTCTCGATAAATGCGAGTCACTCCAGCCACGTATTCTGCCGATTTTAATCGCCCCTCGATTTTTAAAGTACGAATCCCTGCTTGAACTAAATCAGGAATTTGTTGAATGGCTGCGAGATCTTGAGGGGAAAGTAAAAACCGCTGATCGCCCAAATCGCGCTTTTCATCATCAACAAAGAGTTCGTAGGGTTGACGACAAGCTTGAGCACACTCTCCTCGATTCGCACTCCGTTGCCCGAGAGCTTCACTGGTTAAACATTGCCCTGAATAAGCCACACAGAGAGCTCCGTGTACAAAAACTTCCAGCGGCAAACCAGCATCCCTTTTGGAGAACGTCTGAATCTCTTTAAGCGAAAGTTCTCGAGCTAAGACCACCTGTTGAACTCCGATACGCTTCACAAATGAAAGGGCTTCGGGTGATGTCACCGTCATCTGCGTTGACGCGTGAAGCTCGATTTGAGGAGCAAACTCTTTAATGATCGAAGCTAATCCCAAATCCTGAACGATGACCGCATCGACAGCGGCTTCGGCTAAATGAGAAACAAATTCACAGGCATTTTTGAGTTCATCAGTAAAGATCAGAGTGTTGAGAGTGACGTGGGCTCTCACTCCTCTTTGGTGAACGTAGTCGACAACTTTGGGAAGGTCTTCTAATGTGAAATTGTCCGCTCGCATCCTTGCATTAAACAAGGGCAAACCAAAATAAATAGCATTCGCGCCATTGGCAACCGCAGCCCGAACACAATCCCAGTCCCCTGCAGGGGCGAGTAATTCCGGTCGGCGTTGAGGGATTGTTGCTGTTGGATTCAAGGTCACTTAGAGGAAATGAGGATGCAAAAGGTTGAGTTCACAGACACTCAAGTGATCGATCAATTATCCATAAATTGATAAAGAATAGGATAAAAATGAAGGTAAGATGTGGAAAGGCTTTACCAAGTGACGATCCAGCTTAAAACTCGACCCCTCACCGGCTAAACGATCTACATAATAAAATGGAAAACTTAGGAAAAATTCTACTGACTTTAGGGGGCGTCTTAGTCCTCGCCGGCCTCGTCATCTGGGGATTAGGTAAAGCCGGATTCAAGGGATTACCTGGGGATATCAGTTATAAATCTGAAAACTTCCAGTTCCATTTCCCCATCATCACTTGCATCGTCCTCTCGATCTTAGCCAGCGCCGTCATGTGGATATGGAAGTGGTTTTCGAAGTAGTCCGCACATTCCATGTGCGGTCTCTCCTAAAATGCTCATTCAATAATAAAACCCGAATAGCCTGATCGTGTAATTCACTTTAGGAAGATCAACAAAAGCCCAATCCGGCTCACAGGGTGAGCCGACTACTATTCCTACGACTAGCATCCCCCCTCTTAATCGATAAAAACATCAACAACCCATACGCGCCGATCACCGCTAAGTAGATTGCGATCGTAAAGGACTCGGCCTTAGAACGTTCCTCCGATTTTATTTTAGTGGTGAGCTCTTCGCTCGGCTCCCACCGACCTAAGCCATCGAGGTAGATCATGAGGGCTAAGCCCTTTTTCTTGGGAATGATCGTCCAAGTATCTAAAGATGATTCCTTCTCGAACAACCAGGGATAAGCTGGCATCACCGTACCCGGCGACGTGGTTGAAGGCTTGATGAGATGGGGAGCATGCCAATCTAAAGATTGTCGATCAGCAAGGCGGAATAAATCGGGTCCGACTCGACGGTTCCCGATCAAACTCGGGAGCATCAATTCGTGACGAACTTCTTGAATTTCACTGGGCTTCCCCCAGTTAAAATTTTGGTCGTTTTCTCTCACCCACTGGGTATGACAGTTCCAACAGCCCTCTGCGACGTAAACGTCGCGTCCCAAAGTGAGCGCTTCTTCCGCCACTTCGGCATTCACTTCTGCGCCAAAATAGTTTTTATACTCATTCGGAAATCGCTTTTGCACTTTAGTTAAGGCGGGCAAAACGGAAGATGCCAGTTCTTGAACACTCGCAATTTCCGGTTGGATAGCTTTAAACTGAGGCGCAACTCTCCAAGCGAGCATTGAAACGCAAAGAACGGCGATCCCAATGTAAGAAATCACTTTAAGCACGTTCTTTCCTCCATTTCTCTACCGCATAGCGATAAGTAAAAAGGAAGTGTAATAGAAGCAATGCTTGCCCTGCGATGAGAACGAATCCGAAAATAGTTCTCAGTAACCAGTAGTTATTCGAAACATCTAAGGTCCCTTGCCAATTCTGGTCGACTTGCCATGCTGCTCCCTGCTGAAGCCCAGCCAAAGCCAATGAAACTCCTAATCCAATTAAGCCCACAATCACTAAAACATAACAATAGACGTTCAGTTTCGACTGGAGCCAAGGCGCCCCCACTATCTTTGGAGTGATAAAAATGAGAAGCCCATTAGCAAAGAATCCGAAGACCCCAAAAAGTGATACATGCGAATGGCTGATGACCCAATCACTAAAATGAATTAGCTTTTGGGACTCAGGAGTACTCTGCCAGACAACCTGAACTCCGGTGATGAAATAAAAGAAAATCCCCCCCAGCCACCAAAGTAAGCTAGGATGGTTTTTGATTTGTGAAAAATTTATTCCAAAA
Organism: Planctomycetota bacterium; assembly: GCA_028280485.1. Lineage (GTDB taxonomy): Bacteria > Planctomycetota > UBA8108 > UBA8108 > JACQVS01 > JANQLS01. Next base: position 19,463 of record JANQLS010000182.1, read on the forward strand.
GTGAGCAGGGTATTCAGGAAGACTGAAACACCCCCCAATCCAACCGCACAAAGAACCAATACTTTTAATCCCTGATCCCAATAAGGTAAGGCTTCTTCAACGAAGAGCGACAAGCCGTGCAAGGGATAAAAAAGAGCCATCAACCAAAACCCCAACCACGCTAATCGCTGACTGAACAGAGGGCGGCCTAAAAGAAGGGGAAAGAAGTGGTAGAAAAAACCGATCCCAATATAAGCGACCCCCATTCCTAAGAATTCATGAACCACCAGTAAGTTAAAAGCCTCGCCCCGATCACCGGGGAACAGCGTGCCCCCACCAAAGTTCGCCATAAAGAAGGTGAGAGCGCACCAGGTGATTCCGGCATGGAGACAAGCGGATGATACTGGCTGAGGCGTGGAACTTTGCCAAAAGGGGAGGGCGTATCTAAACCAAAAGAAGATCCAAATGATCGCTAAGAATGGATCCAAAGGGACTGGGCTCTCCGCCCATTCCACTCCTTGGGCTCCTCCATTCAAAATACCGAGAACAGAAACGAGAACTCCTGCCTGCCAAGCCCAAAATAAAGAAGAATCTAAGCCAAGTTTCGTTTTCCACTCTGGCACCCATCGAGGTAAACACCAATTTGCACCCGCCCAGATCAGGTTCATCACAAATCCCTGAACCATCAAAAAGGTATGACCCATTCGCACTCGTGAAGCCGAAAGAAACTCGATGCCTTCAAAGGGATAAGCTTTTAGGAAGGTAAGGGAATAGAAAAACCCAAGGCCGAGGGCCGTGATCAAACTCAACGCACCACACAAAACATAGCGGCGAGTGAGAGTCAGGTTAGGGTCTGAATAGGCTTCTTCTAGTGTTGAAACTCGATCGGAGTTTTCACCGTCCACGGAATGAATTAACCTCGCAAGTCATCCATTCCAGAGGTGATTTTGTCTTTGATCTCATCGCGGACTCGGCGAAAAAAGTTAAGCTTCTCTTCATCGGTTCCCTCAGCATGGGCCGGATCGTCGAAAGGCCACGCCACCTTGTTGACGGCCCCAGGAAAGATCGGACAATTCTCAGCAGCACTATCACACACACTGACGATGACATTGGGAGGATTAGGAATGAAGTCTTGAATCGACTTTGAGGTGTGGCTCGAAATATCTACCCCGACTTCCTTCATCACTTCGATCGCCAAGGGATGCACGTAACCCGCAGGGTCTGCTCCGGCACTTAAAGACTCCATTTCGTCCCCCGCTAAATGTCGTAACCAACCTTCAGCCATATGGGATCGACAAGAATTACCCGTGCAAAGAAAAAGCACGCTTCGTTTATCACCAGCCATGAGTAGACCTTTAAATTTATCTAATGAATAACTTGAAACAGATTGAAAGATTCAATCGACGACTCTCCACCAAGCCACCTTCAAGTAACGACCTTCGGGACAATTGGAGGCGACGGGATGATCGGGGCCAGCTCCTGTAGAACCTAACCACTGTAGTGATCTTCTAATATTGTGAGCCGCGTCGACGACCAGTTTCTCAAAATCATAAGAATTGAGCAATCCTGAACAAGAACACGTGACAAAGAGTCCGCCTGGCTCCATCAAGGACAAGGCTAATCGATTGAGATCGAAATATTTTTTACGCCCTTCATCGAATCCTGATCGAGACCCGATGAATTTCGGGGGATCTAAAACCAAAGCGTTCCATTTTCTTCCGTTGTCGATCATCTGCCGCGCGTAGATGAAGGCATCAGAATGCACCCACTTGATGCGCTGCTGATTGAGATTGGCGTTGTGCTTAGCTTGAGCGATCGCTTTTTCATCGAGATCTACCCCGATGACTTCTTTAGCCCCGTTGGCCTTCGCGGTAATCGAAAAACCTCCGGTGTAACAACAGAGGTCGAGAAGGTCTCGGCCCTGAACCCATTCCGCCAGCTTTTTTCGATTATCACGCTGGTCGCAGAAAAATCCGGTTTTATGTCCGGCTTCGAAGTCGATCGCAAACCTTAAACCGTTTTCCAACACCCGAATCGATTTAGACGCCGTGGAGGGAGGTGGATTCGCTTTAAGTTCACGCTCCATATTCTCGCGCTGGGCTGTTAAAAAATCGACATGGACTCGATAGGTTGAAGCCCCACTCTCCTCAAGAAGGATGGGAACGATTTGATCTAAGTTCTTCCAAACCCCCAAACTGAAGACTTCGATGCTCAAAGTAGTATCGTAGCGATCCACGATTAATCCACTGAGCCCATCTCCCTCCGAATGGAACAAACGGTAGCAATTGGTCGAGTCTGAAAGATCTAAGGTATCTTCTCGCAGCTTTACTGCGCGTCGAATTAAGTTACGGTAAAAATTGGCATCGATGGGCTGGTCGTCGAAAGACAACATCCTCAATCGAATTCGAGAATGAGGATTATAGAAAGCCGAACCGAACCTTTCTCCGTTTCGATCGTATACAGAGAGGATAGATCCTGCTTGAATTTGCGGACTCACTCCATCCACCATGCGATCATAAATGTAAGGGTGGAATGCTACTGACTTTAACTTTGCCCAAGGCTGGGGCCAATCTCGAGCCTCGGCAGGTATCTCAAAGAAAATATGGTCTTTTTGAGGATAGCTGGGCTTACTTGGCTTCTCCCCTTTTTTAAATTCAAAGTCTTTCTTTCCACCCGAATCTTTAGAGTCTTGATGAGAAGATCTTCGAGATCGCGGGGAAGAGGATTTGTGACGATCTCCTCGGTGAGATCCGGAGCCAAATTTAGGATTCACGATGAAATGACTTTAAAAAACAGGGGAAATAACGAGGACACTTCTGGGAAGGATCCAGTGAGTTATGGAAGTGGTAGAGAGGGAGCTAAATGGGAGGGAAGCTCCAACAAGAGTTTGAATCAATCCAGTCATTCTAACGTCCAAACTGAGGATATCTACGGGGATAAAAAAATCTCGTTCTCAAATTAAGACAAGAAACTAAGCTTTGCCCCCACCCTCAATCTACGACTACACTATTTAATCAGTTCCTGTTGATTAAACAGGAACTAAGCCGATTTGGGATCAACTCGGCCGCGAACATAGGGTCGACAATGTGGAGGGTACTGTGAGCACAACTCACAATGCGAACAACCAAGCGGTGAACAAAGGAGCATTGGAATCTCTGAAATGAACGACCTTCTCAAGAAACAGAACTTCGCTCGACTCCTCGTAGCTTCGACTCTCTTACTCCTAACCTTTTCCACCAGCAGTTTCAGCAAGACACCTCCCAAACGCGGTCCCCTCGACCCTGTGTCTAAGGGAGCGCTCAACCCCTTCGACACCATCATCGCCACTCCATCGGAATACGGGTATGCAAGCGATGAGGTTGAATTTAAAAACGCCCTAGGGATCACACTGCGCGGCTGGTACTTTACTCAGGAAAAAGCAGCTCCCACCATTCTCGTTTGTGTGGGGAACACCGGAAACATCTCATATTCCTTGCCCTACGCTGCATTGCTTGCCGATGCCGGTTTTGAAGTTTTAATTTTCGATTATCAGGGATTCGGACTCAGCGATGGAACTGCAGCGCTCACTGCTTTACCTGGTGATTGCCAAGCTGCACTCAACTACTTATTAAACGTTAAGAAAAAGAAAGCGAATGAAATTGGTGCGTTCGGAATTTCATTAGGCTCAGTCTTAGCCTTAAGTATCGCAACCCGAAACGAATTAGCTGCTGTGGCTTTAGAGGATGTCTTTATTCCCTCTGATCATTTAGAAAAAATGAAGGGCCAACTCAAAAGTACGATCGCCAAGTTTGCTCTCACCGCCGTAGAACGATTGGTCTTACCTCAAGTCGATCCCATCACTAATGCTAAAAAACTCAAAGCCCCTCTGTTTCTTATCCACGGAGAGAGAGATTGGTTGTTGCCCGCATCCGGGTCCATCAAAGTAGCCCAAGCGAGACAAAATCCAACTCACACTTGGATCATTGAAAGTTCGGGGCATGCTCCGGAGCCTTTAGCCACTCACGATGGGATTTACCAGTACGAGATTCAGAACTTCTTTAAAAATGCCTTAACGAAGAAGAATTCACTGTTTCCTCGCGCCACCTTTGAAGTGAGATCTACGGAAGAGAAAACATATCTCTCCAAAGTTCAAATTAAAAATATCACTCTCCTCGATGGGATGCCCACCCCCGTACAAATCTACTTAGCCTCGGGGTACGGCGAGGGTGGATTTTTTGCTTCCCGACCCTCTCACTCCTTTAAACGGATTTGGGCTACAACTCAAGAATTAGAGATCGAAGTCAAAACGCAATTTAAACCCAAAGTTATTTCCGTTTTCCAACCATCAAAAATCAACAAGGGGAAAGATTTTTGGCTCTTTCCTCAATCTGATTTTACGAAAGCGAGGAACGATTACTTCAAATTTCAGAAGTCCTTTGCCTCCTATCCTATCCCCGTAGAAATCGATGCTGAGAAGAGTAAAAAAAATGAGTACGAATGGGTCATTCCCTGGAAAACGTCGGACCTGTTAGCGGCTCTCCCCCGCCCCAAAAAAATCCACCCTCGAGTTATCGCCCGTTACGCTCGACACCTAGCTCGTTGTTCTCAATTGCTAAAACACCGAGGCTCCGAAAAAGAAGCACTCCTTTTAATTCAAGCGATGCTCACCTACATCCCAAAAAATCCCGACAAACACTACGAACTTAGTAATGCGAATTTCAGAACGGGTTTAAATGAACCTGCGATGCTCACTTGCTTTGGCGTCCTCACTGATGAGCTAATATCGATGGGAGAATGGAAGGAAGCTCAAACATTACTTCAATCCAACATCACCCTCTTGTTCAAACCCAAAAAACGTGAAGAGCCCTTAACCCAACTCAAAGCCATATCTAATCAAGAAGGATTGAAAACTTGGCGAGATCAGCATCTGAATTCAAATGCCAGAAATCCATTTAAAAGGCAGCTATGAGGTTTTGAGGCCCATAAGCTGAAACAAATCGTATTATCGAAATAGATATGTAACTTCGTGTTATTGAAACAATGTTAATAAAATAAACGCTTCAAAATAAAACGGATTCAATTCTCGTCAAATTTAAGGGCGCTAAAATTTTTGCCTACGCTCAATTTTAAGAGTAACGCTTAAAACCATTTAGGTAGACCAATCCAATCCCTAGCAAAAACCTTATATTTCCCTTCAGCTTATTCCTAACTTCAGTCGAACTAACCGCCAGGGACGTTGAGGAAAAACTACAATATTATCGTTGAGTTTAAAAAATCGTTAGGGATCAAATGCATCATCATTCGATCGCCTTCCCTAAATATTATCGTCACAAGATCTATTCGATAAGGCTTGAGACATCGTAGGGGTTCAGTTTGGGCACTGAATTGATCCTTCATTCTGATTTGGGATGAAGTTTTTATAACTCAGCTTGCTTATTCATTGAGAAATTCTTGGTCCAGTAACCATTGATTATTTCACTTTGAATCAAGTTAGAGATATATGTTCCACTTGGCTCCTGGTTATCGGTCTTCGAAAAGAAATGAATCAGACTTCTTGTTCCACCTCATTACCTAAAGTTCTCTTTCAAGAAGAAAACCTACCGAGTATCCCTACGGTAGCTTTAGAGATCTTACGTCTATCAAAAGATCCCACCGTAAGTGTGGAAGATTTAGGCGAAGTTATATCTTCAGACCCGGCTCTCTCAGCAAAAATTCTGAAGTTAGCAAATTCCTCACTTTACCGTCGTGGAGATGAGATCACGACCCTCCCCAAAGCCGCCGTTCTGTTAGGCCTAAAAACAGTGAAGCTCATGGCGCTGAGCTTTTCATTAACTCGAAATGTCGAACGAGACTCTGCCGACTCTGACAGTGATTACGATTTAGAAGAATATTGGCGCCACAGCCTAACCTTGGGTGTCTCCGCTCGAGCACTCGCTCGCCGGGTGGGATCTCAACGTGATGACGAAGCCTTCCTATGTGGTTTACTCAGCTACATCGGTCAAATGGTTATGGCCCAATCCCTTGAGGAGTATAATGAGGTCCTCGATCACGCTACAACGATGCTCCCCACTTCCGAACTTGAATTTGAGATTTTAAACTTCAACTTTCATCAAGTGGGAGGAGCCTTACTCACCAACTGGGGACTTCCCAGTATCATTGCCCTCACCGTTTCTCATTGGGGTCACGAAGATCTCCAAGAATACGTAGGGAACGAACAAGAATTACAACTTTGTCAGATCATGAAGGTGGCTAACTGTGCCAGCAACGTGATTTGTGAGCTGGAAAAAGGACAAGCCCTCAAAGAACTTCACGATTGCTCCAATGAATTCTTTGGTTTAGGTGGAGAACAAATCGAGGAATTCTTAGTCAACTTGCAACAGGACGTTCAAGAGACGGCTCAGCTTCTCAATCTGGATCTGAGTGAGACTGACGACTACACTTCCATCGTCGAAGATGCGCGCAGTCAGATGGTTCAAATCAGCCTCAACACCGCACTCGATTTAGAAGCGACCACCAACCGACAACGCGAATTAGAAAAAGAAAAACAAGAACTGGAACTCAAAGCTTATACCGACAAGCTGACTGGAATCGATAATCGAGAATCCTTCGAAGGATTTTTACATGACACCATTCGTGGGCACCTCACGCGCAACCGCCCCCCCTACTTGGGACTCCTCATCCTCGACGTCGATCACTTCAAAAAGTTTAATGACACTCACGGACACCTCGTCGGTGACGATGTCTTAAAACTTGTCTCTAAGTCTCTCGTTCATTGCGTTCGAGAAACCGATATGGCGGCCCGTTTCGGAGGGGAAGAGTTTGTCGTGCTCCTTCCCGGCACTAAAGAAGAAGCCTTGGAACGAGTCGCTGAACGAATTCGACTCAATATCGAACAAACTAAATACGTGACTAAGGAAGGTGAAACCTTATCCGTCACTGTGAGTCTCGGTGGAGTTTTCTGCGACGCTATCTACAGCACCGAACAAGGGGAAGACCTTATTAAATTGGCCGACGATTGTTTATATGAAGCCAAAAACGCTGGGCGAAACCAGTGGTTGATCAAGAAAATTGAACTAGAGAAGGTTTAGTTGACCCAAGTTCACAAAAGTGCACTTCATTGGGTTCATTGACAGAAATCGTTTCGTCGATTAAATATTAAGGCTTATCTCGAAAGCCATCATCTTCAAAATATTTCTGTTCATAAAACCCCTTGACCGAACTCCCTATACCCGACCCCATATCCATAACTATTCCAAGCGAAATCTCAAAGCTCCTCGATGAAGCTCAAGAGCGAAGGGAATCGATTCTGGAAGAGCACCGTAGTCCTCTACTGGGCTACGTACCGGGAGATTTTAATCTCATCTACCAGGGCTTAGCCTTCTTAAAGAAAACCTACTCACCGAGTGACCTATTCTGTGAATGGGGTTGCGGGATCGGGATCGTCGTCGCCTTAGCCGAAAAATTGGGTTTCGATTCTCACGGTATCGAGATCCAAGATTATTTAATCGATGAAGGTCGTGAGTTCTTTGAAGCAAAAAACATCTCTGCGGAACTCTACAAGGGGAGTTTCATTCCTGAAGACTTTGATGGCTACGATCTCGTCGAGATCACTGAAAGAGTCACCGTTCTCGATGGATCGAATGCCTTAGACGAAGTCGAACATACCATCGATGAATTTGATTTGATCTATGCCTTTCCCTGGCCCGGTGAAGAAGAACTCTATTTTAACTTATTCGAAGAACGCGCCCAGCCGGGAGCCCTGTTATTGACTTATCACGGCCCAACGGAGGGGCTGAAATTGCATCGAAAGGAATAAAGTATTCGGCTCATTGTAGCCCGCACATTCCATGAGCGGCCAAAGTCCTTAACCCAGGGCGACGCTTCGCTCTGCCCTGGGCTAGGATATGACGGGCTTTCAGCCCTTGGTGAGAACCTAATTTATAGCTTTATCATCTTACTATAGTAATCTTCCCGCTCCGAGGCTGTGAATTTTTTCGAAATACATTAGTAAGCCCGGAGCGTAAGCGACGGGATACGTCATCGCGATGTATCCGCATCGTTATGTCCTCAGGGATACTCAGGCATTTAATTCCCACCCACGAAATACCTTAGCATTGTCCCGTCGCTTACGCTCCGGGCTTATTAATATTGGTGCTTAATTCTTTGTTCTGAATTTTGATTTCATAGGAATCTAAAAATTCAGAGCCTCTCCGCGTGGCGCTTCCTGGCTACGGTAAAAAGAATTAAGCCTTCCCACCATATTCAAGCGAGTCATCGCCCTCCTCAAATATACTTCGGTTCCCGCTCAATCTTCTTAGGTGGGTTTTTCTTCAACCAATAATTCACTTCATCGGCTAATGAGTTTCTTAAACTCGATTGTAACTCTCTGGCTTCTTCCTCATTTCTAGGCCAGCATTCATCGACCCATTGAAGAAGAGGTTCAATAAATCCAATTTGAGTTCGGCAACATGGAGCTAATGAACGATGAGCTTTTAAGTCGTTGCGACTTAAAACATCGAAGACCGTCACCTCTTCAGGATAAAAATGGTCTCCCCGAAGGAATTCTATCACTCGTTTTTCGTAGTCTTGAGCGGCTAATCGAGGGCTTCCCCGCCGAGGGTCCCAGGGATACAACATCATGCGAGCGATGGCTTGATCTTCATGGGCACCCAAAAATCTTAAAAGAGTCAGCGCATTCCCCATCGCCGCTGCTTTAACTGGATCGAGCTCATGGATAATGATTGGAATTTCGCTGAATCGATTGCTAATTATATTTGAAGCGTCGGGAGAGAAGTTTTGAAAAAGCCATTGAAGAATCGCACAGCCCTGCTGCTCTAAGCCCGTCTGTCCTCCATCGTGGCTCAAGGAGTAATAGACATTAAACAACTCGCCGTCTTTTCTTTTGATCCCAGGATCCTTACAAACCTCCAACCTGCGATGCTCGGCTTCGATAAAATTATGGGCATAAGGATAGACCAAGGGCTCCGGTAATCCTTCAAACCACTCAGGACTTCTACCCCATTCCTCTTTAGACTGGTTTTCAAACCAAATACCTAACCATTCCATATCTCTTCGCTCGATTCGTCTCTCTACACTTTCGTTGAGGTTCTCTCTGAGCTAAAAACGCAGGATGACCTCACAAGGCATTGTGAATTCTTTGTGGGCCATTTACGAGCCTTGAATCCACCCTCACAGGCACTTCGCCTTCACTATACCGTTATCTTCCCATAATGGGAAATTCAACTCCGATAAAGAACCAGATTAAAACGAAAGGTTCTTACCAGAACATAGAGCTACCACTCCGTTGGCCAGCATCCTTTTTGCCTCGTATACTTCGATGGATTCTATCTAGTTTTTTCTTTTGGATAAGTAAATAAAACTATGACACTTCGAGGCAACTTAGAGAGCTTCTCTCCCTCTGAACTCCTTCAATTCTTGTCTTTTTCTAAAAAGTCAGGGCTTCTGAAGATCTATGATGATCAAGACTCAAAATTTGTAGAGTTCAAAGATGGAAATTTAGTTTACTCCGTTCATCAGAGACCTCTCCCCCACTTAAGCGAACTCCTTGTTCACTCTGATGATGATCAGACCGTGAACCCAAAAAGCAACAAGCCGTCCGGTTGGGATGAAGTCGTCACCCGAGCCTTAGCTCGTCGAAGACTTTTACCCCATCAGAGATCTGCGCTCTCTCGAAAAGCCATAAAAGATTTAGCGACTGAAAGCCAAACTCGCTTAAAAGCCTTACTTCTAGCTCAAGGCAAAGTCGAAGAAAATACGCTGACCCAAGCCTTAGACCCGAGAACCCTCCCCGATAATCTTCTTGAGGAGACTCTCAAAAGGCAAAATTTAATCCCTAGCTCTGAGCTCTACGAGTGCATTCAATCCAAAAGAAAAGATGAATCCGTCTACGAATGCCTCACTGAGCAAGGAATCTTAAGCCCAAAACAACTCGAAGAAGCCGTCGAGCAAGCTCCCGATGAATTACTTGCCGAGATACTAGTGATTCGTGGAGTATTAACTCGTGCCGATGCTCGCGCTTGTTTAACTCAACTTCAAAGCCTTCAGGGGCAACCCTCAACGAGAGTACGATTAGGAGAATATTTGGTCGCAACGGGCCAGATTACTCAAATCCAATTTGAAAAAGCTCTCGTCGATCAACTCGATCAAGACAAGTTACTGGGAGAAATTTTAGTCGATCAAGGTTTTGTCTCCCCTTCTGAGATCTTACGTTCGATTGAAGAGATCGAAAATCTACGCGTAGACTTCGGGCCCTTAGCCCCCCTCCGCCAAAAACTATGTGAATCCCATTTCATCAGTGCTCGAGATTTTTCCGAAGCCTTTGAAAGTATTCAGTCCACCCCCCAATCGTTGGTGAAATTCTTTCATCAAACGGGCAAAGTCAGCGAATCCGATTTCCGTTCGGCTGTTAAAACAATCTTAACGGAAGAGATGGGGGATGTGCTCATCTGGAAGCACGCTCAGTTTGAATTCATCGAAGACTTGAATTTATGCGACCTCCTCTCATCCGAGGAGTACTGCGAAGTCTTAGAGGAAACTTTCACCATTCAGCAAATCTTGCTCGAATCCCATCGACTCGTCGATGATCTCAATCGAACGATGGATGAAGGATTTTCTCTGTTGTCGGTCTTGATTCCCACAGACTATTCTCAACAAAATGCAACGGAGATTTCCAATTCTCCTCAATACAGCGCATTGAAGCATTTTGATGGGAACCGATCTTTACAAAAGATCAGACGCGTCCTCAGTGGCAATCGCTTTAATCATTTAAAACTCTTCTCCGATCTTTTAAGTGAAAAGTGGGTCCGCCCATTAACTCGAAGAGAAGCCTATTTGAGAGGAAAAAATCTCCTTTCAAAAGACCAGTATCAAAATGCGATCACCTTATTCCGACACGCCGTTCGAATGCCTGGGGATCTCCCTGCAAGTGATTCGATTCAAACCGCAATCAAAGATTGCAAACGCTCGAATAAGAAGCGGCATCTTTTTAGCTATTTCTTAAACCTACTGGGCTTGACAGAAGTGGAAGGGAATTCCTCTTCACCTCAAGGTAATAGAGAACTCGAGTCCATTGGTGCTAAAGAACAACAAGCCTACGAAGATGCCTTGATTCGAAATGGTTTCTCAAGATTTTGCTGGGGAATCCAACATCGGGTGAACGCCTTCTTCGATCACCTTCTACCTCGAAAAATGGCGCTACCTCGTAATACTGCCGTAGCGATGTCGATGCTCTTTCTTGTGGCATTAGGGATGACTCACTACGGCAATCAACGCTTCATCAAAGAATCCGAGGCCATCGTCTACGCCAATTCTGAAGGTCAGAAATTGGAGACTCCTTCAACCGTCTCCCAGATTAGTTCTTCGACAAGTATCGAGATTGAAGCTCCAATCACGAATCCTCCAAACCTTCACCATTCGTTCTTGTACGTGAGTTCAAGAGATGGATATCTGAGAGCTTTCGATCTTCGAGATGAGAGCATTGGATCGGATCAACCTCAAACATCATGGGAAATTAAACTGGGTCGATTTGGTGATATTCTCTCTACACCCATGATCGGGAACGATCATCTCTTCGTTACCAATCTGCGAGGAGAGCTCTATAAGATTTCAATCAATGGATATCTTATTTGGAAGAGAAGCATCGAGAAAACCGACAAGTTCCCTCCCTTTTATATTCCTGAAATCGGGGATCAAGAAGCTCAAGTGATCACGGTGAGTGAATTCGCACTCCAGCGCTACTCGGCTCAAAGTGGGAAATTCTTGTTGAGCAAAACCTTACCATCTTCCCTTTCTACTGAACTCGTCTTCCATGGCAACGTTTTGGTAGGAGGAACTCAGGATGGGAAATTACTGGGTTTCAACCCTGAAACATTCGACAAGGCCTGGTCTCTCAATCTAAAGAGCCCAGTAACCTTACTCCATGTCTACGAAGACCTCATTCTCGTATCGACGGAGTCGAATGTAAGTAGTGCGATCGATCCCACCACGGGAGAACAACTGTGGAGCCGTCAAAACCTTCGTTTGATAAAAACGATGAAGCATCACGAAACACCGATACTTGTAGGGATTCGTGATCACGAAAAATTGATTCATCTAAATCCCAAACTGGGAAAAGAAATCTTTGAAGCTCCGCTCAATCCCATCTTCAGTTTGAAGAAACCGACACAGGTGGGAGAGGAATTATTCTTCTCGACTGAAAATGGATTCTTAGGAAAGTTAAACCTCGCCGGAAAAGTCTCCTGGCGAAGTCCCAGCACTAAGGGCGAAATAAAGAATTGGGTCTCAGACCAAGAGTTTCTCATCGGGAACACTCAAGAGGGTAAGTTAGTCCTCTTTAAAATTAGCGACCCTTAATTCCACCGTGAGCAATTAAAAAGACACATTCACCATTAATACATCTGGCTTGAGGAAAGAAGAATGCAAACTTCAAAATTGAAACTTCAAACTCTACTCTTCAGTGTCCTCTGGGTTGGAGGAACGATGATGGGCTTGAGCTCTTGTGGCCCTCGTCATGCTTCCTATACTCCTGCTCCAACTCATACGGCTCCCAATCAAGAGCTTCATAAACTCAATGAAGCTCGAAATACGACTCAACAGAAACAGAACAAAAAGAAAATCGTTCCAAGAACGGTCGTCAAGATTCCAAGTTCCGATCCAAAGGAATCTTCGACAGCCCAGGATCCCAGTCCCAGTGGAAAACCAGAGTCTAAAGTTTCCAACCAAGAAGATCCTTCTCTCAACCCACAAGCCGAGGGTCCAGTATTTACAAAACCTAATAGTGCCTCAAAAAATCAGGCTCCGAGTCAGAAGCAAAAATTAGAAGTTCGCCTCTCTAATCCCGACTTGAAGGACCTCCTCGCTCAAATAGAGAAATTACCTTCAAAGCCCTCCAACCATTTGAGGAGCGCTAAGCCTGCCAAGTATCAACAAGCGGTGAAACAAAAAAGAATGGTTCAAGGCATGAATCGAAAAGAGGTGATCTCAAGCTGGGGTTTTTTCCACGACCTCCAACAAATCTCTAAGGGGGGTTCGCTCTATGAGCTCTTCATTTACGAGAGTGGAAAACGGGTGTACTTAAAAGATGGCCTCGTGTTTTCCTGGGCGAAGTGATCAAAATCTTCCCCTCATCCACCACCAGCTGATAAATGGCTTACCGAAAACAGCCCCCGAATAATCGGGGGCTGTTTTCGTAACTACATATAACGCTATAACTTTATTACAATTCTCATCTCCCGATCAAGATTCTCAATTCACTCCATCACCCACTTCCTCCCCCGGGCCAAAAACCTCCAAAAGGCAGCAGAAAACAGAATGACATTCCGTAATAAGGATTTATGATGGTTGAATGCGGTGAAGAAGTAGCAAATCATTGCTATACCTCAGCTTAATGATTGCGACTTCGTTTTTGCAGCTTCGGAGCTTCTTCTGGCTTTCAAGCCCAATGGTCTCAGCTCGATGCCGCTCATCGCATTCGAGAGTAAAGGTCACTTTCTTTCCTTTCTTCTCTTCGGGTCTTTCTTCGGGTCTTTTCTGTCATCAACTCCTACAGCTAGCCTTTCTTAGGTGGTTCAACTTGGCTCAGTTTCTTCTGATGAATGAAACGAAGTTCAAATTGATGCCTCTGCGCTATCCTGAGCTTAGGATTAGAAACAAGTGCAACAAGACGTTGTTGAAACGGGGTAAAGATTTCTTCATGAACTCCGCCAACAAGGTCTCATTTATTTATTTGGAGACACGTAATGCTCGTCTTCTCATTCCTCAAAAGGAATCTCTTTACTCCGGTCACCGGGCTCCTTCTATTTGCATTCCTAGCCTCCATCGGCTTACCCGCTATCGGATCGGCTCAGGAACCCATCATCAGTGAATTCATGGCAAGAAACCAATCCGTTCTTCAAGATGAAGATGGAGAGTTTGAGGATTGGTTAGAAATTCATAACCCATCCGCCAATCCCGTCGATATGGAAGGCTGGTTTCTCACCGATGATCCCTTGGTCCTCAATAAATGGAAATTCCCTGCTGTCACCATTCCTGCCAGTGGATTCTTAACGGTGTTCTGTTCGGCTAAAGATCGTATCGACCCCGAACAACCTCTCCATACGAATTTCAAGTTACGACGCGCGGGAGAATACCTCGCATTAGTGTTCCCCGATGGAGCTACAGTTTCTTGGCAATTCTCACCCCGCTATCGCGAACAGCTGACGGATGTCTCTTTCGGATTCCCACAGGAACTCAGTGAAACGGTCTTTTTAGATGCGGAAGCTACCGCCACTGCCTTGGTTCCTGAAAATGGTGACTTAGGCATGTCCTGGACAGAACCCGACTTTGATGATGCCGCATGGGTCAGTGGTCCCACTGGAGTAGGATTCGATCTCAAAGGAAGACCGACCTACACTGAATTCATCGGTACGGACATCGGAGAAGCGATGCGTAGAGTGAACGCCACCGCTTTCATTCGAGTTGAATTTGAAGTGACGGATCCCGCTGAGTTCGATTTGATCTTACTTCGAATGCAGTTTGAGGACGGCTTTATCGCCTATCTCAATGGTGAGGAAGTGGCCTCAGCCAATAAACCCACCTCCCCCACATGGAATTCCCGCTCATCGGGTCGTCAATCCACAACCCAGGGACGTACTCCTCAAGATTTTGATATCACCAGCCATAAGGGCTTACTCAAGTTAGGAACAAACCTCCTTGCCTTCCATGGTATGAACGATAGCCCCAGCAGTTCCGATTTCTTTATCCTCCCCAAACTGGTTGGAGTTAAAGTCGGTCAACTGAGGAGCTTTGAACAACGTTATTTCGACAAGCCCTCTCCCAGCTTTCCAAATGGAGAAGGGTTTCCTTCATTTTCGAAGAAGCCTGAATTCTCGCTTGAGGGTGGAGCTTACATTGGGAATACCTCAGTAGAACTCACCACGGATGTTCCCGATAGTGTCATTCGATTTACTACGAACGGAGACATCCCCGATGCCGATTCCGATATCGCAACGGGCCCCATCTCCATCACTCGTACGACCGTTCTAAAGGCGAGAACGTTCACCAACGGCCTACTCCCTAGCCCCACCGTAGAACAAAGCTACGTCGTGTTAAACTCCAATACCAATAATTGGAGCTCCAACCTCCCCGTTGTGATCATCAATACTTTTGGAGGTGGAATCGGTGGAGGTGGGCACACTCCCGCTCATATGATGGTCGTGACTCCCGATCCAGATAGTGGCCGAACGAAGTTAGCTGGTGATGTCGACTTTGCCGGAAACATTGGAATCAAAACTCGTGGTTCCTCCACTGGTGGTCGACCCAAGGCCAGCTATTCTTTTGAAGTTTGGGATGAAGAACGTGAAGACCGAGATGTTTCCATCTTAGGACTTCCTTCTGAAAGCGATTGGATCCTCTACGGTCCCTATAACTTTGACCCAGCTCTGATTCGAAACGCCTTTATCTATGAACTTAGCAACCAAGTGGGCGCTTACGCGATGAGGACGCGATTTGTGGAAGTCTTCCGCAACCAAACGAACAATCCTGTTTCGAGCAATGACTACTTCGGTGTCTACGTTTTCATGGAAAAGATTAAGCGTGGCCCCGATCGAGTCGATGTGGAATCCTTACCTCTCAACGCCACCGAAGAGCCCGAAATTTCGGGTGGATACATGTTGAAGATCGATCGCCCCGACCCCGGCGATTCCGGCTTTGGCGTTCCCGGTCAAACTTTACGTTGGGTTTATCCCAAGGAAGTCGACGTTCGAAACCGACCTGCTGCCACTTGGATTCGAAATTGGTTCAACCAATTCTTAGGCGCACTCAACGGTCCAAACTTTAGAGATCCAGAAGAAGGTTATCGTAAGTACTTCAATGTGGAAGAGTCTATCGATCACCATCTGCTCAACGTGTTAGCGATGAATGTCGATGCCTTGCGCTTGAGTACCTACATGTACAAGCCACGGGGTGGAAAGTTAGCATTCGGTCCCATCTGGGACTTCGATCGTTCGATGCAATCCACCGACGGTCGTGATGACAACCCCCGCGCTTGGAACGGAACTGGAGATGGAACTCCCTTCTTCACCTACCCTTGGTGGAGTCGACTCTTCCAAGATCCCGACTTTGAAACCCAATACCAAGCTCGCTGGCGTGAACTTCGCAAAACGGTATTTAGTACTGAAAACATGTTCAACGTGATCGATTCGATGGCGGATGAACTTCGTGAAGCTCAAGTCAGAAACTTCCAACGTTGGAGCATCGGTCGCCGTGGTGGTTGGGAAGGAGAACTCAACCTCATGAAGAATTGGTTGTCGGCCCGAGCCACTTGGATCGACTCTCAATTTATTCCTCGTCCGGTTTTCAGTGTTCGTGGGGGCGAGAAAGATGAACCCATCCAACTGGAACTATCGAGCGATAGCCAAGATGGAGAACTCGTTTACACCTTAGATGGTAGCGACCCTCGAGGAACGGGTGGAAACAATGGTGAAACAGCTCTCGTTTATTCAGGGCCGATTTCTATCAGCGAAAACACCATCGTCCGCGCCCGCGTCAAAATCAGCCGGACGACTTGGAGTGAGATCGTCGAAGAGTCTTATATCTTCTACATTCCAAATTTGATTGTCACCGAAATTCACTACAACCCTGAGGGTGGAATCAATTTCGAGTTCATTGAAATCTACAACGCTGACGATAGAGCCGTCAATCTCAACGGTGCCAAATTTGCCAGAGGCGTGACTCATACTGTTGAAGGCTTAGAAGAATCTCTCCAACCCGGAGAGTACGGAGTCTTTGTCCGAGATCTCGATGAATTTTCAACTCGCTATAATGTCGGTAACATGAAAATTTTAGGAGACTACAACGGGAGCCTCAGTGATCGCTCTGAAGAGATTGCATTCTTGGGTCCTGTCGGTGAAGAAATTTTCAGACTGCGTTACCGAGACGAATGGTACCAAGAAGAAACCGATGGCGGTGGGCACTCCTTAGTTTTGAGAGATCTCAATAGTGATCCTGCAACTTGGAGTACCGCCGAAGCCTGGCGACCCAGTGAAGAGATTCATGGCTCTCCCGGAAAATCCGATGAGCCTGAAGTTCCTGGAGGCCAAATCGCTGGAGATATCAACCAAGACGGTAAAATGAATATTACCGATGTCATCGGCTATGTGCGCTACCTCTTCGTTGGAGATGGCCTCACCTTGCCTTGTGGAGGCGGCGGATCAGCTGAAGCTTCCAACTTGTTGCTTCTTTCAACCAATGGTGATTTCCTCATCGATGCCTCCGATGCTGTTTACAACCTAACCTATCTATTCCTCGAAGGCCCGGCTCCCACTCAAGGGATCGCCTGTCTGGCGATTGCTGAATGCCCTGAAGTTTGTCAAGCAGCACCTTAGAGATTCAATTAGAGTCCTAAAAAAGACGCGGTTTAAGCTCTGCTTAAACCGCGTCTTTTTTTGTAGTCCGCACGTTCCACGTGCGGCCAATGAAGCCGGCTCACCCCGAGGTTGTGAATTTTTAGGGTAAATCAATCTTAAAGCCAAATGGCACTCCATTATCCCTCGCTAAAGCTTCGGGCTTGGGAGGTTGGTGATTTCAATACTTATTTATAGATAGATTGCGTGAAATCCTTTGCTACAAATTAAACATTGAAAGCGATTAGCGCCCCTCAAGCCCGAAGCTTTAGCAAGGGATAAAAGAAACTTCATCGGTTTTGGGCTAAAAACTCACACCCTCCCCGTGAGCCGGAACTTAAACTCCCAACGATTTAATAGTAACTGATTAACCTCCTAACTAGCCCGAAGCGCTAGCGAGGATTCCTTCCCCTCGCTAGCGCTTCGGGCTAGTTAAGACCATTTAAAATTCTCACCAACCTGTAGGGGAAGGGTCTAGCATTGGCCTCCGTCAGGATGGGGCCTGTCCGATTCCTGGAAGGTCTGATACACCTTGAATGATCACGATAGCTTGGGAACGGGCGCCCACGAGGGACGCCCCTACAGATACGATTCTGATTAAAAACCTCTCACCCAAATTCTGGCGAATTTGGCTACAGTCCATGGGTAGCGTTACCCACACGAACTCGGTATGATCTCCGGTTTGGCCTGACCTTTAGCATGACCTCCAAACTTCGATGAAGCCCGATCCCTCCACCGCTCCCCTCACTTCAGAAAAACCACAGGGTATCGCCTCGATCGTCCCCTTTTACTACGGCTGGCTGATGATACCCATTGCAATGTTAGCCCAAGCCTGCACATCGCCAGGGCAGACATACGGGGTTTCCGTCTTTAACAAGTACCTTCGAGAGTCGCTACAACTCAGCTCAGACAAAGTTTCATTTGCTTACTTCCTCGGAACATTATTAGCGAGCTTGCCCCTATCGTTTGTAGGTGTCCTCATGGATCGATTCGGAATTCGAAAGACCATGATCGGAGTGGTGATCGCCTTAGGCATCACTTGCATGGGTGCTTCCAAGGTTTACAACTTTTGGACTTTGCTATTAGCTTTCTTCTTCTTAAGATTTTTAGGACAAGGCGCGCTGACCTTACTCTCCAACAACATCTTGGCGATGTGGTTCAGTCGTAGACTTGGACTCGCCTCCGGCATCAAAAGCCAGGCGGGCGCGTTATCGATGGGACTTCTACCGGGTGCGATCCTATGGTCGATTCAAAGCTTTGGTTGGCGAGAAACCTTCGTTTACATGGGGTTCACGATTTGGATTCTCCTCCTCCCTCTCCTCCTTCTTTTTTTTCGAAATCGTCCTGAAGATATCGGCTTGCTTCCCGATGGAGAATCCTTCCCAAATGCAAACAACGAAGATGAACCGCCTGAAACAACACCGTCCAAAAATGGGAATGAGATGGCATTCAGAGATGTTTTGCGTACTCCTACCTACTGGATCCTGCTCGGTATCAATATCATTTGGGGAATGATCGCAACCGCCATCATTTTTCATTTGGTTTCCATCTTCGAGAGTAATCAACTCACGGAGAAACAAGCGGCAAGCTGTTTATTTATTTTCGCGATGAGTATCGCTGCGTTTCAATTCCTGGGTGGTTGGTTAGCCGACCATTTTCGCCCCACCCCTCTCATCACCGTTTGTCTCATCGGGATGGCTTGTGGAACTTTTTGTTTGGTCCCTCTTTCCTACTCCTTTTTTATTGGAGTAGCTTTCGCCATCCTCTTCGGTGGTTCACAGGGAGCCTTAAATTCGATAGGGAATACCGTATGGCCCCGGTTTTATGGGCGAGCTAATTTAGGAAAAATACGGGGAACGATTTGGACAGCTGCCGTCATCGGTAGTTCTGCAGGCCCCTGGCTCTTAAGCATTATGGCTGAATTTAAAGAAGGAAATTTCGATCTTGGCCTGACTGTCTTAGCTCTTATTTTCATTCCCTTCATCATCGCGAGCATCTGGATTCGCCCGCCTCAAATACAGACTCAGTGATCTCTCAACTCTCTTTTTCGACCAGAAGAGAACTCCAAAGGCTGTCGACACCAAGACTGCACTCACGCCCCAACGTATCAACTCCCCTGTCGACAAGTCCAAATTCAAATTTGAAATGTCATACTTAAAAAAGGGATCTTTCCTTAAGGATTGAAGCCGGGTGAATTCTCTCAAATAAATCCAGGGTAAGAGGACTAGCAGGAATCCCGTAAGAATTAGAGTTCGACTCGCCCAATTATTATCGTAGAGAAATGCAAGCCACGCCCCGAGACAGACCATACATCCAACGAGGATAATCAGGATAGCGGTCCGGATTTTAGAATCATCGATATCAAAACCATCGGCATAAAGCTGATTCAGGCTGTGTGCAAAGAGACCGAAAACGCCCAGAATTCCGATGATAAAAAGGAGATTGATCGATAGATCCTTCACATGGCCAGGAGACAAACCGATCAGCCAAATCCTCCAGACGATGATCCCAAAATTCAGCCAGATTAAAACCCTCATGATCAGGGCGTCAAAGTATTGAAATTCACCTTGAGTCGAATAAAGCTCTTTCCAAATGTCACTATCGATATGTTGAAGATGGTTTTCAGACCAAAAGTAAGCTGCGATCAGCAAGCAAATCAAACATCCTAATGAAACTAAATTCCCAATCCACGGCAACCGTTTTATAAAAACGCTGGCCCCATTCACAAAGATCAAAAAGCCACCCAATATCACTGCTGGGATCACGGCCATCGCTCGGTGTAGGATTAAGGCATTAGCCGAAATAAACCATTCTCGATAGAAGAATTGAAACAAAGAGAAAGCCGCTCCACCCACCAAGCAAGCCGAAAGGAAAAAAGGAAAGAGGGAACTCCGCATCCTGAATTCCAGTTCCAAAGATTTCGAAGAAAGCTTTTCTTTATTACTGAAGCCCCGCAGAAGAAGAAATAAACACGAACCGAACACGTACTGAATTAGAGCGATATGAAAGAATAAGATAGCCCCTGCAGCCATCAAACGCAGAAATTGAGCCTGCGATAAATCGAAAAATGGATCTCCCTGAAAACCATCGATGATCGATTCATTAAGGATCAAGAAAGTTCGTTCGAAGTCAATCAAAGTAAATAAACTCATTTAAATTGAGTACAGAAAGACTCAGGAGGACCCAAGCGCCCGACCGTTCAGGAGATAAAGATTCGGGTCGGGGCAGCGGGAGAGTTAAGGCTTGGGATTCTTTGGCTTGGTTTTTGAGAAGGGCTTCTGTCTTGTTTAAAAATTCTAAAAACAATTCTCGTTCATATCGGTTCACCTTTCGGGACAAGACCCGAAAAATTAAATCTCCGATGAGATCCCGTTCCGACTTCCCTTCTCGAAGTGCTTCTAAGAGTTCACCACTCAAGGCTTGAGCGGCCTCCAACGATATCTCGGAATTAAGAAGAGCCAAAGATTGAGGAGCATTTGTCGATTGAGATCGTTGAGCGCAACTCTCCTGAGAATCCGGTCGATCAAAGACTTCTAAGAAGGGATAACGTAAGTTCCTTCGAACAAAAAGAAAAATACTTTTACGCTTATGTTGACTCGGGTCGGCATCCACTTTCCAGTGATCTCTACGAATCGATTTTCGGATTTCTTCGGGAAGAGGAGGCATCACTCCTGGGCCGCCACGTCGATGGTTCAGTTGACCTGAGACTGACAACAAGCTGTCGCGTATGGCTTCGGCTTCCAAACGGCGTCGAGGATATCGTGACAACCAACGGTTTTCGGGATCCTTGGCTAGCTTTGCTTTCCACGTACTTTCCTTTTTCGAACCAGAGTCTCTATGGCGACTATCTTGCTGATAAACGCTTGAAGTGACGATCAATCGATGCAGCCGCTTTAAACTCCAACCCATTTTAGGTAATTCGGAGGCAAGCCAATCGAGAAGATCAGGGTGGCTCGGCGTCCCTCCCATCTTCCCGAAGTCACTGGGAGTTTGAACGAGCCCTTTCCCGAAGTGCTGTTTCCAAATCCGATTGACAATCACTCGGGTCACGAGAGGATTTTCTTTTCGAGTCAGCCAATTTGCCAACCAAGCCCGGCGAGAGTCTTTTCCTTGAGGCACAGAGATCATCGAAGAATGTAATGCCCGCGGGAAGTTGGGTTTCACTTCAGGGCCTTTCCTCGAAAAATCTCCTCTCACCATCAAGTAACTCGCTCCTACTTTCCCTTGCTTTTCTTTAAGCACTCTTCCGAGGGGAAGGCTCGGGCGTTTTCGTTTTTTCAAGCTGAATAACTTATTGAGTCGATCAAATCGAGACTGCTTTTCTTTTGAGGGAGAATTAAACTTCCCTCTTTTCTTTAATTGGTCCTTTAAGTCTTTGAGTTCTCGTTCAAGGGATTGAAGTTCGGAATTCCATTTTTTCAACTCTCGTTGAAGAACAACATGATCCTCGGGAGTCGCCACTGCGTGATCTTTGAAGATTTCAACTCCATCAAAGAACGATCTCAAGCGGTAAAAATCGGCTTGGCTCAATGGATCGTATTTATGATCGTGGCACTGAGCACAACCCAATTGTAAACCGAGGAAAACGGAGCCGACCGTCGAAGTCAATTCATTGAGAATCATATGACGGCGTTCGGTTTTCAGGTTGATGTCTGGCATATCGGGCCCCGCCAAAGCAAATCCCGTTGCCAAGGTATTCTGATAATCATTTTCAGGATTAGGAAACAAATCGCCTGCGATCTGCAAGCGAATAAATTGATCGTAAGGCATGTCTTCTTCGATTGCTCGAATCACCCAATCGCGATACTTCCAAGCGTTGGGGCGGCGATTGTCATGCTCAAAGCCATCGGTCTCAGCAAAGCGTGCGAGATCCAACCACGTTTGCGCCCAGCGATCCGCGTAGGCTGAAGAAGCTAAGAGCTCATCGACGAGACGTTCATAAGCCAATGGATCCTCATCGCTCATAAATCGTTGAACCCGTTCAGGCTCAGGAGGTAGGCCCGTCAGATCTAAATAGAGCCGTCGAATTAAAGTTCCTCGCGGCGCTTTCGGTGCGGGTGAAAGTTTTTGATCTTCTAATTCTTTTAAAATGAAAAAGTCGATGGAGGATCGAGGCCAATCGATTTGTTTGACGACAGGAATAACTTTTCGCTCAATCGATTGATAGGCCCAATGCCTCAGGTCTTTAGCTTTGAGGGGTGCTTCTTCTTTGGCGGCTTCATCGACAACTTTCTCCTCAGCGATCCCCACGGGAATCAGCCAAGAAAACGCGATGAACAAGATGAGGTTGAACCAGCGAGACCTCAAAAGCATCAATTCGAACTCCTCATCAACTAAGAATCTTGTGAATGACCTCACCCGCCACATCGGTGAGTCGATCTTCGCGACCATTGTGGAAGTAGGTTAATCGTTCGTGATCGATCCCTAAGAGATGGAGGATCGTCGCGTGCAAGTCATGAACGTGAACTTTATCTTTAGCCGCTCGCAAACCGATGGGATCGGTCTCTCCGTAGGCGATCCCTCCTTGGAGTCCGCCTCCAGCCATCCAAATTGAATACCCCCAAGGATTGTGATCTCTTCCTTTGCCTTGCTCACTCATCGGCATTCTACCGAACTCGCCTCCCCAGATGACGAGAGTGTCATCGAGCAATCCGCGTTGGCGTAAATCTTTCAATAAACCGGCGACGGGTTTATCCGTTCTCTTCGAGTAGAGAGAATGGTTTTGTTCGACGTTTGAGTGAGCGTCCCAACCATTCGTATTGCCGGAATAAAGTTGCACGAATCTCACTCCGCGCTCCACCATGCGACGAGCGATCAAGCAACGTACCCCAAATTCATGAGTGTCTTTTTCTCCGACACCATAGAGAGCGAGGGTTGCGGGAGATTCATTTTCGATACCGACAACTACAGGAGCCGCCGCTTGCATACGGTAAGCCAACTCATAGGCTTTAATCCGCGCCTCGAGCTCTGTGTCAAAATCTCTCTTTTTAAAGTGAGGCTGATTTAGAGTTTGAATCAGCTTTAAAGATTCTTTTTGCACTTCGGTTGAGAACTTACCCGAAGGACGCAAATTGACGATGGGATCTTTTCCCGGTCGCATCAATGTCCCTTGGTGTTTCGAGGGTAAAAATCCATTACTCCAAGCGGGAGGTCCACCCTTAGGTGCTCCACCGGGATCCGGTAGCACGACGTAGGCTGGCATATTTTGGTTTTCAGTACCTAAGCCATAACTGAGCCAGCTTCCCAAGCTCGGTTTCCCCATCAAAATACTTCCCGTATTCATCTGATAGACCGATTGCGGATGATTGACGCTGTCTCCATGACAACTGCGAATCACCGTTAACTCATCGGCAACCTGAGCGATGTGGGGAAGAAAGTCACTGATCTCCAATCCCGACTGACCTCGGGGTTTAAAAGGACGGATCGGACCTAAGAGAGGGTTGTGAGCGACCTTTCTACGGGTCATCACTTTCCCAAAGCTTTCGGGTAAGGGTTTTCCGTGAAAGCGTTTTAAATCAGGCTTAGGATCAAACAAATCGACATGACTAGGCCCACCGTGCATGAAAAGATGAATGACCCGTTTGACCTTGGGTTTGAAGTGAACCTTTTGAAGCGCGGGCTTGTCGGCCTCACGACTGAAAAGGTTTCGATCCATCATGGAGGCGAGAACCACTCCCCCTAAGCCGCCACCAGATCTCAGTAAGAAATCTCTTCGCGAAGGTTTTGAAAACGGGGATGGTTGATGAGGATCATTCGGCGATGGGGCCATCGGTTCACCACGGCATTATTTAAGCTCACCGGGAGCCAGTTGAATCATAAAACAAAGTTTACCCCCCGATGCTACAACTGAAGCCCATCGGGGTCAATGACCCCGATGGGCTTCAGAGGGTGAAAACTATAAATCTTTACCGTAGGACAGTAGCCGAACTTGAAAAAGTTTGGCCGAATCACATCTTCAGCCAAATTTTTACAAATTCGGCTACTGAATTCTCCCTTAATGCGGAGCGTGCGAAGGCGGCTCAGGCTCCCCCAACTCAGGCTCTCGAATATTCGAGATCATATCCTTAACGCGAGGCGATGGCGGTTTAAAGAACGGGGTGAGTGCCAAGGTCACGATAAAGTTGAGGATCATACCGATCGTCCCGATCCCCTTCGGACCGATTTCGAAGAACCAAGGGGCCTGCTTCAAGAAGACGGTTTGATAGATATAGACGGTAGTAAAGCCGATCCCGACCAACATTCCCACTACGGCGGGAACAGTACCCACTCGTTTGGTAAAGATACCTAATACGATTGCAGGGAAGAAACTCGCCGCGGCTAAGCCGAAAGCAAAAGCTACCACTTCACCTACGAAGGCAGGAGGATAGATTCCTAAAAGGCCGGCGACTACAATCGCCATCCCGATAACTCCACGACCGACGAGGAGCCTTCTCTTTTCACTCGCTTCAGGATTGACTACACGAAAATAAAGATCGTGAGCAACACTCGAAGAGATCACCAAGAGTAAGCCACTCGCTGTCGATAAAGCAGCAGCCAAACCGCCCGCCGCAACTAATGCAATAATCCAACTATAGAGACCCGCCATTTCTGGTGTGGCTAAGACAATAATGTCTTTATCAGGTCCCATGTGTTTGGAATAAGAACCCTTGTCATTATTTAAATACTCTAAGAGTGCGGTCTGACCTTTTCTTCCAGAGGCACCGTTAGGATCAGCCAACCATGCGGCATGATTTTCTTTTATAGTCTGGAAGAGGGCGCTTTCTTTTCCAGGATTGAATACCTCATTATCTTCAATCCGTTTTGAATAAAACACCTTTCCATCTCGGTTTGCATCGAGCCAAACGATCAAACCCGTTTGTTCCCATTTGTGAAACCAAGATGGAATTTCACTGTAGAATGGTTTTTCACCTTTTTTTGTGATTAAACTGACCAGTCTTCCATCTGGCGTTTTGAATAATCCATTTTCTCCTTCAGTCAGTTCACTCGCTACCACCGGCACTGAATATTCCTTGTCGTTCATGGTTTGAATCATGTAATAACGAGCAAAAGCAGCGGTTGCTGGAGCGGTTAGATAAAGTAATGCAATGAATAATAGAGCCCAAAAGGCACTCCAGCGCGCAGCGCCGATAGATTTCACCGTATAGAATCTAACGATGACATGGGGCAACCCCGCAGTTCCCGCCATTAAAGCGAGTGTGACGCAGAATAAATTAAGTAACTTCGTACTGTCGTCAAACCCAAACGCTTCTGTATATTTACTAAACCCTAAATCTAAGTTGATTTGATCTAACTTATTTAAGAGGGTAGTGCTGGCTTCACCATCGACATCGATCACAGCCCCCATTCCTACTTGAGGAATCACCATTCCAGTCAATTTAAAACTGATAGCAATCGCAGGAACAAGGAAAGCAGTAATCAAGACCCAGTACTGAGCTACCTGAGTCCAGGTAACTCCTTTCATTCCTCCGAGTGTGGCGTAAACAAAGACAATCACCATGCCGATAACAACACCATACTCAACAGGAACTTCTAAAAACCGACCGAATACAACCCCCACCCCTCGCATCTGACCCGCCACGTAAGTGAAGCTCACAAAGATAGCACAGAGAACCGCGACCAATCGAGCAAAGTGAGATTCGTAGCGATCACCGACAAAATCAGGAACGGTGTAGTGACCAAACTTTCTAAGGTAGGGTGCGAGTAAAAGAGCGAGAAGAACATAGCCTCCCGTCCAACCCATCAGATACTGACCTCCCGCAAAACCCATCGTAGAAATGATCCCGGCCATCGAAATAAACGAGGCTGCACTCATCCAGTCTGCGGCGGTTGCCACTCCATTAGCAACTGCTGGAACACCTTGACCCGCAACGAAGAATCCTTTGGTGTCTTTGACTCGACTTCGCCATGCGATAAACATGTACAAGCCGAAGGTGAGCCCGACAAAGATATAAGTCCAAACTTGAACGGTCATGACTCACCTCCACTGCCGGATTTTTTCATGGGGATATCTTTGATATCTTCCTGAAATTTTTTATCGAGTCGGTTCAACAAGAACGCATAAAAGAAAATGAGCACCACGAACACTGCGATACTTCCTTGTTGAGCAAACCAAAAACCTAAAGGAAAGCCACCGATAGAAAACTTGTTTAATGAATCGGCGAACAAGACTCCGCAGCCCAAGCCGACGATAGCCCAAATAACTAAGAGAACCGCCATGATCGTTAAATTACTTCGCCAGTAGCGCCCGACGGCTTCTACCCAGCGAGGATCATTGCGAGGAGGAGTTAGCTTTTGTTGAGTCATGATCAATTTCAAATGGCAATATGAAGCCCTCAACTTGAAGACTCAAGTGAAGGCATAAAAGAACACTATTTTTCATTTCTGGAAGCCGTGTATGTTACAGCAGGGAGGAGAGAGTTAGCAAGCAGTGGGGATCGTTCTGAGAGATAAAAATGAATTTATTCGCACCCTTCGATGGAGCCTCCGAGTATAGAGCCCCCAGAACGCGAATCCTTCATACCGATAATCAATTTTTTGGAGATTGTAGTAAAGATCGTAGCGATGTTAGTGCGATGTCAAAAATGGACGGTTACGTCACTTCGTCTTGTATTTTACCAAGTGTAGACCTTCGTAGACTTCACTTTCGCCCTCTCACATCGGAGCCTCCCGCGTATCACCAAAATTCATCTTCAGTGTGGATTCATACGTGGGATACTAAGCTATGCCGTTAGAAAATCCAAATGTAGTCGATATGATTGCCACTCCGAGCCCCGGCCAGGTTCGGCTAGTGATCAAAGACAACGGAAATATATCTAACCCCGTAGAGCGTCTCAATCTGTTGGAACAAAAGCTCGAAACCTACATGAACCATATCCACTCCTCGGAGTTCATGTCAGAACACGAAGGCATTCAGGCTGAAGATATTACAATCGCCATCGTCACTTCAGAGCCTCCCACCCCTAAAATGAAGGCGATTAAGACTTTCAGTGCCTCCAGCAACCCCGAGTTTAGTGTCGCGGTTGAATTCGACGATGCGGTGGGTTCCGCAAGGAATCGACAGTTTGGAGGAGCCGAAAACGCGGAATCCGTCGAAGTCAACTTATCCCAAAGAACCCTCCGAGTTATCTTGTTTTTGTTAACGGCAGGTGCAGTGCTTTCGGCATTGGCAGGCGGAAAGAACATCGCCAATGCCAAACAAGTTCGAGACTCGGGAAAAAAGACAACGGCGATTCTCTTTGGAGATAAAGCGAGTGAAGGCATCACTCGAAAGAAAATTCAGGTTTCTTATAGCGCAGTGGTCGATGGAAGATCGAAAGTACTCAAAAAGAAATTTGCTCTCAGTTCAACTCAATTAGAAAGCTATAAAGGGAAAAGGTCGCTCCCTATTCATTACCTAGAAGGTAAACCCAACATCTCCTATGTGGGTGAAGAGGTCGAAATTGATTACCTTAGCCCTATCCTTGGCTTAGCTCTAGCTACAGCCGGCGGATTCATCCTGTTTAAAATGCTAAAGAAGTAATCTGAATTTGTACGGATTTTTGCTCATCGATTCTGAGTTCCCTACCAAACAACCCTCGATATTCCGAAAAATCGATCTACTCGGAAGATGGCACAAAGGAATTCACTCTCCCTAAATTCCCTTCCTCAAATTGCCGATGAAGAGGCATTCCTATTTTCATATTTTCAGTTGGAGATCTCTATTCAGGATCCTCTAACTTCTAACTCATTTTGACTTCTTCATGTGGAGATAATCACATGGCAAAGATCGATGCCTTCTTCCGACTCATGAATACCCAGGGAGCTTCTGACCTGCATATGATGTCCGGAAGCCCTCCATGCTTACGCGTTCAAGGAGACATCGAACCCATCAAATATCATGAACTCACTCACGATGAATTGATGGATATGCTGGCTGAAATCACCCCCGAGCATAAACTCAAAGAGTTTGAAGAAACCGGTGATGTTGATTTCGCTTATGAGCTTCCCGGTGTCAGTCGGTATCGTGCGAATTTCTTTAGGCAGATTAAAGGAGTTGGTGCTGTCTTCCGACAAATCCCCGCCAAGATTATGACAATCGATCAGTTGGGCCTCCCTAACATCGCACGTCGATTTGCCATGATGGAAAAGGGTTTGGTATTAGTGACTGGACCGACAGGTAGCGGAAAGTCAACGACTCTCGCCGCTATCATCGATTATGCCAATAAGAATCGTCGCGACCATATCATCACGATCGAAGATCCCATCGAGTTCAAACACTCTCGTATGAACAGCTTGGTTTCTCACCGTGAAGTCGGACCTCACACCCAAAGTTTCTCGGCAGCACTGAGAGGTGCTCTCAGAGAAGACCCTGACATCATTATGGTCGGCGAGATGCGAACCTTAGAAACCATCTCTCTCGCCTTAGAAGCAGCTTCAACCGGTCACTTAGTATTTGGGACTCTTCACACCCAAAGTGCCCCCAAAACAATCGACAGGGTTATCGATGTTTTCCCCACCGATGCCCAAGAACAAGTTCGAACCACTCTCGGTGAGTCTCTCAAGGGAGTCATCGCTCAAGCCTTGTGTAAGCGAGCAGATGGTCGAGGTCGAGTCGCTGCCTTAGAAGTCATGGTCGGCACTCCTGCAGTTGCCAACATTATCCGTGAGGGAAAAACTCACCAACTGATGAACATGATTCAAACCGGTAAACGGTTGGGAATGAGATCTTTGGATGACGGTTTGATGGAACTTCTTCAAAAGGGAATTATCTCTCCTGAAGAAGCTTTCGATAAGGCTGTTCTAAAAGAACCCTTCGCCGATTTCCTCACCTCGATTCCTGAAGAATGGGAAGGGATTCTTAAGAAAGACTCCCCTCAATCCGGCGAAAAACGAAGAAAAACAGTTAGCCTCTAAGCGAGATTATTTCAATGAACTCAGCAGGTTTCGGACGCGAAGTTTTAGACCAAGCCCTCATCAACTTACTAGCCCAAAATCCCGGTGCATCGGATTTAAACTTCACCAAAGATCGTGAACCCCAATTAGAAGTCAGCGGGAAGCTAACCCCAGTACAAGTAGGTCCACTGGTTCAACCCTTAACGGCAACTCAAATCGACAATGTCGTTAAAGCCTTACTTCAAGGGGATCAAGATCTCTATGAGACCTTAGAGCAGACTGGTTCCTGCGATTGTGCTTACGCGTTGAGTAATGGGGTTCGCTTCAGAGTCAACGTTTTTAGAGCACGCGGAAATTGTTCCATCGTAATGCGGGTTTTAGCGAGTGAAGTCCCTGACCTCACCAAGCTCAATTTACCTCCCATCCTCGACGAAATTCCAAAGCTGAATAACGGTTTAGTTTTGGTGACGGGAGCCACGGGCTCTGGTAAATCGACGACCTTAGCGGCGATCATCGATCAAATTAATCAATCTCGCCCTGTGCATATCGTCACCCTAGAAGATCCGATTGAATTCACCCATCCTCACAAAATGGGAACGATCAATCAGAGAGAATTAGGACTCGACTTTCCCGATTTTACTGACGGATTGAGAGCCGCACTTCGTCAAGCTCCTAAGGTGATCTTAGTGGGTGAAATGCGAGATCGAGCAACGATGGAGATCGGTTTAAAAGCAGCTGAAACGGGCCACTTGGTCTTGAGTACTTTGCACACGATCGATGCCGGGCAAACGATCAACCGGATCACCGGTATGTTTAACGTTGAAGAACGCCAACTCGTCAGAAGCCGTCTGACTCAAGTTTTACAGTACGTTGTGGGTCAACGTCTTCTCCCGAAAAAAGGCGGCGGTCGAGTTGCAGCCTTAGAAATCATGGGATCCAACTTACGTTCGCGAGAGTTGGTTCAAAATGGCGAGTCTGAAGATAAAACTCTCTATCAAGTCATCCACGATGCTCAACCCTACGGTTGGCAGACTTTCGATCAGCACATCATCCAACTCTTCACCGAAGGAAAAATCGTTGAAGAAGTGGCCAAGAGCTACTGTTCTGATCCGTCGATCGTTGGACGTGAACTCGACCGAGTGAAATCTGAACGAGGAGAAAACACCTCCGATATCGAAGGTCTCGAGATGGAATTCGTTCGTAAGATTCGCTAACTCTTGTCACTTAATAATAACTGAACTGTCCTTTAAACTTTGGAGAACTGAGCATGGCCCTTTTCGGCAAATCCGAGAACATTTCCTCGCTCATCAAAAAAATTCAATCCGATGCTCAAATGAGCCCTGAGAATCTGAGTGAAATCTTAGAACAACTCGGCGCCTCACCAGAGTTTCTCCCAAGTAAAAACCTTTGGATGGTCTCCCATTCTAAAGGTGCGGTGCGCCAGTTTGCTCACAAGCGGATTGCGGCCCTTCAAGATCCCAAAATCGCCGACTCTTTATTGAGGGAGCTCCCCGGAAAATCTGAAAACATTCGAAAAGAGATGGCCTCCCTCATCCATCGCCTCGATGGAAAACGAGTCTCTGTTCATCTCAGCAAGATGGTTCACTCCAAGAAGATTGAAATCCGGGAAGCCGCTTTAGATCTCATCCATCAAAGCCCCAACTGGGAAGATTACCTCGGCTTTTTAAAGGTGACTTTTAGAGATCCCGATTCGAAAATTGCTCAACGTACGACCCGAATTCTCAGTTCGAATATCGATAATGAAACTTGCTTCTTAATGCTGAGAGCTCGTATCTCCGATGACGATCCAAAGATCCGTCGAATCATCATCGAAGCCTTCGCGAAGCGCCCCCGACCAGAAATCGTCGAACCCTTCTTCGAACGCATCGCTCTTGAAGATCACGAGTGCCGAGGCTTGATGGTAACTGCGCTAAGCCGCCTAGCTAAGAAATCACAAAATGCCATCGAAGAGCGCCTCTTGCCTATGCTCGCCGATGAGGAGCCCGAGATTCGTGAGATCGCCGTTAAACTCCTTAAGGAGATGCCTGATCGACAACGAGTCTTAAAAATCTTTCTCAACCATCTCACCGGAGTCGCCTCTTGGGTTCGTGAACGAAGCTTAGAGTCTATGCAAAAGATTTCATCCGATCTTACTGAAGCCCTTCCACCCCTCTTACTTGATGAAGATCAAGGGATTCGAGTCGGTGCGATGATCATGGCAACAGGATCTAATGATGAAGGCTTAATCCCCCCCTTGCTGAAAATCTTCAACAGTCAAGAGGACTGGTGGATTCGAAGCATGGCTGCTGATTTACTCAAAACCTTCCCGCATCCTGAAATCACTCAAGAGTTGATCAAGAAAATCGATGACCCCGATTTAAGTTACAGTGCTATTTCGGCACTGGGCCAGCAAGGCTCTCCTCGAGGATTGGATGCGCTAAAAACCAAGCTGACTGATAGCAATCCCGGAATTCGTCGAGCGGTGTTAAAAGCGATGAGTGATCACCCGAGTGAAGAAGCACAGGAGATCATCGTTCAGACTGCCCGAGCTGACAGTGATATCGAAGTTAAAGATTTCGCTATCGAGTTACTGAGAGCTAAAAATGAGGGCAATGAAGCTCTCTTAGCTGAACTCGAACGAAAGTCTCGAAAAGAACTCGAAGATCGTGCGATGGAATTCGCAAAGGGGGGCTTGTCACTTCAGATGGAAAACGAGACCTTGAATTGAGGTTTTAAAAAATCGACCCAAATTCTGGCGAATTTGGCTACCAAGATCTCGCCCTAAAACAACATTCATTTAACTAGCCCGAAGCGCTAGCGAGGGAAATTCCCCCTCGCTAGCGCTTCGGGCTAGTTAAGTTTCAATTACAAATAATTGGAACGACCATCATTGCCGCACCGGATAAAACGCCAACGAAGTCTGAAAGGCATGGGTACAAGAACAACCCGATCCGGTTTCTGGGGCGAGTAACAATCCTTCTGCTGGAATTTGCCCGAGCCAACAACCTCCCCGTACCCCTAAAAATTCAGTTCGCTTACCGGTTTTAAGATCGAGCATTCCGTGGTACTCGAAGCGATGAAAGATCGCTCCCTTGGACGCAGCTTGCGTTCCGCAACCGTGGTAATCAAATTTATGAACGGAGAGAATTTCTCCCGTTTCTAATTTGTAAGTGTGCTTGTTGATGTAGAGCTTCTTTCCGATGATCACCGGCCGGCTTAAATGACCACTGTGATGATCTTTGTGAGCTTTCTCATGGTGCTCCCACAGGGGCTTACCTTCTTTGGTATCAAACACAAAGATGTGATACTTCTTCCCTTCATCCGTTCCGCAAACGACGATATGCCCTTCGCTGACGGCTAAATACGTAGTGTATTGAAGTAAGCTGAAATCAAATTCGCGCTCCCACAATTTCTTTCCCGTGTGGAGATCTAGCGCGATAAGAAACTGTTGTTTTTTAAGCTCCTTAGGACTTAATCGCCCCTTAGCTCCTTTGGCTTCTTCAGAGCGCCCTTCCACAAAAAACATTTTTTCTTCATCGACAGCGATCGAAGAATTGACGACAGCCCCTCCGTCGTAACGCCAATTTTGGGAACCGGTGTGGCGATCGACTGAGAAAACGTACTCACTGGCCACCCGAGAAATTTGATCTTTCTTGAAGTGCTCAAACCATTCGCCTTCATCGCCAAGGTATTGAGAACCAGGATGAACTCCACTCCCCAACAAGGCCCGGCCTTGATTGGCAAGATAACCCCAATGACGTTTTTCTCCTTTGGGGCTCTCTAAGACTGGTAAATCGATCTTGCGTTTTCCCGTTCTCCCCTCAAAGGCGACAGAGTAATCACCGAACGCCACGTACAAGGCATCGGGAGTTGCGACCATGTTGGAACAATCACGAGGCATGTTGGCTCTTCGCATCGTAGGAATCTGTTTCGACCACAGGATTGTTCCGTTGTAGGCATCGATCCCAAAGAGGGTGCGGTTACCTTGAACGTATAACCTTCCGTTCGACGCTAGGGGTGCAGGATTACGAGGTCCCCGATCCGGCATGGGACGAGGTCCAGGGCGCCCGAACCACAACACGCTGATCTCACCGTGAATGTAAGCGTCATCACTACAAGCGGAATTACCTGACGGCCCGTATTGATGCTGCCAGCTCCCCGAACCGGGTAGAGGCTTACGTTTAATTAGTGAGTAACTCTTGTCCGAAATCTTGAACGACAGAGGTTCAACTTGCTCTTTAAACAGTTGATGGAACTGGGTCGATACTGAGGTTGAACCTTTATTGTGAGCTTCGACATAAACTCCACCCGCCGGGCGAAGATGCTTGAACAAAGCCTTAGCTTTTAACTGAGAAGTGACTTTGGGATCGACTCCAACTATTAAGTTGGCAAAGTAAGGAACGAAAGGAATCGGCTTTAGGTCACTATCGATAAAATTAGCTCGTACTCCTAAGACCCCCAAAGCATCCAAGCGTTTTTGGTGAAAGAGTCTCTCCTGAGAATTGGGTTCGATGATTACGAGCTTAAGATCACTCCAAGCGAGCAGCTCATCGACGAGGGCGCCATTCCCGACTCCTAGGATCAAAGCATAACCTTTAACCCTTTCAGTGGATTCAAGAGGTAAAGTCTTTGCATCCAAAACACCCTGGCTCAAAACAGATAAGATTCGAGAAGCCCAGGCATCGGGCTTTTCGGTCTTTAAGTGAGAAACCTTGGGTGCGAGGTAAAAGAAAGATCCATCGAACTCATAATTTGGAGACTTCCACGAACCTTCATCCTGAAAATCTCCTTTTAAATTAAAACGGTAAACCCGTTCTTGAGAGACGGCATCAACCTGAACTTCATGACGCTTCCGAAAACCCTTCTTTGAATAATCCTGACCTCCAAAAGTGACATGAGTCGTCGAGGGCGATTGAGTCTCCCACATGACTTTCACTTGGGAGTCAGAGACATATTCTAAGATCGGCCCTAAAACTCCTTCGACAACTGTACCTCCTGAATCTTTGTTCCTCTTTCGAGTACCGCTGGGTCCTAAGTCGAATCTAACTTTCTTAGGCTTCTTTTTAGCTACATTTTTTTGTTCCGGGTCAAATTCGAAGCAATGAATAATCCCCTTGTGAGTACTCACTAAAAGCCGTCCTTGAACGATGGCTAAACCCTGAGCCTCTCCCTGAACAGGAATATCCCAAAGCTTCTTCCCGCTTTGAACGTCGAAAGCTTGTACTTGATTCTCACCTCCGGCAAGCAAGCAATTTTTTGCTAACACGATGGAATAGGGTGCATCGCATTTCACTTTCCAGCGTTCACAGGCGTGCATCTTTTTAGTTAATTCTGAAATCTCTAAGTTGAGCTCTTTGATTAAGGCGTCAACTTTTTTAACCTCTTCAACTTTTTTGAGTTTTTGAAGCGCTTTCTTTTGTTTCTCTAATGAACCTCGTCGACCGTGAGCTTTCCTTCTTAAAGAATAAAACTTCAAATGTTCATCTCGATCCATCCTAGAGAGAGAATCATCCGACTGAAGAAATGCCGTAGAACCATCGACGATCATGTGATGTCCCTTAAAGCTGGCTAATTGATCCTTAGCTCCTTGGCGACTCACGCTGAGTTCACCGACTTTTCCCGGACCGTAGTGAAGTTCGTCACCAACTAATAGAGCGTATGTCCCCCCGCCTCCACCTTCGATTTGAAAGAGGCGCTTTCCGGTTTCTCGTTCATAGACAACTGGGCGCTCCCGACCAGCGGTGACGTACAAACGTTTTTGAGAAGCGAGCATGTAACCTTGAGCCGGAAGATCTTTACGAGTCGTCTCCCAAAGCTGCTCGCCCGTTTTGGCATCAAAAGCCTTAAGTATCACTTGCTCCCAGGGCAAAACACCCGCAGCGGCGTAGGCCTTTCCATCGAGAACAACGACCGAAGATCTTACCGGCCAGAGGGAGATCATGCGACCATTACCAGGTAGTCTTAAATCTTTGGGGCCCACTCTCTTTTTCCAATGAAGCTCACCTTTCGCTTGACTCAAACAGTAAACGTAACCGTCATCGGAGCCGATGTACACTCGATCGGAATCGAGGCTGGGAGCTAATCGGACGGGACCTTCAGTATAAAATTCCCACAGTTTCTTCCCCGTTTTTAAGTCTAAACAATAAACTTTATCGTCAACCGAAGAGCCAAAGTAAACACGCTGACCTTTTCCCACGACATGCAAAGCACGGTCGAAAACCATGCGGTCTTTCAGACCTTGAATCTTATGATAACCATCCCACTTAGCAGGTCCTGGCCACGCTTGAATCGGAACGTGTGGAGTGCGGTAAGCCCAAACTTCTTTGAGTGGAAATTGAATTTCACTTTGAGTGACCCCACTTCGAGCATTATCACTACGGTAGGTAGGCCAATCAGCGGCAAAATTAGTCGTTAATAATAGGTAGGTTGAAAATACAAAGAAAAATGAGGCGCGTAAAAGAATCATTAGCTTAGGCATTCAAAGTTCTGAATCAAATAGGTTTACTTTAAGCGAGATATCGGTCGAGATCTACTCGTTGGGTTAGAGCTTCAATTTTCAAAAGCTCTTCGTACAACTTATCCACTCTTGCGTCGGTAACATATTTGTGGCTCTTTAATCCCCCCCCAAAGTTTGGTGGGATATGGAGCATTTCGTGAATCAAGGTCTTGGTTTTTTCCACTTCACAAAGTTTATCGTAAGTTTCAGTAATCACCTCGATCACATAGTACATCGACATCCCTAAAGCCGTGGGGAAGACTTTGGACATCGCATGACAGCGAGCCAAAGTCCAACGAGACTGACTCCCGACACTTCGAACACACCGTACTCGAGTATCGATGTGCTTCATATCGAGCTGAGCGGCAATCTGCCAAACTTGTTCCTCAATTTCTGGAGCTGGAACATATTGAATCGACACTATTATCTCCTCTGGCGGTTAGCGAACTAGCCTACTTTTCTTCTTTTACTTACCCCGTGTGGCCTCGACTCTTCGAGACAGGTTTCAAGACCTCCAAACAGAATAAACACCCAACATCTTATCCTAGGAATAACAGCGGATTCTAAATTATTTCTTAAAATCATTTTGTTTCTCCCATCACCAGAAAGAAATCTTGGGTGATCGATGTAAAAAAGTTCTCCAACTTAGAAACAGAACATGCTTCAGATTTCTAATTTTAGTATGATGAAGGATCCATTTATGAACGAACATTCAATCGATGCACATCAGAAATCTCTAAGAACAAAGTCAGCCTAAAGCAGAACACCGTTCCTGTTTTTCTTGAGGTCCTTCAAAGGTAAAACTCATGTCAAAAGTTCAATCGAGACGATCCTTCCTAAAGAAATCCCTTCTTTCAAGTAGCGCCTTAGCAACTCCCGCAATATTCCCGACGGGAATCTTAGGTCAAAACTCTCCCAACGAAAAAATTCGTACAGGACACATCGGCTTAGGCGGTATGGGGAGTGCCCACTTGAATTTCTTTAAGAACTTTGCTGGAGCACTTTGTGACGTCGATGAAAACCATCTCAAACGAGCTGCTGACAAGATTGGGCGATACGTTCCTCTGTACAAGGATTTCAGAGGCCTCCTCGATCAAAAAGATTTAGACGGAGTGATCATCGCTACTCCTGATCATTGGCATGGCATCATGGCGGTGATGGCCTGCGAAGCGGGAAAGGATGTTTACGTGCAAAAGCCCGCTTGCAACACGATCGAAGAGGGACGAGCGATGGTAAAAGCCGCCAAGCGCTACGATCGAGTCGTTCAAGTTGGAAGCCAAGGAAGATCCACTCACGCTGCGTACAAATCGAGTGAGTTCATCAATAACGGCCAGATCGGGAAGGTCAATTGGGTTGAATGTTGGCATTACCCCAATCCCGTCGGAGGATTTCAACCCAACACAAAGCCTCCTTCGCAACTCGATTGGGACCTCTGGATCGGTCCGAATCGTTACGTACCTTACAATCCTCAACGTGTGCATTTTAACTTTCGCTGGTTCCTTGATTTTGGCGGAGGTCAAATTCGAGACCGCGGCGCTCATGTCATGAGTGTTGCCTTTTTCATTATGCAAGCTGACCACACGGGCCCAGTGAGCGTCGAAGCCACAGGGAAGCCCCCAGAAAAAGGTCTCTTCGACTGCCCCACCGACATGGAGATTAAATACGAATTTAAAAATCCAGACTGGAAGATGACCTGGAGTCAACCCGGCCCCGAAGAGTTGCGAAAACTGAATGGATTTGGCGCCCGATATCACGGTGAAAAAGACACTTTAGTCGTCCGCGGCGGGGATGGAGGAACTTGGACTGAAGATAAGGCGATGAAGTACAACGGCCCTGAAGATGGTTACAAGCCTTACAAGAGCCCCGGGCATGAACAAGATTGGGTAAATTGTGTTCGCACTCGCGAACAACCGATCATGCATATCGAATCTGGAGTGAGAGTAGCCGCACTATGCATCTTGGGTAATCTTTCGTATCAACTGGGAAGAAAACTCCATTGGGATCCGGTTAAAGAGCGATGTATCGGCGATGAAGAAGCCAATCGATTTATGTCAAAAGCCTATCGTTCACCCTGGAGGATTTAAGCCATGAAACCAACATTCATTCAAAAACCCATCCTTCTCATCGCAGTTGTTTGTTTTTCAGGCTTGAGTTCAAATCTTTTTGGAACGGAATCTCAATCTGTCGAGTCTTGGCTCCAAGAGATTCAAAGTGCCGATGATAACGTTCGGCTTCAAGCGAGAAAGAAAGCCACGCAGTTTGGTGCAAAGGCAGTAGCTCCTTTGGGAAAACTTCTGAATAACGGCAATCTAAATATCGCCGTCACTGCGAGAGCCTCTTTAGAAATCATCGTTCACCACGCGGGCCGACCAGGTGGTGGAGAAGAACGGGGTGACGTCTGCCAAGCTTTAAGAACGCTTCTCGAATCCGATCCTCATTTGAATACTCAACGAGAAGGTCTCTTTCTTCTTTCTTGTATCGCCGGAGATAAAAGCGTCGCGCTCATTTCAAGTCGTCTTGGACATTCAGATCGCCATGTGCGTGAAGCAGCTCGAACGGCCTTGGAAACCATTCCGGGCTCAGCCTCGATTCAAGCCTTGATTCAAGCATTAGATAAAGCCGAAGCCAAAACGAAGCCCGCTTTCTTATACTCTCTCACTAAAAAGAATCACCCGAAGGCAACTCAAGCTTTACTCCGTTACGCCAAAGTCGGGAATGCCGATGGCTTAAGACTTCACGCATTAGAATGTTTAGCCCGAAAGGGTGAAGTTCAAAGTATTGGACTTTTTGAATCCGCGATAAAAGCACCTGGCAATATGGGGCTCGAACGACTCTGGAGTGAATACCTTCGACTGGCAGATCTGATCGCCGAATCGGTCGATCAACAGAGAGCCATCAGCTTGTATAAAAACGCCTTCGCGAATGCGCCCTTGGCTCATCAAAGGGAACACGCTCTTCATGGAGCAACGAAAAAGGATGGCCTCGCTCAATTAGGACTTATCGTTCAAGCGACCGGCGATGCCGGTAAGCGTGTCAGAAGGAAGGCCAACCGACTGTTAGCAAAACTTGAAGGCCCTGAAGTCGTTCAAGCTCTTCGGAAAGCATTTGCCACTCGACCCGTTGAAGAACGTCCCGGCTTATTGTTAGTTTTAGCTTCTAAAGATCCCGAGGGATCTCAAGCTTTAATTCGGGCCGCGAGTCAAGCCCAAGACTCGGCATTGAAAATCGCAGCGCTCAGTGCACTAGGAAAGCTCAATGATCCCAATCTTAAAGACGTGTACGCACAACTGAGCAAAACGGGGCCCACTGTGATTCGCCCGGTCGCCATCGAAGGTTTACTAAGCATCGCAAAAGGCAAGTTAGAGCAAAACCAAACAACTGAGACCTATCAGATCTGCCAACAAATTTTAAGCTCGGAACAAGCTTCAACCTCCCAACATTCAAGAGCCTTGAGTTTAGCTTTAGCAACCTCCAGCCCTGAATCGTTGAAATTAGCCTCCCATTATCTCAGTGATCCTAATTTAGGAATTGAAGCGGCAAGAGGAGGAATCTCTGTAGCTAAAAAGATCGGCAAAAAACCCGATCAACAAGCTATAGCCAAAGAAATCCTCGAAAAGATCATGAATGGAAAATTCCCAAGCACGATCGTATTAGAGGCGGTGAGTGGATTAAAAGATCTGGGCTTTGATCCCCTTGAAAAACTAAAGAAGCAGGGATTCATCTTAGAGTGGATGTCGACGACCCCCATTCTTCACACCGGTCCTGAAGATGCTTCCAAGGATCACTTTCCCGTTCCTTTGTACCTCGCTAAGAAAGATTTTGGTTACGACAAAGTGCATCGGATCGGTGCTCGCCGAATTCGTTGGCGAGAACTCAAGCAACTGACTTCCGACGGAAAACTCGACCTACTCAAACTGTTCCGTAGAACTCAAAATGTACTCATCTACGCTTACAAAGAGATCGAAGTCGACAAAGATCAAAAAGCACTATTTAAAATCGGAAGTGATGATGGCGCCGCATGTTGGCTCAACGGCAAAAAGGTCTACAACAAAATGGTCCCCCGCGGCTACGTCTTAGATCAAGACACTGTTCAGGTAGATCTCAAGAAGGGTAAAAATCGCATCCTCTTCAAAATCTTCCAGGGGGTTGTCGGCTGGGAGTTCAGTTTTAGAGTTACGGATACAACCGGCAAGGGCTTGGATTTGAGCCAGCAGTAAGAGGAAAGCTTATATTCAACAATCCTATCGATGAATTAAGAGCAGTTATGGATATTAAAGTTACGATTCCGCATAAGCTAATTTTTGGATTGAGCATGATGTTAGGAGTCATAACTATATCTGAACTCGATTCTACACCGAATCCCTATAGCAAATGGTTTCTCTTGATTATTCATTCCATCAGTCTCATCTGCCTCTTCGTCATTTGCTGGATTGCCCATAATTCAGTGGGGCGACGATTCATTGGAATGACAAGAGGATTATTGATTACTGGCTGTTTCGTTAGCTACGGTGTTGGTGCAGGTATTACCTATTTTGTTCAATAGAATCAAGGTGTTTAGGGCATTGTATTTTTTTTAAGGAATCAAAATGCAGATCCATTTAGGAAGCTTTGTCATTTTTGCTCTAAGCTTAGTGATAGGTTTATTCACATTTCTTGATGGAATCCCCAAAGATTTCGAACTAAAGGATCTTAAAATCCCTGCAATCGCCTACGGTTTTTTAGGTTGCTGCCTGACAACAGTTTGCTTGGTAGCTCATTATTCAAAAACAAAAACATTCATGGGTTTTTCAAAAGGATTTTGGATCCTCGGAACTGTACTCAGTTACATCGTTGGAGCATCTATAAATTTATTTATTGATTAAGAAAAACAGATCAACGTAAAAGTGCCGGAATTTGTGGACATTAACAGAATGACCCCCAGCGATACCGCACCACGCTTGAATACGCTATTGAAGCCTAAAGGAACAATCGGTTGCACCTTCAAAAGCTGCTTCCTTCTATCCTTCGTTTCTCTCCTCATCTTTGTTACTTGTTTTGTATATTTTCCCTGGCGTGAAGATTCAAAAAAATCCTCCCTGGCGGTCAGTGGGGCGGTGAGAGCTAAGAGCTTCATCTATGTCAAGAAAGGATCCTCACTCAAAAAAGTAGGCTATCTTCCTGAAGGAACTGAAGTCAGCGGTGAAAATTTAGGCCATTGGATCGAGGTGTCTAATGTCCAAGTTCTAGACTTAGAGACCCATGAGCCCATCGACCTTAGTAAGATTCCCCCTACCCTTTATATCGATGCCAATGATTTCATTGACAGATATGAACTCCTTTTACGGAAATCAATGAGTGGTGAGTAAGGAAGTTTAATAGGAACTCCCTCCTGGGAAAAATTTCATTGGGAGGGCAATATCAGCTTATTAAGAGCTGCTGTACCTAAGGACGATCACACAACCCCTTATTAGTCTTAAATGAAACCACCAACCCAGGAAGCCCGAAGCTTTAGCGAGGGATATCGATTCACTTGAAATCACAAATCGTTTTGGGTTTCATGATTTAATCCTAGCGACAAATCGGACTGTTGGACGCATTCGCTGCCCAGAACCCTGCTGGCTGCTATCCCTCGCTAAAGCTTCGGGCTTCCTGGGCGTATGTCGCCTTTAAAATGTTAACGCAATCCCAAAAAAACATAAACCTAAGCTATAAAACGACTTAAAAATTCACCATAAAGTAAGTGGATACTTAAAGTATTTGCTTACATAATAACGACATGGCCAGACCTAGTCAAATTCAAGATCAACGCATCAAGCTTCTACCAAAACTCACCTCAACCTTTGTTGAGCTGGGATACCGAGGAGCCACAACTAAGGAACTCTCCCGTCGCTTGGGCGTACAAGAGAACATCCTCTATCGCTTGTGGCCAGATAAGAAAGCGATGTTTATTGCAGCCATTCAGCATGTCTTCGATAACACGGGATCGATCTGGGAGAAGCTCTGTGAAGAAGCAATTCTTTCTGGGCAATCCATCGGCCAAGCTCTTTTAACCTACGAATCGGAACACATCGGTGAGTTCGGTAACCATCGTATTTTGTTTTCTGCGTTAAGCGAACTCAATGATGATGAGATCCGAGAAGCTCTCCTTGAAACCTACCAAAAATTTTTCCAATCCATTCAATCTTTAGTCGAGAACCATCGAGAACAATCGCCGGACTCTAAAGGTGCAAGCCCTCCTTCCTTTTCAAGCGAACTCGTCGCTTGGTCCATATTAGGCTTGGGAACAATCTCGACCATTTCAAAAGAACTTCAGCTCAGCTCCGACGATACAAGAAAAGGTATCCTGACCCAAATCGCACACTCGCTTCTTTAAGGTTGGTCTTCGAAACCTTCCCTGAGCCAAGCTCTATTCTCAGAGGTGCAAGCCGTCATGAATTCTAAAACGACCACTCTCTCTCAAATCACAAACAGTCGGGGAGGAAATCGAATGAATTCTTCTAAGATTAAAGACATCAGCTCTGGCTTTTGGATCAAAGAGGCATTAAGCCTCCCGTTGCGATTTGCACAAGTACGAGAAGATCCAAGCATCGACCTTGAACTCCTCCAAAGCCTCCCTGCTTCTCCCAACATTCTGATGGTGGCTTCTGGAGGTTGCACGGCCAGTTATTTAGCACCTCATGCCAATTCGATTCATTGTGTGGATCCCAATCCCTCTCAACTGGTATTGACCCAACTAAAATTAAATCTCTTAGAGAATCAGTCCAAAGAAAATAGGTTAAGAATATTAGGGCATCAATTTATGGATGCTCCGGAGCGATCTGAATCTTTGAAAAAGATTTTAAGCAAGTATGGAAACCGCCTGGATGATTTAGGTCCAGCCGACCTCGTCACCTATTACGGGCCCGACCTCGCTGGTCGATACGAACGAATCTTTGCTCAGCTTCAATATCACTTACTCAATGTTTGTGAGCAGATTGAATTTCTCATTCAATTAAAGTCTAAAAATGATCGGGAACAGTTTTTAAATCAAAACCCTGAACTAGTAGAAGCCATTCGACAAGCTTTTACCCATTCGATGCCTCTCGATCTTCTCATCGAGTTTTTCGGTGAAGCCGCGACCCAAAATCGCCGTATAGACTTTCATGAACATTTCATAAATCAAACACTTCATGCGTTGATTCATCTTTCTCCCAACGAAAATCCTTACCTTTATCAAGTGCTCCTGGGACGATATCGAGATGGTTTTGAAGCCCCTTGGTTCGACTTAGAGCAACAAAAGGTTCAAGCCTCGTTGAATTTTTCAAATCGATTTATGGATGAAGTTCTTGAAGTTACGGATCCGGAATCCATCGATTACCTACACCTCTCTAATATCCTCGATTGGCTTGATCCCCAACGAGCAGAACTCACCTTAGAGTTAGCTTACAAAGTATTGAAGCCTGGTGGAATCGTCTGTATCCGCCAACTTAATTCCACTTTAGACATTCCAAGAAGAGGTCAACGATTCTACTGGGACTTCGAAAGGGCTGAAAGCTTACTGGCGAAAGACTTAAGCTATTTTTATCGCGCCTTACATGTTGGGCTGAAACGATGATGACCAACCTCGAAATCCGTGAGGACACCAGTAATCTCAGCAAAGAATTAAAGAGCTTCGAAGCTCAATTCACTTATCCTTTGGATGCTGAAAATTCTTTTCACATCGATCACGGAACTGATTATTCCCTTTTTTATCGAAGTATGGGAACCGGCCCCACTCGTTGTTTCGTTGCGAAGCGAAACTCGGCCGTCATTGGAACCCTATCTATCGCCACCAAGACAATTAAAAATCCTGAGGGCGAAAACTTCCAAGCTGCTTACCTGGGCGACTTAAAAGTAAGCCCGCAACACAGAAATGGGCGCACCTTACTCAACCTTCTAAAAACCGCTTCTGAATGGAGAAAGAGATCTTCTGATCCCGCATATGCGGTGGTGATGAGAGGAACTCAAGCGACCCCCGATCTCTACTCAGGCCGATTCGGCATACCACAACTCAAACGCCTCCAAGAATTACAGATTCTTCGGATCCCAACTCCGGTAAGCGAATCCTACATTCCTAATTGTCAAGAGGCACCCATCGATGAGGTCTATCGACTGTATGACGCTTTCGCAAAGCTGAACTACTGGCCACTCCCTGGGGATGCAATTCAACGCTCCCAGATGACCCCAGTGGGCCTCATCGATAATCAAAATCAAGCTTGGGGTATCTTAGAAGACACCCGAAAAGCAAAAAGGCTTTTTGATCAAAATCAAAACGAAATTCTCTCGACTCATCTGTCGTATTTTGGATTTCGGTCCCCTACTTCAGCTCAGCGAATCATTGAACAGGCAAAAGCCTTTACCGCTCAACTTGGCTATAAAAACATGTTCCTGAGTTTAACTAAAAATCAACTCGAAACCCTGAAAGCGCAAACGAACGCTATAGAGAACTCCGACCTCTCAATAGCCGATGTTTATGGTGTGGGCTTCAACCCAGCTCTACCCTGGTACGTTCCTTCTTCGGAGATATAACCATGAAAACCATCCTTCCAACCGATTCTCAATCCATGGCCTCACGTGCCCAGGACATCCTGGATGATTCTGGAATTTTAGACAATCCCTACTTTCTCAACTTGGATGATCACTCGACGACTCTCAAGCAATTTCAAGATTCTCAAATACAGTTTTATTTCGCCGTACTTCATTTTGCTCGTCCCATGATGGCTTTAGTTTCAAGGATGCCCGATCCTCAAAGAAGACTCGATATTCTTCATAATGTCGTTGAAGAACACGGCGAC
This sequence comes from Planctomycetota bacterium, assembly GCA_028280485.1. GTDB lineage: Bacteria > Planctomycetota > UBA8108 > UBA8108 > JACQVS01 > JANQLS01. The sequence goes on from JANQLS010000182.1 coordinate 63,979, forward strand.
TTTGACAACAAAGCCTTTCACGAAACAACCTTCAGAGCTTTTCTAAATAGCATTGGAGTTGAAGAAGACCCAAGAAAAACAGCACATCTGGGTTCAGAAGTACTGGCCTTTAACCGCTGTTTAGATGGTGTTTGTAACTTGGGATCGATCGAAGAGGCTGTCGGTTGTTTAGGAATTATAGAGTTTGCCTTTGCGGATATTTCCGCATTCATAGGAAGAATGGTCGTGGACCGAGGTTGGATCAAATCTAACGAATTAGTTCACTACAAGCTTCACAGTGAAATTGATAAGCGCCACGCCCAAGAACTCTTTGATGCGATTTCCCTCGAGTGGAATGACCCTCAGGTAAGAGCCCAAGCGGAAGATGGAATGAGATTAGGCGTTTATATTTTTAACCAGCTTTATTTGAGCTTTGACCATATGAGCAAACAGGAATACTTATTAACTAGCCCGAAGCGCTAGCGAGGGGCCCATTCTCAATAGTGTTGGCCCCTCGCTAGCGCTTCGGGCTAGTTAACGGGATTTCAATAAGCTTTATAGCTTTCAGGATTCGGGACGATAATGTGATTAAAGAAGAATATCCTTCACCACGTGGCCGTGCACATCGGTAAGCCTAAAATCTCGGCCCTGGAAGCGGTAGGTGAGTTTTTTATGATCGACGCCCATGAGGTGAAGGAGTGTAGCTTGGAAATCGTGAACGTGTACTCGATTCTCTACCGCATCGATCCCAAACTCATCGCTAGCCCCGTAGCTAATACCGGGCTTGACTCCACCACCGGCCATCCAAGTGGTAAAGGCATAAGGATGATGATCGCGTCCCCAACGTTTGCGATCGCTAAGCTTTCCTTGAAGGAAAGGCGTTCTTCCGAATTCCCCTCCCCAAATCACGAGCGTGTCTTCCAACAAGCCTCGTTGCTTGAGATCTTGAACCAAAGCCGCTGAAGGTTGATCCGTATCGCGACATTGATTGTAAAGTTCAGTCGTGAGACTGTTGTGTTGATCCCACCCGGCATGCATCAGTTGAACGCTACGAACTCCGCGCTCCACCAATCGTCTTGCCATCAAACAATTGTAGGCGAAACTACCAGGCTGCTTGACATCCGGCCCGTAAGACGCGAGAGTCGCTTCAGATTCACTCGAGAAGTCCGTCAACTCCGGAACACTCGTTTGCATTTTGAAGGCCATCTCGTATTGAGCCATGCGTGCAGTAATTTCGGGATCTTGAAAATCATCTCGCTTGATCGCATTGAGGCTATCGAGGCCGTCGAGAATTTCTCTCTTAACCTTTCGGCTCATCCCAGAAGGATCATCAATATAGAGAACTGGTGAACCATTACTTCTGAACTTAACTCCTTGATACTTCGAAGGAAGAAATCCAGACCCCCAATAGAAGTCATAGAAAATCTGCCCGCAAGAAGTGTTCTTCGTCACCGAGGTCATAACCACGTAGGCAGGTAAATCATCCGCAGGGTTCCCGAGACCGTAATTGAGCCAAGCCCCTAACGCGGGTCGACCCGGTAACTCGGCACCCGTCAGAAGGAATGAGATGCCGGGTGCATGATTGACTGCTTCGGTGTACATGCTCTTCACGAAGCAAAGATCGTCAACAATATTCGCGGTGTGAGGCATGAAGTCGCTCACCCAAGCCCCGCAGCGTCCTCGTTGCTTAAACGGCTCAACATTACCGAGCAACAACTTGCCCACCCCGTTTCCCGTCATGGTACTGAAGCGTTTTCCTTTAACGGCTTCTTCGGGAACTTTCTTTCCGTGATACTTTTTTAATGCCGGCTTGTAATCGAAGAGATCAACATGAGTCGGCGCTCCGTTCTGAAACAAATAGATAATGTGTTTGGCTTTGGGAGCGAAATGTGGCAGATGCCCAGGCAAACCCATTTTCTCAGGCTTCGGTTCAGCCGCTTGAGCATCTCGGCCTAAAAGATACGCCAAGGCTCCCAGCCCTAAGCCGCAGCCTCCCCGACCTAAGAGCTCTCTCCGTGTGAGTTCTAAATGTCTTTGTTGAAGAGGATGCATCATTCACTCCAAGTTCAATGTTTCGTCAAGGTTCAAGATCAGTTGCGCCACCCCACTCCAGGCTGCCAATTTTTCAGGGCTCGTCACTTCGGGCAAGCGAATGTCTCCGACTTCCAAAAGACGTCGGGCTCCGCCGGGATCTTTTTTGTAGAGCTCAAGTATCTTGCCGTAAGAACTCACCAAAGCTTTCAATTCCTCGGTTGAAGGCTCCCGAACGAGAACCAGCTTAAAGAGCGTTCTCGCAATTTCTTGCTCGGATTCATTACCTACAGAGCGAATCCCTCGATGCGCCAAGGCCCTCGCCGCTTCAACGTAGGGAATAGCATTGAGAGTTGTCAATGCGTGAAGAGGAGTATTCGTTCGATTCATTTTGACCGAACAATACTGACGAGCCGATTCATCAAAGAAGATCGTCGGACCGATGATCCTTCGCCAGAACGAGTACAAGCTTCTTCGGTATAATCGCCGGCCTTTATCGCGAGAGTATCGCTTTCTTCCGAAAGTCGTCTCGGCCCAAACTCCTTGTGGTTGGTAGGTATTAACGGGAGAGCCTCCCATTTCATCCACCAACAATCCACTGATTCCGAGGGCTTGGTCTCTTAAAATCCACGAAGAGAGTCGGAAGCGCGGCCCGCGTGAGAGCATTTTGTTGTCGGGATCGTCTTTGCTCCAAGCAGCCGTCCATTTGGAAGACTGTCGGAAAGTACTACTGGTAACAATTGTTCGAACAAGTTCTTTAAGGTTCCATCCCGAGTCTTGAAATTCTTTGGATAAATAATCTAAGAGCAAAGGATGGCTGGGAAGTTCTCCTTGAATCCCAAAATCTTCCACAGTCTTAACTAAGCCACGACCGAAAAATCGCTGCCAAAGGCGATTCACCGTAACTCGAGCCGTTAGAGGGTTCTGATCAGAAACAATCCACTTCGATAGGGCGAGACGATTGCGTTGCCCTTCTTTAGGCAATGCTGGTAAAGCTTGGGGTACCCCCGCCTTCACTTCATAAGTAGGTTTGTTGTACAAGCCGGTCTTGAGAACAAAAGTTTTTCGCTTATCTTTTCGTTCCTGCATGATCATCACCTTGGGATAGGATCGAGTATATCGACTGAGATGATCATTCTGACGCTTTAAGCTTTCGATCTCTCCTTTGAAGGAAGGCGAGAGCTTATTCCAAAAACCCATCAACTTGTCTAAAGACTTATTGTCTCGTTGATTCCAGGGGCGAGATTGAATTTTTTTGATGTCTTCAGGTGGCTGGTTTTCTTTGAGCTTCGCGAGCTCTTGCTTTTCTAAGCCTTCTAACTTTTTAAGATGTTTGGTGATCTCTCCCCGCAAGCGCGCTTCTTCCAATTTCTGAAAAACTGTAGGAGCTTGCATGTTGGGAGGCATCTGACCATCCCCTCCTCCGCCGTTGACGGGAGTGTGATTAAAGAAATCAAAGAGAGAGTAATACTCTTTCTGAAGCAAGGGGTCGTACTTATGGTCGTGACAGCGGCAACAATTCAAAGTTAAGCCCAACCAAACCGTTCCCATGGTCTCCGTCATATCCATGACGTAATCCACCCGATTTTCGGCGGGAATTCGTCCCCCTTCTCCGTTGATCATGTGGTTCCGGCAAAAACCCGTCGCTAATTTTTGTTCGAAGGAAGCATCCGGAATAAGATCACCCGCTAATTGCCAGGTGGTGAATTGATCGTAAGGGAGATTTTTATTGAAGGCATCGACGACCCAATCTCGCCATGGCCACATGGTTCGTTCTCTGTCGCCTTGATAACCGTTGGAGTCCGCATATCGCGCTGCTTCCAACCAATCCCAAGCTAAACGCTCCCCGAACGCGGGATGATGAAGAACGCGTTCCACCAATCGTTCGTAGGCACCTGGGTTGGTATCGGATAAATAAGCCTCGGCTTCGTGCGGTTCGGGGGGAAGGCCTAATAAGGTTAAATAAAGCCGACGAATTAAAGTAGCCTTCGTCGCTTCATTCGAGGGCTTCCAGCCCTTCTTCTCTAAGCGAGCTTGAACAAAAACATCCATGGGACTCTTTGCCCACGAAGGATTCAATACTTTAGGAAGAGCCGGTCGTTCAATCGGAGCGAAGGACCAATGTTGATCGAATTTGGCTCCTTGATTGATCCATGCCTTGAGAAGCTCTTTCTCTTTTTTGGAAAGAGTTAGATTGGAACTCGGAGGAGGCATCAATTCGTCGGGATCATCCGTAAAGATGCGCTCGATCAATGAGCTTTCTTTTGAATTTCCCGGCAGGATAACGATGCGCTTCTTTCCCTTAGGCCGAACGGGACCGTCAGCAATATCTAATCTGAGTTTTGCTTTCCTCGCATTCTCATCGGGACCGTGACATTTAAAGCAACGATCCGACAACAAAGCCTTTGCTTGTCGATTGAGAGATGTCGATTCTCCATCTTCGGCGGGATGCGCCCATACTGAAAGACTCGGCAGCATCCCAATAAAGATGGCGAGCCAAGTATAAGCAATTCTTAGATCAAGATGATTCCGTCGTCTCATTAGATTTGGATAACTCATTTTCCTGGTCTCTTTCGAGATCCAGTTCAAACTGAAACCGCCACGGTCCAATTTCGATGTCTTCTCCACCCTTCATTCTCACGATCTCAAGCTTGTCGATCCAGCGCCCTTGAACTTTGGTGCTGTCTTCTTCGAGGGGGCGAAAATCGATATGCGTGGGATCGTTTTTCGAAAAGTACATGCGAACATGTTCTAAGCCGATGCCGTCCCCTTCGAGACGTACATCCGCTCGTTCAGGATGGCTTCCGATGATGACCCTTTCAAAACCCAACTTTGGATTCCACTTGGGTGAACGATACCAGACTACTTTCAAGTCATCGCCGGGAACTAAGACCTTACCCTCGCTGGTAAGATCACCTTCGACTTCTTCGCTGGAACCTTTGAAGATTAACTTGGCCGGGATCATTAAACTTTATTCTTTGGTCTCAACGTTTTCATCCTTGTAGGGGCAGGGCTCGTCCCTGCCCAATTCCTTGGCAAACGGAATTATTTAAAACTGATCCACGTATACTCGGGAAACGGGCGCCCACAAGGGACACCCCTACAGGGTTGTTTACACTTGTAGGGGCAAGGCTCGTCCCTGCCCAATTCCTTGGCAAATGGAATTATTTAAACTGATCCACGTAGGCTCAGGAAACGACGCCCACAAGGGACGGCTCTACAGGGGGCATTGTTACTGTGTTGGCCAAATTTTTACAAATTCGGCTACAGGCTTTAAGCCTTAAGATGCCGGCTTCCCACCGATACAAATCAATGATGAAAAAGTCCGAAGGTACATCTTACCATCCACGATTGCAGGAGTACCGTGGCTGGGCTCCCCTAAATCATTGCGTGAGACTTCTTTGAACTCTTTTGAGGCTTCTAATACAACCACTTCACCATCGGTTGAAACGGCGTAGATCTTCCCGTTGACGGAAACTGGAGACCCGTAGTACTGACCTCCAACCCGCTTACGCCAATGAACTTCACCCGATTCGGCATCGACACAACTCACGACTCCTTTATCACTCCAAAGAATGAGTAAATCTCCAGCCAAAACGGGAGTGGGTACATAAGGAATCGATTGTCGAAGTTGGTACTTTAAGTGACTCTCAGCGACATTTCCTTTACCACCTAACTTAACGGCGACCAGGTAGTTTCCTCCTCCACCTGATCCACAGGTAGCAAAGGCAAGTTTCTTTTTATAGACGATGGGAGAACCTACTGATCTCTTATCGAATAGAGGAGCTTCCCAATTCATCTTTCCGGAGTCCGGATCGATGCTTGAAATACCGTGAGACTTACTGGTAAAGAGCAACTCGGGCTTCTTTCCATCAACTTCTACCAAGCAAGGAGTCCCGTAAGCCGCGCGATCACTTTTTCGGGGTGTTTTCCAAATCTCATCGCCCGTCTTTTTATTCAATGCGAGAACAAAACTCTTTCCGAGATGATCATGAGCAAGAATCAATTTATCTTTGTAAATGATCGGTGAGGTTCCGTGACCGTGTTGAGATTCCCAAACTCCCAATTCTTTGTCCCAGACTTTTTCACCTTTGTGATCGTAAGCGATGAGCAGCGATCGCTCAGGCATGACGAAGAGAGCGTAGACTCGCTCCGCATCCACGGTGGGAGAAGCTGAAGCGTAGCTGTTTAAGCTATGCTTTTTGTGAGTCTCAAAACTAAACTTCTGCTCCCAAATCTTGTCACCGTTTTCTCGATTCAAGCAGTAAAGGATTCGAGAGCGCCCCTTCTCAACGGCTGAGGTCAAAAAGATTTTCTTACCCCAGAAAACCGGTTGGCTGTGACCCTTCCCAGGAATTGAAATCTTCCAGTTGTAATCCTTGGAAGTGAAGGCAGTGGGGATCGATTTCACATCGCTAGAGCCTTCTCCGTTGGGCCCTCGAAAACGAGTCCATTCTTGAGCGGAGAGACTGGCGGTTAAAAACATTCCCAAAAGGGTAAAAGTGGTGAGTCGAAGTGTACGGCTCATCATGTATCGCGTTCCTCATTCGAATGATTCAATTCACATCATCGAGTTCACTTCAAGATGTGACTTCACGGAGACTTGAACTGAGTTTTCCGTCCCTGAATTCTCGTTCGGGGGACTGGGCCCTCATATAGACTTAGGTGCATATACCCTTAATTGTTCCCAAAAAGGGGTTTCTTCCCAAGGCAAAAACGTCCGTATTGGGATTCAGGGAGAAATTTTAACAATTACCGTGCGATTTCGGGGTCCATCAAACTCGCAGAGATAGACATTTTGCCAAGTCCCTAAGAGAGGCTCGTTCCCCGAAAAGATCACTTGAGCTGAACTCCCCATCAGGCAGGTTTTAAGGTGAGCCGCTGTGTTGTCTTCACAGTGATTGTAGTTGTCAGTCCACGGAAAAATGCGATTGAGCACCTTCGTGATATCCCCTTTTAAGGGTGGATCGGCGTTTTCCTGGATGGTCACCCCCGCAGTCGTATGGGGAATAAAAATGGTCGCGACCCCTTCTTCGATCGAAGCTTCGCGAATGACTTCCCTGACTTGACGAGTGATATCAGCCCAATCATCCCGGGCTCGGGTCTGAACTTGAAATTGTGCGATCATGGTCGGTGATGAACCTTCTTTCATCGACGAATAAGGAATTTAAGGGGAAATAGCGTACTTTCTAGAATCATCTGAACGGAAAAGCTGATCTCGAGCTAGGATTTCGTTAAAATGCCAAGCTTTCATTTTCAAACCTCCGTCTTACTGAGCTCAAGCAGCAGCTATACTCACACAATCGAAGGGTTAAAACCTGGGTTTCACCATGAAATATGCGTTTTGTAGCGAAGTTTTCAAGACTCCGATCGATGAGACCATCCGATCTCTCGCAGAGATCGGCTTCGATGGAATCGAAATTGCCCCATTTAATGTCGCTGAAAATATCGAGGACGTCACTTCTCAGCAAAGAGCTGAGATTCGAAAAACAGCGGAAGAAGCCGGTATTGAGATCGTAGGGCTTCATTGGCTCTTGGTGAGCCCCAAAGGCCTACACATCACCACTCCTGATGATGATCTCCGAAAAAAAAGCTGGGATTTCGTAAAGAGTTTGGGGCAATTTTGTAGCGATGTCGGGGGCAAGGTCATGATTTTAGGCTCCCCAGGTCAACGGAACCTGGTGGATGGGGATACCCACGAACAAGCGATCGAGCGAGTCATCGATCCTCTTCGGGAGGTGGGTGAATTCCTCAGCAGAGTAAACGTTAAACTCTTGCTGGAGCCCTTAGATCCCGAACAAACCGACTTCCTCTATCGGGCGGTGGATGCAGTGGAACTAGCTCAAAGAGTCGATCACCCTCAAGTCGGTTATATGATGGAC
>JANQLS010000186.1 GCA_028280485.1 Planctomycetota bacterium
GCAGAATTGAGTTACGCCAATAATTTCAAATGGAATACGAGTAAGGGTGAAGATCGGTACCGTAGAGGTCTTTATACCTTTTTTAAACGAACCTCTCCCCATCCCACCCTGATCACTTTTGATTGTCCCGACTCCAACACGAGTTCCTTGAGGCGATCGATCTCCAACACTCCTCTTCAGGCGTTAATCACGCTCAACAATAGGGTCTTTCAGGAAGCGTCTCAAAATTTCGCGAAAGAATTATTAATCCAATTCCATTCGGATAATGAACGTCTTCAATGGGCTTACCAAAAAGTAACAACAAAGACTCTCGATGCCGATTCGAAAGCTCAACTACAACAATTATTGCAGGAGCTGAAGGCTTGGTTTAAAGAGAATCCTAATGAAGCTCAAGCTTACTCGGGCTTGAAGGCGACCGATGGCGACCCCGTTTCCACTGCAGCTTGGACGGGCTTGAGTCGAGTCCTTCTCAACCTCGATGCGTTTTTAACTCGAGAGTAAATTCATGGCTTATTCACCGATGCATCATCCCAACTTTGTAAACCCCGAACTCACTCGAAGAGATTTTCTCACCACCTCTGCAAGTGGGTTGGGCGCCTTAGCCCTGAGCAGTCAATTGGCCCAAGATGGGCTCATCGCTTCGGAATCGATTTCGACGAACGATCCGATGGCCCCGAAGCCTCCCCACTACAAACCAAAAGCCAAAGCCTGTATCTTCATTTTTATGGCGGGAGCGCCCTCTCAAATCGATCTCTTCGATCCGAAGCCCAAGCTTCAAGAGCTGAGCGGTAAGCCCCTACCGAAGTCCCTCCTAAAAAACGTACGCTTCGCGTTTATCAAGAAAAACTCTGCCACTCTATTAGGTTCAAAAAGGAAGTTTCACCGAAGAGGCCGCTCAGGTATGGAACTCTCTGAACTCCTTCCTCATATTGGAACGGTGGCCGACGACATCTGCTTGATCAGAAGTCTTCACTCGACTCAATTCAACCATCACCCCGGTCAGTTACTGATGCAGTGCGGTCGACCCGAGTTCGGCCTCCCCTCAACAGGCTCGTGGTTGACTTACGGCCTGGGGAGTGAATCTAAAAACCTGCCAGGATATGTGGTTCTCACTGCGGGGAGAGGTTCCAGCGGTGGAGCGACTCTGTGGCAATCAGGATTCCTCCCTTCAACCTATGCAGGCGTGCTTTTCAGGAATAAAGGGGAGCCCATTCTAAATCTTTCGAATCCTCAAGGATTGCCCGATGCCCTCAATCGGAAATCTTTGAATGTTTTGAACAGCCTCAACGAAAAGGATTTTCACCAGAAACACGACCCTGAAATTCAAAGCCGGATCGCCAACTATGAGTTAGCTTACCGCATGCAGTCAGCAGCCCCTGAGCTCATCGATATTTCAGGAGAAAAAGAATCGACCTTAGAGGCTTACGGAGTTCAGCGTCGAGACCCCAAGAACACTCGAACTCGCGGTGGCGGCAAGGGAACGTTCTCTTCCTTCGCTCGAAATTGTTTACTTGCAAGGCGCTTAGTTGAGCGAGGCGTTCGCTTCATCAATATCGTTCACGCCTCTTGGGACCACCACTCCAATTTAGACAATGAAATCGATCACAACGCCAAAATGTGTGATCAACCGATCGCAGCTCTGATTAATGATCTCAAGCAACGGGGTCTCCTCGACGAAACTTTAGTCGTCTGGGGAAGTGAATTTGGTCGAACGCCTCTTGGAGAAAACCGCGGAGGCCGGGCTGCTAACACTGGGAGAGACCATCATCCCTATTCGTTCAGCATGTTCATGTCAGGCGGAGGAATTAAGGGAGGGGAAGTCTACGGACAATCCGATGAAGTCGGCTGGGGTGTTCAAAAAGATCCCGTTTCAGTAAACGATCTTCACGCCACCATGCTCCATCTATTTGGGATGGATCATCTAAAACTTACCTACCGCTTCCAAGGTCGAGATTTCCGCCTAACCGATGTCGCCGGGGAAGTGGTCGATGGGATTTTGGCGTAGTAGTAGGCTCGCTCCGCGAGCCGTACGAAGCGAAAACGTAATTCTGAACCCAATTCATTTAAATAATAAAAATGCTCTATTGAGCTGAAAGACTGACTCGAGTGGCTCTGGCATTTTAATATCCGGAATCCTCATACCCAGCTTAGAAGGATTTCTTCTTAGCTATGATCTTAGTCAGGAGCCGCCTCGCGGAACGAGACGACTACTATGCGGACTACGGGCACTGGGCAAAAAACAAGCAATCTAAATCATCTGGGGTGGGATCCTCACCACAATCTTCGCCTCCAGGAGCGGGTGGTCCTGCAGTGCCTAAGAATTGATGGCTCAAGGAAGCGATGGGGTCGGTGATTTCAATTTTGCCATTGTCATCAAAGTCTCCAGCGTCCATACACAAGACTTCGACATCCCCCAAGAACTGAAGTGTGAGAAGTTGAATTGGATCGGTGATGTCCAACTTGCCATCATCGGTGACGTCCCCTCTTAAGAACCGTTGTCCCGGCTCGAGAGGCGTTGAGTTGGGCTTACCCGGGGTAACGTCGTCTTTTCCCACTGTCCTCAAAATCGTCGAGCCATCGGGGAGGGTGAATCGGGCTAATGCCCCTTCTAAGAAATTTCCCTCTTCGTCGATCGAACCGATTCGATCGCGGACGGCCTCATCGGAACGAACTTCAAGAGGTTCGATGGAGGGTTCGGCACCGGCACCACCCACATAACGACCGGGTGATCCCCAACGAGCACTACTGACAATTCTCAAACCATCATTCGTTTGCATGTAGAGGTAAATGGCTTCCTCGACGGGATCCATTTGGTTAAAGATTCTCTCGGAGGGAGGAGGAGTTCTCCCGTAACCGTTGACATCGTAGCGGAAGTACTCTTGGCTTCGATCCTGAAGTAATCCCACATGGATACCAGGTTGTTGATTGATCCAACCATCGTTGTCGACCCAAACGATGATTCTCTCACCGGGTTCCAAGATATTGTTATTTCGGAACAGAGGTTGAACTCCGGGAAAGTTGGTAAATGGATCCTTAGAAACATGAGCTCCACTGAGATCGATGGGATCATCGGTAGGGTTGTGAATCTCGATGAAATCATCGAAATTGCAGTTTGGAATCTCATCCGGACAGTCTTCAGGATCTTCGGCCGGGTCGGGTAAGATCGTCTGATTGTTGGCAACGACTTCCGTAATCATCGGCATGAAATCATTTTTAATGGGATCGACGACGATCGTTTTATAAGGCGAGGTCGATCCTCTTTCCCCAGCAACGCCGTGTAATCCATCGACATCCAATGCGAAAAAAGTCCATTTGATTTCAGTGCCATCGGGCTGCCCAGGGATCTCACCTTCCCAAACGGACCATTTGTGAAGATTGAATCGAGGCTTCCCCTCTTCATCGAGAGGTTCATCCTGAACAGGAATCTCAAAGAGTTTTACAAATCTCATCTCACTGGAAAGCTGAACGTTATTGTTCCCGTTGAGGAAGAAATTGATGCGAACCGATTGAAAGTTTTCAGCACTCGGAACTTTATCATCCATAACTCGCACTCTGAACTTCAAGGATTCATCGGGGCGCGGTTGACTCGTCGAGTAATCGATGAGTTTAATGTCGGGACCAAATCCAGCAACATTTGGTTCTCTATTGGGAGCCCCGAGACAAGAAGAACCGTTCTCTATTTGAGGAGGGCGACAGGTTCCGAAGGTAGGCTCTCGGCTAAAAACGAATTCCGTTTTATTTTCAGTGGCTTCAGGAAAACGAACGAACGAAAAATTCCGAGGCATCGGTGGGAAACTGATCGTGTGGAGTTCGATGGGATCATCGAATCCCCCCTCCGGCCTTCGGGGAAGGAGCTCTAAGGTTAAGGTCTCGCCATCGCGATCGAGTCGAAACGGGGCGTGAATCTCATTTAAATCGGTTTGGGACCGAATGCGATCACAGGTAGCATTTCGTGCTACGGGTTCGATTTCATCGCAGAAGATGACGATTTTCTCGCCGGGAAGAATCGAGTTTGCTAACAGGCCCCGAAACGAAAGTTTTCGAACAAAGCCGGGTAAACCGGGAATGTCAGAATGATCGGTCAGCTGAAGAACTCCAAATTCAGGATGATCGAGACTTAACACCTTCGTACTGGTGTTCATGATCTCGACCATGTCTTTAACGTCACAATTCCAATTTTGCGGACGCACCGTCGTATTAGAGGAGAGAATTTCATTGATTCTCAGTTTCTCGTAATCCTCTAAAGTGACTTCTTCACCTTGAGCCCACAAGTTGTTTCCATGGTGAGAAAGGACTCCGAAAAGGAGAACAGTGAAAAGACTCGAGAGTAACTTCACGTTGAAATTATAAAAACTTTGCGCTGGCATCGATCAGACCTCGCGATGTTATCGTTATCCGTCTTGAAAGAATTCGAATGGATCGAATCTCAAACCCAAATGAGATAGCACCAGCTGGAGCCAAGCTGGCCTCTAAAACTGAATCGGGAGAATTGAAGCAGAAAATAAAGAGAGAAACAGAAGCAATAAATATAAAGTCTCACCGCCTTCAAGCATCAACTCCAGTAGGGCCTAAGGCAAGAAAGTATTCTTCTTTTTAGGTGATTTGGGTAAAGATTTCTGGATTCATGCTAAATCTTTGAAGATGAAAGGTTTTTTAAACTCAAAAATGGGTCGGAGTCATGGAGCTTGAACTCACTTTTATCCAAATATTTATCGACCTTCGATCATGCAATAAGATAGGGGCATGAATATATGAGTTTCAAAAAATTGCAATTTTCTTGCCTATTTCTTAGTGGCGATCGTCATACCCTTCAATATCAAAAAAACTCATCTCTCTTTCACAGAATTACTGACATTCCATCTTAGGCAAGAATATGGATGGCAAGAACATTGGAGGCTCGCATTCATAACATTTTCTTGCCCCTATTTTCTTGCCTATTTCTTAGAGGCGATCGTCATACCCTTCAATATCAAAAAAAACTCAATTCTCATTCACAGATTTACCGACATTCCATCTCAGGCAAGAATATGGATGGCAAGAACATTCGAGACTCGCTTTCATAACATTTTCTTGCCCCTATTTTCTTGCCTATTTCTTAGAGGCGATCGTCATACCCTTCAATATCAAAAAAAACTCAACTCTCATTCACAGATTTACCGACATTCCATCTCAGGCAAGAATATGGATGACAAGAAGATAAGAGGCTCGCTTACCAGGAATTTTCTTGCCCCCATTTTCTTGCTAACTTCTTAGAGGCGATCGTCATACCCTTCAATATCAAAAAAACTCAACTCTCATTCATAGAATTACCGACATTCCATCTTAGGCAAGAATATGGATGGCAAGAACATTGGAGACTCGCATTCATAACATTTTCTTGCCCCTATTTTCTTGCCTATTATTTATTAGATTCAGTTAGCTCATGAAGCTTTCGAACAGTGAGCTTTCCGTAATTCGAAACCTTCCCTGAGCCTGGCCACTTTATAGAGACAGCGACATGGGTCACCTGAGGTCCCAAGCCCACTTCACAAAGCGAAGGCGAGGAGCCAAAGCTACCCCCAAAGTTTAAATATCGATAAAGGACTTGGCCCTGCCGCTCTCCTTGAAAACAAGTGATTTTAATTCGGGCCCCTTGAGCGGATCGATTCGCTTGAATTCCTACCAACTTGAGTTTAATCCAAGCCTCAGCCGCGCCCTCGACAGGATTCATAAAAAGGGCATTTTGGAACCGATCACCCTCGTAAGCTCCGCCCATCACGGCATAAATATCTTGATCACCGTCTCGATCGAAATCAGCAAAAGCAATTCCGTGCCCTTTTTGAAGATGGCCGAATCCCCCCGAAGTGGTCACATCGATGAAACGCTTCCCTCGATCATTTAAGAACATTCGATTCGGCATGAGAGATGCCAAATTAGGCTCTCCAGTCCCCACATAAAAATCGAGCCAGCCATCGTTGTTGAGATCTCCATAGTTGGCCCCCATCGCGATCAAGACTTTGTCTAAGCCGACTTTGGCCGTGACATCCTCAAACTTCCCCTTGCCGAGATTCTTGTAAAGCACCGGACGTTCACCGTCGTTCGCAATACTTAAATAATCAGCCGCCACTTTTTCAGTCGTTCGATCCCAACCATAGGAGAGCACCAGTAAATCCAAGTGACCGTCGTTATTGTAATCCCAAAACCAAACCGGAAAACTATTGAGAGGCTTGGAAACCCCTGCCTGATCCGTGATTTCAGAGAAGGACCAGTTCTTTCCATCAAACGTTGAAGAAGTGGAAGAGCTTCCTTGAGGCCCATTGTTTTTAAAGAGACGGTTCTTTTCTCCCAAACAAGAAAGGTAAAGGTCCGGGCGGCCATCGTTATCGATATCTCCCCAGGCGACTCCTTTGACAAAGCCCACGAAGTCTAATCCGATGGCCTTAGCGCATTCGACAAAAGTGCCGTCTCGCTGGTTCCAAAAAAGTTGACAGGGATTGCGGTTCGTTGGATCCGATTCATTTCCGATGAAGAGGTCTAACCAACCGTCGCCATCAAAATCAGCCCAAGCCGCGGTTTGAGTCGGTAAGGAAGTTAATAATCCTGTTTCCTCGGTAGCATCGACGAATTTCCCTCCACCTAAATTCTTGAGATAGGAGTTCGGGATCCTCCCTTCCTGATTCATCCACGCCCCTCGTAACACGAGGATATCGAAATCGCCATCGTTGTCAGGATCAGCGTGAACAAGATTGAGCCCCCCAGTGATTCCTTGAAGGCCTGGTTGGTTCGATGCGTTCTCAAATTTCCCGCCCTCAGTTTGGAGTAAAAGTTGAAGCGGGTCTTCCATCCCCCACGATGAACAGAGAATATCCAAATCGGAATCCCCGTCGAGATCCTCGACGATCACCCCTCCGCTCAAGCCCTCAATAGCAACCCCAGCTTCGGTGGCTTGATCGATGAAGCGTGGGAACGAGACTTTCGATTTAAAGATCCCTGCAGGTAAGAGGTAGTGGGGATTCACACCCTGGGGATACTGCCCCAAAGTCATATGGGCAATATTCATCAACCAGATCGAAGTGAGATCTCGCTGATGGATTTCGAGGGCTGAGGTGAAGAACTCAATTGCCTTTTTAGATCCCAAAGGAACTTTATGCTGTCCCTTTTCTGAAATCGGAAACAAGCACGAATGAGAAGTGTGAAGCGCGATACAGTTTTGCTGTTCGCCCAAGCGGAGGTAAGCTAAACCTAAAAACTGAGTCGCCATCCATCGTTGGGCCCCTTTTTCATCGGCCTTAAATTGAAAGGCTAAGGACTGAGCTTCTTTTAAATAAGGGATAGATTCTTCCGTTTGCCCGGCACGCAAAAATTCGAGACCAGCATGAATATTAAGATCAAAACGCTCTTGTGAAGAGAGATTGCCCCTCAAGGAATCCTTGTACAGCTGAGCTCGTTTAGAGTTTAAAAACGGATTCTCTTCGGGGTTCGAATCTTCAGCGAGAGTTTTTAAGCGCTGAGCCATCTTGAGAGTCCCCGCGAAGGAATCTTTCTTGGACTCGATGGATTCAACTGAATTGGGTTTTTCTTTGGAATCGGAAGGATTGAAATAAATATAGAGACCACCAGCGATGAGAATCGCCAACGCAACAAGCAGAATATAGATCTTAGTGGGATTGCTTGTTTGAACCATGAGGGTAAAACGTTTGCTCCTCGAGGTTGGAGAGTTTACTTTAAGGCTTTGTGACCCAAATTGTGGCAAGATTCAGTTCAAAAGACAAAATACTTCCCCCCTTTAGGGAGTGCGTGAGCCAAAGGCGAACTTGCACGATGGAGCGGCAGAGAGCGACCAAGAGTCGCGACCATTGTTACTAGGCCTTCTCGTAATCGAGATAAGGTGAAAGCCAACGCTCGACTTCTTGTACGTCGAGGCCTTTCCTCTGGGCGTAATCCTCGACTTGGTCTTGACCGATTCTTCCTACTGCAAAATACTTGGCTTCGGGCAAAGAAAAATAATAACCACAAACCGATGCCGCTGGGGTCATCGCGTGGTTCTCAGTGAGCTGAATACCCGTTCTTTCCGGTGCTTCCAACCAACGGAAGAGATTATCCTTCTCGTGGTGATCCGGACAGGCGGGATAACCGGGCGCGGGGCGAATTCCTTGGTATCGTTCTTGGATGAGCTCATCGTTAGTGAGGCTTTCATCACTTGCGTAGCCCCAATATTCCTTACGAACTTGATGGTGAAGATACTCGGCGAAAGCTTCAGCCAATCGATCCGCCAAAGATTTCACGAGGATGCTCGAGTAATCATCGTTCTTCGCTTCGAATTCGCGTTCTAAGTCTTCACAGCCGATACCCGCAGTGACCGCAAAAGCTCCGAGATAATCAGGCGTGCCTGCTGGAGCTATATAGTCAGCCAAACTTCGCTTATGGTCTTGACCTTGTCGCTCGGTTTGTTGCCTCAAGCAATGAACGATACCGAAAGAGTCGGTACGAGATTCATCCGTAAACAAAGCTATATCTTCAGTACCCTGTCGTTGAGCAGGCCAAAAGCCGAGGACGCCGTTGGCTCGAATCCATTTCTCTGAGATCAGACGATCGAGCATCTTTTGGGCATCGTCAAACAAGGCTTTCGCTGCTTCTCCCTTTTTGGGATCATCGAAAACTTTGGGGTACTTACCCGAGATTTCCCAAGAAATAAAGAAGGGTGTCCAATCGATGAAGGGCACCAATTCACTCAGGGGTAAGTCATCTAGAGTTTTTAAACCTAAGAAGGCCGGGGTTTTGACTTTCCTTTGTCCCCAATCTACCTGGAAGGCATTTGCAGTGGCGGACTCATAAGAACATAGGGGCTCGCGCCGACGGTTGGCGACTCGCTCGCGGGCTTCTTCATAGCTTTCACGCGTTTCTTCAACGAACTGAGTTCGTGATTCTGGAGTCAATAATTTATTAGCGACCGTAACACTTCGAGACGCATCGGGAACGTAGACCGTGGGACCGCGATGGTATTGAGGTTCGATCTTAACGGCAGTGTGAGCTTTCGAGGTTGTCGCTCCTCCGATCAGAAGAGGAACTTCGAAGTCCAATCGCTCCATCTCTTTGGCGATGTAGGTCATTTCATCGAGCGATGGAGTGATCAGGCCACTCAAACCGATGATATCTACTTTTTCTTCTGCGGCCGTTTTTAAAATCTTGTCGCAAGGCACCATGACTCCGAGGTCGATGATGTCGTAGTTGTTACAACCGAGGACGACCCCGACGATATTTTTACCGATATCGTGAACGTCTCCCTTGACCGTTGCTAGAAGGATTTTCCCTTTGGATTGTTGTTCGCCGCCTTCCTTTTCCGCTTCGATGAAAGGAACCAGGTGAGCGACGGCTTGCTTCATCACACGAGCACTTTTAACCACCTGCGGCAAGAACATCTTCCCTTGGCCGAAAAGGTCACCGACGACGTTCATTCCATCCATGAGAGGACCTTCGATCACGTGGATCGGGCGCTCTGAATCTTGCCGACATTCTTCGGTATCTTCGACGATGTAAGTGGTGATCCCCTTGACTAAGGCATGGGATAGACGCTCTCGGACAGGGAGTTCTCGCCACGCAAGATCTTCAGTCGCCTGAGCTGTTCCCGCTTGGCCATGATATTTCTGCGCGATGTCCAATAACTTTTCGGTGGCTTCAGAAGAGCGGTTGAGAACGACATCTTCGACGTGCTCGCGAAGCTCTGAATCTAAATCTTCGTAGATCGCCAACTGTCCGGCGTTGACGATTCCCATCGTCAAACCGGCTTGAATCGCGTGGTAGAGGAAAACGGAGTGGATCGCTTCCCGAACGGGATTATTCCCGCGGAATGAAAACGAAACATTACTCACTCCGCCCGAAACCAAGGCGTAGGGTAGCTCTTGACGAATCTGACGCGTGGCTTCGATGAAATCGACAGCGTAATTATTGTGCTCATCGATTCCGGTAGCGATCGCAAAAATATTAGGATCAAAGATGATATCTTCGGGAGGAAAGCCGACTTTATTAACGAGGAGATCGTAAGACCTCTTCGAGATTTCGAACTTTCGTTCTTGAGTGTCGGCCTGACCCGTTTCATCGAAAGCCATAACGATCACTGCCGCACCGTGGCGTCGGCAAAGACCCGCCTTTTCGAGAAACTCTTCTTCTCCCTCTTTCAGACTGATGGAGTTAACGATGCATTTTCCCTGTAAGCACTTTAATCCCGCTTCGATGACTTCCCATTTCGAGGAATCGATCATCACCGGGACACGGCTGATATCGGGTTCACTGGCGACGAGATGGAGGAAAGTCACCATGGCTTCTTCGGAGTCGAGCATCCCCTCATCCATGTTTACATCGATGATCTGGGCGCCCGCTTCAACTTGTTGACGAGCAACTTCTAAAGCCGTGGCGTAGTCTTGAGTTTTAATCAGTCGTTTAAACCGAGCCGAGCCGGTGACATTCGTTCGTTCCCCCACGTTGACGAAAAGGGAATCATCTCCGATTTCAAAGGGCTCTAAACCACTGAGCCTCATCTTTCGAGGCAGATCGGGATTCGATCGTGGAGTGATTTCCTCAGCCATCTTAGCGATGGCTTGAATGTGATCGGGAGTCGTTCCACAGCATCCGCCAACGATATTGAGGAAGCCCGATTCTCCAAACTCCCTGAGGATCCCCGCCATCTGGTCGGGAGTTTGATCGTATTCCCCGAATTCATTGGGCAAACCCGCGTTGGGATGGGCGCTGATATAACAAGGGGCGACTCGAGAAAGTTCTTCGATATAAGGGCGAAGCTCTTTTGCCCCGAGTGCGCAGTTAAGTCCCACAGAAATGGGCTCTGCGTGAGCGACGGAATTCCAAAAAGCTTCGGTGGTCTGCCCTGATAGCGTTCTTCCACTCGCATCGGTAATCGTCCCCGAAATCATGATGGGAAGCTTTCGCCCGACCTCGTCAAAACTCTCTTGGCAGGCCCAGATAGCAGCCTTGCAATTGAGCGTGTCGAAGATGGTCTCGATCATTAAAATATCGGCGCCACCCTCTATCAGAGCCAAAGCCGCAACCTTATAAGCATCACGAAGCTCATCGAAAGTCACCGCTCGAAAACCGGGATTGTTGACATCCGGGGAGAGAGAGCCTGTTTTATTCGTGGGGCCTAAAACTCCCGCCACGAATCTCGGTTTATCAGGATTCTTAGCCGTGTACTCTTCACAGGCTTGTTTGGCAAGTCGGGCGCCTTCTCGATTGAGTTCGGCGACGAGTTCTTCAAGATCGTAATCGGCTTGCGAGAAGAGATTCGAGTTGAAGGTATTGGTTTCTAAGATATCGGATCCAGCCTCGAGGTACGCTCGATGGATATCCAAGATCACATCCGGCCGGGTCAGGGTAAGGAGGTCGTTGTTTCCCTTGAGGTCACTCGGGTGAGAGGCAAATCTGTCGCCCCGATAGTCGTTCTCTTCCAACCCACAGCGTTGAATCATCGTCCCCATCGCGCCATCGAGAATTAAGACTCTCTGGCTGAGGGCATTGTTTAAGATTGTCTTGGGATCAGAGTTATCGGACATGAACCATACCAGTTAAAGAAAACACCAGCAGCATCTCGGCCCCCTGAACACTACATACTTGCGGATTAATTGCGAGTTCTTCACAGGGGGAAGCTGGGATAAACCCCTTCTTTCTACCAATTTATGTCCCTTGGAGCAATAAGAGAACTTTAGGGAATCATTAATATTGAATTCCTCAAGGTTGAGGCCGGTAAACCCGATCTCAAATAGAGGCCTCTAGATACAGGGCTTTTAGAGGATACCATCTCTACAAAAAGAAGGCCCTGTGAAGCATCAAGGTCTAAAATTTATCGATAAACCAGCTTAATTGAGATAAGAAATCGAACCCCCAGAATCGAACTCAAGCCCCTTTCACCCATGAATCAGATCAAAAAACTTTTAGCCTCTATCTGCGTGATCTTCTCTCTCTTAACGATGTCCTCCTGCATGAGTATCGATCACATCATCGACCCCGACCAACGCCTCGACATCTATGGTGGTACTAAGAAATCAGCCAAAATCTTACAAGGGGAAGGATCTTCGTTCGAAGCGCTGATCGCCTTGTTCGATTTTCCCCTCACCGTCGTGATGGATACTTTGCTCCTGCCGATCATCGCCCCGATTGCGTTGTAGTAGTCGGGTCAAAGTAGTCGGCTCAGCCCCTGAGCCGGATCGTACGGAGAGAAAATCTGAATACTAAGTAA
>JANQLS010000019.1 GCA_028280485.1 Planctomycetota bacterium
CTGAATCCGCTCGCTGGGGAGACGATGATCGTGCAGCGCCCTACTCCGTTGATACGGAGTGGCAAGCTGAGCTCAATTTGATTCTCAATACTTGGTTCCCGCAACGGACCAATGTCGTGCTCAATCAATTTAGAAGTCAAGGTCTCTATTCATCCTTAGAAGCTCCCACCTATAACCAACACGGGGGTCGGGTCGAAAAAGGATTTCGCCTGACGATCCAAGCTCCCCTAGGAGCGATCTACTACACTCTAAATGGTGAAGACCCTCGCTTGAGCGGTGGAGAAATTTCTCCCGATGCCCTCTCGGTAGGGGGGGGGCAACAGACCGAACTCTTATCAGAAGATGCCCCCATTCGTTATCGAGTCCCTGTTGATGCGAGTGAGGATGATTCCTGGATGACGAGTTCTTTTGTAGACTCCCAATGGGCTGAGGGGGTCAATGGTGTTGGCTTTGAACGCAACGCAGGCTATGAAGACATCATTCAAACCGACACAGAAGCCGATATGTACAACACCAACGCAAGTGTTTACATGAGGATGAGATTCAACGTGGATGATCCTTCGATCTTTTCCACATTAACTTTGGGCATGAAGTACGACGATGGCTTTGTGGCTTATCTCAACGGGCATCCTATCGCTCGACGTAATGATCCCTCTCCCGTTCAATGGAACTCTTCTGCGACTGCGGGGCATGGAGATACCCTCGCTCAGGTTTTTGAATCGATCGATGTAACCGAGCATCTAGACCGATTAGAGGAGGGAGAAAACGTTTTGGCCGTTCATGGAATGAATGTGACTCAGGGATCGAGTGATTGTTTGTTTGTTGCTGTTCTCAATGCGGTTGAGGCGGGTGAGGATAATTCGATCTTTATTGAAGAGACTACGCGAGTCCAAGCACG
This sequence comes from Planctomycetota bacterium, assembly GCA_028280485.1. Classification (GTDB taxonomy): domain Bacteria; phylum Planctomycetota; class UBA8108; order UBA8108; family JACQVS01; genus JANQLS01. Next base: position 899 of record JANQLS010000019.1, read on the forward strand.
AACTTATCAAGGAGGACAGTGGAGTGCTCTCAATGAGGCGGTCTTTGTTCATTTCCCTCTTCGAGTGACAGAAGTTCATTACCATCCTGCTCCCCCGGCAGTGGGTTCTCCATTTGACCCTGAAGACTTTGAGTTCATCGAATTTAAGAATACTGGGCCCGATCGACTAGATCTTGAAGGCATTCGATTAGAGGGGGATATCCAATTTGATTTTTCCACAGGAAGTATCACCTCGTTAGCTCCCGGTGAAGTACTCGTACTCGTTGAAGATACTGATGCCTTCGAGCAACGTTACGGTTTGTTCGGCCGAAATGTTGCGGGTCAATACCGAGGGAATTTAAGTAATGGTGGCGGGGATATTCGTATCGTTGGAACCTTTGGTGAACACATCCAGAACTTTACGACTTCGGATACTTGGCACCCTGAAACCGATGGTTTAGGCCCTTCATTAGTGATCATTGATCCGTCGCGAGATCCAGAAACTTGGAACCTCGGAGAGAGTTGGGAGCCGAGTGAATTGACACACGGTACTCCCGGAGATTTAGAAAGTGGTTCCGGTGGAATTCGTTTGCCGGGAGATGCGAATCTCGATGCTCATTTAGATCTCGGGGATGGCATTCGACTCATGCTGCTTCTTTTTACTGGCGAGCCGCTTCCCATTCCTTGTGAAGGGGATCTGAGTTCAGAAGGAAATGTCTTCCTCCTCGATGCGAATGGCGATGAGGTTGTGGATTCAAGCGACAGTGTTTATTTATTGAATTACATCTTCCTTGACGGTCCCCCCCATCAATCAGGGGAGCGTTGTCGACCGATCGAAGGGTGTGAGGATTTGTGCGAATGATTTATTTTCTACCTTAATCTGAAAATTAACTAGCCCGAAGCGCTATCGGGGGAAGGAACCCCTCGCTAGCGCTTCGGGCTAGTTAGATTCGTTTCGAACTATTTATCTACTTACACGCCGCCAAACCATCCACCGTGGGGTCGAACCCAAGCTCTGGAAATGGTGATTTCGGCTGGGCGTTTCCATGGAAGAGATAAAGTAGAAGTCCTAAGGCATCTCCCAGATTATTCCGCCCGTCGTCATTAAAATCACAGGCATCTAAACAAGCCGGCTTTTGTTCGCCCAAAAAGATGTAGTGTAGAAGAACGACTGAGTCGGTCAGCTCTACAACTTGATTCTGTGAGCAATCCCCTCGAATGAACAAGGGCGTTTCACCGAAGCAAGGACCTGAGGCCTCGATCGCTCCGTAGTCGAGAAGGTACTCACCATCACCTTTCGCATCACTCAACCGACAATGATCGAATGGGTCTCTGGCGCTTGTAAGTTCAAGGGATTGAGGGAAGTCATCCAGGGATAACTTATCGGTAAGCCCACCGAATTTGATGGGGAGATAGCCTCGACTTTCGCTCCAATGCCAGTCGGTAGGGATCAGTTTGTAATTGTCACCAAAACCGGCCCGTTGACTTTTTTCAAAAGCATTTTTGCGAGCTTGAAAACAAGGGAGTGAATCCGATCTGGCTTCAGAATTGAGTTCCCAGCTGAGTTCTCGTTCACTCTGGCTTGAGAAGATATTGCCGACCGCTTCGATGCTTAAATTTCCGCATTCTATTTCATCGGGCGATTGAAATTCTTCATTATGGATTTGAATAACAGATTCTTGGCTGCCGATCAGGGTGTTGAGGTAGAGTTCGATCTTTCCCATATGCCGAAGGAGACGGGAACACTGAAGGCTCGTATGAAGGTAGTTTTTTTCTGGTGATTTATTTCCGATGATCTGATTGCTCACTAGGGTGAGGTTCAGCGTTCCGGCTCGTCCCGATTCTGCTCCCGTTAGTTGAATACCGTTTCCGCAATCTTGAATTCGACTGTTTTCGATCTTCCCATTGATTTGAGCTGAATCTGCGAGATAGATGGACACTCCCGACTGAATCATAAGAGTACTCGCAGAGCGAGGAGAAGGTGACGTCGGGCCGCGAACAATTTGAATTTGGCTAAGATTTATATTCAGGGTTGAGTGGGGGCGAGTTCCGAAGTCGATCGCTTTGAGGGAACTTGCATCAAAGTCTAATTTTTCTAAATCGACGTTTAATGAACGGACTTGTTCCGTTACCAGCTCGACTGAAGAATACCGCTGATGGCTGAAGCGACAGTTTCGAATATTGACTTGACCCGTTGTTATTCCCACGATGGCTCGACTGCCGCCATTAAAGTGAATCCCTTCGATTGTCAAAGAGTGTTTAGTAGAATTTGTTGCTGTGAGTGAAAGTCCTACTGAATTGGAATCGGAGAGATCCAGCACGGTTTCTCCAATGCTGGATCCCCGGATGGTGAGGGGAAATTCAGTTTTTGGAATCGTTGAAAAGATTTCGGATTGAGTTTCGTTTCGATAAATTCCGGCTTCCAATTGAATGATATTGGCTTCACCCTCACTGAGATGAATCAAGGCCTCGTTCAAGTTGGAGAAGGGCTTATTGAGAGTTCCATCAGCATCCTCTCGATTGCTTTTTGAGTCGACATAAATGGTTTTCGCCAAACCAGTAGATTGGAGAGCAAGTGAAGTGAGAGCGAAGAGGAAGAGATAGATGCAGGCGTCCTTTACGATCGGACCGATTCTTGGAGAATGAGATCGGAATTGAAATGCCAACATGGTTGAACTCCAAAAAAGGACTCTGGGGGACCTTGGGAATTTCATGAAAATGAATGAGGTATCGAGAGATGTCTCAAACCTCTCGAAGTTGATTAAAAGAATATTTTATCTTGGTAAGAAAATAAAGAAGTTTCAGCGAACATGTCGAATCGAATCCTTAGGCCCAGGCGGGAGTTTGCTCTAAGTTTCCGTTTAAGAATAGTTTATATTGCTCGTAAACCTCTAAGCCGTCAGGGACAATCGCGTGATCAGCCGTCCAGTCATCTAAATCAGCTAGGGGGAGCCAGGCTCCCCATGCGACCTCTTCTTCTTGGTGAGTGATCTCTCCATCCCAAATCGCGGAGTAAATTTGGATGAGGCTGTTATTGAGTTCGCCGAAGTAGTAGTGTCTAAACAGATATTTCGGCTCAGGGCCGACGATTCCTAGCTCTTCGGCGATTTCTCTTTTAGCGGCTGATTGGTACGTTTCTCCCTGGCCAACTACGCCCCCGACGAACATATCGAACAGGCTGGGGAAGACATCTTTCGTGTCCGTTCTCTGGTGAACATAGACTTCATTCTTTGAATTGAAGCAGATGATGCCGACTCCACGATGAAGAAGATTTTTTTGTCGCACCTCGCTTCGAGGTGCCTCCCCGATGACGTTATTTTCCATATCGATGAGATCGACGATTTCTTCTTTGGGACTTGAGGTTGAGGAGTTATTGTTTTCAGTGTTCATTAGAATCAAATCTACTGTAGCCAAATTCGCCAGAATTTGGGTGAGGAAACTTTAAAACCGATTACCCTGATTGGGGTAAAAGCCTGGGACGAGCCCAGGCGCTACAGATTGCGATTGTGATTTTAAATTAGCTATAACCTGTAGCGCCACCCCTTGTGGGTGGCTTCCTGTAGATCAGTTGTAATTTAGATTTTTTAAAACCGAAAGAGATCACCATGGTAGCTACTTACGAAGCTAAGTTAAAGCCTCCAGCTCCCGTTCGTTTGACTAACTCCGAAATTTTGGCGACGAGAGTTTTTCATCTCGGCCCCAAAAGTTCATGGTCGTTTTTGATGTTAGCCAGTGAAAAGGGGCTTTTAAGAACGCATCTCAAGCCCTATAAGATTTCGGCAACGGAATGGAAAGAAGAGATTCAGTCGGAGTTTCCCGATCATAAAGTTCAATCCAAAAGCGAGATCCTCGACCTCACCGAAAAACAAATGAAGGAATACTTCAAGGGGAATCGAAAGGATTTCGATGTTCCGCTGGATCTCCATCGTTCGGGAACCGATTTTCAACAAACGGTTTGGGGGCAACTTCTAAAAATCCCCTTCGGAAAAGTTTGGACTTACGGTGAACTCGCTAAACGAGTCAAACGTCCTAAAGGAGCTCGAGCCGTCGGGCAAGCCAACGGACGAAACCCCATTCCTGTCATCGTGCCTTGTCATCGTGTCGTCGCCAGTGGAGGAGCACTGGGCGGGTTTACAGGAGGCTTGAATGTGAAACGTTTCTTACTAGATCACGAGAGTGTGAGCTATAAAGATTAAGCATTTACATAAATTAACTAGCCCGAAGCGCTAGCGAGGGAATCGCCCCCTCGCTAGCGCTTCGGGCTAGTTAAGATTTAATTGCTTTTAATATTACTCTTTTGAGTGAAGAGAACTTCAATGCCTTTAAGATTACTCCTCGCCGTAGGCGTCGTTTTAAGCCTCACCTCCTGCGTCACGCCTCCCTTTCAAACGGGATTAGAAGTATTAAAGCAAAATAACTTCCAAGATCTCACGGGACGTAAGATTGGCATCGTCACCAACCACACTGCGGTCGATTCCAATTTCACGCACATTGTTGATTTGGTTCATAAGTCAGGCCAAGGCGAGATCGTAGCTCTCTTCGGACCTGAGCATGGAGTTCGCGGGAGCGCACAAGCCGGAGATAAGGTGGGCGATGATGTCGATCCCATCACTAAGATTCCAATTTATAGTCTGTACGGAAAAACTCGTAAACCCGATGCTTTGATGCTCCGTGGTGTCGATCTGTTGATCTACGACATCCAAGACATAGGAGTAAGAACCTACACTTACTTGAGTACTCTATTAGGTGTGATGGAAGTAGCGAGTGAGCTGGGAATTGAGGTTTGGGTTTTAGATCGTCCTAATCCACTGGGCTTAACACAGCTCGAGGGTCCGATGCTTAAAAAGGAATTCGAATCCTTTGTCGGCCCGCACACTCTGCCTCTTCGTTACGGTTTAACGGTGGGGGAGTATGCCAAGCTCGTAGCCCAGGAGCGATCGATTGAATTAAAATTAAAGATCATCCCCGAGCCCGGAACTCGTCAGGCTCCACCAGCTGAGGGGAAACCTGGAACTTGGATTGCCCCTTCACCCAATATTCCCACCCGGGAGTCAGCATTAGTCTACGTCGGTATAGTTCTCATTGAAGGAACCAATCTCAGCGAAGGTCGAGGTACGACTAAACCCTTTCAATGGGTGGGGGCTCCCTGGCTCAACGTGGAAGAACTCATCAAACGTATGGATGCTTTCCAACTTCCCGGGGTTTCCTTTCGCCCCGTCGGCTTCAAGCCCACCTTCTCAAAGTTTCAAGGCGAAGCTTGTCGAGGCATCGAACTCCACATTACAAACGAAAATACTTTTACCCCCGCTCTCACTGCCATCCTCATCATCCATACAATCCATCAGCTCCACCCTAACGAGCTCACCTTCAGAGAGCAAGCTATGGCTAAACTTGCCGGTACCGATGAACTCCTAAAACTCATCCAATCAGCAGGTTCAAACAATATCAAAACGCAAGCTACGAATTTCATCTTTGAAGGCGTGGAAGCGTATCGGCGAAGGGCATCAAAATTTTCGGCTTATTCGAGGTAGTTTATAAAGCAAGCAAACATTTCAAGCCCGAAGTGTTAACGAGGGTCGGGTGTCGAATTATTTTTAAGGCAATGTTTGTTTCAGGGAAGGAGTAAAACAAAGGCATCAATTCTTTGAAATTCCCGAACAACTATGCCTTTCAAATCTACTCATGGCACTCGCTAACGCTTCGCGCTTGGAATGGTTTTCGAAATTTTATTTAACGTATTCTTCGATTTCACAGTTTTCTATATTGGTTTGTTTCAATTGCTCAAGGACTTGAGAAGAAACAATAAGGGCGTGGTTTGATGATATACCAAAATCGTCAACACCTGGCTGGCCTGTAACTTTCAGCCAATAGAATGTCAGTAATTTCCGTTCTGGATATAACTCTTTAAACTGTTCTGAAGTTGAAATAAGTACATCACTAAACTCATATCCACTATAGACAGCGCAATCAATCAATGCCCGCAATCTCTCGGTTACAATATAACAAGGAAATGATTCGAGGAGATCATCACCTAACCAACCATTAAATTCGAAATGTAGTTTCTTCACATGAGGAGGATGTACAGAAGTGCCAATTTCAGTTTTATGTCCTAACCCCCCAGCAACCTCTGGCTCTAAGATGTAAAACTTTCTATTTACCATGATTCTTAGCGGTTAGATCATCTTAACTTGCCCAAAACTTATTTATATGCTCATCAAGGGATTTGGATAAATCCCGCTCACGATTAAAACCACGTTCAGTAACCAAAGACGTAGCGCTTTTTGCTAAATCCAGATCTTCTTTTTCTGCCACTTTAAACAAATTAACAAGGTTCTTGTTTATCATGAGTTCGGTGTTCACTTTCGGACAGTAGCTTTGTCGCTATGAGATGGCCAATCGAAGCTACATTCGCAACAATGTTTCCGAATAAGGTCATTTCCTGAGCGTGTTTCACGATTTGATCTTCGATTCCACTCGAGGCAAATAATAGATCGACCAATATATCAGGGTGTTCCGCATGAGCTAGCCGGATGGTCGCAAGTCTGCCTGTATCATCTTGCTCCATCATAGAATTGATGGTGTAGTTCGACCCAAGCAGAAAATGTATCAGTTTTTCTGCTTCTTCATCGTTTTCTACGACAACCGCTAGATCAACATCATTTGTGAACCTAGGGTTGGTGTGGGCACCGATGGCAATCCCTCCCAGAATGGCATAACGAGAGCCATAACTATTTAAATCATTAATTATTTGGATTAGCGGAGGGCCTAGGTGGTGCTCACTCATGTTCGCTTTCGAAAGTAAGGCTCTGGTGCATCGTCGGGACGATCTTGGAGCCATTCGACAATTTTTTTCTCTATATCTTCTTCACTAGCCTCGGGGAAGGTTCGTTTTAAGTTCTCTCTTTTCAATGCAACTCCCGTTGAAAATAACTCAACGCTCAAAGTTAACTTGGCGGACTGAATTTCTTCTTTCGACCGCTGATCGGTTTTGATCAAATTTTGAAGGCGTTCTATGACGGGGTTTGGATTCTTTTTCATGATTAGTATTTTAGATCTGAGGGATCGTTAGTGACATGAAAAAGTATTTAAATTTCAAGCCCGAAGTGTCAACGAGGGTGAGGCGACGAATTTTTTTAAGAGCAAAATTCGCTTAAGGAGGAGTGAAAGCAAATGCATCAATACTTCGGTATTCCCAAACGTTAATGAATTTGTAATCAATTGCGGGCACCCGCTAACGCTTCGCGCTTGAAAGGGTTCTTTGTAGTTAGATAAAAACAATATTATCCCGATGAATAAACTCAGTAGGAGATTCATCATCAGTCGTGACATCATTTAAAGCTGCGATTTTTGAACTGTGCTCGCCGATCAATTGAAGCGCTTGCACGCTGGAATAATTCACCTGCCCTCGGGCGAATTCGATGCCCTTTATATCGACGATCGAAACGATCTCACCTTTGTCGAAGTTGCGCTCTAATTTTAAGACGCCGGCGAAGAGTAAACTGGCGCGACCCGATTGCAGGGCTTTCTTGGCACCTTCATTGACTTCGATAATACCCATGCTTTGAGTCGCGAAGGCTAACCAACTCTTTCGACTGTTGAGACCTTTAGATGCTAAAAAATAAGTTCCGGTTTCTTCACCGTTGAGGATTTGGTGAAGGACTCCCTGTTCAGCGCCCTTGGCGATGACCGCTAAGACTCCACTTTGAGTGGCGATGTGAGCGGCGCGTAATTTAGTTTTCATGCCACCTCGGCCGCGGGGCGAAGGAGTGCAGGTCGCTAAGGTGTCGATATCATTGATATCCCGGACGACTTGAATACGTTGCGCGTTGGGGTTCGTTGAAGGGTCGGAGTCGAAGAGACCATTCACATCACTCAATACGACCAGTATGTCACTCTTGAGTTTACTCGCGACCAGTGCAGAGAGAACATCGTTATCCCCGAAAACAGCATCCGGGCCTTCACCCTCGACTTGAGTTTCAATTTCGGAAGTCGAGATGGTGTCGTTTTCATTCACGATGGGAATCGTGCCTAAGCGAATTAAATTGTTAAGCGTGTTTCGCAGATTCAAATAACGGTTTCGATCCGAAAAATCTTCATCCGTTAGAAGAACTTGAGCGACCTTCTGATTAAAACTTTCAAAGGCCTTCTGGTAGACCTCCATCAGTCGGATCTGTCCCACGGCCGCGCATGCTTGTTTGTCGCTCAGTGATTCAGGCTTCTCTCTAAAGCCTAAGATCTCCATCCCCAAGCTGATCGACCCCGAAGTGACCACGATCACTTCCTTCCCGTTTCGTTTGAGGTCCGAAATCTCTTCGATCAAATTCGACACTCTCCCCAACGCCACCTCGCCGTTAGGACGGCAGATGACATTCGTTCCGAGCTTGACGACGATACGCCGAGCGGTTCGAAGTTGGTCTTTGGGGATGAGGTCTTTGGAGGTCATTGCGTAGGTTTGATTCTTTTATGTAGCCGAATTCGTAAGAATTTGGCTTACAAGCTGATTCAGCCAAACTCTTACGAGTTCGGCTACAGGGAATCCTCGATGGTATATCGGGAAAAACCAAATTGAGAAGGTAGAAAACCTCTCTTTTAAGATTTTATCGGTCAGAACCATAAAAAACGGGCTAACTCAAAGTTTCAACTTTTGAGTTAGCCCGTTTTAATTTCTTAAGAAAGCTTTCTTAGTTCCTGTCTGCAGGAACTAAGCCGAGTTGGGATCAACTCGGTCGCGAATAAAGACCTTAGGCCTTTATTCCATTATTACTGCGTAGGCTCGTAGAGCCTTCGTTTAGCGGTTGAAACGGGCTCCGAAGGAGCTTGTTTCAATTAAAATTACTCTTAGTTCCAGTCTGCAGGAACTAAGCCGAGTTGGGATCAACTCGGTCGCGAACGTAGGCTCGCAGAGCCTTCGTTTAGCGGTTGAAACGGGCTCCGAAGGAGCTTGTTTCAATTAAAATTACTTAGGCGGAGCCGTTGGCAGTGGATCCTTTTGCTCGGTGATCACGGGAAGATCAGGCGCCTTCTCTGCATTGAGCTCAGTGTAGTGTTCCCATTTCTCGGGAACGTCTGAATCGGCAAAGATGGCTTCGACGGGACATTCTGGGATACAGAGACCACAGTCGATACATTCATCGGGATCGATGTAAAGGATGAATTCGTCTTCGTGAAAGCACTCTACTGGGCAAACGGCGACACAATCCGTGTACTTGCAGTTATTGCAAGGTTCACAGACAACGTGAGTCATGGCTCCTCCTAACGAAGGCTCTGGGAAGGTGGAGGCCTGTCCCGGGCCTTGCTTCGAATTGACTTGAATTCCCTCGCTCCTGGTGGAAATGAGGAAATTAGAAATTTTTTAATTCACCGAACAGATTGAAGTGGACTCAAGCCGTTCATCTTGAGGATTTTATAGGGTTCTCACCTTCAATTCCTCTGCTGATTTTCTACCACTTTTTGCGGCAATTTCACCAAGCTTATTGACTGAATTTTCGTATTTTTTTTTGTGTCCTGACGCATACAAAAGTTTGGCAAGACAAACAACAAGGCCTATCTTTTTGTCGTGTTTCTGATCCTTTACTCAATGGAATCAGTTGAGGACTGAAATATGCGGAGCGATCTTCAATGTTTGGGGCGCAGAAGAGGGGGGCGACTCCAATTCGCCTAGATTTCTAGCTGATGGCCGGCGCTTGGACTCAGTTCTCTTCATGATTATCGGCCCATTTTGGCCTCCCCTTGGACCCTGCTGGCTCAGAAAGCCGTCTCGCATGTAAATTCTCAATAAATTTTCCCCCGCGAGTCATAAAACCCAGGGCTTTCCCCAAAAAGCTAGTTCTCATCACGGGCCCAATCTTATAGAATGCCCGGCTTTGTTGAACGCAACATCGAGTCTGGGAGCCCCTATTGAGGTGGGGGATCAAATCCGAGCCCCAATTGTGGGATAAGGTCAGGTGGGTTCAATCCCGAGCTTAATTCCTGGCTCTGATTTCTCCATGGTTCGGCATCGATCCACTTTGAACCGGTCTTCCATTCCGATCTTCCCTCTCCTTCTCAATTCCTTTTTATGATTGGGGTCACGAGAAGATCGAGGGATTGTTGAGCTTTAAGCTCCGAAATTACTTCTACTTCATTTCTTTTCTTTTATCTGGAGAACGAGATCCCATGGCTAGCAAGGCCAAAAGCAGAAAATATGTCTACTCCTTCGGTGGTGGTAAGGCAGATGGCGACGGTACCGACCGTAATCTCTTGGGTGGTAAAGGTGCGAATCTCGCGGAGATGGCCGGTCACCCCAAACTGAAACTTCCCGTCCCTCCTGGCTTCACCCTCAGTACAGAAGTTTGTACTCATTATTACGCCAACAAACGCAAGTACCCTCAAGAGCTTAAGAAGCAAGTTGATGGTGCGATCCGCAAGGTTGAGAAAATCTTGGGACGTAAATTTGGCGATCCCAAAAATCCTCTTCTCTTCTCCGTTCGATCCGGTGCGCGTACCTCGATGCCCGGTATGATGGAAACCGTTCTCAATATCGGTTTAACCAGCGAAACAATTCCCGGATTGATTGAACAATCCGGTGGAAATGAAGCCTTTGCATACGATGCTTATCGTCGTCTCATCACCATGTACTCTGACGTGGTTATGGAAAAGGCTGGCGGCATTGAGCCCAAAGAAGGTCAAGGTATCCGTCACCAACTCGAGCACCTCTTAGAAAAGAAAAAAGCCAAAGTGGGTGCCAAGAGTGATACCGATCTTTCCGCTGAAGATCTCAAAGATCTTTGCGAACAATACAAAAAGAAAGTTAAGCAAGTTCTCAAGAAGCCCTTCCCCGATAACGCTGAAGAGCAAATCTGGGGTGGTATCAGTGCTGTATTCATTTCTTGGAATGGAAAGCGCGCTATCGCTTATCGCGATATCGAAGGCATCCCCGAAGAATGGGGTACCGCCGTTAACGTTCAAGCCATGGTCTTCGGAAACATGGGCCAAGACTCCGCAACGGGTGTGGCCTTTTCTCGCGACCCCGGTAACGGTGCGAAAATCTTCTACGGTGAATTCCTGGTCAACGCACAGGGTGAGGATGTCGTCGCCGGTATCCGGACTCCTGCACCGATCAACAAGGAATCGACCGGTGAACAAAACAAACATATGGAAAGCCTCGAGAAGTGGGATCCAAAAGTTTACAAAGAATTGGATGCCATTCAAAAACGCCTCGAGAAACACTTCCGCGACATGCAAGACATCGAGTTCACGATCGAGAATCGTCGACTCTTCATGCTCCAGTGTCGTAACGGAAAAAGAAACGGCCCTGCTGCAGTCAAAATGGCTGTCGATATGGTTAAAGAGCGCTTGATCAAAGGCGACGAAGCTGTCATGCGCGTCACTGCTGATCAACTCGATGAACTCCTTCACCCCATCTTGGATCCCGTCGCTGAAAAGAAAGCCAGCATGTTGACCAAGGGACTTCCCGCTGGTCCTGGTGGTGCGGCCGGTAAGATCGTTTTCACTTCAGAGCAAGCCATCGCTGCTCACGAAAAGGGTGAGAAGGTTATTTTAGTTCGTGAAGAAACCAATCCTGAAGACGTCGAAGGAATGCGGGCTGCTGAAGCCATCCTCACCGCTCGCGGTGGTATGACTTCTCACGCGGCTCTCGTCGCACGTGGTTGGGGTAAGTGCTGTATCGTAGGTGCCGGTGAGATCGATGTTGATGTCGCTGGTGGCAAACTGAAGGTTGGTGGCAAGACCCTCAAGAAGGGTGCTGAGATCAGCCTTAACGGTACCAAGGGTTACGTCTACGAAGGTTCGCTCGATATGATCAGCGCTTCAGAAGACAATCCTACTCTCGTCGAGTTCTTGAAAATCTGTGACAAGATCAAGCGCTTGAAAGTACGAACGAATGGTGACACTCCTGAAGACGCCAAGAAAGCTCGCGGATTCGGCGCTGAAGGTATCGGTCTCTTCCGTACAGAACACATGTTCTATGGTGAACACTCAGCCGAACCTCTCTTCAAGCTTCGCAAAGTGATCGTCGCCAAAGACGACAAAGAACGTGCGAAAGCTCTTAAAGAACTCTATCCTCACATCAAAAAAGACGTGAAGGCTACGATGCAAGCCATGGAAGGTTACCCCGTAACTATCCGCTTGCTCGATCCTCCATTGCACGAGTTCATTCCTACCAGTACTAAAGGTAAAAAAGAACTCGCCAAGGCAACTGGCGTCTCTCTCGCTGAATTGGAAAAACGTTCAGAACTTCTTCACGAAGTGAACCCCATGATGGGACACCGTGGAGTTCGTTTGGGTGTGACTTTCCGAGACATCACCGAAACTCAAGTTCGTGCGATCCTCGAAGCCACCGCTGAACTTCTCAAGAAGAACAAAAAAGTCTTCCCCGAAATCATGATCCCTGTCGTTTGTCACCCGAACGAACTTAAAGATCAATATGAAGTCGTTAAGGAAGTTCACAAAGCTGTCTGCAAGAAGCACAAGGTCAAGAAGATCCCTCACCTCACCGGTACAATGATCGAAATTCCTCGCGCTGCCTTGCAAGCCGCTGAGATCGCTGAAGTCGCTGAATTCTTCTCGTTTGGTACCAATGACCTCACTCAGATGACTTACGGTTTCTCCCGTGACGATATCGGTGGATTCATGGGCGATTACCTCGAGAAGGGAATCCTTCCCAACGACCCCTTCCAAATCTTGGATCAAGATGCTGTGGGTGAGTTGGTCAAAGCTGGTATCGAACGCGGTCGTTCAACCAAACCTAAACTCAAAATCGGTATCTGTGGCGAACACGGTGGTGAACCTTCATCAGTTAAGTTCTGTCACGCAATCGGTATGGATTACGTTTCTTGTTCTCCTTACCGCGTGCCGATCGCTCGCTTGGCCGCTGCTCAAGCTGTCGTGGAAGAAAAAGCCGCACAGCCTAAAAAGAAAGCCAAGAAAAAAGCTAAGAAGAAGTGATTCGTTCTCGGAAAAGACTTTCCGATGTGTGATCACTTAAGTTAAAAAAGCAGGCTGCTGAATTTCAGCAGCCTGCTTTTTTTGTTCTATATATAGACTTGAATCCTCCGTAACCAAATTCGCCAGAATTTGGGAGAGGATATCTTAAAATACAAACAGCCAAATTCTGGCGAATTTGGCTACGAGTGATCTTGTTCAATCTCAGATGTCCCCTCACCGCTCCCTCACATTCAAAATTGATGTCGATACCTATCAAGGACTGCGGGATGGAGTTCCTCGTCTTTTGAATCTCTTCGATGAGATGGATATCAAGGCGAGCTTCTTTATTGCTTACGGACCGGATCATTCGGGAAAGGCGATTTGGAATTGCCTGAAGAATCCAAAGTTCCTCATCAAGATGCTAAAAACTCGAGCCTGGAAGCTCTACGGATTCAAGGCTATGGTTTCCGGGACGATCTTACCGGCTCCCGTTCCTTCAAGTGAACTGAAAGATCGTTTATTCGAGATTCGAGACCGAGGTCACGAAGTGGGGCTTCACGGTTGGGATCACCGCAAGTGGCAAGATCACCTCCCTTCATTATCTGAAGAGAGTCTTCGTGAAGAACTCAAGTTGGCTTGGGACCGCCATAAGGATGTTTTTAAGGAACAGGCGAAGGGATTTGCCGCACCGGGATGGGTTTTAGATTTAAGAAGTGTCGGCGCCCTTATCGATCTGGGAGTTCTGTATTCAAGCTCAACGCGAGGGGGTGTTCCTTTTTTAATCCAAGGGACTGACGATAAGACTTTGCTTGAAATCCCGAGTACTCTGAATTGTCCTGAAGAACGCATGGGCTGGGGTAAGTGGGACAACTTGTTCGAGCCGCTCGACGAAGGATCTTTAATACAAGTTTATCCGGCGCACGCTGAAGTTGAGGGGGGAGTTTTATTCGAGGGATTTTCTCGATGGATCACCGAGGCGATCGGTCGAGTCGACCGAGTTCAGAGAGTGGATCAACTCGCGGAAGATTTATTGAAGCAAAGAGATTCTCTGCCAGTCGGTTCTTTAAAATGGCTTGATCTTCCCGGGCGGGCTAGTCGAGTGGCAAGCCAGGATACTCTTTAAGAATATAGAATCTTTAAGCCCTTCTTTACTCGATTCATAGTTCTATCTCAGTTCAGATTTGAGGCAATGTAAGAAAGTCGGTAAGAACATTTTTAATTCAGAGTTTCTTATCTTCTTGTCCCCATTTTCTTGCTTGATGAGTCCTCACGAAAGATGTGAAAAAGAAAATAAGATATGAAATGCAGTCTCAATTTATTTATAAGTTCCTAAAACTTAAGAATCTTCCCATGCCTATTAGTTTGCGAGCGGATGAGATTGAATAAATGGAAAGAGGAAGGAATGAGAAGGATGGAGTTGTACGGATAGAGAATGAATTTCTTATTACATTTACGAAGCACGGATTTGAGCTTATTACGCGATTTTTAAGTTACTTGGGAGTGCCCTCTAAGAACTTCGACAAGAAAATAGGGGCAAGAAAATATAGCCTTCA
>JANQLS010000040.1 GCA_028280485.1 Planctomycetota bacterium
CAATATTAATAAGCCCGGAGCGTAAGCGACGGGACAATGCTAAAGTATTTCGTGGGTGGGAATTAATTGCCTGAGTTATCCCTAAGAACGTACCGATACAAATTCATCGCGATGACGTATCCCGTCGCTTACGCTCCGGGCTTAATAACGCATATCGAATAAATTCACAGCCTCGGAGCGTGCGGATTACAACGCGCGGACTACATTACTGGAATTCGGGCACCCTTCAAGCTAATTAGAGAGATGGCCGATCTAGGCAATTGTTAGGACTCTCTTTTTTAAGCAGCATTATCAACCAGTTCTCGTTCTCAGGAGATCTCACTTGCTTCTTCCTGTCTATCTTTACATTCTCGCACTACTTTTAGCCGTCACGTTTATTTTGGCGGTCATCGTGTATGCCGGAGGATATCGATCGGCCTACAATCTGGTAATGTTTGAACAGTACAAGAAGGCTCAAGCGGAATTCTCGGTGATTCGTCAAAAAATTAAGCGTCACCATTCGGATGTCATCAAGGAACTCAATGGTGACGTAGATATCTATTTAGAGCGCCTACAGGAAGCTCGACGTGAAGTTCTAAAGCAGTATGGTATCGAGCTCGATGATGGAGGAGAGGTTGTTCATACTTCGCTGGACGTTCAAGAACAGAAAAAGAAAACCTCAGATCCCATGAAAGCTCTGATGGAGATCGCCGGGAAGTTAAATATGGCTGAGGGGGGGGATGTCGGTCTCGACTCGATCGTCAATGACAAGGCCGATAAGATGACTCAAGCGCTCAAGAGTAAGCTTAAAGAAATTGCTCCGAGAGAGTCCTAGTCTTCACAATGTAGTCCGCACGTTCCACGTGCGGCCTTCCTCAGATACGGCATCAAGTCTAAGAAAAGAAAAAGCCTCAAACGAATCGATTCGTTTGGGGCTTTTTCTTTTCTTGTCATTAGTAACGGTTACTCAGGAGGGCCGCATGCAGAGCATGCGGACTACCGTCGCCCGCTTCTCGTTGGTCTGAATTTACTCGACTTGCCACAGCCTTTGTGCCCGCGTGGTCCGCCGGGATGGGAACCTTGAAGGTGGTGCAAGTGGAAGATCAAGCGGCCACGTTCGTAAGATTTTAACTTGAGCCAGCGATCCCAGCTTTCCTTTGAGATGAAATTGGGTTTCGATCCGTCTCTTTGCCGCAACAGGGTATGAAGGTCTTTCGGCGATAGCTTTAATAAGCCACCACGTTCCGGTTCAGTGTCAAAGACTTTCATGAGCAACTGATTACTAAAGTAACGGCGAATGACCTTACTTTGCTCGCGCTCAGAAGAAAGAGATTCTACGTGCTTTCGAACGCTGCTCGGAAGCTGTTGAATCATCTCTTGTCGTCTTTTGTAGTATTCCTTCTTCTTCATAGAGAAGTGAGCTTTGAGGATACTGTGACGCTCATCGGAATTCTTCGCAGCGCTGAGCTTGGCTTGAACCTCTTTGGGTAAGTGCTTTTTGAAACGATCGTAACGGCTGCGGTGTTGATTGCGGTCGAGATCCTTGCAAAGGCGTTTACGGTTCTTGTCTTCATGTAAGCGCTTGAGTTCTCGAGTTCGTTGATCTTGAGGTAAAGCAGCTACCTTCTTCAAGTTGGCGAGTAAGGCTTTGATTTGTTCCGGTTTGGCTGAACGCAGACGGCGCAAAAATTCTGCTTTTTTATCGAAATCTTTATCCTCGATGGCTTTAGTTAAAGCTTTAAGGCTTTCGCGATGGTCCGATCCCAAACCTTTCCAACGTTCTTTGCCGCGTTCACGACATCGCCGACGGTTGTGACTGTGTTTGCCACTGGGCTTGTCGCCGCGTTTACCGCCAAATTTTCTATCGTGGCGGTGATGAGGAGAGCGGCGTTTAGAGCCATTCTTATCCGGTTGGGGCTTGTCAGGTCTGGCCAAAGTCTCGCTGGTACTTGATAGCAATACCAGCAAGCATAAAAGAGGCAGCGCGAAGAATCGAAGTGAGCTGAGGGAAGAGAACCGGATCTTAGTCATGATCGCTCTCCTTCCAATTCTTCGACGAGGAATTGATCTAACATAGCATTGAAATCTGCTTCCTTTTGTGAAGTTGAAGGCCCGGCTGAAGCCGTCGAATCTTCCGAATCAGGGAGCATGTCCACTAAGAGAGCTAATTCGTCTTTACTGAATGATTCAACGACCTCGGTGAGGCCTTCGATCACTTCATTTTCGACTTCGATAGAAGCCAACTCAGCGGTCACATCATCGACTTGCGAATTTGAGATGGTGTTGATCATCGGCCAGAGAACTGCCACTAAAACGATGGCAGCGGCAGCCATACTCAAAGTTCGGATGCGCGAATACCGTCTCTCCGATTCTAAGCGCAGATTCACTCTCGAGAGAAAATCGGTGCTCGAGTCGAGATCAGAAGGAGTTGGCCAAGCACCTAAAAGATTCCAATCCTGTTCAAGCTCGTTTCGAACCGCCTGACAATCTTGGCAAGTCTTTAAGTGTTCTTCGATGGCTTCCGGGCTGGGGGTCTCGAGAGTTCGAGGTCCAGAGAGTTCACCGTCGAGGAAGGCGCTTAAGTTTTCACGTGCGACCTGACAGTCAACGGGTTCGTGACCCGAGTTGTTGGGAGGTTGCGGTGAAGTGTTCATAGTTTCAGTTACTTAAAAAGCCAGTGAAAAATACTGTGGTAAAAGCCTCGGATAAGGGAGCCGTTTTACTTGGATTCCGTATTCGGGCTTCCACTTAAGGGTGAGTTCAAGTTCGGAAGAATGCTTCTTCCTAATAGAAAACCTGAACCCGGTTGATCGTTGGCTTGCTGAGGAGGAATTTCACCGGGGCGATGCCTCGTCTCCTTAGGGAGAGGATCTGTGGGTGAAGAGTTCTTCAGCCGGCCTTCACGATAGGACGATAACTTGAGTCTCAAATTTTCACGGGCCCGATTGAGCAAAGACTTCACGGCTTGCGGGCTCGCTTCCATTTGGGACGCGATTTCTTGATAAGAACACTCATGCTGCCTTAATAGCAGAATGGCAATTCTTTGTTTTTCGGGGAGGGAGTCGATAGCGTCTTGTAAGACGTCTTGGAGCTCCTCTCGCTCAACTTTATCTTGAGGTGTCTCTTGGCTGTCGTCGGGAACGTTTCCCATGAGATGCTCTTGAGTTTCATCCGTTGATGCCTGAGAGACGAACACCTGATTTTGACGCTTTTGACCGCGGATTTCGTTGAGACACAAACGGGTCACGATCGTGAATAACCACGTTCGAAACTTGGCCGTCGGTTCGTATCGATTGCGCGCTTTGTACACTCGTATGAAGGCTTCTTGGGCGAGATCTTCCCCGCGATTTTTATCGCGAAGGTACCTCAGAATAAAAAGTCTTACCGAATGTTCGTAGTGAACAACAATCGAATCGAACGCTTGGGCATTTCCGTTTTGAAGTTCTAACATCCAATCCCGACCGGGATCTTCTTCAGAGTTATAGTTCTTCACGTATCCCAGTCGATTGGAGTTAAGGGGCTCAACGAGTTCTTCAAGTTGGAATACCATACTGTCCCTAGGCATCCCTGTGAAAAGATGCGGGAGAAGTTCAAACTTGAAGAGTTCCTGTTACGGATCCGGTTAGAGCTTTAGAAATGGAAGTAACAGGATCTTCCATCCTCAAGCTCTGTCTTTTTAACCCATCATCGGGCCTTAGGTTCCTAAGAACTCACGATTTGTGAAAAATAAGTAGCCAAATTCGCCAGAATTTGGGGGAGTGGGACTTAAAGGCTCAAGAGGACCAAATTCTAGCGAATTTGGCTACACATCCTAATATTCCTGAATAGAATGACGGTTCTGTGCGTAACTTAATATTATTTAAAGGATTACAGTAGATTTTCTGCAGTTCAAGCTGCACCTATATATAACGAGAGATCAGAGGGATCACGATTGAGGAGAAACTTCTCGTACCTCATTTTTAGCGTTGTTTTAGTCTTAGCCCTCAGCTGGCTGACGGTGAAGATTTATCGGCACCCCTCCCAGGTGGAGGCCCGAATCCGTCACCAATTACTTGAGTCAGGGCTCGAACAACACCTGAGATCGTTGGAGGTTAGCGGGGGAGTTTGGCATTCCAATGACACTTGCTTTCTCGATCGTCTCGAGCTTCGTTTAGAGGAAGCTTCAGGGGAGGTTCCGTTTCTCGTTCTCGATAAGACGTTTATTTATGACGGGCAAATCCACTCTGAAAAAGTTCCACCTTGGGTTCAAAGAGAACTCCGAGCTAAGTTCCACACGGGAAGCATCGGTACATTTCAAGTGGGGCAAATTCTTCATTCGAGAGACTTGGCCATTCAGCTGAGTCGCGGGACTGGAGTTCAAGGCCAAACGGAGCGCTGGAATTTCTCCTCACTGTTTCAACTGAACTCAAGTGAATCAGGCGCTTCAACTTCATCCCAGTCCGAACGAAATCTTGGAGGCCCGTTTTATTTATCGAGTGAGGCTTTTGAAATTGGCTTAGATATTTCGAGTCCCTTTGATCCTCGGTGTAACAGTGGGGATCCTCATCGCTTAGTTTTTAAAGGGAAAGACCTTCAAGTAGGAGGTGGGGGAAACCAACGTTCAGTCTTGGCGAAGGGTGAAGTGTTGCCGAGTGAAAATTGGGGAAAAGGAGATTTTCAATTCGAACTCGACGGTACTTCTTTTCTGAATAAATTTCACTTAAGACTGGAGCGTTTAGCCTGCCCGCAATTTTTAAGCTACCTCCCTTTTATCTTTTCTCATCTCGATCATTCGTTGGGGCTTCAGGGGACTAGCGATATTCAATTGGATTGGGTGAGGATTGAGCGCGAGTTACCGGGGGCGCACTCAAACCCTAAGGCAGTTTCGAATACTGAGGCTCAAAGCGATGCCTCTCAAACTAAAGAGACTGAACTTCAACTCACCGGGAAAGTCCATCACTTTGACAGTGTTTTATCTATCCCCGGTACTCCCTTGTTGATCACCGGGGTTTCGGGGCCGATTCGAATCGTCGATGATTTAGCTCAGTTCGGTTCGACGGAGGATGAATTACGTACACCCCTCAAGGGATCCTTAGGTGCTAATGAGATTTCATTAGGAGGAAAGATCGATCCTTCGAAGGGTCAACTGTCGATGGCCTTTCCCCGATTTCCAGCGAGAGAATTGAATGCTTTATGTGAGGGGATGGTGGACGCCGGAGAGGCCTTATTTTTGCCCCAAAAAATTCTTCATTTCCTTCAATTGAAAAAGCCGCGAGGCGAACTTTCATTAAATTGGATTTTGAATTGGGGGGCGAGTCTCAAAGACGAATCCTTGTCCTGGGAAATCGAGGTGGAGTCAGGGGACTTGGTTTTTCCTCAGCTCCCTCTACTCAAGCGTGGACGCACGGTCCTCAAGCTGAACGGATTCCAAGATGAAGCCCGAGGTGAACTTCAATTTAAGAATTCAGAGTTAGCTGCGTTTGGCCTCATCGATGGGAAGGCTTCGGTAAAAATAATTGACGGGGCGATCCAATGGACGATCGATCCAGAAGGCCTTGAGCTGGGGGAAGGATCTAAGCCGGGAATTCTTCAGGGGCATCTTTCTTACGATTGGAAAAGCGGAAATGTCTCGGGGGAGCTTACTGGCAAAGAGATCGAATTCGTTTTAGGCGATGATGATATTCGAAGTACGATTGAAAAGGTTACCCTTCAACCTAATGAGGAAAAACAGTTTGAGGTAAAGCTCCACCTCAAAACGATCGAAGTACGTTCTTTAGTTTACTCTCAACTTTCCGAACGCTCTAAAAGAGCTTTGGAGCAAGATGAAAGTTCTACAGATTTCCTCACTTTTGCTGAGGGTGAAGCGACCTTAGTTCTCACCAAGGATCGAATTCAAGTTTCCTACTTCAAACTGAAATCACCCAAGCGTTGCCTCCAACTGACCGGATCCTTCACCTGGCAGGGGGTTTTCAAAGATCTCAAAGGAGCTTTAGTCTGGGGAGAAGAAGAGGTCAAAGCCTTCGAGCAAATCAAGCTGACCCCCGATCTAAAAACCTGGCAGCCCCAGCTCCCCAAAAACAAATCCGCCATTATCGAAGCCAAGGGCAACCTCAGCCAACCGAGATTGTCGATGTAGTCCCGTTGTAGTACGTACGTTCCTCGTGCGGCCCTTTCTCACTCCCCTAATTGCCTTATTCCGAATCCAACGCCAGTTGAATCATATCCACATAACGTAGTTTGAAGTTATTTGAGATCAACTCAACGTTTTGTCCTCTCGCTAACGTTTCGGGTTGGTTAACCTGATTTCGTTAAAATCTCATAACCTCGAAATTTGATCACCATGTTCAAAGATCAATCGTGGGCCTAAATTGCCTCTTCTCCCACCACCTGTTAAGGTTCTCAACGATGAAAAGTGTCCGAATTTGATACTCTGACCGAGTCCCACTCTTAGTCGGATTGTCTATGTCGGTCATTGGGAGGCAGTGAACCAACAGATTCTTTCCATTTTCAGACGATCAAAATTTGTCTCACTCTATTCATTTTCTTACCTGCCAGGGGTGGGGAGCTGCTCAACCCACGCCATTTCATCCCAACAAAATTTTTAAAATAAACGCTCTGAAATATGGGAAGGGTTACTGATCGCTCCTCACCAGAGCGTGGATGAAATAGCCCTAAGTCTCTAATTTTACCTGGTTAAGGTTTGGGCCTGGGATGGGGGGCTGCCATCATTGAAACACTGAAATTTTAATTCGCTTATCCTGCGAATCTGGAGGGATTTCACTCCTCGGGATCAAACTGTGCCCGAACCACCCTAGGTTCTGGTCTACGAATAATTTAAGAATCTATTATAAATACAAAAAAAGGTCTAAAAAAATAAAGTACCTCACGTCTTTTAGGTTAGTGGCTTTTGTTTTTCCCCCTATAATTGGAACTAATTCCTACAGGGCACCATTTTGGAGCACAGCTTTGAAGTAATGCTTTGGAGCATGACTTCAGTGCAAAGTCTTGGAATGCTGTTTTTGAAGTACTGAAAGGTATTTCAGACATGACTCTCAGACATGACTCTTAAATGGATCAATTGTTCCTTCCAATTAGGGGTAAGCGCACGGAAAGATTCTGAACGTAAACGTAACTCTCAAACCCAACTTTAGGTTTTGAGGTCTCTTAAGTATCTTTTCTCTCCATTCAATTTTGATCCGGGGAGCTTATGGTGAAATTCACATTCACCATAATCTTGCTTTGTGTTCACAATAATTGGCGCAGGCGCCGCGAATGGATTCAATCTCCCTCTTCTTGAAGAGGGTGCCTTCCTCTCCCATGAGTTTCAGAGGCCAACTCGTTTCGTTGGTCTCACTGTTGTTAGATTCTCTTAGACTAATAGCGTTTGCCATTAACTTTGCGTTAATGGTCAACTCTAAGGTTGAGGATTGTCACTCCCTTATTCAATAAATTCTGAACTTTAGCTTCAGATTGAATCCGAGATTCCAATTAGGAAATTCTATGAGTAAGCAAAATTCAAATCTTCAGAACGCCTGGGGATTAAGTCCCACTCAACGGTGGTTCTTCTCGAGTCTCGCAACCGTTGTTTTTTCTGCCTTGATCTTCTCAGGGAATATCGGTTGTGGAAAAGGTGGATTAGCTACCTTTGGTTCCGCAACAGAGTTGCCCGAGTTTGATTCGACCGGTGAGTATTCTCCTTATTACGCCACGGGAGAAATGAATATCCCCCGTTACTTGCATGAAGCTCTTTCATTAGGTAACGGTGTCATCCTAGTGATGGGTGGAAGTGACGAAAATGGTCTCTCCAGCATCGACTCCATGGAGATCTACGATCAATCCACCATCCAGACCGACCAAAATCCTCCACCCTCCGAAACTGGAAGTTGGGTTGATACGAATTTTGAAGGCGATCCTATCGCCTTGCAAGTAGGTCGAATCTACTTCACGGCTACTCAGCTACCCAACGATAAGATTTTGATTCTCGGAGGAAGCCCCAACTTAGGTTTGGCTCGGGAAATCGACATCGCCGAACTCTACGATCCATTGACTCGAGAAATCGAGATCTTAGAAGAAAAAATGGTGACTCCTCGTTTCCGCCACACTGCGACCGCTCTTCCCGGTGGAAAGATTATGATTCTCGGTGGACAAATTTATCAACAGTTCACCATCAGCGAAGAGATCAATGTCAACGGTGGAGGAAACTTCGGATCCGGTCAAGTTCAGTTGCAACAACAGATCGATACCTTCCCTTCCATCAAGACCAACGAATTCTTCCAAGTTTCCGATAGTACTTTTCTGCCACTCGAAATCCTCGATACCGGGAGACCAGCTGAACTGACTACCCGCCGGGGAAGATCGGGTCACACCACGGTTCGATTTGCGGGGCCCGATGATCGCTTAAATACGGGCGATGATCTCTTTCTCGTCGTCGGTGGTTTCATGACCTTAAGCGGTGAGAACGCTCCCAACAGCAAGTTCTTTTGGCAGGTTGGAAATGGTCGGGCTACCGCTCTTACCAGTTTAGAGTTTTATGATCCTATCGTTGAAGTCTTCACGAAGGTTCCTATCTTGAGCTTAGCTCGGCCGAGGGTAAATACCCCCCAGGCAATTACAATTGGTGACATCAACGAAGTCACGCCCGATGGCGTACTCGGACTCGGCAATGCCATCTTTATAGCCAATGGTGATAACGATAGTCCTAACTGGCAGACGAACGACGAAGATGAGCTTCTTACAGTAACGTATACAGGTTTTGGTCCTTCTCAAGGGCTCCAAATGTTCAGGCAGCTTTCACCCAATGGCGGGCATATTCAAGGAATTGAATATACCTTCGCCAACGGGGGAGTACCTGAATGGTTCCCCTGTGCTGACCCGAATCCCGGTAGAACGGGAACCGAAATCGTGGTCGCCGCCAGAAGAATCGAAGACGGTTATTTAGGAACTTCAGTATATAACTTGGCGGGAGTTGGGCTTGCAATTTGTCCTCCCGGAGTGCCAACTCAATTCTATGGTGGTTCCATCGCTGCTGGAGTGCTCTTTGACCCCTTCTTCAGCTTAGAAGCGGTATTAGATTTTGAAACTTCTTCTCGTGATTTAAGGATCGCTCGAATCGATCCCCGAAATCCAACCGGAGTTGTTGGTACTTGGTTATTGCTCGATGGCGATATACCCACCACGGACGCCAGTCTTTTTGGCACGACTCCCGTACCAGGTGAACTACCTTCTATCGATATTCCTCACGTATGGACTCAAGTACTCACAGTCGCCGGTCCCGATGGAGTCGACAATACACCCGATGATCGACCGGTTATTATCGGTGGAGCGGGTGGAGCGAACATGGGAGATCCTTCCATTCCTTCGACTGAACTATTGATTCAGCCAGGACAAGGAGTCCAACAGTAATAGGAAGTAGCTTCTTCCTTACGCGAGAAAAAGAGCATCTGTTGAGTTCAACAGATGCTCTTTTTTTATGTGAATCGTTCTCCACAGCAAAGCTTTTCGTGGTGAATGGATCGAACTTAGGACTCCTCTTGAAATTCACCCGCTAGTGTTTCCCGCCTAAATGGGTTACACTAATCGTCGGATTAATTTAAGAAATTTCGGCTAAGAGTTCCTCAATACCTAGGGAATTGATTCAACGATGGCGATGAAGCGATACTTGCTGGTGGCGGTCCTGAGTTTTTGGGTGGTTTCACATTTCTTCCAAAATAGAAATGTCGAAGGCAGGGAGGGGAGACCCAACATCATCACGATTCTTGTCGATGATTTGGGCTATTCTGATATTGGTTGTTTCGGGGGAGAGATCGAGACACCCCACTTAGATTCACTCGCTGAAAACGGAGTTCGACTCACTCAGTTTTATAATACTTCTCGTTGTTGCCCTTCGCGGGCGAGCCTTTTAACGGGCCTTTACCAGCATCAAGCTGGGATCGGATTTATGACTTATCGTGATTACGGTAAGGGATATCGCCCAAATTTGAATGATCAGTGTGTCACGTTTGGGGAAGTGTTGAAGAGTGCTGGGTATCAGACTTCACTTTCGGGGAAGTGGCATGTCGGCCATACGGATAAAGCGGCTCGACCTGAAGTGCGAGGTTTTGATAAATTTACAGGTATTTACTCCCACGTCGATAGCTATTGGAAAGTGTTGAAAGGTTGCGATATCTATCGAGATCAAAAGCTCTTGATTCAAGCTCAAGAAAATCCGGTGAATCCTTATCACCCCGAGAAAGAATTTTATACGACTGACTTTTTTACCGATGTCGCGATCGATTACATCGACCAGTCCCTCAAAAAACCGGATCAACCTTTTCTTCTTCACCTCTGTTACAACGTACCTCACTTTCCCTTGGAGACCCCCGAGGACCTGATTGAAAAATATCGAGGCCGCTATCTGAAAGGTTGGGATGTTTTACAAAAAGAAAAGCTGGATCGGATGAAAAAGATGGGCTTGGTTTCACGGGATCAGGTTCTCGCAAAAAACAAAGGGTTCGTGAACGAATTTATAAATGGTTTCTCTTCAGTAGGAGTCGATACCACCCCTCTTCCTGCTTGGGATTCACTTTCGGAGGAAGACAAGAAGGAACTCGATTTTCGACGAGCGATGTATGCGGGGCAGGTCGATAACCTCGATCAAAATATAGGTCGCCTGATTCAGCATCTCAAACAAAAGAAGGTCTTCGAAAATACCGTCATCATGTTCATGTCAGATAATGGCTGCTCGGGAGAGACTGGACTCTTTGGTATGAATTGGAAAAAGTACAATTCGAGTAACTACAAACGATGGCGAAAGATCGGAGGGTGGTCGATTTCACAAGGGCAATGCTGGGCGGCCTATTCGAATGCTCCCTTTAAAAAATACAAAAAATTTGTTCACGAAGGGGGAATCGCCAGTCCTTTCATATTTCATTGGCCCAAGGGTATTAAGAACAAAGGTCTTATCTTAAAGGATCGAGCGTTTCACTTAATCGATATCATGCCAACTCTTTGTGAATTAGCTGGTGCGAACTATCCGGAAGCTTACAGAGGGAAAAGCATTCCTCCGATGGAAGGGATCAACCTCTTACCTTCTCTTTTAGAGCCGCAGTCAGCAATTTCGAAACGGGCTCTCTTTTGGCAACACGAAAACCATTCTGCCGTTCGAGAAGGGGATTGGAAGCTGGTTACGAATGATGATCGAGCTGAGAATCGATGGGAGCTCTATAACTTAAAAGGAGATCGAAGTGAATCCTTAGATCTCGCTAAAAAACATCCTGAACGGGTACGAGCATTAAAAGAAAAATGGACCGCCTGGGCCAAGCGCGTTGACGCTCTTCCATTTCCGGAAGCACGCCAACATGCTAGTCAGAAGCCTACTATATACAAAACGCGTAAGGGGACAACCTTAGCCACTTCCCATGTTTTCAAGAACGACACCTTGCGGGGAGTTCTCGACAAAACACTCCCAAAGAAATCGAATGACAAGTCTCAACCCAAGCATACTTTTTGGCCCCGGAAGGGGACTCGGGAATGGATGCAGGTGAGTTTTAGAGAGCCTCAAAAACTCAGAAGCGTTTCCGTTTATTGGTACGACGATTCTGGGCGGGGAGGTTGTCGAGTGCCTGATTCTTGGCGTTTGGTTTATTTTGACGAAAAGGCTAAGAAATGGAAGCCGGTCGACTTTAAGGGTCAATATGGAACTGAGATCGACAAGTTAAATAAAGTTGAGTTTAAAACAGTAGAGTCGAAACGATTTAAATTAGAGATTCGCCTTCAAAAGGGATTTTCGGCCGGAGTTCTCGAATGGAAGGTTGGGGAGTTACAAATTTAAAACTGTTCTCACCCCCTGCTTTTACAAGATCTCTAAGAATTTTCCGCTCTCTATATTTTATTCCTCATGCCGGAGAGAATAGGAATTCCTCTTTCAATTGAACCGAGCTAATATGAAAATATTTGGACTCCAAATGGAGTTTTTAACGGTTTAGAAATCAATTACGATTTCCCTCTATTGGAATTACAAATGCTGCTAAGCCGAATCCTGCTTAGCCTTCTATTACCTCCTATCTTTCATTTGAGCTGTTTTAATTTATGTTTAATTTCAATTCGCGTTTAAGTTTCATTCTTGGAATTCTTCTGCTCACGAGTCTCAGCTGTCGGCAGACAAATTCAATTTCGATTGAAGCTGTAAAAGATCTTTCACTTGAAACAGAAACAGCAAAAGAAGAATCGATCAAGTTCCTCACCTACAACATTCACATGTGGGAGCCCAAGGTGGATGATTTAGTGAAGGTGATTCGAAATTCGGGAGCGGATGTCATCGGCCTTCAGGAAGCTTGGACAGAATCTAAGAATTTAGAGCTCGCTAAGAAATTAGGATATAACGTGGTCTTCGGAGGATATCAGGCCAAAAGCAAAAAACCACGTCGAGCCCACTGGATCCACGGCTATCACATGCCCCAGGTTTTATTGACGCGTCACAAGATTATTGAATCCAAACATTTCAACGCGATGGAAGCCAAGAAGGATAAAAACAATCCTGATCTCCATAAAGACGTTCCCATTTATCGTGGGGGGACTCTGGCAGTATTGGAAACAAAGAACAAGAATCGATTCGTCACCTTTGTTCTTCATCTCCACCCTTGGGGCGGGCCTGACAACGAGCGGATGGTCAAGATGCGGCTGGCGGAGATGAAGGGAATTCAATCAGCGCTTAAAGAATACGCGAAACTGCCCATCGTATTATTGGGGGATTTCAATACTCTTTCCCATCGAGATAAAAAAACGGGGTACCAAGTCACCACTTATTTAGAAAAACAAGGCTATAAAGATCTTTACCGAACAGTTCATGCCGATCCTAAGAAGAAACCTGGACTTACTTGTGGAGATGGAAGAATTGATTTTATTTTTTACACTGAACATTTTAAAGCAATAGGTTCCCAAGTGTTGACTGAAGGGGTCTTGGGTTCTAAGGGATTTAAGGAATCAGATCACCTCGGAGTACTGGGAGCCTTAGTGTTAAAATCGAAGAAGTCTTAAGTTCAGAGGCGTAACATTTTTAGCCAAAAAAAGAGTGAAATTAATTTATTCCGATTCCGACCTGACTCTGTTTTCATTATTTACTAAATCAATTTCAAATACAGAGATGTTCAATAAATGGAAATAGATCGAGTCGTTTTCGTTCAAGCCGAAGCTGAGGATGTTTTTATGGCTTTTATTACCCCTAGTTCGCTTTTAAGGTTTTAAGTTCCGAGGAAATTAATATGCGTTATTTTTTATTTGGAATTTTTATTTATGCCATCGTGAAGATCGCGTTTAGCCCTGAATACATAAAACCTGAAGATCGCCCCGGGGTTAAGGGTTTGCAATATGCAGTCGAAGTCCAAAGTCGGAATAGTAAATTCTTAAGGGCTATCAAGTACAGGATGGTCGAAAAAATTCTTTTTTACCTCAGTCCTCGGCCGCAGTTTGAGTGGAAAATTGGAAATCTTGTTTTTAAAGATAAGGTTGCTTGTGAGAAATATTTGCGCAATATTTTTCAAGGAGCAATAAATGTAGAAATGAAAATCATAGAAAGGCAACAACCCAAGGAGTTATTGAAATACCTGCATAAAACACAGCGAATTTTTCAGCTTGAATTCAGGAAAGTAAAATCCGATGGTTCAATTCAAGAAGTGACTAAAGAATACAATGTTATTTGGGAGCGAGAGAAACGAACTTACAAAATAATCCGAATTGTTGAAAAAGATATCACCCCCAAATCGCCTGAGCCAAGGTCCTATTTTGATCTGGAGCTAAAGTAACACGGCTCCTGAATTGTTTTCTTTTCTTCATTGATAAACGGTAATGCAAAGGATGGCCGCACGCAGAGCATGCGGACTACTTTGCCACCTCCTCAATCCAGCGCCGGGCGATCAACTCGTGCCCTTGAGGAAGAGGATGGACGCCATCCCAAATCCATTGTTTGGGGTCGCCCGCTTTGGCGTAGGCGTCGAAGACTTCCTGCATGGGAACTTGGACAGCTTTGAACTCTTGAGCGAGCTTTTGAATGATCGATTTCATCAAATCGATCTGCTTGCGGCTTTTTGGATACTCGCCCCCTTTAGTCATATACCAACCCGATTTCAATACGAAGGGATGGATCAGAACAATTCTCAAGTCAGGATTCGCTTTTCGGCTCTGAGTTAAAATATGACTGTAATCATCTTCCCAACGTTTGGAATCAAAAGTTTGTCCCTTTTTGATTCGCCGATCATTAACTCCGATGAGAATACTCAGTAGATCAGGTTTCATGTCGATTACATCTTTTTGCCAACGGGATCTTAAGTTCTGGATTCCATTCCCACTGTGGCCACGATTATAAAAATCGAGTTGAGCCTCGGGCATGTCGACCCCCAGTCGAGAAGCAATCAAATACACATAACTGTGCCCAAGGTAGTGGTTGCGATCTTTCTCGTTCCTACCCCATTTCATATCGGTGATGGAATCTCCGATGAAGACGAGGCGGCTCCCTTTTTTGAACGATGGGAGGGGGTAATTGTAGCCTTTGTTTCTCGAAGGGATTTCTTCTTTACCCGAGCTGGGAGTTGTGGTTGAAAGAGCGGCAGCTCCGGTACAGAGGGCGCTGGTTTTGAGGAAGTTTCTTCTGTCTAACATGAGTTGGTCTTTAAGCTTAAATATTTTGCTAATTCTGTTTAATTGTAGCTTACTTCTGCAAACTAAAGTCAGAATCTAAAGTTTAACTTACTCAGGGGAAGTAAAGGATGTTTTTAAGCTGATTATTTACGAGTATCACTAGGGCGATGAAGAAAAATGGAGTTCCTTTTTCGCCAAGGGCTGAAGGCCCGCAATAACTTAGCCCAGGGCAGAGTGGAGGGGTGAAGCCCCGAACGTCGCCCTGGGTAGGATCAAAAAAAGATTAAGCCCTGTAAGGGCGTAATAAAAACTCATGTAATTATTACGCCCTTACAGGGCTTTTTTTGGAAGGACATTCTTGACCCAGGGCGACGCTTCGCTCTGCCCTGGGCTAGGCTATGACGGGCTTTCAGCCCTTGGCGGTTCGTTGGTATTGAAAGCTTTCTTCTATTGAACATGAGTTTTATGGCTCTTTTTTGTTTTGTGAATTTTGAAGTTATAGTCATGAACTACTCGATGAAGCGTTATACTCTCATAACTGGAATTTGGATTAGTATATTTATTTAAATAATTCCTCTATGAATATTATTTATAGGACAACGGCTTATCTTTTTTTGGCGCACGCTTTCTATGTATTAGCTGTGGGAATCATTCTTCTCAGTATTTCACTTTTATATTCTGAACTTCCTAACCCTGATACTCGTGGACTACCTGGATTGTGGTCGGTTTTGATCTGGATGAGTGAATGGAATTATTGGGTTTATCTATTTTTGTTTTTAGCATCCTTTTTTGGAGCTACCGCGTTCTGGCGAATTTCGAAAGGATTGTCGGGTAAAAAACATATTCTGTTGTGGCTCAGCTTTCTAATTGTTCCGAATACGATGTTAATAAGTGGGGCGTTCATGATCTATAAATGGGGAGCTGAGTACCATTATTCTGCTACAAACTCGGTAATCTCAAGTCTTGATTTCTTCGGTGTGATTTTAGAATGTATTGGGCGATTTCTTGCTGCTATAGTTCCAATTCTGTTTTATTGGGTAGGGGGGCCTCTTTATCTCGTTTGGGAAAACCGAAATAATAAAAGATAAGGACACCTAAATTAATCAGAAAAGTAATTGAGACATGAGTATGCTCTTTAAAATCACAGCGTATACATTTTTTATTCATGCTGTACTCGTGTTCATCCTGGAAATGCTACTGATTTATATTGGGGTTTTTGATTCGGCTACTCCTCAGATCGAAAGTGACGAAGTTCCGGTACATTGGTTGATCCTTGTTTGGATGTGCGTTTGGCCTTATTGGGTGCACTATCTAATGGTTTTTGGATCCGTGGCGGGAGGGATTTCTTTTTTGCAATTTTCTGTTGGGAAGTCAGCAAAAGTTTTAATTGGCTTGTGGGCGGTGCTGCTCATCCTTCCCAATGTTTTATATCTTAGTGGATATTATATCTTAGGGCAGTTTGGCTCTTCTCACTATCACTCGGCTATTAAGGGCTTTTGGTTTGGACTGGATATTTCTTGGGAATTTAGCTCGGCGGTAGAACGCATTCTCTACGCCCTTATTCCAATTGGAGTTTTTGGGGTGGGTTTAATCATTCACCGATTATTTTCAAAGCCAAAGCTGGGTGAATGAAAATAGCCAAGTGTTTATAAAGAGTGATAGCTAACGCATCGAAATTCTTGGGTCGAGTTTTCACCAGGGGCTGAAGACCCGCAATAACTTAGCCCCGAACGTCGCCCTGAGGTTGTGAGTTTATTGGATATCTGTTAGTAAGCCCGGAGCGTAAGCGACGGGATATGTCATCGCGATGTATCCGCATCGTTATGTCCTTTGGGATAACTCAGGCATTTAATTCCCACCCACCAAATATTTTTGCATTGTCCCGTCGCTTACGCTCCGGGCTTATTAATATTGGTGCTTAATTCTTTGTT
>JANQLS010000091.1 GCA_028280485.1 Planctomycetota bacterium
CCGCGGACATTGGCTCGCAGAGCCTATGTTCAGCGGAGTGAAAGCAAATCTGTGATTTGCTGAAACGGTTGAATCAGGCTCCGCAGGAGCAAGATTCAACAGGAATCTAACTAGCTACTGTTGATCAAACAGGAATTAATTAGATTCGTTCTTTTGCAGATACTTATGACGCACGTCGACGCCCTTCACTACGTAGATCACTTCTTCGGCGATATTCGTAGCGTGATCAGCGATTCGCTCTAAAGAGCGGGCGATGAAAATCAAGGCCACGCTTCGAGCGATGTTCTTGGGATCTGCGATCATATAGGTCAAGAGCTCACGGAAGATCTGATCGTAGAGCGAGTCGATGACATCATCGGTCTTGATGACCTCTTTTGCGAGCTTCGTGTCGTCGGTGTTGAAGGCCGTCATGGCATTATTCAACATGGTCGCTGCGGTCTCTGCCATACGGGGGAGATCGACAAGTTTTTTAAGTTCGGGCTCGCGAACCAAAAGCTCAGCGTGTTCCCGCATATTCATCGCCTGGTCACCGATACGTTCAAGCTCGGTGTTGATCCGGGCGACCATCAGCACAAAACGTAAATCGAGTGCGACCGGTCCGTAAACCGCCATCAGGCGAGTGACATCTTCATCGACCTCAATTTGGTGACGATCGACGACTTCTTCCATATCAGGAACTTGATTGAGATGATCGGCATCCCGTTCAACCAACGCTTTCATCACGGTGTTGAACATGTCTCGTGCCGTATCACTCATCGTGACGATCTTCTTTTTCAAAAGAATGAGTTCGTCATCAAATTTTTTAGGCATGACTGTATTCCCCCAGAGTGGAATGAATCCTGAGCTTGGATCAACGGATCGACTAACTCAGATACTATTGCGATTGATGGGTGGACAGTGTTAATTAGCGGTTAATTAACGGTTAAGAGCATTATCGGACATCTCCCTTAATGATGGTTTAACACCATTTACAGAGATTTCAAATCGAAGGGCCAAAAGTGACCGATTTATTCCGAAAATACTGGTTTTTCTTAATATTAAGCCGAACGATCGGCCTCTCTTAGCCGTATCGTCCTTCTACATAGTTCTCCGTATCCTTTTCCTTTGGATTTAGGAAAAGTTGGGAGGTATCACCGTGTTCGATGAGTTTCCCCATGAGCATGAACAAGCACTCATCACTGGCGCGACGTGCTTGTGCCATGTTATGAGTCACGATCACCATGGTGTACTTACCCCTCAAGTTGGACATGAGATCTTCGATGGCTTCCGTTCCTTCAGCGTCGAGGGCGCTACAGGGTTCATCCATGAGGATCACTTTAGGCTTGAGAGGGAGAAGGCGAGCGATGCACAACTTCTGCTGTTGCTCTAACTGCAGGCCGGTTGCTTTTTTCTTAAGCATGTCTTTGACGTCATCCCAAAGGAAAACTTCCTTAAGGGCAACCTCGACAGCTTCATCGTAATCGGCCTTTTTGTACTGCCCCTTGTCGGCGTGAACTCGCATTCCGAAGATGACATTGTCATAAATCGAAATGGGTAGAGGATTGGGTCGTTGAAACACCATTCCTACGGACTTACGCAGTTCGAGGATGTTCACATCTTCATCGTAGATGTTTTTATCGAGTACGCGCATCTCTCCCGTCGTCGTCACGTATCCGTAACGTTCGTTCACTCGATTGAAGCAACGAAGGAGAGTAGTTTTTCCACAGCCTGAAGGACCGATCAAACCGGTGATGATTCCGTGTTTAATCTCGACGGTCACATTGAAGAGAGCTTGGAAATCTCCGTACCAAAGGCTCAAATCGCGAGTCTCTAAGGCGATCGAGTCGCTCTGGGCGGGAGAATCTTGGGTGGGGGTGGGGCTTGAATTATCCAAAGTAACCTCTCACATAATCAAAGGTGAGTTTTTCTTTTGGGTTCTCCCCAAAAATCGTATCCACCTCGTCGAATTCTACCAACTTAGATTGGTTCA
Source organism: Planctomycetota bacterium (assembly GCA_028280485.1). Lineage (GTDB taxonomy): Bacteria > Planctomycetota > UBA8108 > UBA8108 > JACQVS01 > JANQLS01. The sequence goes on from JANQLS010000091.1 coordinate 1,970, forward strand.
TGAATGCGACGCGATCCGAAAGACGACGAGCCTGCTGAACCAAGTTCGTCACTAAGACGATGGTGATTTCTTTTTTCAGTTCAACGAGCACATCTTCGATTCTCATCGTGGTGACGGGATCGACCGCGATCGAGAATTCATCTAAACAAAGAATTTCGGGGCGGTGAGAAAGGGCTCTCGCGATCGTTAAGCGTTGTTGCTGACCACCAGAAAGCTTTGTCCCCAAGGAATCCAGTCGATCTTTGACTTCATCCCACAGGGCCGACTGCTTGAGACAAGTTTCGACCAGCTCATCGAGTTCGTCCTTATCGCGAACACCTGCCATACGAGGGGCGTAAGCAACGTTGTCGTAGATCGTGAGAGGAAGTCCGACTGGAAGAGGGAAAACCATTCCGATTCGGCGACGCAAATCGTGAACGCTGGTCATCTCTCGAACGTTTTCACCACCGACTTTAACCGTACCGTTCACCTTACTGGTCGAAGTAAAATCGATGGTTCGATTGATACATTTAAGAAAGGTGGTCTTTCCGGAGTTCGCCGGTCCGATGACTCCTAAGATCTCTCCCTTACAAGCGAAGAGGGAAATATCATCGATAGCGTTGTGCTTACCGTAGTTAACCGAGAGGTTTTCAATTTCGATAGTTTTTTGCATTTCGTGACCTCGTCAATGTTCAGCTTAAGTCTTGTGAAATTCTGTGAAGAACTCCAAATCGACTTACCATTTCTTCCTTGAACGGAAGTAAACGCGAAGGCTGATACTGGCAGCGTTGATGATCAAGACGAGACCGAGAAGTACGATCGCAGTTCCGAATTGAATCTTTTCAGGGATTTGCGAGCCCTGAGTGGCCACGGTGTAGAGGTGCATCGAAAGAGCCATCGACTGATCGAAGATACTGTCGGGAAGCTGCTTTCGGAAGTAGAGGGCACCGGTAAACATGATGGGCGCCGTTTCACCCGCCGCGCGAGAGACTTGAAGGATAATTCCAGTCAAGATTCCACTGAACGAGTTTGGAAGCACCAAGGTGCGAATCGTTTGCCATTTCGAGGCACCGAGATTCCAACTCGCTTCTCTAAACGACATCGGCACGGCTTCTAAGGCTTGCTTCGTACTGGCGATGATCACTGGGAGGGTCATAATCGCCAAAGTTAATGAAGCAGCTAATAAACAAGGGCCGTTCATGAACATCACAAAAGTTCCTAAACCGAACAGCGCGTGAACGATACTCGGCACACCCGCCAAGTTCACCACGGCTAAGTTTACGATCCTTGTAAACCAATTATTTCCAGCGTATTCGTTGAGGTAGACCGCCGCGAGTACACCGATCGGAGTGGCGATGATGAGCGAAAGGGCCACCATGTAGAATGTCCCCAAGATCGCAGGGAAGATTCCACCTTCAGTCATCCGTCTTCGAGGAAACTCCGAAACGAATTCCCAACTGAGAGCGGGCGAACCTTTGTAGAAAAGGTAAATGAAAATGGTAATCAGGGGAATGATTGCCAGCACCGCCATGATCATGAAGATAGTTCGAGCGATCGTTTGTTGGCGATTTTTCTTTTGAATGAGAGGGGTTTCTTGAAACATGATCAGGACTCCTCTTGCTTGATGCCGCGAACCACTAAGTCAGCGGTCAAGTTGATGACAAAGATAATGGCGAATAACAAGAGTCCTAAGGCAAACAGAGCTTGCCAATGTTCCGATCCTCGAGGAGCCTCACCCAATTCCGCGGCAATCGATGCCGTCAGAGTACGGATAGGGTCAAAGATATTGAGGAACGGGAATTCCGAACTGAAGGGATTATTGAGGTTATGCCCCGTACACATGAGCACCGCCATGGTCTCACCGACCGCCCTTCCTACTCCGAGGAGTACGGCCGCCAAAAGACCGTTCTTAGCGGCAGGAAACAAGACCTTGTAAACCACTTGCCATTTAGTGGCTCCAAGAGCTTCAGCCGCTTCCCGGTAGGAATCAGGAACGGCTTTGAAGGCATCTTCGGCAATCGAAACGATGATAGGCAAGCTCATCAAGGCGAGCACAATACCACCGTTAAAGAGGTTACTACCGACTTGGGCCCCGAAGAAATTCACCAAGACATAATTCATCAACTTCAAGCCGACAAATCCCCAAACAACGGAGGGAATCGCCGCTAAAAGCTCGATCACAATCTTGAGAGTTTCTTTAATTTTGGGGGAGCAGAACTCACTCACCAAAACCGCAAGGCCTAATCCGAAGGGCACTGCGATCAACATAGCGACCAAGGTAACGGAAATCGTTCCGATGATCATCGAAAAGGCGCCGTAGGTAGCGCTCTCTTCGGGGAGTGGTTGCCAAGCGGCATTAAAAAAGAAGAACGACCAGTCTGTCTCGTGACTGAAGACGAAACCTGACGCTTCTTTAAAGATAAAAGCGAAGATGCTAAAGACGAAAATAATCGCACTGAATCCAGAGATGTAGATCAGTATTTCAATTATTTTCTCTCGGAGGAGGGTCCAATGAATAGACCCGCCATCAGTTTTTGGAATTAAAGGCATGACCCCTACCTGATAATTCTAGTTCAGGGATTGAATGTAGATTGGGCGCCACAATTCCTTAGACACTCTAAGGAGTCATAGCGCCCAATTAATTAAAAATCGACTTACTTTGTCATCTTGTCTTCGGGCAATGGAACATAACCAATTTCAGTGAGATTCTCTTGAGATGGTTTAGTTCGAACGAAGTGCATGTATTCTTTGATGGCACCTTCAGGTTCACCTAAGGTGTACATGAAGAGAGGACGAGCAATGGGGTAAGTATTATCGTGAACGGTAACCGCAGAAGGAAGGACGCCAGCGCTTGCATCGTCTTTTTTCACTTTGACGAATTTAACTGCATCCGTCTTGTAACCCATTCCACTGTAACCGATGGCACAGGGGGTGTTGCCGACAAAGGTCACCAAGGCACGAGAACCATTTTGCTCATTGATGTTGAGTCCGAACTTTCCTTCTTTGCCGAGAGTAGCAGTTCGGAAGTACTCGTAAGTACCGGAACTGGATTGACGACCGGCGAGAACGATGTCCTTTGAATCGCAACCAGGAATGGTGATCCCTAATTTATCCCAAGATTTAACTTCTCCAGCTTGACCGAAGATCGCAGCGAGTTGACTGACAGTGATCTCTTCGATGGGATTGTCTTTGTGAACGTAGATAGCTAAAGCATCATAACCGACGATAAACTCAACGGGTTTTTTCCCCGTTTTTTCTTCAGCTTCTTTAGCTTCTTTTTCTTTCACTGCACGACTGGCGTTTGCGACATCGACAGTACCAGCGATCAAAGCAGCAATTCCTACACCAGAACCACCGCCAGAAACTTCGACATTAGCAGCGTCATAATCTTCAGCCCATTGCTGAGCGACTTCTAAAAGAGTATCCGAACCACGATTTTGAATAGCGGGTTTCTCATCTCCACCGCCACCACAACCAACAGTTAAGCTCAGAGTTAAACCTAGAACTCCAACAAGTGAAAGAACGCGAAATTTTGATAACACAGATCGGCTCCTAAAAATATGGAAGACCCAAATTTGATAGTGTGCTGTTTTTGAAGATTCGACCCCGTTCACTTCAATCTACAAAATCCTTGAATGTCCTCAAAGTCAACAGGAGACCCAATTCTCTAGCTGCTTTGCTTTCTCCGGGACTGGATTTGATACTGTAGATCTTTACGCGAAAACGCATTCGATCTCGGCCCCAAAACTGGAAGCACTTTGTTAATTACACATGGAAATGATTTGAAGGATTCTTCATGATTGGGCGTTAAATTGAAAATAAAGATTGTGTTAATAATCGCCCATAAAAGGTTGGGGAGAACTAGGGGCCTCAGGGGGGTGCGGATTAACGGAACTCTAAGTGGGAAAATAGGCTTTAGCCAGCGCGATCTTCTAATTCCACCCAACGTTCATAAGATACTTCAATTTCTTGCTCTACGACATCAAGCTCCGCTTTGAGCTCGGCAATTTTAGACCCTCCCTGTTGGTAGAGTTCGGGGTCGGACATCGCCTCGTGAAGCTCTGCTTGTTTTTTTTCTAAGTCCTCAAGCTTCTGGGGGAGTGCCTCAAATTCACGCTGTTCTTTATAAGAAAGCTTCTTCTTTGGAGGCTCATCCTGATCAGTTTTATTAAGATCGTGTAAAGAATCGTTCTCAGAAGGAGCTTTCTTTCTCTTGGGGGTTGAGGATTTGACAGGGTTGGATCCCTCTTTTAGATCAGGACGTTGAATCAATAACTCTTTGTAACCACCAAAGTATTCATTCACTCTGCCGTCACCTTCAAAGTACCAAGTACTCGTTGCTACATTGTCGATAAAGGTACGGTCGTGACTCACGATCAAGACGGTGCCTGAATAGTTGAGCACCAAGTCTTCTAACTGCTCCAAAGTCTCAATGTCGAGATCATTAGTAGGTTCATCCAAGACCAACACATTAGAAGGAATCGTAAAGAGACGAGCGAGAGCTACGCGGTTCTTTTCTCCACCGGATAAATGAGCTAACTTCCCACGAGCTTGAATCGGTGTGAATAAAAACTGTTGAAGGTAAGCAAGGGAGTGAACGCTTTTACCCCCGATATCCAAAGTGTCGTTTCCTTGAGCCACGTTATCTAAAACACTAGCATCCGGATCGAGCTCACCGTGTAACTGATCTAAATACGAAAGCTCGAGGTTAGCCCCTAATTTAATTTTCCCTGAATCGGCTTCTAGTTCTCCTAAGAGAACCCGAAGTAAAGTCGTTTTCCCCACTCCATTCGGACCGACGAGAGCAATTTTTTCTCCCCGGTAAACTTCGACGCTGAAGTCTTTAATCAGAGGTTTTTCTTTATCGAAACTAAAGGTAACATTCTCCGCTTGAATGACCCGGTTACCGCTGCGATTCCCTTCTGCAGCTTGAATATTGGCAGTGGAAGCGATCTTCCTTCGATTTTCAGCAACCTCACGCATCTCCATGAGCCTGCGAACCCGTCCTTGATCTCGCACACCCCGAGCTTTGATTCCCTGACGGACCCAATGTTCTTCCTGGGCTAATTTCTTTTCAAACTCTTTTTGTTGAGCTTCTTCCGCTTCAAGCTGTTCTTTTTTACGTTCGAGGTAGGTGGGATAGTCGCAACGCCAATTGTGAACGTTACCCCGATCTAACTCCAAAATTCGGGTCGAGAGTTTGTGGATAAAGGAGCGGTCGTGGCTCACAAAGACAACTGTGCCTTGAAAGCTCAGCAAGAGATCTTCTAACCACTTCACTGCGACGAGATCTAAGTGATTGGTCGGTTCGTCGAGAAGTAACAGTTCTGGCTTAGAAACTAATGCTCTCCCCAACAGAACTCTTCTCTTCATTCCCACGCTTAATTCTTCAACTCGAGTGTCGGGTGAGAGTGCGAGTCGAGTCAGGATTTTCTCAACTTCGATATGACCTTCCCAGGCCCCTTGAGATTCGAGTTGATGTTGAAGTTGCTCAAGCTTTTTAAGCTGCTCATCCGTGGCTTCAAACTCGAGAGCTTCATTGAGTTGGTGATACTGCTTGAGAAGATCACTGTCGGTGCCCAAGCCATCCGTGAGAACTTCGTAGATTGTTCCCGAAAAGTTTTCGGGTAAAGACTGAGGGAGGCTGGAGACCCGCAAGCTGGGCTTGAAGTCGAGTCGTCCGGAGTCGACCGAAAGATCTCCTTCCAATAGACGCAGTAGGCTCGTCTTTCCCGCCCCGTTTCGCCCGAGGAGACAAACGCGTTCTCCCATTTCGAAATGGACATCGACTCCATCCAGGATTGGATCATCACCGAAGCTCAGGGTGACATGAGTGAGAGAGACGATCGCCATTTGCCGGGGGCTCCTCTTAGATTGGGCTCTATCCAAAATTAGTAAAAATACGATTGAACCTTTCAGAAAAAATTAACTAGCCCGAAGCGCTAGCGAGGGGATCGTCCCTCGCTAGCGCTTCGGGCTAGTTAATTGAATTTTAGTTCAGACGAACATCCCACGAGCATCGCCAACCTAGCTTATCGGGTCAACACTTCAGTTCAAAAATTCATAATTTCAGCAAAAAATGTTCGACCTTGCCAAGGTTGTGGGCGTGATCGATCCGATCTAGGAAGGAGGTTCAATAGTAGTTACTAACCCCAAAACCCATTCTTTGAGCAACGAGCGATAATCTTGCCTTCAATTAAAAGCTGTCTCTTCATTCTCTTAACAGGCATCGTGATCTTAGGCTTATCCGGTATCCCCTTCCTGACCTTGTTCGATGGGATACCTCTCGCTCACGACCTTCCTGATCATCTGGCGTATTCCCGACAATTTGAAAACGGTTGGTCCGAAGGGGTGATCTATCCCCGCTGGCACGCCGAACTTAATTACGGTTGGGGAGAGCCGACTGGAGTCTTCTACCCGCCCTTGCTCTATAGCTTCACCTCAGCGATCAATAAGCTGTTTCAGCCTGGCTTGTTGGTCTCGTTGTTCATCGCCCTCGGGCTCTTCTCATTTATTGGAACCTTGGGCGTATTTCTACTGGGTAAAACCCTGGGAAGCCTCAAAGCCGCTTGGTTGGCTGCCCTCTTATTTGTTTTGTTCCCTTTTCGCTACTTTGAACTTCACGCTTCCGGCCTCTTCAGCCAGTTCGCTGCTTCAAACTTTCTCCCGTGGTTGATTCTGTGCCTCTGGCGAATTCAAAGGAGTACCAGTTCGGACTCTCTTCTTTCGAAGGCCATTCCCTTAGCCTTAACTTATGCGTTGATCATCTTGACGAATCTACCCTTAGCGGTGATGTCCACCTACTTGATTGCCGCTTGGTTCATCGGAAGTTCTCTGTTGAAGAGAAGCATCGGCTTACTCTTCCCCACCTTGGTCGGAGGCTTGATCGGAGTCGGAATTTCGAGTGTTTATTTGCTCCCTGCAATTTTGGAATTACCCCATTTACACATCCCTCATTCTGAATCGACACCTCTTTACCAGAGTAACTTCATCTTCCAATCTGAGGGGAGTTGGATGGCGGAAGGTCTTCAGAGTCTCTTTCAACGCTTAGGGATCTTTTCAATTTTACCCTTTGCCTCCGCTCTCATATTCTTGTTGTTGGCTTATAAACTAGCCAAAAGTACGATCAGACAGGGAGTTTACTTCCTCCTTCTTCCACTTTTAATCTTCAGTGTTTTCTCGTTCTTTCTTCTCACTCCGAGTTCGGAGTTTTTGTGGCAGTACTTACCCTTTCTCCAGCAAGTGAATATGCCTTGGCGCTTCCTCAGTGTTCTTTCGGCACCGGGAGCCGTACTGGCTGCGTGGGTTTGCGTTGAGATTCTGGCGCTCTTCATCAAGGCCCAGTGGAAGTTGACCGTCAACCTCGTCACCATCGGAGTGTTGATCCCCTTGATCTTAGGGATTGGAGTGATTTACTTCCTCCTGAACAATTCAATCGAAGATATGAATGGAAGGGGAAAACTGAGTCAAGAACCTGCACTCTTAAGAAGCTTCACTCAGAGAACAGCCTTCTTCTTACCTAAAGATGCAGGAGACCCCGAACAGCTCAAAACCCATCCCATGGTCATCGTCAAGACCCCTGGAACCGAAGTTCAAGTTGAAGAACAAACTCCGCACAAGCGTACCTTCAGAGTTAAAGGGGACGAAGTATCTCAGGTTGTTTTCAGGATCTTCCACTTCCCTGGCTGGGTAGCTGAATGTAAAACACATTCAGAAACTTTTAAGCTCGAAGTGAAGAAAGATCCCGCTCATGGACGCATTGCGCTTTCGATTCCTGAAGGGGAGCACGAGATCGTCTTGCGTTTTGAAGATACTCTCTCTCGTTTAGCGGGTTGGGGGATCAGTCTATTGAGTTTACTCCTCACGGGAGTGGGAGCCTTTATGAAGAAGGGAAGTGGGGTGAAGGAAGTGGTGAACGAAGAGAAGCCAGAGTTGGAGTTGGTTTGAGGCAATTGTACGCTTGTTGAATTCCGCGCTCATCGGAAATCGATCCCTCGCTAAAGCTTCGGGCTTCCCCGGATGGTTATTTTAGTAGGGGTATAGATATAGATATTACGAAACTTCGAACCTAAATTTTTGCATTGTAGATGGCTCACGTCAGGGAAGCCCGAAGCTTTAGCGAGGGATCGAAATCAATATTAGACTTTAAAAATTAAGTTGTTTCAAAAACCCACCGGCTCAATCACAGGACAATAATGCCTATTCAACGATCTATTCAGAATTCGGCTTTTGCCCGTAGATCACAATATTCCACGACCAACGATTGAGGTAGGGGATTCGGGTCAAAATACCATCTAATAGCTTTAACGGCTTCCACCACCAAAGGGATCGGTCCGTCTCAGTATAAATTCGTTTCCAGTATCGATCCGCATTGGGGTGAACTCGGTCCACCAAAAAGTACTTAAAGAAAAGGGCTAAACTCGCCATCCAGAAAAATCGCTTCCCCAAGTTCTCAAAGCGCGACTGGAGAAGATTAAATATGTCCATGCGAAGAGGTTCTTCATCTTCAGTTCGCACTTCCGTGGCCATATTTCGATAGATATTGATCGCCGGATTGTAAGCGAGAGGGTCCCAAGAATAAAACCAACCACCGGGTTTCAACACTCGTGAGACATCCTCAAAAAAAGCTGCTTGGTCCGGGATGTGATGGATCGTGTTGGCGACGTAAATAGCGTCGAATGAGTTATCTTCAAAGGGAAGTGTTTCCGCATTCGCTACTTGGGTTTGAAGTTGAACTCCGTGGTGCTCAGCCACCTGTTGAGCCATTTCGAGCATCCCTTCGGACACATCGGTCGCTGTGACTTCCATTCCCTGAAGAGCGAAGTAAACCGATGATTCACCCAGTCCACTCCCGACGTCAAGCAATCGAATCCCACGGAGATTCCCTCCGTGATGCTCTTTCATCTTTTTGATGATAAAGCGATTCTCAAAAGCCGTCGGGGCTTCAAATGCTTCTTTGACCGAGACTTTTTCAACTTCGGTGTCCGAAGCCCACGAATCGTGAAACGTGGACTCCTTGCTCTGAATGGTGGTAGTCAAGGGATGCTTCCTCATCAAAATTCAAACGCGTTTGTACAAAGTAAAGTGGACGATCCTTTACTTCTTCGTAGATTTTTCCCACATAGGAACCCACGACTCCTAAGCCCATCAAAATCGACCCTCCGATTAAACAGAGGAGAACGACGATCGTCGACCAACCCTGGACGGTATCACCGACGAAAATGTGTCGACTGATCGCATAGAGCAAATAGAGTAAGCCAAAACCAGAAACGATCGACCCCCAAACCGTAACGATCGTTAGTGGAAGGGTGGAGAATGACGTCGCCGCATTCCAAGCCAATCGAAGCATTTTATGAGTGGGGTACTTGGTTTCCCCTGCTTGCCGCGCGGGTCGCTTATAAAGAACTGATGCTTGTCGGAACCCGATCCAAGTCGACAATCCTCTTAAGAACCGATGCTTTTCTCGAAGGGAGCGGTAGGCCTCTAAAGCTTCTCCCGTGATCAAACGAAAATCACCAGCATCTTCAGGAAGTTCCCGGTGAATCATGGTTTTCATCATGCGATAGAAAAGCCAGGCGGTAGATTTCTTGAAGAAGGACTCACCTTCACGCTCTTCTCTTCGAGCGTAGACAACATCAAAACCTTCTTCCGCTTTTTGAATGAGTTCTCGAATGACTTCGGGCGGATCTTGTAGATCGCCGTCTAAACTGACGACCGCGTCTCCAGTTGCGGCATCCATTCCCGCCGTTAAAGCCACTTGATGCCCAAAGTTCCTAGATAGCTTGATCACTTTTAGATTAGGATCTTGATCAGCCCAATTCACCATGTAGGAGTAACTAGCATCTTGACTCCCATCGTCGACGAGGATCACTTCGACTTCGAGCTCATCTTCAACTCGTAATCTCTTAACCGAAGATTCCAATTCTTTTCGCAATAACGGGAGGGTTTGCTCCTCGTTATAAATAGGAATTGCTAATGAAAGCTTACGGATTCTCTTCACGATCTTATTCTGCCTCAAAGGGGTTAAGAATATTGTAGAAAAGGGATTCTTTAATTTATCGGTTGAGCCGATAGGGGGTTGATAGCAGAATTCTTGAGTTTGAATTTATCAGTCCTTTTACTCGAGCCTTTGTTCCTTTATAGTCGTTAGCCTTAGGCCCTAACTTCGATTCAACTTTGTACTCAACCCTCTTTGCTAAGACTCGATCTTTTGACTCTGAGAAATGACACTCCGACCTTTCCATGTCGACTCTAATTCAACTTCACAACATCAATAAACAGTACGGCCCTCGGGTGATCTTCGAGGACTTGAGCTGCATGTTCTCGAGTCAAGATCGCATCGGACTTATCGGCCGCAATGGGGCCGGAAAAACAACTCTCTGCCGGCTCATCTTGAATGAGGAAGAGCCGGATTCCGGAAAAATCGTTCTCAACTCTCAACTTCGACTGGGTTACATCGAACAGAAAGATCCATACGATCCCGAGGAGAACGTGCTCGAATTCCTCATGCGGTATACGGGCAAAGAAGATTGGCAATGCGGAAAGGTTGCCGGAAAGTTCCAACTTCGAAACGAAATTCTTGAATCTCAAATTCGTCAGCTTCCGGGAGGATATCAAACGAGGGTCAAGCTCACCGCGATGCTCCTCAGAGATCCCAATTTTTTAATCTTGGATGAACCGACGAACTACCTCGATCTGAAAACCTTAATCCTCCTGGAACGGTTTCTTAAAAGCTTTAAGGGCGGTTACATTATCGTCAGCCATGACCGCGAGTTCCTCAAACGTACTTGTGATCAAACGGCGGAAACCGAACGTGGAGAGTTGTTGAGGTACTCGGGAAAAATCGAAGAGTTCTTTGCCTATAAAGCCGAGAAAATTCGCCTCGCCGAAAGTCACAACAAAACGGTAGAAGCTAAACGCAAACAGCTTCAACGATTTGTCGATAAGAATCGAGTGCGGGCTTCGACCGCAGCTCAGGCTCAAAATAAGATCAAGCAAATCGAGCGTTTAAAAACGATTGAGATCGATCAGTCCTTAGCGACGACAAGGATCAAAATCCCCTCAGTGGAAACCCGGAAGGGAAATGCTCTTCGCGTGGAAGATCTCAGCATCGGTTACCCAGATTTAATCGTGGCGAATCATATTCGCTTCGACATCGAGCGTGGTGAACACGTAGCCGTCTTGGGGGATAATGGGCAGGGTAAAACGACATTCTTAAAAACGATCACCGGGGAACTCCAACCCAAAGAAGGGGAGTTTATCTGGGGACACGGTATCGAGCCAGGGTACTACGCTCAACATGTCTACAGCTCGATCGATTCGAAGTTAGATGTCTATACCTATCTCGAACAGCAGAGTAAACCTCAAACCACTCGTCAAGATGTTCTCGACATGGCAGGAAGCTTCTTGTTCAAAGGAGACGAAGTTGAGAAACCGGTTTCCGTTTTAAGTGGGGGTGAACGCGCTCGTTTGTGTTTAGCCGGTTTACTCCTAAGAGGATCTCCCGTCTTGTTGTTAGACGAACCGACAAACCACTTAGATTTTGAAACCGTGGAAGCCTTGGGAGAAGCCCTTCAAAAATATGACGGCACTGTTTTCTTCATCAGCCACGATCGTACCTTCGTCAACCTTGTCGCCACGAGTGTGATCGAAGTTAAAGATGGGCAAGTACGACTCTACCAAGGAGATTACTCGTCCTACGTCTACCAGATCGAACGAGAAATCGAAGCTGAGCAATCCCCCGAATCGAAGAGCACTTCTAACCCAGTAAGCTCTGGAGCGGATTCGCAAAACAAGAAAAAGGGCCCCTCCGATCAACAAGCGAGAAAAGAACGACGATCGAGAATTGCTAAGCTTAAAAAACTCATTCAAGCATCCGAGAAGAAGACCGAGGGCCTTCAAAAGGAAAAAGAAGATATCCACCAGCACTTCTTAGATCATCCCACCGATTTCGATCCCAATTTCAAAACGCGCTTAGGGGAGATCGATCCAGAGTTAGAGGCCGAGGAAGAATCGTGGTTAGAGCTGAATGAGGAGTTGGAGAGTTTGCAGGCGGAGGAATAAGCGACTTTCCATTTCAAGCCCGAAGTGTCAACGAGGGATGGCAACCATTAACGTTTATGAATTAATATCGTTGTCATTTACGTTACTGGATTCGAACACTCGTTGACACTTCGGGCTTGAAATTACCTCCCGACCGGTTGCAAGGCAATCCAACCCTGATTGAGGTAGCTGCACACGCAACCACTCGAAGCTTCGGGGACGAGAACCATACCGCCGACGGGTAATGCGTTAATCCAACAACCCGGTCGTATTCCGCCGAAATCAACGTTCTTGTTGTTCTTCTCTAAATCGAAATATCCCAGAGTGGCTGAACGATAAAGAAGAGTATGAGCCCCAGCGGCCAACTGACCACAGCCGTAGGATCTTTTAAAATTGAACTCTCGTTCTTCACCGGAGATCAGATCCCACGCACCTCCCTCACTGTAGATCGTCGAACCGATCACCAGAGGACGGGTTTTATATTTTAGCCCCGACTTCTCCCAGTGCTTAGATCCGGTAGAGGCTTTAAAGACGGTGAAACGCCCTCCGATTTCAGAAGCTAACTTAAAGCGAGTATTCTGATATCCCATGAGAAGCGCATCCGATTGAGGAGCGTAAATGAGTAGGGTTCCGTAGATGTCTCGCTTTTCACTCCATAACTCTTTTCCATCGGAAGCTCTCAATGCGACCAACAGCCCTTCAGTATGGCTTTTATCGGGTTTCTGTCCTCTTTTGCGATCGAAGGACGCTTGTTTACGATCGATTAAAAAGACGTAGTCCTTGGAAGCGGCGATCGAATTGTGTCGAATGGATTCCTTAGCGACGTACTGCCATTTCAACTTTCCAGTTTTTCGATCTAAGGCGAAGAGCCTTTTTGATTCCGTTAATTGCCCTTTCAAATCACCGCCTTTTAAGTATCGATAAGTCACGACGTGTTTAGGGTCGGCGACAGTACCCAGAAGGATATCTCCCACACTTGATATATATCCCCAAGGACCTTCAATCGGTTTATTCGATTCGATTGGAGGAATGTTAATTCGACGCAGTAGTTGGCCATCCGATATTCGAATGCGATCACAACGGTCATCGATGCGAAGGTACAAACTTTCTTCGTTCAGGCAATAGTTACTCCCAGATCCGGCCGTTCCCATCAGATGATCCCCATCGTATGCTTTCAAGATTCCAGGGTACTTCCGCTCCCAGAGCATGCGACCGTTATAAGCATCGACGGCGATCAAACGATCGATACCTACAGAGAAAATCTTACCCTTGGAGTACAAGGGAGCTGGGGCTCGACCGTGACGCTGGGGTACTTTCTGGGGAATGTCTCGATACCAAGATAAACGCATCGGCCCTTTGACATAATCATCTCGTGAGCACGAAGAGTTTCCGGCATCGGCATACTGGTGCGTCCACGTTCCTTCTCCGGGCAATCCTTGGCGCTTTTTAACGAGCGTAGCTTTCTTTTCTGAGATTTGATAAATCAAACCACCATGAGGTCGCGCCCACTGAATCTGCCGATCGATTGTTTTTTGATCGGGTAGTTCCTCCTGAGCAATGAAGACCCAATCGGCGATGCGGTCAGGAAAGCGTTGACCGTAATGAACTCTTATTCGTGATCCGTAGAGTCCTTCTCGAACCAATTGATTTTTAATTTCTTCGATTTCACTCGAGGATTTAGCGCTATAAATACTCGGGGGGCGTTCATAACCGATATGAATTCTTAAATCAGAATTTCGAGCGAGTGATCGAGCGACCTCGAGGGCATCCGTTCCCGTAACAATCGCATAGCCTGCTTTTTGTTTATGAAGCTTTAGGAGGTTTTCGAGATGGGAATCAGCCCAGGATGGCGTCGAAATGGATCGAGGCGGCTCCTGATAAAGAGTGACAGACTCCACTTTTCGTTCCCTCTTTTTTCCTTTAGTAAAACAGAAGAAAACTCCTTCATCCGTACTTGCAATCAGGCGACCCTCTCCAAAAATGAGATCTTTAATAATGCCTTTAGATTTAGAGCTATTTAGGAATTCAGATTGCCAAAGAAGATCGTGAGTTTCTGTACTCTCTGCATAAATCTTTTCGCCAACGGAATAAACAGCAGCCTTGCCAACCCCGATGATGGCAGTCGGCGCCCCCTGGAGAACGAGTGGAAGCTCTTTACGAGGAATCGGGTTGGCTTTCAAACCCACTTGTTTCGATTTCTTTCCTTTGCGGTCAACCGATTCAAGTTCAGAAATCCCCATACGATGAAGTTCTTTTTGAGTGCGTTGAAAAACTTGGTTATCTCGGACAAAAAACTCATCCTTAGTGAACGGCCCGGCAATCCTCAAACCATCACTCGACTTAAATGCTCTCCCTTGGTTCAAAAACACACCGGAGCTTGCACTGATCAAAGAGCCGCCATAGTGCCCATACTTTTGCAGATGGAAATATCCAAGCTTTCCAGTTCGCTTATCGAAGACTGCAGGAACGGCCCTCCCCGTACTCACGAAGAGTTGATTTTGATTCAACGTGAGGTAACCCTGGGCCGCGACTCCACTGTTCGCATAAGCCCCGCCGTGAGGTTGACCGATATAGAGGGAACCCGTGCGATCATTGAGCCATACCGTCTCGTTTGACTTTGGATCGAGACTAAAAATTGAAACTCCCTCAGTGGGCCAAATCCCAGCTGCAAAGTAAACATGCTGACCATCGAAGACGGGACCACCCCGAGCTGGCCATCGCGAGATCAGTCTACCGTTCCCTAAATTGAGTTCATTACTCGGACCACCTCGAAGCTTTTTCAATTCAGCGCCTGTTTTTAAGTCGTATTTATAAAGGAACCCATCATCGCTGATCACAAAAAGTCCCGAGGGAGTAGCTAAAGGTGCGAATCGAACAGGGCCTTCGGTAAATTTTTTCCAAAGATACCTCCCTGATTTCATATCGAAGGCGACTACGGCACCATCGTGAGATTGGCCCCAATAGAGGATTCCATCTTTAATTACGGGTCGGAAGACATGATCAAAGGTCATCCGTTGGGAACGAGGCCAGGCGGGTTCAGGCTTTCCCGAATGAACCATAATCCATTCTAGTTCTAGCTCTCCTGGCCATTCAGCGGGAGAATAGGCCGAGCGTTGATGATCAAATCGAAATTGAGGCCAATCGGAGGATTGCGCAACACCACAAAAAGAGAGAAGTAGCAGGATGCAAATAGAGCTTCGCATTTAAATAAATCCTACTCAGAAGGTCCGTTTCAGAGAGATAAATTCACTGGTACTATCCTACTCAATCCATCAGAATAGTTACACTCTTTGGATGATATAAGGTTCAAATTTCTTTTAACTAGCCGGAAGCGCTAGCGAGGGGTCTTACCTAAATTTAACTTTCCTCTCGCTAGCACTTCGGGCTAATTAGTTTTTGTTGAATCTTGCTCCTTCGGAGGAAGATTCAACCGTTCCAGCAAATCATAGATTTGCTTTCACTCCGCTAAACATAGGGTCTTCGCCCCTATGTTCGCGACCGAGTTGATCCCAACTCGGATTAGTTCCTGTT
>JANQLS010000102.1 GCA_028280485.1 Planctomycetota bacterium
CGAAGTCTTAACGAGGGTTGGGTGTCTCACCATTTTTAGTTTGTCCTACAACCATTGGAGCTGCGAGAGCGGCCAGCCCTTGGCGGGTTGCAATTCGAACGGGCCATTGGCCTTTGACATCGAACGCATCACTCGCTGACGCTTCGCGCTTGGAATGGCGAAATTTCAAGCCCGAAGTGTTAACGAGGGTTGGGTGTCTCACCATTTTTAGTTTGTCCTACATCCATTGGAGCTGCGAGAACGGCCAGCCCTTGGCGGGCTGCAATTCGAACGGGCCCTTGGCCTTTGACATCGAACGCATCACTCGCTGACGCTTCGCGCTTGGAATGATCCTTGAAATGACGCTTGGAATTAAACAAAAAAAAGCCGACCAAGAAACTTGGTCGGCTTTTTTTCTCGTTACGTTCGTCGACGATCAGTCGTCACTGGGCAATTCAAATTCGACTCGAATTCGACGAATCGAAGGTGCTTGACGAACGACGTTATTAGACTCGAAATAAGCTTGGAACCGGATGAACTCTCCGTCTCCCAGGTCACTCACTTGAACTCCGCGGGCTCCGAATGAACCGACTTCACCGTAGAAATCGAGGTCTTCGTTAGCTCGTTGCCAGAGGACATTTGCTCGAGTTCCTAAGGGGAGTCCGAACTCACCTAAGTTGACGAGCTGAGAAGTGATTTTCAACTTATGAGTATAAACTGACAAGCCAGGGCCGATTCCCATACGGAAAGGAGTTGAAACTCCAACGCTGGGCTCGACGGCGTCGGCCACTGCACCACCGTAGATACTTTCGTTGAGAGTACCAGTAGTGAGCAAGTGGTTACCTTCAGGAGCTTCGATACGAATTCTACCTGAGGCACCGTTTCCGCCGAGGCCACCGTGCACGGATCCGTCACGAACGTTTCCTTCGTGAACCGGAATGTTGAGTTCACCCGTTCGGGGAACTGGCATATTCGCGATACCACCGTTGGCTTCGATTCTAGAACCGGGTTCGATTCTCAAAGCGTTAACGACTTGAATGAAGATGGTTCCACCACCTCCAGCTCCACCGTTTCCACCGAGATCGATCGATTGGTAAGCGTTTCCACCGTTGGCAAGAATCTGTCCACCTGCGTGGAGAGTCATCGAACCGCGGACGGCCATGTGGAGGAATCCACCACCACCACCACCACCGGTACCGGGAGCGTAAGCCGCTTCCCCTCGGAACTGAGCTGTACCAGTATTTAGGTTTTTATAGTCCTCGGAAAGAGCACTCGAAGGACCACCACCGGCGCCACCACCGCCTCCTACCATGAGGAAGGAACCGTTGTAACGAACCGAGTTGAGACCCAGGCTTCCGCCGCCGATTCCGGCGAGGTTGGTTCCGATGGTATCTCCATCTTCACCTGGATTGAGGTGTCCACCACCTCCACCACCACCAGCAGAATCGGTACAGCGATTTCCGACAGGATTATCTTCACAAAGGTTATCCAGTCTCGCGGCACCACCACCAGCACTGAATGTTTCCATAAAAGCTAAATCATTTTGGCTTCCGGCTCCACTGAGGATGAAGTCAGAAAGATTGAACTGAGCTGGCAAGTGAGCGGGCAATCCACCGGCTTGACCGGGCTGTGCATCCAAGTTGGCGGGAGTTTTGTCAGTGATATCCCCATTCAGGAAAATGGGATGTCCACCGGTTCCACCGACTCCACCACCGGGTCCAGGAGCTCCACCTTCTCCACCGAGAGGCATCGCTCGTTGGTCGGCGCTATTGTTGAAGCGGAGAGTTCCACCGTGTTCACCTGAGACGTCGATCGTACCGTAGATCTCAGCGATTTCGGTAATCACGAGAGACATTGGATTGCTACCGACTCCTCGAAGGGTTACTCCCGCATCGATCGTCAAACGAGTCAACTGTAATTGACCTGGATTATCCGAACGGTTGAGAGCAGCCTTAGAAGGCAATCCTTCAGGCGTCGTGACGATTCCAGTATCAGTATTGAAGGTCCAGATCGACATAACATTACCGTCTCTATCCCGAAGAAGTTCACCGGTGAAGGGATCTAATGAAGGGATAAAGATACAATGTAAGGCTTGATCGAGACCCAGCTTGGTATCGATGACATCGGGGGTCGTTTGAATGCTCTCTCCAATGAAGGACTCAGCTGGAGATAAGACTGAAGGCAGTCGAACAGCAACCCCAGCTGTGTGAGCAGCGAGTTCAGTTCCATTCACTGCACGGGTGATACCCGTGAGTTGATCGTTGGCATCGTTTTTAGCCGTATATTGAATTTCTTCATCTTCAATGATAATCGTTCCCTGACTGGGGAAACTATCAGTACTCGATAATGAAATCGAAGTCGTTCGAGAAGCTCTTCTCAAATCGGCATCCAAAGTAGCAACAACATCGGGGAGGAATGAGCAGAAGGGAACTCCACCCAATTTAGTTTCCAGACGAATCCAACCGTCACCACCGTCACCGGATCCCAAGGGAGAGTTTAAGGTACTGGCCGAAGGACCAGCAGCTCCACCCTGGACGGAGAAGCTATCACAAGTAGATTCGATGAATCCGGTGGATCGAACTAAGATACATCCACCACTTCCACCGCCGCCGGGTCCACCTCGGTCGTTGGGACCTGTTCCGCTAGCACCAGCACCACCATTGGCGGAAATCAAACCGGTGTCGCCGAAATCAGCAGAACCGCGGACGTAGAAGGCGATTGCGCCACCACCGGCACCACCGCCACCACCGGGGATAGCACCAGGTCCAGTAGCGGCACCGTTGATGGTAGCTCCACCACCACCGCCACCACTACCAGGGATGAGTGGAAGAAGATATTCATTTCCTCGACGAGGACCGGCGCGGCCCTTCTTAGGAGGAGGGTAGTTTTCTGGACGAGGCTCACCAGGATCACCAGCGCCACCCGGCTCGCGGGCACCACCACCACCACCAGGTGAACCATTGAAGCGAGTTTGTGCATTCACTCCAGCGATGTTCCACTCGACAGCACCAGGCGTTGGACCTGCGCCACCACCATTGAGTCCACCATCCGTAGCTGGAACGTGACCCGTAACGGCTAAGCCAGCGATCCCCAAGAGCGCTCCCGTTCCACCGTCACCACCGCCGAGACGACCGGCACCACCGGCTTCCGCTGCAGCATCACCACCGTCAGCATTCAGTGTACCGAGCATACTGAGCATGATCGCATCGTCATCGCCAGGATCACCGGAGAGGCGGAAAATCAGAGGTTCTGATCCACGAGTCCGTAGTTCCATACCAGGAGTAACCGTTAAGCTTCGTAGATGGAATTCGCCCGCATCTTGACCGGGATTTTCGACATCGATGGTGGGGAAGAGTAAGGTTGCCTGTTCGACATCGGGTTGACCATCTTCATCTTCATCGAGTACCGCAACTCGAGAGATCGTCATTCGAGTCGTATCGACGAGGAAGTATTCACTGAAGAAAAACTCGGGCTCGAAGGCGATAGGATCGAGAACTAAATCATAGTCACCTTCTCCAAATTGAGAGATGGGACGATTCGCGAGAGCACCTTGTAAGGATCCCGAGTTGAAGGGAGGCCCCCAGAGAGCATCTGAAACATCATCATCAAAATTATCGTCGTCGACGAAGGTTTCTTCGATGTGACCGACTCTGAGTTGATCGACATTCGAATCGAGTCGAGGTTCCAAATCGTAATAAGCTAATGGAGGAGTTTCATAAAGTAAGGTAGAAGGAGCACGGTCATCGGTATCGTCGTCAAAAGAAGTTTTTGCTGTGATCCTAAACTTGACGGCCCAATGACGAGGAGCGGGGTCTCCATTATTCGTCAAAGATTCATTGAGAGTTCTGAAGGCTTCATCACTAGCCGTATCCCAAGTGAAAACCTTCGCACCACCACCACCACGGAGAACCGTATTGTTGGAGGGGAAGAATTGGCTACCGGGAAGAACGATGTTGGGAAGATTGGGTTGAGTTCCATCCGCAACCGGATCATCAAAATCTAAGGCCGCTAAATTCCAAGTGGTTCCATTGTCGACAGACCATTCAAACTCCATGAGGTACGACATACTGATCGGGCGATCGTACATCGAATACATAATTCGAACGGGTCCCGTACGGACTCCATTAGGAAGTAACAAACCGTTGATCACCGGCCCTAAGGGAGTTCCAAGGTCAGCCGCCGGTTGAACGGGGACGTAGACCGTATTCGAAGTGAAGTTGTCGGTAGCGACGGAGACGGAAATATTATCTCGAGGTCCAGTGACATTGAACCTAGCATTTTCTAAGCTGAAGGAGATCGAATCCACGTTGTTATCGGGGTCGATCCGATTTCGCCGGAAACTGGCGGGACCCAAAGTGAGTGAACGTCCACTGGAGTCTTGCACGTTGACTTGAGTCAATTCAGTGAAGTTTAAACCGTGGATGAACACCGTTTCGGGACCGATGCTGATATCGAATCCGAGTGGAGGTTGGTGAACTAATGCTTCAGCCTGTCGATCCACATTGAGCTCGTAGCCCATGACCATGGGGCAAGCTAAATATCCGACAGCACCCGCGAAGAATCCATTGACATGAACTTCGACGGTTCCGGTGAGAACCCCGGTAGGAACGACGACGCGCAAGATACTGTCGCGACCATCGGCGAGGGAGTTATCTGAAGGGAAGGCCACATTCAATGGCATTCCTTGAACCGAACGTGATCCGAACCTGAAGAGAACAACATTGTTTTCAAGTTCAGCATCGAAGTTGATTCCGCGCAGCAGCACGACTTGACCGGGACAAACCAGATCAGGTTCCATGCTGAAAAAGATGGGGATAGTGAGGTTGGATCCCCCAGGACCCCCCGTGTTGTTACCGGGAACGACAAATTGGCCGTTACCACCATCCGCACCATTACGGCTTCCAGTGTTACAGCTAGAGACTGCAAAGATGAACAACACTGCGTAGCAGAGAGTCCAAATGCTTCTAGATCGCGATAACCCCACACTTCCAGTGGAAGTTGGGGTAAGAGATTTAATAAAGCTCATAGGTTTTCTATAAATCATGAAAAAACCATCCTCCCACAGTGAGAACACCTTCGGGTAACAGAACCGCGAGTGCGCACCTTCACTAAAGGTAAGACCTTACTTCATTCTTGATGGGTTTCATTTCCTCGTGAAAGCTCCCATACCTTGCCAGCGAATGAATCGACTCACAGATAAGGGTACGTATGGAAACCGGTTCACAGCTAAGGCAAAGAACTTTATCGATTATAAGGCTATTCGTTAAAGTTCCGACCTCAGAAAGATCTGTGAAGCTTCTGCCGGATCCCAAAGAAGTCTCAAAGACTCGCATCCTTATGTGAGATCTTTATTTCAAGCAAGAACCATGGCAAGAAACCACCTCGGTTTTGAATTCCGCCGTCGGAATTCCGTCAAACTCTGAGACGCAAAAGTATGAGAACAAGACCACCATCGAACTCTCTACTCTCTATTGAATAAGAGTACAAAGTCATAATTGCAGTCTTTTAACAGACTCTAAGCCCAGTGTTTCCGTGAAATTTAATAATTACCTCGGGTATTCTCCGTTTGGAGACACCGTTGGAAAGTATTAAATGCAAACGAAAGGCCACTTCACAGTTTTGTGCATCTAAATTCATAAGACCTCCCCTGAGGACCCAACACTCAATTGAGTAGAACCTCTTTTGGGGCATGTAATCACAAGGGATCACATGAGATGCAGCGATATTGCCTGTGAAATGGATGTTTGGAGGCGCGTTTCGGGAGTAAGAAACTCTTTGAATGCTAAGGGCTAATACCCCCGAAGTCAATGGCGAAACTTAAGGGTAAATAGAGTAGTTTCAATATCTTGAATTCTGTAGGCTCAAGACGGTGCCCATCTGAAAGGACGTAGGCGCAGTCCCTAAAAACTCTACCGGGAAGGATCTTCTCTTTTTTTATGGCTACAACGGCGGACAGAAGTAAAAATGGGAACCTATGAGCTGGTTTAACAAACTCTTTGAGCACGAGCTAGAATTGCTTCATCGGACCTCAAAAAAGGTCTCTTCGGCATTTCGTAAGCCCAATAAAAATAAAAACATAGATCACTCTTCTAAATTTGAAGATCAGGGCTCATCCCAAGCACCGTCCAGCCGGAGAATAAAGGCCCAGGTCAAAAACCAGGCGAAAACGAGGACAAAGGCCTCCTCTCGAAACCTCGCCTCAGGGAAGCCTCCAACGGGCAAAACCTCTCATCAAAGTACTCATTCATCTTCTGAAACTGCCCCATCAGAAACAATCCCCGCAGTAACGATCCCCAAGAGGCTCCGCCCCAGCCTCGGTAAAAAGCTTAAACCCTTTTTTCAATCAAGCTTAGGCTTCCTTGCCTCCGCGATCATACACCTGGGATTAGTTCTTTGGATGTTGAGTCTCGCAGCTCAAAACCCAGAACCCGAAAAGGAAGAACCCTTCGTTTTCTCTATAAGTCTCAAAAAGACCAAAGCTCCTCCCACCAAGGCAGAAAAACCGGCGGATCAAAACTCCACCAAAGTAACTCCTCAAAAGCAAGTTCCCCCCAAAGAAGAGCCCAAACCGGTCATCCAGCCCGATCCGATCGTTGAAATACCCCCGACTTCAGAACCTCAATCCAAATCTCAGGAATCAACTCCAGACTTAAAGGTTCCAAAAATTGGCGAAAACCGATCGATCAATAAAAAGTCGATCGGCCTGAGCTCGGGGGGAAGCACCAGCTCAAAACTGCCCAAGGGAAGGGGAAACCCATTTGAGGGAAGAACTGGAGTCGGGAAGGAGGCTTCTATCGGAGCCTACGGCGGATCGGGTGCCACCGAAGATGCTGTCCACCGAAGCCTGGCCTGGTTGGCTCGCCATCAAGATAAGGATGGGAAATGGGATAGCGATGGTTATGCGAAACACTGTACAAGTTTTAGGTCCTGTGATTTACCGGGGCTGCCTCAGTACAACATAGGAGTCACCTCCTTAGCTTTACTCGCCTTTTTAGGTGCTGGATATACCCCTCAAGAAGAATCGATTTATCAAAGCAATGTAAAACGAGGTCTTCGATATTTACTCCTCAACCAAAACGATCACGGAGCGATCAATACTTCTGAAGGCAGTAAATACCTATTTTATAATCACGCCCTGGCGACCTTGGTTTTAATTGAAGCAGCCGGAAAAGATCGAGATCCGAAGTATTACGTCCCCGCAAAACGGGCATTAAAGTTCAGCACCTACCATCAACAAAACGGAGGAGGCTGGGATTACGAAACAACCGAAACCGGCCGGAACGACCTCTCCATCACGGGATGGCAGATCATGGCGTTTAAGGCGGGAGAGTCGATTGGCATCCCCATTCCGAATCGTACTCAAAAGCGAATCAAAGAATACTTAGAACGTGCAGTTCTGACGAATGGCTCGGGTATCTATGCTGATCGTGGAGATCGCGCCGGGCACAAAGGAGTCAATATGGCGGCAGTAGGTTTGATGTCGAGGCTCTACATGGGATCGACACCCAGTTCCGTCAAATCATTCGCTGCCGCGAAAAGAATATTGAGGAATCCTCCCCATCCCAAACGGATGAAACCCTGGAAGGATACTTACCAATCTCACTACTATTGGTATACCGCGACATTAGCTATGTTTCATTTCGGTGGAGACGAATGGGACAGATGGAACTTCATGCTCAAAGAGAACTTACTCACACACCAGGTTCGAGGTGGCCATCAGGACGGCAGCTGGACTCCTGAGAAATCCTGTTGGGTCGACACCTACGGTGGTCGCATCGCCACGACCGCACTGATGGCCTTGACCTTTGAAGTTTACTACCGCTATCCCCCTCTTCACGCTTACAAGTGAGAACAGACTCTCACTGCCTTCATTGAGTCCTTCATTATCTACTGATTTGATTAGACCCCATGCCGAACCCTGCGAATGATCTCAATTCGACTTACTTCGTTCCGCCACCCCAAAAACCCGATCAAATTCGAGAATGGGATCGGGTCGCCATCGAAGACTACAAAATTCCTGGAATCCTCCTGATGGAAAATGCGGGTGAAGCTTGTGCACGGTATCTCATCGGAGAACTTCAAAATCCCGACTCTCCGATTCGAGCACCCTTTCATATCGTGTGTGGTCCCGGAAATAACGGAGGAGACGGATATGTCATCGCACGCCACCTTCAAAATCGAAATGCTCATTGCGAAATCTATTGGATCGGTTCAGGTTCAGGCCCTTCGGATGCCACAAGCGATGCCGGGATCAATTTTGGTATCTGTGAATCGATGGAGATATCCATCCATAGGGAACCTACTCCACCGAGATCCATGCTGGACTCAGAACTCCGAGAGGGTTGCTTCATCGATGCTATTTTTGGAACGGGACTCTCGCGCGAAGTTTCCGGCGGTTATCAAGAATGGATCAACTTCCTCAATCGATCGGGTAGCCCGATTGTGTCAATCGATATCCCGAGTGGATTAGATGGAGAGTCCGGTAAGCTGTGGGGTTGTGCGGTCAGGGCTGATAAAACATTAACCTTTGTCGCCGAAAAGACAGGCTTTCATTCCGAGCAAGGCCCCGGGCACACCGGTGAAGTCGTCACCTTAGGAATCAGTATCCCGAGAAGAGAGCTTGAAAAGGGCCTTCAATAACCCGATGAACTCAGCGATGGCTGGAACTCTGACGGGATAAATCGAACCGTAAAAATATTCACGAAGAAATTTAAAATTATCGGTCCCTAAAGAGTGCCCACCTGGGTATATCAGGTAAAATTAAGTATTGAGGTTGAGTAAGAGCTTAATTTAAAAAAGCTTGTCTTCCAGCTCTAGCTTTAAGCATTGGAATGGAAATCTACTCAACAAGATATCTCAAAAGTACCCAGGTAAAATTCAGAACTATCCCTTCAATAATAACCACCAAGATCTTCATGGTTTATTTAATCGAAAAGCTTCAATACGTTCTAAGCGGACTGATCATCTTCTTGATCGTTTTGTTCTACTTCATCTTAGGTGGCCCCGATGCATCGGGCGGTTTACCCATCGAAGTTAGAGAAGAAAGAACGACGAGCGTGACTCTCCCCATTGTGGATAACCCTCCGAGTCAAGCTCACTCGAACAACAAGAAGACGCCCGTTTTTAAGACGAATCAAAAGATAGATCCGAAGCTCAAAAAGGTAAGCACAAATCTAAAAAAATTAGGATTTAGAGGGATCAGGAAGATCGATGTCAAAGAGTACAAAGTGAACCGAGAAACGGTTAAGTACTTACACAACAGAAGAAACATCATCGGTGAGCTCAACAACGCCTCTTCCAAGATCATGAAGGATGCCGCCGGCAACCCAACGATGATCCAGCTCTACGATATTACCGAAGGTTCTCTATTCGAAAAATTTGGAATTCAAGACGGTGATATCTTGTCACTCGTCGATGGGAATATCGGAGAGTTCACTGCGTCTAATTCTTACGAGCACTGGGATCAAGCCACGAACATGCTCGAAAAGCTCGGCCAAGGAGAGAATATATCCATCACCGTCATGCGGGGTGGACGGCCGGTGCAGCTGGAGTTTGGATTGCGGTAATAACCTCACCTCACCTTTTTTAACCATCCCTTTAAATTTTTGATTCTTCCCGTGAATGAGAAGAACCTAATCCAATGCGATGAATGTGAAAGCACATTCATTAAAGTCGCTTCCCAAATGGCCTCCCTTTGCCCAGAGTGCTCTCACTGGCTTTACGGCTACGAAGCCTGCATCCATTCTTTTGTTGATGGGAGATGTCAGAATTGTTATTGGGATGGTTCGGAGTCTGAATATATAAAGAAGTTGAAGAGCCGGTCGTAATTAAAGCTGAGATTGATATTTTAAGTTTTATTTCGCCCTTACAGGGCTTGTGTTCATTTTATCGAGACCCAGGGCGACGCTTCGCTCTGCCCTGGGCTATGCTATTGCGGGCTTACAGCCCTTGACAGTCATGAGCCTTAAAATCTGATCTCATATCCAAATCTTCACTATAGTAGTCGTCTCGCTCCGCGAGGCGTCTTCAGACTATCGACATCAATTTTCAATAACTATGCGACTTGAGAATTATCATCAGCTTTTCCCGATCTCACTCCACCGGGATCTTCAGCCGCTGAATCAAATTATATAACGTTTTGATATTGATCCCCAAGATTCGGGCAGACTTCATCTTGTTGCCGTTATTGGCCTTCAATACATTTGAAATATGAATACTTTTAACTTCGTCTAAGGTCAATGAAGGATCGAAGCTCTCAGATCCCTGATCGATCGGAGAAGAACCCGAAACTTCTAAATTGATTTCAACATCTTCCGCTTGAATCACATCGCCCGGAGAAAGCAGCAGCAATCGTTCAACGGCATTCTCTAACTCACGTACATTTCCTACCCACCGAACTTTTTGAAGCTTGGCTAAGCTCTCAGAGTGAAAGCTTTTTTGAGGTAAGTTCTTTTCTGTGTGAAATCGGTCAGCGAAAAACTCAACGAGGTGAGGAATATCTTCCAATCGCTCCTGGAGCGCGGGGACTTTGAGCGAAATCACATTGAGTCGATAGTAAAGATCAGCCCGAAATCGCTTGGACTCGACCTCGACCTTTAAGTCTCTGTTCGTCGCTGCAACCACTCGTACATTGGTCTGAAGGTTACTTTTCCCTCCGATTCTTCGAAACGTTCGTTCCTGCAAGACTCGCAACAACTTCACTTGCATGTCGAGATTCATTTCAGCAATCTCATCGAGGAAGATCGTTCCACCGTTGGCAATTTCAAACAATCCAACTTGGCGACTAACAGCCCCCGTGAACGATCCGCGTTCATGACCGAATAATTCACTCTCTAAGAGATTGGGTGGAATGGCTCCACAGTGAACTTCGATAAAAGGACCATCACATCGCAAGCTCTGACGATGAATTCGACGAGCGATGAGTTCCTTTCCAGTTCCACTTTCACCCTCGACGAGGACGGTCGAGTCGGTCGGCGCAACGGTGTCGATAATCTGCAAGACGCGCTCCATCGAAGCGTTCTTCGTGATGATCGCCGAATGCTGAGGTTCCTCAGAATCTAAAGTGGGTGACTCTAAACTCGCTGGTTCCTCTTTAGGCACTGGAGCCTTTTCTGAACTGGGAGCCTCAGAGGAAACTTTCTCTTTCACATTGGCGCTTAATGAAGCAACTTTCTTATCCGACTCGATAGCTTGAAGGATGCTTTCGCCGAGTTCCCGTGTTTGAAAGGGATTGGTAAAAAAATCAACCACACCACAACGCATGGCATCTCGAACTAAATCAGCAGTGGGGTTGGGTGCAATGGCGAGGACGGAAAGAGAATCAAAATCCTCACAGAATTTTTTAAGTACTTTTCTCGAAGCTTCGGGCAGTGGATCTTCGAGTTCTACGAGAATGCCATCAAAGTTAGAATCTTCCCCGAGAAAATCACGTACTTCTTGAAGGTTGGTAAGAGTACGTGATTCCAATTGAGCTACGGCCAGTGCTTTCTGAATATACAGACGCAATTCAGGACTGGAACAACAGACGAGAACACTTCCCGAACTCTCGTAAGAATTCGTGCTCTCGCTACTCATAGGTTGTTTTTCTGGGATTTCAAACACAGGCTAATTTCTTAGGCTCCATTGAGTGCGGACCCACTTTGATGCTCTCTAGGTTATCTAAAAACAGATCCACTAAATATGCATCGAGCTGCTTGCCTTTTTCTTCCTCAAGAACGACTAATATCTTTTCTTCAGGAACTCCGGGACGATACGATCGCACCGAATTCATGGCATCGTAGGTATCACACACCGAAATGATCCTGGCTCCTTCTGGAATCTCATCACCCGCCAATCCATGAGGATAACCCTTCCCATCAATTCTTTCATGATGATGAAGTACGTAGGGCAAAGCCTCTTTTAAGAATGGAACCGGCTGAATGATGTCGTGGGAATAGATGGGATGACGCTTGATCAACTCCATCTCATCATCCGTCAACGGGCCAGGTTTATTTAAAATGCTTTCAGGAATCCCAATCTTTCCTACATCGTGAACTAAGGCTGCATACTCCAGAAGGCGAACTTTTTGTTTCGTCCAACCAGCATATTCAGCCAGTCTTCGTGTCATGATGGAAACTCGTTTCCCATGACCGAGAAGGTATGGATCTTTAGATTCCAAAGCGGCCATAAGAGCATCGATGACATCCCGGATGCCATTGAGCTCAATTCGGTCTCGCGCCCTTGCTGCCGCACGTTGAACACTCGATTGAAAGGTATCCAAATCGATGGGCTTGGTTACGAAATCAAAAACACCGAGCTTCAAAGTTTGCACTGCATTTTCGACCGTGCCATTCCCCGTGGTCACCACAACCGTCAAATCAGGCTGAGATTCCAAAGCTCTCTCCGAGAGCTCGATCCCACCCATTTTCGGCATCATCAAATCAGTGATCAAAACATCAGGTTCAAGCGTGCTCACCATCTCGAACGCTTCTTGACCATTATTAGCAACATGAATGTCACTATATTGAAGGTCACTCAAAGCGTGAGTGATGAGCTCTTGAACCAAAGGTTCATCTTCAGCTATTAAGAAGCGAAGATCACCAGTCATATCAACCCGTCCTTTCACTCATTTAAAAAAGAATTCTTTCAAATCCTCTTTTAAAGAGCCTCACTTACGACGAGTCATTAGGATGAGAGTTTAATACAGTAATTTTGTTTTTTACTTACGGTAGAAAACTAGATCCATGAATTTCAACTCGACGTACAGCCCGCTCTTCGCGTTTCATTGTGGAGCACTTTCACCACAATTCCCCTATTGAGAAGGTACAACACCGAGACCTGATCAGCAAAACTGTCAATATCTTGTGTGATTTCTTAAAGCTAGATTCAGTGTCGTGAACTGAGGTTGGGCACGACTTCTGATAAGGTGAGATCAAAAAACCTCACATGAAAATTTAAATTGTTGGAATCTGTTTACCGGATGATCACAAAGACACGCGAGAATAATCTTTAAATGACAGGTCCCAACTTTGGGGATTCAATAAACTCGACCCGTATTCGAGGTCGAGTTTCATCATCAATTGAAATTCTTTGATGTACCCTTCGATCTCTTCTACGACTTGACGAATTCCCGGTTCGGTCATACAACCTTCCCAGTGATGAGCGATCTCCGGCGAAAGCGTATTGGGAGTAACCGTCTTGACTCCCGCCTTCATCAAGCGCAGGAATTCCGTTTTTAATTCATCGTAATTACCGGGCCATGGATACGCTTCTAAGGCAGCCCAAGTTTCTTGAGCAATCTCGATGGTTCCTTCATTCCACTTGTTTTCGGCCTTAAAGAGTTGAGTCAGCTGACGAATGAAGGGACGGATATCTTCAGGATGTTGCCTCAGAGGATCCATAGAGAAGGTTTCCTTATGAATCGACTCAAACAAGGGACGCAAGAACAAGCCACCGTGAGCAAATCCTTCGAGATCTTTATCGCTCGATAAAATCAATCGGACTTTACTGGATACCGGTTGCTTCGACCCAACTCTCTGAAGGTAACCCGTGTCTAAATAATTATAGAGGCGTTCTTGGACGCTTGGACCTAACTCTTCGATGTTAGCTAAGTAGCAGG
This sequence comes from Planctomycetota bacterium, assembly GCA_028280485.1. Lineage (GTDB taxonomy): Bacteria > Planctomycetota > UBA8108 > UBA8108 > JACQVS01 > JANQLS01. The sequence goes on from JANQLS010000102.1 coordinate 13,577, forward strand.
ACCCGCGACTTGAGAATTCTAAAATTCCCCTTCGAGATTCCTGGCCTTCTTTTTCTTCCCCGAAAAGTTCTCTTTCGAGCTCACCTTCGTAATAAAGTGAACAATCGACAACGAGAAAAGGATGGTTCCTTCGCGATGAGTTCAAATGTATCGACCGAGCTGCGATCTCCTTTCCCACCCCAGCTTCACCTAAAAGCAGAATGGGATCATTAGAACTAGCATGCTCTTTGATAAACGATTGAAGCTCCGTGAAAGTCGGCCCACAACCAACCATCTCTGTGAAATATGGTTCCAAAACGAACCCCTCTCTAACTAGAAATTCAAAGTGACTTTTTTACAAAGTCAACTTTCCCTTAAGGCCTCAATTGATCGCCGTTCTCAAGCTCCATTCATCCGAGAAAAGAAATTGAACTCTGATCAATCACCTAGCAAGCTGAACCACTCATTAGATAATGACTTGATCAACAAGATCATTACATTCAGCTCAATCACCCCCGGGCGTCCTTATTCCAAAACGAAATCCCAAACGGCCGGATGACCCAAACTCCTTCGTGCAAACTCTAAGACTTGCCGCGCTAAGCCCATCGACTCATCGGGAGTCAACCACGAAAAATGCTCACATAACTCTGTGGCAATTCTCGATAATCCTTCAAAAGGTTCCGCCTCGTCATAAAGAGAAGAAGAATAAGATTCTTCTTCCTCTTCAACCGAAAATACTTCCTCTAATCTCTCGGTTAAGTTCTTTAGATCGCCATCTCCGACGCCCTTCAAAACTTGGAGCAAGCCTTCTAAAACCGTGTACCGCGTATCGTTCCAAAGGCAAGGTTGCTGAATAAAGGAGATCTCTGCTGGAGCCTTTTGAATATCACAGTGCTCGACTTGAAGGTTGCGAAGATTTTGTGCCATCCCCGCACCATGGGCTCGCTCAAAGCTATAACACAAGGTGTCATTGATGGTGCTAAAGCGAGTTAGCAGCGCCCCTAAGTCCCCAACGGTCAATCCATCATGCCGAAATCTCAGAGTCAACTTGGAACGGTTTTGACCCATTTGAATTTTTTGAGTCAGTAAAAAATCTTCCTGCGGAACAGCTAGTGTTTCTTCCCCAATTGAAGTCACCTGAGGGAGTACTGCTGTTTTCTCGATTCCACCCCCGACTTCTTCCTGACTTTCGTAGACAGAATTGAAATCCGGTAGAACTTGAGTGGCCTCTAAATTCACCTCAGCACTCTCACTCATCGGAGATTCAAAGATCGCCGTTTTCTCAAGAAAAGACTCAGTTTTTTCTGACACTACCGGTTCTTCAGGAACTTTTTCGATCTTCTTCTTTTTCTCTTGAACCTCAATCGAATCCAAATCGATCCCCGAACAAGATTGCAAGTCTTCAAGATCGACTTCTTGAAAATTGCAACCGGTGAACTGAGCTCCGTCAAACCCAGTTCTCTGGATCAACGATCCCTGAAATTGAACTCGAATTAAAACAGTCTCTTGGAACCGCGCTTCAACAATTTGGGCATCCCGGAGATTGACATCCGTAAGCTGGGCTTCTTTCAAATCAGCCGAATCTAAAGTTGCCGATTTAAAGACCACATTTTGCATTTCGATTCGCGCCATATTCGAACGACTAAAATCAGCACCCTCAAAATTGAGATGCATCAGCTCAGTCTCTTGGAATATGGCTCGCCTGAAATTAGCATCCTTAAAGTGACAACCTTTGATCACGGCATTCAAAACGACAACCCGTTCAAAATTGCCCTGCTCGAAGATGGCATGGTCAAAAGAAGCCTCCTCAAGGTCACTTCCCGACAGATCTCCCGCTTCGAACGTAGTTTCCTTCACGTCGACGGAATGAAAGTTTCCTCCGCAGAGTTTCGATCCCACAAAGGAAGAACCATGAATCTTCGCCTTGTAAAAGTTACATTGGCGAAAATCACTCCTTGAAGCATCGACCTCATTCAAGATCGCACCTTTAAACGAAGCACCAAAACCCTGAGTCGAGCGTAAACTCGATCGAGTTAAATCGGCTCTCGCGAGATTAGCCCCAGTAAGATTGGCACCTTCCAAGTTGGCCCCCGAAAGATTGACCTCGGTTAAGATCGCTCTTTCAAAGTTCACTCGTCGGAAATTAATTCCAGCAAGGTTCATCCCCTCAAGATTCACTCTTGAAAGATTCGCGTCCTCAAAGATCGCCTCAACGATATTACCTTGCTGAAAAGTTGCCCCTTCCAAGTTAGCACCAGAGAGATTAACTTCTTTTAAATCTATATTTGAAAAGTCGAACTCCACAAACTGAGCGCCTTTAAAAGTCACTCCCTGAATGGAAGTTCCTACAAACTTCGTTTCCCTCAGTTGTGCACCATCAAACGAGGCGCCGGAAAGACTCGTTCTTTTAAACGAAGTATTGGCGAGTTGAGCCCCCGAAAAATCAACACTATCAGCATTACAGTTATTGAGAGAAGCTCCCCCGAGATTGGCTCGAGAAAATTGAGCTCCACGCAAGTCTTGCTCGGTCATTTTGACTCGAAACAAGTTGGCTCCCACTAAAGTGGCACCCGCTAATTGAGTTGATAAGAATTTGATTCGACGCAGATCTGCGCCTGAAAGGTCGGCGTGTTCAAAGTTAACCCACTCGACATTCGCTTCACAAAAATTAGCTTGTGTCGCTTGAACACCACGGAGGTTGGCGCCGTAGAGATTGGCGCCCTGAAGGTTGGCCCCACTCAGGTTTACTCCTTCGAGGTCCGCACTTTCTAAATCAACTCCACCTAAGTCGCAATTGCTCAAATCGAGCCCCTTCAAATCGAGGCCTCGAAGCGACTGTCGAGTTAAATGTGCGTGAACTACATTGTCACGGGTGACAACTGTCATGGGGATCTCCACTCTCTCAGAATACGAACAGAATTTCACTTCCCCGCAACACTCCATCGTGGAGCACAGAGGAATGTGAAATAACAATCATGATTCAGAAGCTATAGAAACTTCCGACCATGAGTTTAGTCATTTCATGGGACCCCCATCCCGAATCACGTGATCGATAAACAGACCCTTCACCGATCTCGGACGCTGAAGTATAGGGTGCAGATTTTAAGCTTTCAAACGAGTCCAACCGAACCGGAACAACGAAGTCCTAAAAGGTGTTAAATTAAGAACGTGCCGGATATACAAAAAAGAGCTTTATCAGTACTCGATGAGTTATTGGAATAAAAAATGAGGTGGGTGTTCTTAAAGTTAATGAAGAATTCGGAAATTATAGAGTCCACCGCCAGCTTTAATAACAAGGACTTCTCCCACCCGAGCAGCTCCAAGGATGCCACTCGCCCCTGCAATAAACTTCTCTCCTTGCCAAACAGGTATACCACTTTCAATTAACTTGATGCCAGGTGATAAGGAATTGGTGAAATAGATATCTACCTTGGTATTTGTTGGTAACTGCACTCGAAAATGGATTTCCTCATCCCTTCTTTCCCAGCGAGTGATGATCCTACCTCGTACTGTATCCATCTCGTCTTTAAGCCACACTAATTCCTTCACGAACAGAGGCTTGATTTCAATGTTTTCGAAGTCCGATGAGAGTGAACGAAGACCCACAAGATCCTTAGAGAAGATATTTTGAATTTGGCTTAAGATCTTCATTTTGAGAAGAGTTAATTTCTCGGAAACCATCAAGGAAGAACTTAGAAAGCTCACCGCAAACACTTGGTGCACTTGACTGCGGATATTATCGATAACAACCTCGGAACAAATATATTGTACTTTTGACTCAAACTCAGAACGGTCGGTAGGTACTTCAATTTGATCGAGCGCAGGTAGAACATTTATCGGACTGTAGGCGCTTGGCTGTGACTCCTTAAGTAAGGCGACGATTTGAGGGTCTAAATATCCTCGATTCGCGTAACGACCATCCTCACCCGGTTGATTCCAAACTCTAACCTTCCAATAGGACCTTCGATGGCTCTGAAGCGCTTTTCCCTGATAAGGAATTTGAATGGAGTTTGAACTCATGACTTTTCCGCTATCCCAAAGATCCCCAACATTTTCTTTAAGAAGATCCTCTCGACTGGAAACCAAAATTTGATAGGCCAATTGCATCTGTTGGCGACGATTCGACTTGAGCTTCCAACTCAAGCGAGGACGAGGAGCGACCGACTCCGTAGCTCGGGTTAAATATTCACATTTCAAATCGAAAGGCTGAATTCCAAGACGGTCTTTGATGGCTTCAAAATAATTTTCGAACCGTTTCGAAGTATCTACATACTTCGACAAGTCTCGAATTGAAATCACTTTGGTACTTTGATTAGAGAGATATTGAATGTGCTCAGCAAATTTTTCTGGGCTGGTGCTGCAATGAGAAAAGATGTCAGGAACACCATGGAAAGTAATCACTGAGATCTTCCCGTCGCGAGCTTGGCGAACGGCCCATTCCAAGTCTGAAAGATCGGTGTTCGGACCCACGACTAAGGTCGAAGGTATCATCAATGGATGGTCTCGAAGAGGATCGTACGCAACTCCCCTTCCTCCCCAATCAAGGAGAGGCAGTTCCGGATCCGTCCCTCGTCGAGCGAAGGTATAATTTTGCTCGACAAGCACTTCGATGGATTTTTGATCTGCGTGTCCACCAGGATAGGCGAAAGAGATAGGTTGGGATACACTCCGCTTGGAGCACTCCTTGTCAAAATCCTCAATTTCAGTACGGATTCTAAATTTAGGAGTTCCCACTAAATTGGGATGTGATGCGGTATGATTCCCAATCTCAAAACCGAGTTTATCGAGTGCTTTAATTTCGTTCCATCCCAAGCGTCCATTACGACCGATTCCAAAACCTCCGGAAATAAAAAACGTCGCGTTGAAGCCATATTCCCTTAAAAGAGGGGCTACTGTTTTAAGATCCGATACATTCCCATCATCAAAAGTGAGAACGACTAGTCCATCAGGGATAGGGGTTAGGATTCTCTTTTTTTCCTCAGCATTGGTCTTGGGGTAGAAAAAAAGATGTAAGAACAACATTAAGAATAACGCCGCACTTACCACTGAATTCAAAAATGGGATGGCCTTATTGAGGGATATATATTTCAGGTACATAAAAGAAATTATAAATATCTCGCTGGCACAATGGATAGAGTTTCCATAGAAAGATACCAATAAGAATATATCCTTTTGTACCTCTCAGTGACGAGGGAATCCTCCTTTGACAAATTCGGTATTTGCCAAGCGTTCGCGTGAGGAACCAGCGTCCCGCCGCAGTTTCCTCGCGCACCTCCTGGGCGACCCCGCCCTGCCTAAAGTAGGGGAAAGTTAGTTACTCGGCACAAACTTTCCTCGCCAAGAAAAGTCTTGGCAGAGAAGTGAGCATTTTTTATAACCCCACAGAAATTTGGAGTTTTAAATCTCACCTTGCCTGGGCAAGGTATGAGGGATGCCTCGATTAAGAATGAGTAGATCTAATTCATTACTTAACTTAATCCCGAATAAAATAGAGTTAGGTCGTTCTAGCATTGAAGTCAAGTTGATGTTGACGATCCCACCAAGGGCTGAAAGCCCGCAATAACCTAGCCCAGGGCAGAGCGAAGCGACGCCCTGGGTAAGGGGATCAATTGAGAACCAGCCCTGTAAGGGCGGCAATATAACTTTAGTTGGCTAGATGTGTTTAAATTTAAATGGGTTTTAAGAACCGCATTCTAGAGCGGATTAGCGTTGTCCCACCCACATGATCCTCACGTTAAGAGCTCGCTGAACGCTCGCGTGAGGAATCCGCGTCCCGCCGCATCTTCCTCACACTCCTTCTCGGCGGTCCCATCCTGCCTGATGATGAATGTTGGAAGCGTTGTTTCTTGAACGGCATGCAATTTTTAAAGCCAATCGTGAAAGCATGAAAAAAGGCTATCGCCAAATATTTAATGCTCACCTTGCCTGGGCAAGGTGGAATTGCTGACTCAAGCGCCTTGCATTAAATAAAATGAACTCCACTCTTTCGATTACTTAATTTGGTGTGCTGCGCGAAATAAATTTTATTTCTCTGAATTAAATTTGACAGTTTTTAGGCCTCAAAAAGTTCAATCTCCCCCTCATACATCTAAAAGCTTCGAGCAAGCCATTGTTGTGCGTTGCACTTTCACTTCTCACTGAAAATGATTTCAAGTTCCACTTTGTTTCTTCTTGTCAAATAGTGAGCAACCTCAAGAGGCAAAAAAGTGGGTGGTATAATTCATAGGTGTTGGAGGCATTTTTCTCTGAAGTGAACAATCAAGAGGAGGTTGGGATGCGTGAAGCTAATTGGAACGAGATTCAAAGACTTTCAAACGAAGAAATTCAAAATAGACTGACAGATTTCATCTTAAAGGAACGTAAGAATACCGTTCTATTTATTGCCCACTTAAGCGTTGTCGCTAAAAGGAAAAGTCACTTAGGTCTCGGATATAAAAGTCTCTTTGATTACTGCACGCAACACTTAAATTTAAGTGAAGGTTCGGCTTATCGAAGAATACAAGTGGCTAAAGTTTGTAATCAGTTCCCAGAGATAATAGAGGCTCTAAGTAAAAATAAGATTTCCCTGACAGTTGCGAGTCAATTGGCTCCTCACTTAAACGAAGATAATTCTAAGAAGCTCATTCGGGATTGTTTCGGTAAATCCAAAAAGCAAGTCGAAGTTTATTTAGTTGGTCTCAGACCTAAAAAGGCTGTCTCCTCAGGTGTTAGAAAGATGGCTTCTAACCGATTCGATCTGAATGATGAGTTCTCTTTAGATGTTGAAGTTACATCAATCGAGAAGAAGAGTGAAGTAGAGCCCGCTCAGGAAGAAATCTATAATTTTAGATTCTCTGCGGGTGAGGGATTT
>JANQLS010000111.1 GCA_028280485.1 Planctomycetota bacterium
AAAAGCTTCTGGATACATAAGAAATAAAATTAACTAGCCCGAAGCGCTAGCGAGGGGAGCTCCCCTCGCTAGCGCTTCGGGCTAGTTAATGGGATTTTCAATTCTTCCGAGTCGCCAAATACCCCCTCTGAACCTTCCTACACTTTTTCCTACTCGTGTATGGTTCCTAAACACCAAAACTTCCTATATTCGTGAAAAATCAGCCCTTAGCAAACTTTTCGGCCCTTTCGACTTTACCCGATAAAATGCTCGCTGGAATTCTGATAAGGTTAGATTTAACCTGTGGAGGCTTGTCTTAAGTATCATGAAATAAAAGTCTTAGGTGCGATGTTGTTGCCGTTCACTCGAGCCTAGAGGCTCTTAAATTGCCCTAACCCCCCACAATACCGGTCATCAATTAAGCTTTTTTGGGCTGAATCATCCGGATTCCTCGTTCGAAAAGGGAATGTAGGCCTTTTATGGCCTTCAGTTTGCTAATTCTCCTCCGTTGTCATCCAGCACCTCTTTCGGGTGGATTCTTAAAGAATGGACCGAGTTCGAACAGAATTCGAACGCTGTCTTTCTTAACTCTACCTGACAGTTCGCTTTCTGATGACCTCAGCGCTTCAATTTTAGGTTGCTGGGTATCAGTTGCTTCTCAGTTAAGGAACTCTTTGAAGCTGGATATTCGGAGAGGCTTGTCATCCAAGGAGAAGACGTCTTCTTTCAATAGGGAAGGATCTAGACGTTTTTGCCCTTGGTATTTTCGGTCGCAAGGAACAATCGACTCATGAGACGTATCACACTACATTCTTGCCTTCTCAGTTTAGGACTCTCTTTGGCGTTCTTGTCGCCGCTCGACGCGCAACGAGTGGATCGCAAAACTCAGTACGATCGTGCGAAGAAGGGCCTAACTCCCCAAAAATTCTTAGAGCGAGAACAGCTGATCATGCAGCTCGCTCAGAATGCGCCTCGCCCTAGTGGGACCACTGGAAGAACTCCTGGCTCGAATCCTCCCAACAACAACGGTGGTGGTGCGAATACCGAAACCAATGCGAATGGTGAGAACAACACGGGGGGTGCTAACACCAACGGAGCCAATACCAATGGTGCCAGTAACAATGGTGAAGGGGCAGGCACTCAAGGAGCGAACCAAGGCAATAACGCCGGCCAAAATAATGGGAACAACGGCAATGTTCCCATCAGCAATATCGAAACTGATGATCAAGGTCAACCCATCCTGGGCGACAACCAAGAAGCGATCAATCCGGAACCCGGTAAAGAACTTCCCAAGGTCTCGATTTACGATGGGCAGATCCTCGTTCGAGATTTCTTGAAGTTCCTCTCTGATTTCACTGGCTTGACCGTGATCGCCGATACGACGAATCAAACCTTTTTAGATCAACCCGTAACCATCATCGCCCCCATTCACGACGCGGATGAAGAATTGGTGAAAGCTCTGCTGAAAGCCAACAACATCAATCTCTTCCGTGAACGTCTCAAGAATGGTCGCGAAATCTTCAGAGTGGAATCCGCTCAACCTGCAAGTACTCGCCCCTCGGAACCTAAGCCGATTGTTATCCTCAAGCCCGACCAGTTAGACACCGCTATCCTCAAGCCGGACGAATTTGCGACCATGGTCTTTACTTTGAGGCACATCGCTCCTCGCGATGCGATTCAAGGTCTTCAAAGTTTGATCTCGGGTTCTTCAGGAAGCCGAGTCGGTTCTTCTCGTGGTGGTGCCGCGGGTGGAGTCAGTATTTCTAAGAGCTTCTCGATGGTCGAAATCGAAAACAGTCAGATGTTGATCATCACCGCGAAGTACGGCTTGTTGAGCTACCTCAGAAATCTTTTAGATCTCATCGACGTGCCGATCGATGAACCCGAACGGATCATCGAGATCAAGCAAATCGAATGGGCGGATGCCGGAGAGATCGAAAGTATCGTCAGTCAGTTCATTCAAGGTCGAGGTGGAGCCGGGAGTCGTTTCGGTCGCTTAGGTCAACGCCAAGTGAGTTCAACTTCAAGAAGCAGTTCCAGTTCCGGTTCTCCCACTCTGGCGAATCAACGGACGACTGATTTCTCAACGAAGATCATCTCAGACCTGAGAACGAACCAGCTCATTATCGAAACTTATAACGAGCAAGATCTCGAAGATATCGAGATGTTGATCTCAGAGCTCGACGTGAGATTCGATCTTCGCCGCGTCCGAACGAATATCTACCAAGTCCGTTATTTAAAAGCCGTCGAAGTCGCCCAGGATCTTCAGCTGTTGATCCAAGGCCAATCTTCAGGAACTCTCGGAGGCGCAGGTCGTTCAAGCCGAGCTGGATTGAATCGTAGAACCAGTTCCATTCCTCGAGTGAGTAGTGGTTCCAGAAGCTCATCCGGTCAAACTCAAGGTAATCCACAAAACGCTGAAGTCGCCAGTTTGATCGTTCCTCACGAACCCACCAACTCGCTCCTCATTCAATCGGAACCTGAAGACTATGAAGAAATCCTTCATATTCTGAAGCAGATCGATACCAAGCGCCGCCAAGTTTTCTTAGAAGCAGCCTTGGTGCAAGTTCAAGCCAGTTCGGACCTCAACTACGCGATCGAGTTGATCGCAGGTAATCCCGACGACCGCGCAACCCGGGGTTTGTTTGCTCAAAACTTTGGTCTGACCGGAATCGACAGTAACTTCAACCGTGTTCTCCCCTTCCCCGCTGATCCCGGTACTCTTCCCGCAGGTGGTTTAGCCGCGATCATGAGTCGAGGAGATTTACCCTTTATCATTCGATTCTTCAAGAGTCACTCCGATTCACAGATCTTGGCGACTCCCTTTATCGTTGCCGACGATAATGAAGAGAATCGAATCGATATCTTGGAAACACGTTTCGTTCAAAATACGACCACCCAAAACAACCAGACGACTCTGTCGAGTCAACAAGGTGAACCTGCCGGTATCACCCTTTCGATCGTCCCTACGATCAGTGGTTCGAACCGAGCCGTCTTCTTAGAAATGGATCTTTCTGTTTCTGAGTTTGCTGAGGCGACCGCTCCCGGTACTCTTCCCCCGAAGAGTGAAAACACGGTGACCTCGGCAGTGACGATTCCCGACGGTCGTATGTTTGTCGTCGGTGGACTTACCCGTGAAAACAAATCAAAAGTGGTTTCAAAAGTTCCTCTTCTCGGTGACGTTCCTCTTTTAGGAAAACTCTTCCGTAGTGAGCAAACGGTGAACTCTCACAACAACCTCTACGTTTTCCTTCAAGCTCATATCCTCACCCACGAAGATTTCGATGACAGTTCGGAACTGACGGAACAAGCTCGTCTACAAATGGAAAAACTGGGTGAAGGGCTCGATCCCCTCAAGTTCCGCAAGCCTAAGGTCCAAAGAACTCGACGAGGCCCTTCCCTCGAAGACCTCGACCGTGAACGTTACTTACAGTTGAATAATAACGTCGACAATACGAATTCAAGAATCAATCCCTACACCAACCCTAATACCAATACTGGAACCAGCCCCAATGTTCCCAGTTCTACTGGTAATAATGAAACGGGGACGACCGGCTGGTTGGACGACGGGAAAGATGAAGAAAACAAAGGATTTAAACCTGTAGAGAAAGACCCCGCTCAACCGCCACCGAGAAAGAAAAAATCGACAGGCTGGTTGGACGGCTGACGCCTCTATTCCTCCATCATCGTTATTGTTGAAATCAACACTTTTAACTCTGTAGATAACTGGACTCGGTGAGGCTAAAACCTCACCGAGATTTCCCATGAAATTGAACCTTCTTCAAACCCTCATCGATGACGGCCTCCTCAACGAGCGACAGCTAGAAGAGTGTCGTGAGCTGGAACAAGAAACGGGGCAGCCGATCGATCGTGTCTTGAGAACTAAGGGCTATATCAGCGAAGAAGACCTGCTTCAAGCTTTGGCTCGGATTCTCCATCTTCCCTATCGTGAAGATTTGGAAGATATCGAAGTCCCCCGTGAGTTCACCAGCCAAGTTCCTTCTGAGTTCGCTCGTAACCACAATTTAGTGGGCTTAGAGCGTAACAATGGAACCTTTGAAGTCGCGACTTGTGATCCTTTGGATATTCACCCGATGGATGACCTCGCTGCTTACTTGGGGGCTACGGTGCAACCAGTGCTCTCTCCCAGATCTGAGATCACTGCTCTGGTCAACAAGGCCTACCAGCGTTCGTCGACCGATGTCGACGAACTCTTAGAAGGGATCGAAGAAGATGACATGGTCAGTCTCACCAAGGTCATCGACGAGTCGGAAGATGTTTTAGACATCGCGAACAAGCCTCCGATCATCAAGCTGATGAACACGATCATGTTCGAAGCCTTGAAGATTCGAGCGAGTGATATTCACCTTCAACCCACCACGGATAACCTTCAAGTGCGTTACCGTATCGACGGTATCCTCTACGATTCGAAGGTCATCCCCAAGAAGTTCCAGGATGCGATCATCAGTCGTGTCAAGGTCATGGGTAAGATGGATATCGCCGAGCGTCGTCTCCCCCAGGATGGTCGTACCACGATCAAAGTCGGTGACGGTGAAGTCGACGTTCGTATCAGTTCGGTCCCTACTTCCTACGGGGAACGAATCGTATTTCGTCTCTTAGATAAAACGGCTCGTCTCTACAAACTTCATGAGATCGGGCTGACCGATGAGAACCTCAACAGTATGGGGACTCTCATCAATTACTCTCACGGAATTATCCTGATCACAGGGCCGACCGGTAGTGGTAAGACCACCACTCTCTACGCCGCCCTCGCCGAGATTAACTCGGATGAGAAAAACGTGATCACGATCGAGGATCCCATCGAATACAACATCGACGGGATCAGTCAGATTCAAGTCTCAAACAAGAAGGGGCTCACTTTTGCTTCCGGTTTGAGAAGTTTGATGCGTCAAGACCCCGACGTGATTATGGTGGGTGAAATTCGTGACGGTGAAACCGCAGGGATCGCCGTCCAAGCTGCGAATACCGGTCACTTGGTGTTCTCAACTTTGCACACCAATGACTCAGCGGGTGCTTTGACTCGTTTGATCAACTTGGGAGTCGAACCTTACCTCGTCGCTTCGGCGGTGATCGCCGTGATGGCGCAACGTCTCGTTCGTCTCAACTGCGTTCACTGTAAGGAAGCGATCACCCCTACCGATGTTCAACTGAGAGAACTCGGAAGATTCCGAGAGCTCCTCGGTGACAACCCCCTCTACGCAGGAAAAGGTTGCGAGCATTGCCTCGGTCGTGGACTCTACGATAGAACGGCTCTCTACGAGTGTCTCGAAATGAATGAGGTCGTTAGGGATCAAGTGATCAAACTCGCTAGTGCCTCCGTCATCAAGCAGGCTGCTGTTGAAGCAGGCTTAAAAACTCTGCGGATGGACGGGTTGCTCAAAGTGATCGATGGTAGGACGACCTTAGAAGAGATTTTCCGAGTCACTCAGCTCGATATTTTCTAAGATTTTTTCTCCCCACGGTGTTTGTGTTTCAGTGAGTTGGAGTTCACTTTTAAAACTCCCGCTCTTTCGATTTTCTTCCTCAACGATATTTGTGATTTGAGATCATGCCGATCTTTCAGTACACGGCCCTATCTCCGAACGGTAAAACCTCTAAAGGGATCATCGATGCCGACACGCCTCGTGATGCCCGCTTGAAGTTACGTGCCAACAAGGTGCACGTAACGGATATGAAAGAGATCAAGGACCGAGCCAAGGGGAAGAATACGAAAGTCGCCAAAGCCGGCGGCGGAACGGCGGTCGCAAAGAAACCTCTCATCGACTTCTCGAACATACGACTAGAAAAACGGGTTAAGGTCAGTGACCTGGCTACGTTTACTCGACAGTTCGCAACCCTTCTCAAAAGTGGTATTCAACTCGCTGAATCTCTCAATGCTCTGGTCGAGCAATGTACCGATCGCGATATGGAGAAGGTGCTTCGTAATGTCAAAGAAGACATCACCGGTGGAGGAAGCTTAGCCGAATCTCTCGCTCGACATCCTCGCTACTTCAATGACCTCTACGTGAATATGGTCCGTGCGGGTGAGGCGAGTGGAAACTTGGACGCCGTGCTGACTCGTATCGCCAACTACATGCAAAAGCAAGCGAGCTTGCGCGGTAAGATTTCGGCTGCGGTGACTTACCCCATCGTCATGGTCGTGGTCGGAACGGCAGTCGTGATTTTCCTCATGTCGTACGTCGTGCCCCGGATCACCTCGATCTTGACTCAAAGAAATCAAGAGTTACCTCTGGTGACCGAGATTCTCATCGCAGTTTCCGATTTCTTCAAAGATTATTGGGTCATCGCTTTAGTGGCTCTGGTCGGGCTTGGCTTCTTTATGAAGGGAGTCCTCGCGACCGAAAAGGGGCGTTTAAAGTGGGATACCTACATCCTAAAAATACCAATATTCGGTCCCCTGTTTTCTAAGCAGGCGATCTCTCGTTTCGCGGTGACTTTTTCAACGCTCTTGAAGAGTGGATTGCCAGCTCTCGATGCTCTGAAGATCGTGGCGATGGTGGTCAATAACGCCCGCTTGACCCAGGTCATTCAAGACATCCACGGCCGGATCGTCGAAGGAGCAGATATCGCTACTCCGATCAAGCGCTCGAAGGTCTTCCCCCCCATGATTGGCTACATGGTGTCGGTCGGGGAGCAGAGTGGTCAGTTAGAAGAAATTTTAGACCGGATTTCTGAGTCTTACGAAGAAGAGATCGATCTCTCCATTCAAAGGCTCACCGCCTTGATCGAACCCGTGATTATCATCATCTTGGCGATCGTCGTGGGCTTCATTATTGCAGCGGTGTTATTGCCGTTGTTAGATTTCTCAAATCTCTAAGGTGTTTGATTAAAGCCCTTTAGCTCGCTGCACGGAGATTCGAAGTTTGGACTTCGAGGCTTCGGAGTGTTAATCTCTTCCTAGGTTTTTAAACATTTCTTGGTCACTTCTCGCCCTTTGCGGCGTCTTGAAGACCAGAAATGTCAGGCAGAGTTATTAAAAGAGTGAGAAAATGTCAGAAATCTGATCGCCGGAGGAACAGTCATCTCTTAAAGGGGTTTTAGGAATTGAAGGAATTCCTTCTCTTTAAATGAATAGTATTTAGCGAGAATTTGAAAAATATAATTTTAGTACCGAGGGCTTAAGCCCCTCAAGAGAGGTTCAAATGAATGCATTAACCCAGAGAAATGCCAGCTCTAAAAAGAAGAAGGGCGGTTTCACCCTTCTCGAGCTCATCGTCGTTATCACCATCATCGGTCTCCTCGGCACCTTAGTCGTGGTCAAGGTCGGTGGAGTTCTTTTCAAAGCAAACTCCACCAAGGTTAAATCCGATCTTAAGGCGATCGTCAATGCTGCGAATATGTGGAAAGCCATGAAAGGTTACTATCCGGAATCCATTGAAGATTTGGTTCGTGGAGTGGATGCTGATGGTAATCAAGTCGTTCAGATAGAGCCTCAAAAAGATCCTTGGGGAAATGAATATTTCTACACGATCGAAAATGACAAACCCGTGGCATATTGTTACGGAATGGATGGCCAAGAAGGTGGCGAGGGAGATAATCAGGATTACGTTTATCCGGAGCCGACGGAATACGATTACTAATTAGTTTCTACCGTTCCGGTAAATCATAGATTTGCCTCCACTCCGCTGAGCATACACTCGCGGCCGAGTTGATTCCAACTCGGCTTAGTTCCTGTTTCATCAACAGGAACTAATTAGTTTTTCGTGTTACTAGATATACTTTTCCTGCGTTCATTTCTCGAGGGGGAACTATGCGTCTGATGGCGATCAAGCCTGCTTTCTTAATTGCTTTTAGCTTTTTTGCTCTTTCGCTTCTGTTCAGTTGTGATACGGGTTCAAAAATTAACCAGGTTATGGAAAAGGCCGATCGAACAAAGGCTCGATCGGACTTAAAAATGATTGTGGATACCGCTAATATGTGGAAGGCCATGAAGGGCCATTATCCAAAATCGTTAGAGGTCATGATCTCAGGAGTAGATTCCGACGGGAATAAAGTCGTTTCCATAGAGATCGGTCAAGATCCCTGGGGAAACGCTTATCAGTACAAGATCGTGGATGAAGTTCCCGTAGCGACTAGCTTAGGTAAAGATGGAAAGGCGGGTGGCACTGGCCAGGATGCTGATCTGGTCCATCCCGATCCTGAAGAAGAAGGTTATTGAGTAAATTGATGGTGAAACTCGGCGATAAACTCAATTTGAATCGCCAATCTCTGGCAAACAGAAGGCTCATTCAACCGAGCCGCCGCCAGGGATTCACCTTGATTGAGATCATCTTCGTTATTCTCTTAATCGGAGTGATGTTCTCCTTCATCGTTCCAAAAATAAATAACATCACTCCCAAATATCGGCAGCGTTCCTACGCTCGAACGATCGCGAATATGATCCAAAGAATGCGAGTTTTCGCCATCGCAAAAGGGAAAAATACCGGGATACGTTATGATCTCGATGCCGATATCCCCTATTTAGAACTCATTCCTCCGGCGGATCCAGAATATCCCGATGAGCCCTTCAGTGAGCGAAAAGCTATCCTAAGAGAAGAAGCTCCCCCCGGGGTGCAGATTCGAGGGATTGTTTTTCCTGGTTCAGGGGGAGGAATGGCTACCGAGGGAATCGTTCATATTGGCTTTTCTCCCAACGGTACGACGGGAAGTCATATTGTGATTCTCGAGTCTCAATCGAATCCGGATGCCCCACCTGAGGTCTTGTCAGTGAAATTTAATTCCATTTCAGGTGTGATGGATTACTACAACCACGAAGTGGAATTTCAACACTACGAAGAGTAGGTCGAGTCATGAAGGTGAATTTATACTCACAAAAGAAATCAACTCAGCAAGCAGGATTTACTCTGCTCGAGCTGATCGTTGCGTTCTTTATCTTGGCGATGACCATTCTTCCACTTCTAAGCCTCGTTCATAAATCGAGGATGCGATCTATCGAATACTCGCTGAGGAGGGAGCTTCAAACCTTAGCTCAGAAGAAACTCTTCGATCGGATTTACACGTACAGTGAAGATGTCTTCAATGCCGGAGCGATCGAAGCTTTATCTGGGACCTTTGAAGAAGAAGGTCGGCCTGATTGGCGTTGGGAAATCCCCTATCCTGAAGAGAAGACGAACCAAGGAGAGCAAGTTCTCTTGGAGTACCGCATCCTAGTTTTTACCCCGCACGGCATCGGGGGAAAACAATCTTCTGGTGCTGAAGAAAGCGATCTCAGTAGTTTATTAGGAAGTTCCTCCTATTCTCTCAGTGGAGAACGCCCAACTTTCGAGATGAGTACTTGGACCCTGCCGAGCGCTCGTTGGTACGAAGAACAACAGTATTTAGCCGAGCAGGGTTATCCCTTGAACGGAGCTCAACCCGGAGTACCAGGAATGGGAGCACTGCCCGGTGGATATTAAAATCAATTTTCCTTTTCTCAGGCAATCTAAGCATAAAAACTTAAGAGGATTTACTCTTCTTGAGATCATCGTCACGCTGTCTATGCTCGCTACTTTTGTGTTGATGGCAGGGACTATCATCAGAAACGTTTTAGATACTGAAAGGATCATCAGCAAGCAATCGGCCCCCGAAAAAATCGGCCAGGGCATCATGTCGATCGTTCGGAAAGACTTGATGGGAGTCGTGTACAAAAACTTGGGAGAGAAGGTCTTCCAAGTCATAGATAACGGAGACGGGCCTCTCGCTCAGGATGAAATTCAATTTTTCACCACCGTCGCTTCGATCAATCCCGAAAATCTCGCTGGGGATTTACTCGATCAAGAGAATACCGAATTTGAAGTCCCCGAAGAATCTACCTTGGTTTCAGCGGTGCACTGGTTCTTGAGAGACTCCAACTTTCGGGGCGACACTCAACTCTTCACTCTTTTCAGAAAAGAAAACGCTCTCTACGGTTCGGATGATCCATTCGAAGCCGGAGGAGGTCTCGCTTACGAGGTTTACGATAAGGTTCGAGGCTTTAGCGTTGAAGTTTTTGATGGGTATGAGTGGTTTACGGTTTGGGATTCCAGAGCTAATCTTGAACAAGAAGCTGAAGATGTCGCAGCCGAAGAAGAAGGAAATAGCAATTTAGAAGGCGTGGCTACCGGTTCGAATATCTCTGATTCTGAACTCGACGATCCTGATGCCTATTTAGAAGACATTCACGAGCAGTTAGCTCCCCCGGTCGCCATCCCCGTCGCAGTTCGAGTTTCGGTGACCTTCCTCGCCGGAGATGAAAAGGGAGCCTACGTCAAAGATAACAGTACGACGGGTGAATTCGAAGAATACACCTACTCCACGATCGTTCGACTCTTGACCTCCTTGAGAATTCCCATGAATATCGAAGATGCTCAGATGGATGCTGAAGGTGGAGGCCTTGCTGGTGGTCCCGGAGGTGAAGGTACGACGACAACGACTTCTGGTCGAGTTCCGGAAGAAGCTCAGCGTGCGGGGCGCGGGGGCCGAGGCGGTCGTGCCGGTGAAGCTCTGAGAAGAGCTGCCGGCAGCCGTGGAGGAGCTCGCAGTGGCGGAGGCCGAGGTAGTGGCTCTGGAGGCGGTGGCAGAGGAAGCGGCGGGACTCCCGTATTTCCTGGGGGTGGCCCCCGCCAATAACGACTCGAGCACGAAATTGAAATTTCTAATTCCTGCTCCTCAGTCGCCAACACTATCAATCAATTCAGCTCCTCCAAGAGCAAGGGGCTCCCTCCTTCAATGAGAGTCGCAGCGAATTTTGTTCTCTCATTCGACAGACACAATTTGAATCATATTTAGAGAAGGCTACCTCAATAGAAATAGCTCTACCTCCTGCCCATTTGCTTGTTATCGGAATTTGTAAACTTCGCTTACTACTGTTTCCATCCCTCCCCCCTTTTCGTTGTAAATTTTATTTTTCCACAACTCGTCTACTTGTTGGTTATTTTTGTAAGGCTCATTAATGTATGTGTTTATGAAATTAGCTTTTCTTGTGTTAAGAGGTGGTGGTTTTTGGTATCGCCTTTGCTATAATTGGATTTCTGTGTGAAAGCACAGCCTCAAGTCCAATTCACAACAGGTATTAGCGCTCATTCCATCAAACACTCACAAATCGAGTTTGGTGAGATTCCAGTGGAGTTTTTGAACTTTAAAAAGCGGAAACCAAGCACGGGGATTGCTGAGAGGGAGATGAGTGCTGTTTCGTGTTGGCGCAATAGGTTTTTCTTGTCCTGTTTATCCCAGAACAATTAAGCGGTTGTGCCCTATATTATCGGGACATGTGAGCAATTAGAACAAAGGGTTTAGCCAGTCTGAGCTGCTTTGTTTTAGGTGTGATCTACCCTTGTGGACGGAACCTTCCAATTCCAGTTGAAGTCCTTCTACATACATAGATCCTCTGCATCAATTCAATCAGTGATCGTATCTTGTTCATTGGATGGCCAAGTTATTGTCATTATTGAATGGGTTTTGGTTTCTCTCGTTTCCGCTGCGAAACGAGCATCTATGAGCTTTAAAATCGAGGTTTAAATCTCTTCGATCCGCGGATGAAATATGAATTCATGACAAACTTGTGACTTCGATCATCCAAGATCTCAAGGGATACAACGATTGATAAAAGCTTCTATTAGCAAGTAATCCGTAAGAAATGAAGTCTTGTTCAAAAGCTAACTCAAGCTTTCCCTTAGGAACTCCTATGAGCGAACATAATTTAGGTGACCAGAATTGCTGGAGCCAAAATTCTTTCAGTCATTGGCTGTTATCCAGTCTCGCAACCGTCATTTTCACTGCGTTACTGTTCTCAAGCAACATCGGATGTGGTGAAGGCGGATTGTCTACATTTGGCTCTGCTGCTGAGTTGCCCGAGTTCGACTCTGCTGGTGAATACTCACCTTACTACCCTACTGGAGAGATGGTGATTCCCCGTTATTTACACGAAGCCATTTCTTTGGGGAATGGGGTTGTGCTCGTGATTGGTGGAACGGACGAAAATGGTTTATCCAGTCTGGATACCATGGAGTTCTACAATCAGTCCACCATCCAAACCGATCAAAATCCCCCACCTTCAATCACGGGTTCTTGGGTGGATACAAATTTTGAAGGTGATCCTCTCGCCCTGCAAGTGGGTCGTCTTTACTTCACAGCTACGGTCTTACCCAACGATAAGATTTTAATTCTCGGTGGAAGCCCAAACCTCGGCTTGGCACGGGAAATCGATATTGCTGAACTCTACGATCCTCTTACCAGAGAGATCGAAATTCTCGAAGAAAAGATGGTGACTCCTCGATTCCGTCACACAGCTACTCTTTTACAGGGTGGTACTGTGATGATTTTGGGAGGTCAAATCTACCAACAGTTCACGATTAGCGAAGAGATCAACGTGAATGGTGGTGGAAACTTTGGTTCAGGTCAGGTTCAGCTCCAACAACAGATCGATACCTTCCCCTCAATTAAAACCAATGAATTTTACTCATTAGCAGAAGACGCATTTTTCCCATTAGAAATTTTGGATACTGGGCGTCCTGCAGATTTGACCACGCGTCGAGGGAGGTCCGGCCATGTCACTTTGAGATTTGCGGGACCCGATGACGCTTTGAATACCGGGGATGACCTTTACCTGATTCTTGGCGGATTCATGACTCTCAGTGGTGAAAACGCACCAACAAGTAAAAACCTTCGTCAGGTCGGACTCGGTCGAGGTACGGCTTTAACCGCCATGGAATTCTATGACCCGATCGTAGAGGTCGTGACAAAGATTCCGATCTTGAGCTTGGCTAGTCCCCGCGTCAACACTCCTCAAGCCACGACGATGGGAGAGATCACTGAAACGACACCCGATGGCGTCCTCGGTTTAGGAAACGTTATTCTCGTAGCGAACGGTGATAATGACGGCGCTGCTAATTGGATGACCAATTTGGAAGACGAAATTCTCGTTGCGACCTACACGGGTTTTGGACCCTCCCAAGGCTTGCAGCTGTTTCGTCAACAGTCTCCCAATGGAGGTCACATTCAAGGTATCGAATATGCTGTCTCTAATGGTGGTGTTGGTGAATTCGCTCCTTGTGTCGAACCCGCCCCAGGGCGCCTAGGCACCGAGATTATGGTGACTGCGAGAAGGCTCGAAACTGGATACTTGGAAACCGCAGTCTACAACTTAGCGGGTTGTGGCATCGCTCTCTGTCCTGCTCCCACTTTCTTTGTGGGTGGCTCCATTGCAGCCGGAGTTTTATTCGATCCTTTCTACAGCTTAGAAGCCGTTCTCGATTTTGAAACTTCGGCTCGTGACTTGAGGATTGCTCGAATCGATCCTCGGAACCCGACCGGAGTGGTGGGAACTTGGTTGCTGATTGATGGTGATCTTCCCGTTGATGATATTACAAATTTTGGAACAACTCCTCCTGCGGAACTTCCTGCATTGGAAGTGCCTCACGTTTGGACCCAAGTACTCGGCCTCGCTGGTCCTGACGGAGTTGATAACACCGCTGATGACCGCCCCCTTGTTATTGGTGGAGCGACTTCTCCCAACTTTGGAGACCCCGCTATTCCTTCAGCAGAACTCCTGATTCAACCCGGTCAAGGGGTGGATCCGTAACGACACTGAATTGAAGTTAAAGAAATCCCAACCGAATGAACAGGTTGGGATTTCTTTAACCTCTATTTTCTCTCATTTTAAAATTTAAGGCATTTACCGCCCACCGTCCCCCTCTCTTCTCCCGATTGACTCTCCCTTGAATTCCTTCCTAAGTGGTTCGGTACACTATTTGCCATTAAAAAGAAGAAGAACTGTTTTCGCGTTTAAGCTCTGCCTGATTTACCATGGATTTTGAGTGAATCAGAAGTTTGAATTGAGGGGCATTTAGGCCTTCTTTTTACGTGGATTCTACGGTTTGACTTCCCTTGCAGTCCTTGGACTCTCATTTTGAGTTCATTTGAATAATAACGCTAAGGCTTGAGTTATGAGCGACACTTTCAAATCCTCCACTGGCCCATCCTCGTCTTCAGTAAGCCGTCGTCTCCAATTTGCAATTCCAATGATTGTAGGAGTGGGCTTCATCGGGTTGTTTATTTATCTTCTCGTCGGTGCGGATCCCGATGGTGGGGAATCTAAGAACAACGTGAAGCCAAAGGAGAATCCTTCGGTCGCTCAGAAACCCAAACATTCGAACCTTCCTGTATCTGTCACTGAAATCCATCCCAAAGAGATTCTTAAAGAAGCTCCTCCGAAACCGCCGATGGGTTTGGGGGCCAAGCGCTGGAACATCGACCCCCTCCCCAAGGGCTGGGATCCCAAGATTGCGGAAGAGCTTGCCAAGTATTTTGACAAGATTCACTACGACTACGACGATCCGGATGCCTACGTAGAAGCATTTAAAAATTTAGAAGCGTTAAAAGAATATTTGAAAACTTTAGATGGGGAAGCCGTGCCAACCTTGGCGGCGGTCTTAAATCACGAGACCTTCTT
>JANQLS010000078.1 GCA_028280485.1 Planctomycetota bacterium
TTTCAACCGTTTCGACAATTCTTCGAATTGTCTGCACTCCGCTAAACATAGGCTCTACGAGCCTATGTTTAGCGGGCGAGTTGATCCCAACTCGGCTTAGTTCCTGTTTAATCAACAGGAACTAATTAGAGGAGCATTTAGCTCGATCAACTGATTAGGATTATTAAAATGACTCAACTTCCTGAGACGGAAACTCCTCCCCTTCTAGACTCTTTAGTGCCCAAAGAGATGGCTTCCAAGGCAGAATTGCTGGGTGTAAAAAAAGCCAATACAAAAACATTCCCCCTTTTTCTCCTATCGATTTTGGCTGGAGCCTTCATCGCTTTTGGAGCAGTATTAGCGACTGTAGTATCAACAAGCACTGAACCGAATGTACCGTTTGGACTCTCAAAGCTTATTACAGGACTGTCTTTTTCATTGGGATTGATCTTAGTGATCATTGGCGGGGCAGAACTCTTCACGGGAAACAATTTAATTATAATGGCGTGGGCTAGCAAAAAAATATCAACAAAGCAGGTCCTAAAAAACTGGGCTTTAGTTTACGTTGGAAATTTTTTGGGCTCATTATCAATTGTTATCCTAGTCTTTTTCAGTGGCCATTTGTTTTTTGGATCAGGAGCAGTAGGTAAAACAGCGCTCAATATAGCAAATCATAAAGTTTCCTTAGGCTTTGTTGAAGCTGTGATGTTAGGAATCTTATGTAATATTTTAGTTTGTCTAGCAGTTTGGCTGACATTGAGCGCCAGAACCACAACCTGTAAAATTTTATCGATCGTCCCACCCATCACGGCATTTGTCGCTTGTGGTTTTGAGCACTCCATCGCAAATATGTACTTCGTTCCACAGGCCCTCATGATAAAAAACTTTGCGACTTCTACCTTTTGGCAAAGCGCGCAATTAAAACCAGACCATTTTCCTGACCTAACAGGGTCAAGTTTTTTAATGACCAATTTACTACCAGTAACAATAGGAAACATGATCGGGGGAGTGTTTTTAGTTGGTGTCGTTTATTGGGGTATATATCTTCGATCTAAAAATTAGATTTTGAGGGACTTGTTGACTTAAATCCGAAAATGGGAACCACCGCTTACTCGGTTCGCAATGCTTCGATCGTATCCATTTTAGCTGCTTTTCTTGCGGGTAGAATTCCGGCAACCAATCCCACAAAGATAGCAATCAACTCTGCCAGAACCAGATAGTACCAATTAATTGCGATAGGTAATGCTGGGATAAAAACCTTTAAAATGAATGATCCTGAAATTCCTAAAACCAATCCCAACAATCCGCCTAAACTGGCCACACAGATGGCCTCACTTAAAAAGAGGATTAAAATTGTTCTGGGCTCAACTCCAAGAGCTCTCAATAGACCGATCTCCGAAGTACGTTCAGAGACTGCGATATACGTAATCGTTAAAATACCGATGGCCCCCACGATGATAGAAACACCCCCAATTCCAGCGACCGACAATGTTAGGATAGCAAGTATCGATCCCAGGGTCTCCAGCATCCTTTCTTGCGTGACGATGGTGTAATCTTCCGCTCCGTGACGGGCCAGCATCACTCGGTGGATCCCTTTCGTGAGCTCTTTTGTCGATGCGTGAGGCGAATATAAAACATCAATGCCCATTAAACCTTCTCGATCAAAAAGCACCATCGAGTGATGCGCAGGTATATAGATAGAGTCATCGAGGTCAAAACCCAAGATTTCTCCTTTAGGCTTTAACACCCCCAAAACTCGGTACCTTGATCCGGATATTCGAATTCGATCCCCAAGAGGATTTTTTGATCCGTAGAGTTCCTTCCAGAGCTTTGCTCCTAAAACAGCCACGGGACGAGAACGATGACCATCGCTGTCAGCTGGCAAGAACGATCCCAAAGCGAGTTCAAATTTATAGACGTAAGGCATCTGAGATCCGGTACCGATGAGAGTAGTCCTTCGACTTTTATTATTCCCCTCTACTTGAACATTTCCTTGCACTGCTGGAACCACCGCAAGAACCCCAGATACCCGATTTAATGCTTGGGCATCATCGAGTGTTAATGGACGCACGGATCCAATGATGGCACCGGGAATTCCCATCGTAGTTTTCTTCCCGGGATTAACGCCCAGGATATTTGTTCCAAACTGAGTAAATTCTGAAACGACATAGGTCTGAATTCCTTCACCGATGGAAGTCAAAATCACAACACTACAAATTCCAATTGTTATTCCCAAGGCGGTGAGCGAAGCCCTCATTTTATAAGCGATGACGCTTCTTAATGAAAACAGGAAGAGATCTCTAAGAGACATAGCTCACCTTTTTGACAATGCGATGATCGTATCGAGCTTAGAGGCTTTTTTCGCTGGCAAATACGAAAAAAGGTAGCCTGAAAAGAACGAGAGTAACAAAGCTCCAATGATTGCCCAGAAAACAATCTTGAATGGAAATTGTGGAAAGATAGCTCCAAGAATAGCCACCAAAGAACAACCTGAAACGATTCCAACACCGCAGCCGAGAAGTGAAAGAGTGACCCCCTCAACTATAAAAAGGGAGATGATTTGTCGTTCGGGCGCACCGATGGCTTTGAGGAGTCCGATCTCAGTCTTTCTCTCGGAAACGGAGATCAATAAAACGTTCATGATAAGAAGCCCTGCGACAGCTAAACTGATGGTCGCAATAAAACCCACTCCTAAAGTGAGAGCACGAATAATTTTATTGAACGCAGCTAAAACGCCATCTTGAGTGATGACCGTTATGTCTTCTTCCCCTTCATGTCGAATTTTTATTTGTCGCTTAATGAATGCCTTCACATTTTCGCATTCACTTTCACTTCGAGCCTGAACAAGAATCCGAAACAGGGATTCGGTATTAAACAACGAAAGTGAACTTGCAACGGGAATCAAAACTGTTTCATGAAGATCGAGCCCTAAGGACCGTCCTTTTGAATCTAAAATACCGAGGACTCGAAATCGTTGATCGCGAATTCGAATCCAAGATCCCAATGCGGGCTTACCCACAAAGAGTTCTTTAGCAATTCCGGATCCTAAAACACAAACTGCCTGAGAAAGCTCCGGATCGACCGAGGGGAGAAATTGTCCTTTAGCGAGAGCCAATTGACGAATGTCATACATCTCTGCCGTAGTTCCTAGAATGGAAACTTCACGCTCAAGATTGTTGAATGAAATGGGAGCAGCTCCAAAACAAACGGGAGCTACACTTTTTACAGAGCGATGTTTTTTTAGGGAGAGGGCATCTCGTAGAGTTAAATCTCGAGGTGTTTCACCCAGAAGAGGTGGAGCCGCCCCAGTCGTTTCCGATCGCCCGGGCATAACAATGACTAAATTTGAACCTAAGGACTGAAATTCTTGGTTGACATAAATCCGGGCCCCCTCCCCCAGTGAGGTCAAAAGTATGACAGCCAGAGTTCCAATCGCCATGGCTACGAGAGTAAGAATAGAGCGAATCTTCCTTCTAGCAAGAGTATGAATCGTATATTGAACAATATCAAAAATAGACACCGATCCCTCCACATTCACTGTTCAAGAGGGAGAGTTTGATCATTGCGAATATCTTGAACGATTTGGCCATCCTCCAGTCGAATCCTTCGGCGTGCCCTCTTACCGAGATCAGGATCATGAGTCACAACAATCAGCGCGAGTCCCTTACGGTTTTGATCTTCCAAGATATCTATAACTTCCCTTCCCGACCGACGATCTAAATTTCCAGTTGGCTCATCAGCCAAGAGCATCGCCGGTTGAACGACTAAAGCTCGAGCGATAGCCACCCTTTGTCTTTGCCCCCCCGACAGTTGGTCCGGGCGATGTGAGGCTCGATCTAAGATACCCAAGGAGTCAAGTATGCTTCGAACCCGTTGTGCTCTTTCTTCTTTGATCACTCCATTTAGAGATAGAGGCAACTCCACATTTTCAAATGCGGTCAGTCGGGGAATAAGATGAAAAAACTGAAAAACAAAACCGATTTGCTCTCGACGAATTCTGGCTTGCTGCTCTTCGTCTAAACTACTGACAGGCTCATTTTGAAGTTTATAGATTCCGTGGGTCGGACGATCTAAAAGCCCCAACAAATTCAATAAAGTCGATTTCCCTGAACCGGATGGCCCCATAATGGAAACATATTCACCCGCCCCGATATCGAGACTGATGTCGTCAAGGGCCCTGACTTCTTGAGTACCAACAGTAAATATTCGGCTAATATGATCCAAGTGAATCATGGTTCTTGGCCTTGAGATTCGTTACTTATATTTTCAACGTGAGCACTTATTCCATCTTGAAGATCTTTATTCTCTAAGGATAAAACTAAGAGCTCTGTCTCACTTAAACCGGAAATCACTTCAGTAAAGTCCCAGTTCTGGCAGCCGGTTTGAATTTCTTTAAGTACAATTCTATTGTTAGACAGGGTATATACTTTATTCCCATCCAAAATAGCTTCAGTGGGAATCCTTAAACAGTTCTCTCTTTGTTCAATTTTAATTTCTACATCCGCCGTTAGACCGGGCAAAAATAAAGGATTCGATTTTATATCTGAAAGCTCCACTTCAATCGTTGCAGTACGTGCTTGCTTTTCAATCTCTAATATATAAGGGGCGATTCTCCTGACATGACCTTGGAACTCTTTCTCTTGGTAAGCATCTAAAGTGACTTTTACCGACTGCTTAAGGCTCACCTTTGTAACATCCACTTCATCGATGGGAGCTTCAATATAAACAGGTCCCGTGCTGACTAAATCAATCGCAGGAGGGGTTATTATCCCTGGAGGTGAAGGAGTAATGTATTCTCCAACTTCAACTTCGACCTCAGCGATCACCCCCTCAAATGGAGCTCTAATGATGGTTCGATCTAACTCCGCCTCAGCTAACTTTAAGGCAGATTGATTCTCACAGACTGAAGCATGGGCGGCTTGACAAGCGGCTTTTGAAGTAGCGGCCTCAGATTCAGCTGTATCATAACTGCCTTCAGATACAACTCCGCTTTGCCGTAGCTCCTTTTCTCTTTTAAACTTTCTTTCTTTATGAGCAGCACGGAGGCAAATTTCAGCAGCTTGAGCTTCAACTTGAAGTAAGTGTTGTTTAGCAAGATTGACTTTAGCTTTACGGTCTAAATTCCAAATTTCGACTAAGACATCGCCTTCTTTGACCTGATCACCTTCCTTAAAATAAATGGCCGAAACCACTCCCCCGATGGAAGGTGAAAGTCGGGCTCGTTGATGGGCTCTAACCGATCCGGCTTTAGTGTTAGCAACAGTCACTTCTACAGGACCACGCTCGACTTTCCATACCGTAACCGCAATGGAGTTCGTTCTCGTGAAATACCACAAGAGGGCCAAACCCAAACCAAAGATTAGAATGATGACTTTGAACGGACTACGGAATTTGGATTTTGAATTCCCAGTCATAACTAAAATACCTTTTAGAGTCGAGTCAACTTAACAATGTAAAGCTTGAACTTTAAGTTCAAAAGCCATCACCTCGGCCGCGAACTTAGGGTCGGAGACCCTATTTACAGCGGAGTGAAGGCGATTCGAAGAATTGCCGGAACGGCTGAAGCTGCCTCCGAAGGAGCATGTTTCAACAGGAACTAATTATATTTGCGTGGGACCACGCAAATCACAAACATAGGCTAAAAGCCTATGTTGTGTGGAGCTACGCAGTTCGTAGAACTGCTTGGAGCGTTTGAAAAAAGGTCGGAACGACCTTTATTCAACAGAAACTAGTTAATTGGCTTTCCTTGAATCGACCAAAATAATCGGCCTCTA
>JANQLS010000169.1 GCA_028280485.1 Planctomycetota bacterium
TCAGATTACTTCAAAATTGAATCCGGACAGACCGTAATTGTTCCTGAATTGATTTTTACTCCATTTGCCCCTCCTAATCCTGAATCGATCCAATTAGGAATCGCAGAGGGCAGTTCAAGAGTCTTAACTCAAATAGGTCAAACTACACAACTCCAGGTGTTGGGTAAATTTAAAACTTTACCTGAAAACTGTAGTCTCGTGGGAGATTCTTGCGATTTAACTTCGAAGCTCAAATGGACGACTTATCGAAGCAGTAATCCCAAAATAGCGAGTGTTAATTCTGATGGACTCGTAACTGCAAATGGCTGTGGTATTGCGCTAATTACTGCAAAGAATGATGGAGTTACGTCTGTAACTAAGATTACGATCTCTGATGCTGATGAACTAACAACTGTCGAGGGTTTTGTTTTTGATATTTCAGGGGCTCCTGCAGTAGGGGCCATTATTGAAACTCAATTTGGGCACGAAGTTGTCGCCGATGAAAATGGGTATTATTCGATTGAGGAAGTTCCAGCAGAACTCGGTGATATTTACTTAGAATTCGAACTTCCAGAACCCCTCAGTCGATTTTGTAAGGGGCCTATTAAACCTGTTCTTGGTGGGATCACGGATGCAGGTATCGTCACTTTTAGAGATAACTTTCCGGGACCAACTGTGAATTTACACACTCGATCGTTTAACGAAGTCAGAGTAAGCCTAACTGCTGGAAGATATATTATTATTCCAATATCTCCTGCAGATGGTGGGCAGTTTACTGCAATGCATTGGTGGGGGCGTAATTCTGGGTGCGATGCTAATGGGCGGTGTCGGCGTGGCTGGATAATTCACTATCGATATAGCACTAGTTTCACTGGAAACCTTGTGGTGTCTGGAAGTCTGTGGAGTACCGCAGAGGTTGCTTTCAACATGGGGCCTAGAACGTTGTTAGATATGCCCGAAGATGGTGAAGTTAGATTCTGGTTTGAAGATTCTCTATACTCTGACAATTTAGGTGGAACTTCGTTAAGAATTCTTCCCTGTGACTGATTTAACCTAAGAGATTTAAATGATATTCAGAATAACGATTTTAATCCTTATGCTTCCTATGGTTGGCTATGCTGATTCAAATTTTAAAAGAGGCGATGCTAATGGTAGTGGGGTTGTTGACATAACCGATGCTATCTTTTCATTGGACGCTCAATTCTTAGGTAACGTGAGCTATTCCTGCGATGACGCTGCGGACACGGATGACAGCGGGGTTATCGATTTAACTGACCCCATCAATACTCTGTCTTATCTCTTTTTGGGTACATTTATAATTCCTTCGCCTGGTCCTGATAGTTGCGGGATCGATCCCACGGATGATGAACTACTCTGTGAAGAGTATCTAGAGTGCCCTCAAGTGGATGTTCCTTTAACCGTCGCGCCTCAAGTGGATCAACCAGAATCTCCTACCAAGTTAGAAACGATCGATCTTTCTGGTCAAGTAGAGCCCGGTTTCGATGTAGAAATCTTAGGGGGGGAAGAGTTAGTTATCGTTGATACTGAAGATTTACTTGAGGATGGAAGCTTTACGACCCGTGTTCCACTTCAATTAAACCGACGAAACCGTATCTTTGTAACGGGTATCAAGGATGGAATTAAAACCGAACCACGGGCGATAACAGTCATCCAAGATTCAGAAGCTCCAGTGTTCCATATCGATCATCCCGGAGGAACTGAAACCCGAGAAGAAACAGTAACCGTCGTAGGTCGTATCTCCGATGTACTTTCAGGCTTCATGGGCTTAGAGGTATTCGTAAGACACAATCGTGAAGCCAACCTTCCCGAGGAAGAAGTCGAGGCTGAAGTGATCATCGGTATCGGCACCAATGGAACCTTTGAACGTAGAGATATACAGTTAGATCTCGGTGAAAATACACTAGAAGTCGTGGCGCGTGATAAAGCAGGGAACGATTCCGAAAAACATATTATTACGATTACCCGCTTAGATCCCTTAGAAGATGCCTTCCAACTCATTCGTCACTCCGGGAACAATCAGGATGGAGTGGTTAGAAAATTCATCCCTGAGTCCCTCGAGGTTCAAGCCTTAAAGAGAGATGGATCTCCCTTTGCCGGCAAGCTCGTTCAATTCAAAGTGATCCGTAGCGATGCGAGACTCTCTACGGATAAAGAAACTTCTCGAGCTGATGGCCTGGTGACTCTTCAAGCTCGAACGGATGAGCAAGGCCTTGCTCAGGTTTACTTAAGGCTCGGAAGCGATGCGGGGTGCGGAAACAATCAAGTGGAAGTGACGAGTGCGGGCCTCACTGGCTCCATCGTATTTTGTGCTTCAGCAAAAGCAGGACCGGCAAGCCAAATCAATGTCGGGTCGGGAAATTCGCAAAAAGGGGCAGTAGGAAGCCCCGCAGTATTGCCTTTAAGAGCTTGGGTGAATGATGCTTGTAATGGAATTGAGGGAGTCTCCGTAACTTTTGCAGTAATTCAAGGAAATGGAAAGGTCGATGGCTCGAGCTTTACTACCGTGACTACGAGTCGTACGGGACATGCTGAAGTA
>JANQLS010000202.1 GCA_028280485.1 Planctomycetota bacterium
CCAAATCAAAGATTTGACTACACTCCGCTAAACATAGGGTCTTCGCCCCTACGTTTGCGGCCGAACTGATCCCAGCTCGGCTTAGTTCCTGTTTAATCACCAGGAACTAATTAATTGAACTGAGAGGTCTTCATTTCCTTTTCTCAACCATGTTTCCCTCGACATGCCCCTACTCTCGCTATACCCTAATGTAGTGGGTGTAAAGCGTGAACCTGCCCACATAAAATCCAAAGGATTCTGTTCCAGTTTTTAATTCTTTAAGCTTCTTCTCTCAAACCAGCTCTGAAACAAACATCGGGTAGTAAGAAGTGAATTCACCCGGTTGATCATCACTTCATACTTTCGAGCGCCCTTAGTTAGTTCCTGTTGAAACAAAAGAAACTAAGCAACGCTCGTCTTTGGCAGCAAACTCATTCCATTTATAGTTCTAATGAATCGAATATATTTACTTCATCTTCTCCTTCTCTGTCTCTTTACCCCTCAACTCCTCGCATCAGAAAATCTAACTCCCCCACCGGAGTTTTCAGAGCACGAAAAAAAAGCGATCGCAAAAGCGAAAAGCGCGATCGAAGAGATTCATAAATCCAAAGAAGACACCACCAAAGCAACGAAACGCCTCGTTAGGGATTTAGAGCTTCTCAATAGAAGGAAACCTAACGATCCTCTGGTGAATTACTACTTGGCCATCGGATACCAACTGACTCGTAAGTACGACCGTGCCGAGCGCACCATCAAAAAATCGCTTCGTAAAAAACCTAAATTCTATGAAGCTCTCGTTGAACTCGCAGATATCCATGTCTGGAAAAAAGAATTCGACGATGCCGTCAAAAACTACGACAAAGCCATCGCCATAGAGCCGAGATACTACCCCTCATTCGAACGAAAAGGTCGTGCGTTGCTTGAGATGGGTAAGTACAAAGAATCCAAGGCGACCCTCCAAAAAGCCCTCAAACTGATTCCTGAGAATCCCAATGTTCAAATGCTTCTAACGATGATTGAACTGCAGTTGAGAGGCCCGCGTTGGAGAAAGACGTATACGAAAGAATCCAGCAATTACATCGTCAAGACAAGTGTTTCGGATTCCTACGCCAAGCTTATCTCCGATCGAATGGAGAGAATTTTAAAGATCTACAAGAAGATTTTTCCCAGCATCAAAAAACCCGATAGAAAATATGAAGTCTGGGTTTATTCCAGCAAGGGCCATTACGTTGCCGCCGGTAATCCCCGAGGCGCTGGGGGCCATTACGAACCTCTGGTTCGTAAGTTAGTTCTCTTTAAATACGAAAAACTCGCGGATCTCGAACTGGTACTCAATCACGAAGGTTTTCATCAATTCCTTCACGATTACATTCAAAGAATCCCTCAGTGGTTCAATGAAGGCTTAGCGGATTACTATGGCGGGTATGTATACGAGAAACGTGGGTCCAAGCACTATATGGTTCCCAAGCCCAATCCTTGGCGCCTCAGGCTCATTAAACAAGTCATCGCCGCAAAAAGAACGGTGGACACAGCAGAACTCATGCAGATGACACGCGGAGAGATGTATTCGAGCCAAGGAGTGTCCATCAATTACGCACAAGCTTGGGCGATGGTCTATTACTGCATCGAAGGCGGCAAAAAGCGCAAATACGACAAAGTCTTGATCAACTACTTTAAAGCCTTACGTAAAGGCTACGACATCGAAAAAGCGTACGCTACAACCTTCGGCCGTATCAATATGGAAAAATTTGATAAAGCCTGGAAGACTTACATCATGGGTCTTAAGTAAACTTTTTCCCAGTCCCTTAAATTCCTTTTTTAAGTAGCCGAACTCGTAAGATTTGGAGGAGTTTGATCTTCCTCCAAACTCTTACGAGTTCGGCTACTTAAAGGTTCACACTACTATCACACCGCTATTAAGCTCGCAAACCTTTATTGCTCCCTCCCTCTTTAGCTCTCCAGTCATGACGATTTCATTAAAGTGTATTCATACTTTTAAGTGCTGATCCCTCGCTAAAGCTTCGGGCTTGAGAAGGGAATCATTGTATTTAGAATTTTTCGAGAAACTGCGAGGTAATGCTTGTCACTGTTCCCAACGGCACTCGATATAACGCTTCATTAAAAGCAATATTCATTTTGTTTACACTTTTCATACAAGAAACCAGAAGCAGGCCTCGTCTATTAAACTGTATGAGAGAGAACACACGTTCTAAACAAACTCTCTAAAAGAACTCTATCTGTTAAGGCTCAATTTTAAAATGATCGCCTAGATCTACTTATTCTTAAATAAGACTAAGAGTTGTATGGCGTTTGATTCCCGCTTGCAAATTCAAACGCTTTTCTCTCTTAGAGTTCCCACAGATCTAAGGATAACTCCCTCTTGCAGGAAGTTGGTTTAAATTTCAAACCCCTTTCTGGCGAGCCTTTGTCTCTCCCTAAAAACCGATACTCACCTAAAGTACTTACATACAGTACTCTCTTACAGACATCATTTCATGCGGAGATCCTATGTCCTCAATGAACACTGCATCCAAAATCCGTCTCAACTTTTTATTCGTCCTTCTCTTTGTATTCACAGGAACTGCTTTCGCTCAATCAGGGCCGGGCGCCATCTTTAAAGAAAATTTAGACTTGCCCTTAGATGCCATCGGTGAAGAGGAGGAAGAACACGATGACATCGAATCGATTGTTTTCTTCGGTCAATCCTACGAGGGTGATGGCATTTTTTATTGCTTAGATCGCTCAGGTTCAACTCGAGGACATGCCATCCGAATGGAAAAAATAGAGGTCTTAAAAAACCTAAAAGACTTCTCAGAGAAAGTTCAATTTGCGATCACGTTCTATGACAAAGGTCTTATTCACTATCCCCAAACCTCCCGTCCCGCAAAAGCCAGCCCCGCTCAAAAAGCAGCAGCGAGCGCCTGGCTTCAATCGATCCAATCTGGAAGCGGAAGTTGCTTCGGCTTAGGGCTTATCAAATGCTTAGATTTTGCGAATCAATCTTCAGCTAAGCGAAATGTAATTATTTATTTGGGTGACGGCTGCCCCACCTGCCCTGGAGATCGAGGCCCGCAGTACTCCCAAAAAATTCTCTCTCAGGTGAAAACCCTCAATTATAAAAACCACACGATCAGTTCGATCGCAGTTGGCGACATATGCCCCGAATTCCCGAAAGCCTTAGCGAATCAAAACGGGGGGACCTACACCGTTCTTTCTGGATCCTAAGGGGAACTTGTTGGTGCTTTGAGCCCGATAATGTCCCCGTTAGACCGAATTCGTGCGGTCCTCAGCCTTCACCAGTTAGAGGAGAGATGCGATCCACCCTAAAGTACTCAGCCATTTCCAATTAGCCCGGCTTAGGACGACTTCCACCCGAATCCAAAAAGAACCAAAAACCCTAAAGCATTAAGAATAAAACACTTAAGTAAAAAATCGTGTCGAAAATTAATTTTTTCGACACGATTTTTTGCAAGAAATGTCCGCTTTAGATCGTCTTGAGGGTAGTTGTGGGAGTTGAGTAGATCGCTATTCACCCGCTCATTCCACTGAGTAGCTTTAACTTGCTTAATTTGAATGTCTTAGAAGCATTTCATGAACACAAAAAGCGTTCAGAACTCTTCCTAAGAGACCGCATTCAAAATGTAAGATTTAGAGGCCGGGAAAGGCACTAAAAGGTTGAACTAAGCCAATTTATCTATTATGGTTATCCATTATAGTCAACAAGGCTTATAGCGATTTCTAAGAGACCCAAACAGTTCATTCTAAAGTCAGCCCTCGAAGAACCAATAGTGTTCAGAAAGAGCCGGCAGCTGGAACTGAGAGGTTCAAATCGTTTCGTTCTGTTGAATGACTCTATCGAATCTATCAATTAAACCATTTTGTTTATTAGCCAAGCGGCTGATCCACAAAGGAGCTAACATGCGCTTAAATCGCACTCTTTTGAATCTCTTGATCGCACTGGGTCTTTTTACCTTTAGTGCTCAAACCTTCGCTCAAACTGGCGGCGGTGCAAGTGTTAAAGAAAACCTAGACCTGCCCTACGATGCAATTGGTCTCGAAGAAGAAGACGAAGACGCACCTGAAGTGATCGTTTTCTACGGTCAAAATTATGAAGGTGATGGAATCTTCTACTGCTTGGATCGCTCCAGCTCAACTAGAGGTGAACCTATCGCGAAAGAAAAACGCGAAGTCATCAGAAACGTTCAAGAATTCACCGAGCGCGTAGAATTCGGAATTACCTTCTACGATAGAAGCTTGATCTTCTTCCCCTCCAACAGTCGCCCCGCTAAGGCTGACGCTGGTCAAAAAGCAGCTGCAACCGCTTGGTTAGGCTCAATTCAATCCGGTGGAGGAAGCTGTTTTGGTTTAGGCCTCAAAAAATGTTTAGATATGGCCAACCAATCATCAGCCAAAAGAAACGTCATTATCTACTTAGGTGACGGTTGCCCCACTTGCCCCGGTGACGGCGGCGATCCTTACGTCAACAGAATCCTCAATGAAGTTAAAACTTCAAACTACAAAAAACACTCGGTCAATGCGATTGTTGTAGGAAATGTTTGTGAATCATTCCCCCGACAACTGACGCAACAAAACAACGGAACGATGACAAGAATTTAATTCTTATTCGTGTCGTAAGTATTATAGAAGCGTTCCATACGAGCCTTCTTCAAAATCGAGTGTAACAAAAAAGGCCCTCACGGGCCTTTTTTGCATCTGGGATCATATCTTCAATCGTTTCTATTCGTAAGAAGCAAGCTATATAAGACAAGCTGGCCAGAACAATGAAAAGATTCAAATCCTTAAAAGCCTTGAGCATCAACCTCTTTTTGCTAGCTCTGGTTTCTCTGACGCTCCCTCAAGAGAAGGTATTCGCCCAAGGGGATCTACCCGTCAGCATATTGCTGGAAGAGCTCAGCGACTACCACAAGGAATTGGAGAAGGCCAATCAGCTCGAAAAGAGCGAGAAGGGGCTAGAACTAACGGTTCAAGCGATACCCGATGCTTATGTCTATTACATGGCGAGAGATCTCAAAAAATTAAGTCGTGCTGGCTACGACGATGCCCGTGCTTGGAAAGAGATAAAAAAGCTCCACACCAAACATAGGAAAGTCATCGGCAAAGTCTTGATTAATGTCAAAGCCGACACCGAAAAGGGTGTTTATTACTTTATGCAAAAAAAACCCGGGCCGCATAGCTTGACGCAGCGAACGAAGAAAACATTTAAAGTCGTCGAGGAAATCCCGAAAGCTAAATACGTAAAATGGCAGGTCTTTCAACACCCTCCCAATCGAAGGCGGATCATCAAAAACATCACTTTCGCCCGATTAAAAAAAACGACCTGGAGCATGATCTCCACCACGGTCAGTCTCAAGAAGAGAGACCCTTTTGTGTATTCCTTCAGCAATATCGTTCGGCAGACTCCAAAATCATCCGAACAGGGAGTCAACGAATCCACTCGCCAGCTCTCTTGTAGAATTTGGCAAGACATCATCGTGAAGCCATTAAAGTTTGAATACTTTCCGGGCAAATGGAAAATCCCCTCCCCGCCGAGTGAATTGACTCGAATCTTAGATGAACTCAATCCCAAGAAGAAAAAGAAATAATCGTTTGGGAAAAGTAAAAAGGAAGGAACTGGACTGAAGGGCCCAATACAGAAGGTACAGTACAGAAGGTACAGTACAGAAGACCCAGCACAAAAGACTCGGGTTAAGGATTCAACCACTCCAAAAATTGAATCAAGCGCTGCTTTAATCCCGGTGCGTTCGTTTTTAATTGAGCATCGAACGATTCGACTTTGGGATCGTTGGTCAGTTGATTAATCTGCCCCTCAAGGGTAGACATGTTACCGTACTTTTCGGTCTTCATCTGAAAATTGAGCGCCAACAGAACTCCCAAAGCAAAAACGGCAAAGTAAGATAAAGGTATAAAAATCTGTCGGGGTAAAAATCCAAACGCAGGAATATCGACATTCCCAGCTACCGGGCTTAACGATTGCCCGGGCACTGGATCTAAAGATCGACTAAAACCTTCAGCCTCTTCGATACGAGCAACCACAATGGTGACATTGTCGGGCGCCCCACGAGTTCGAGCCAACTCGATCAAATCATCTAACAATTCGGCCTGAGATGCGCGATGCGCGATGAGTCGACTTTCGATCTCGGCATCGGTGACTACATCGTACAACCCGTCAGAGCAAATTAAGAAAGTGTCTCCGATACGGGTCTCTTGAATTTCGAGGATGTCGACTTCGACCTCTTCTTGTAAACCCAAGCCCCGAGTTAAGACATTGCGATGCAACATGAAGGGAAGGGAATCGGGCTCGATCTCACCTCGGTCGGCCAATTCTTGAACGAGGGTATGATCACGGGTGAGTTGCTCTAAGCCTTCATCATTGGAAAATCGATAGGCCCGACTGTCACCCACATGCGCAATCAATCCACGGCCGTCTAAGAGAACCATCGTCGTTAAGGTTGAGCCCATGGGCATATTCCCAGGGAGCGCGGCACTTTCGGCAAAGATTCGGCGGTTCGCCTCTAACGCGGCCCTTTTTAACAACTCGGATCGATTCTCATCTTGCTCCCACTCACCGTAATAAAGCTCACTAACGGTGCTGACAGCATTTGAGCTAGCTTGCGCTCCATTCGCCAATCCACCCATACCATCGGCCAAAACCAATAGAAGGCCTTTTTCTGCGGCCTCTTCGTTGTTCTCGGGAGCCCGAATCGAGAACGCATCTTGGTTCTCGTCTCGTACGATTCCGATGTCGGTTTTTCCGTGGTAGATGACCGTTTGGCCAACAGAGTGCGTCAATCCCATGGATTCAGAATGCCTCCTTCAAATTGAAGACCTTGAATGGGAAAAGATTCAGAGAGGGGATCCTTTGCCCAAAGGAATTGAAACTGAGTTCCAGCGAGAGAAACTTCCTCAAAAATCTCTCGGTGCTCTTTCAGCCAATTGAGATCAGGGAGCTGAGATTCAGATTCCAAAACCCAAATCAATGAGAGGGCAGGTGTTTCGCTCTCCTGAACTTCAATTTTGTTATCCATCGATCTAAAAGACCAACCTTCGAGAACCAGAGGGTGTAAGTCCGATTGCTGATGCATCCATTGCATAAACTGTTGAAGAGGCCAGTGAGCTTGTTGAGTACTGTTATGAGAATCGTTGGATTTGACTTTCCCCCCGCCTAAAAGCAAGCTAAGGCGACGACGAGCTCGTCTCCCCGGAAAAGGACTCATCGTCATTTCCGAAGCCCACTCGCCGAGTCGGTCGAGACGTTCAGTGACTTTTTCACTTTCAGATTCACTAATATCTAAAAGCGTTTTTAGCTCTCTGGATTTTGGTCTTAAACCTTCCGGGATGCCTTGGGTCAAAGGCTGGTCCTGAGGTTTGATTTTTTCAGATTTATCACTATTCACGGCTTTGTCCTCTGTGAACGAATAGATTCAAGCTACCGATCAGTGCTCGGAGTCGAACGTTCTCTATATCAGAAATCGACACTCTCCAAGCTCAATTGAAGTGAGAATTTAAGAATATTTACGAGAATATTCGATCGTCGGGAAAAACTTGCATCTCCAAGGTGTTAAACATGAACTATTATAAGTTAAAACGACACAATATGTTCCGATAAAACGTCTTGAACTGAACATCTCTTTAATAGGCATGGTTTAGAAGGCACGATTTAAAAGACATGGTTGAAAAGGTATGAAGATCGTTCAGCAGAACATCATTCGGTTGACGAAATTATACGGCGCGCCCGCTGGACTCAGTAGCGTCGGGGTTGACCCACTGAATCTCTTGAATTGAAAAAATAGGATTGAAACTCGATTTATTTACAAACTTCTCAGTTAAGTCTAGCCCCTCTAGTCCAAATTGCACCTTTTGAATTTCAATATTTTTAAACTGTGGATCTGAAGCCAAACTTCTTCTGACATCGTCTTCGATCTTTCCTTCAGAAACAGAGGTCACGTCAAGGAATACACCATCGTTAACAAGGGAGTTCGGCTCGATGTCGACCTGACTATTTAAAGCCCTCAAGGTGGTTTGGGTTAAGGACTGGGATAAAAGAGAATCTAGCTTTGAAAGCTCTTTGCCTTTCCAGACTCCCTTGGCATGAACAATTAATTTCACCGGAAAAGCCCGCTGACTCCTCACTTCAATTCGCATCCCAGGTGGGGAGTGATCGTTTAAATACCTCTCTAAACTCAGACAGTGAGAGGATTGTACCAGTTGACTCTTCGCTCGATCAGATTGAATCAATTGCACGCGAATGCTGGAGTTGACGTTTTCTAAATAAACACGTTCGACCTGCGGGAGAAGCCCCCGAACTTGACGTAAAATATCGTTCTCGGTGACCCAACACTCTCCGTGAACACTTGCAAGCGATGCTCTTCTCTTAAGGGAGTCGATAGATTCCACGTCGAGGCCACCACTGGCGACCTCTGAAACTTGAATCTCAACTCCCCCCTCACCTGAATCGAGAGGCTTTATACTTTTAATCTTCCCGTTCCCCTTGGCCCCTAAACTGTATTTCAAGTTTAAGAGATCCACTTCCATCAGCTGAGGAGAGGTCATAGAAAAACTCTCCCCCAACTCGAGCTGAAAGTGAAGCTTCCCATCTGGAAATCGCTTTAAGAAGAAACCGGTTTTACTCTGGCGGCTCTCTTCGTTATCCAGTTTTTGAAGATTCCACTCTCGATCTTGAAGGCGAACTCGAATGGAATCCAAACCGACCTCACAACCCTGAATGGAATCGGGCAAGGGGATCCAGTCCTCTGAAGAAGTTGACACTTGGAGGCGAACTCGAGGCGTAGTCTGTCCCTCCACCAGCTCTAATGAGTTGGAGCTGATGGATTGAATCATCGGAAGATCTAAATACTGCCCTTCAAGCCATCGGGCCCTCAACCAGAAGAGCCTGTCGCCAAATAGCGATTGACGCGAGCTTGATTGGGGAGGCTCGATAGAAATACAACCCGACCTTTGATACCCCTCGGTAGAGTCGATGACATCCTGTTTCTCAAGGGTTGTCCAACCGGATGAAGTGAATGCCTCCCAGATCCATCGAGGTTGCCGATCGTGATGGCTTAAAAGACTTGAAGCCATCTCATCAGTCTTTAAGTTTACCCACAATGAATACGGGCCTTCATGATCGAACCCAAAATAGGTCGCAGGGTCGTGAATGGCTGGAGGTTCATCGAGAGTAATACTTTGTTCGCTAAAAGAGAGATCTTCGAACTTCCCTCCAGACTCCACGAAGAGCCGCTCGATTGAAGTTGGAGTCCCTCCCAAATCGAGTTGAGGCAAACTCAATTGAATCGAACGCCGCGCGGGTAGGTGGGCTCGAATCCAAGGGATCTTCGCTCCTTGAAACGAGTATGAATCCAAACCACTTAAGGGTCCTTGAAGAACCATTTTCAAACGCGTTGCCGATGGAGTTTGAACCAGTTCGAAGTCACAAGGAAGCTCTCGCCAACCTTCGGGAGTGCGATATTCCCAAATCCTGTCACTCAACTCAGGATGCGTTCCCGCCCATTCGATGGAGATCGGGCGATAGGAATTTGAAAGCGATTGAAACCTTTGGTCTCCCAAATAAAGCAATCGCCCCACTTCGATCGAATCACCGAGCAAAGGATTGACAGGACTCCCCTGTCGATCTACCGGTAATCGCTTGAGGGAAGCCCTTCGCGTCGAATAAGCTCGAACCAATCGACCCGAACTGACCCAAAGAGATTGTGGAAGTTCGTAGTGAGCCACTCGCCCATCGTCATACTCCGCTTCGAAGGCTGTACCGGCATTCCATTTTTTGGCCCGACTCCCTTCGGTCGTCGGTTGAAACCGAACGAAGCAACGAGCAGAACGAGGGCTCGAAGGTTCCACTCCAACTAACTCCAGTAGGCGTTCGATCACCTCTTCTTCAGCAGCTCGAAGCTGATCCTTCATCGTCGCAATCTCTTCAGCCCAAATTTCGAGCAATACGGAGGCAGGATCTTCGGGCTTAAGATTCCAATTCGGATCGAGCTCCCCCAGTCGCTGAACCATACGGTTATAAATTTGGGCGAACTCATCTTTTGATTGAGAACTGTCTCTGAAGTCTGGAGAGAAAAAATTCATCAATTCTCTCCACTCTGTTCACGCGGGGGTGACTTCCAGTGAGGAACTTGAACTCGAACTTCAATCCCATCGTAAGATTGACAAACGAGAAGAATAAATTCCCCATCAACGCTCTCGAAATCGACTCTTCGAATACCCAAATCAGGTAACCATTGATGAATGTCTTCTTCAGCTAAGGCGCTGGCAAGATTTCGATCTTCAACCCGACTTAAGTCTAAGGAAGACACTCTCGCTTGCCAACCAAACTGAGGCCAGAGCCGACGTTCTCCGGGAGCGGTCGACAAGAGCACTCCGATTCTTTGTTGTGCTTCCCCAACGCTTGAGGGCTGCTTCGAAAGGGAATCTTCGAACTTAAAGCTCCAATCCCATCGTGCCGACTCAGGTCGATGCATGGCAGCCCCCTCCCTCTTCCTGAATCGAAAGAAACCGATGGGCTTGAGTGTCGAGTTTGAATTCGATTTCGCTCCTCCAACCCTCTGGGTTCCAAGTTAATTCAACTCTGCGGACACGGTAATCTCCATCGACAGAATCTCCCCAACCTCGAAGGGTTATTCGATCTAGCGGAACAACGGGGCAAGCGTACGCCAAGTGTAACGAACCCCAGCGGTCTCCATGAACTAATTGACGGACTTCAAAATCAATCCAACGCAATTCCGCGTCAAACACCTCTCGGCTCAATCGCCAAGATCGAGGAGCATCCGCCAATCGTTGGCCAAAGTATAAAGTGTTCTCTGAAATCCCTAAGCCGAGCGCATTCCTTTGAGCGTACTTT
Source organism: Planctomycetota bacterium (assembly GCA_028280485.1). Taxonomy (GTDB): domain Bacteria; phylum Planctomycetota; class UBA8108; order UBA8108; family JACQVS01; genus JANQLS01. The sequence goes on from JANQLS010000202.1 coordinate 10,859, forward strand.
CTCAAAAGCTGTAAGGGATCTTTCTCGAATGTCAATTCTTCACATGGAGTTGCATCCGGCTCGATCCGACTGCTCAAACCGAGCTCACTCGCAATCAATTGCGCTAACTCATCCAAACGGGGCTTTAATAAGGATCGAGGTATGAAGGAGCGACGGGAGAATTCGTAATTTGAAAATGCAATCAATGACAACTCAGGCAACCGAGCTCGAGAAAATTGAGTTCGGATCTCTTCAACCGTCCAATCGCGACCTGATTTAAAACTCTCTCCCCCTACTGAGATCAAGCTTCCCGGTTGGGGTAAGTCATCGTTTTTAATCTCAAAATCTTCATAGAACGATTCGAGGTCTTCGACCACCCACTCTAATCGATCCGGTCGATCGAAAGCTCGTAGCCACTGAAAATGAAGTAAGGCCCGAGCCGCCGCGATGCCAACCTCACCGGAACAAGGTAAGTGAGGAGCTCTATCACGAAAGAGGCAATCTGATATTCGAGGGATAGAAGTAGAAATCGAATGCATGTTCTAGCTCCTTCCCTTTAAAACGAGTTGAATCCACGCCCGAACGGGAGTTCCATCGGGATCGAATCGCACCCATTCTTCATTCAAATTTTCAAGCGCACCGGTAAATCGGAAGGGTCCCCACGAAAAGAGAACCTTCTTGGCTCGGAAAGTTTTGGGATGAGGTTGCATCCAAGAAACAAGTTCGTTGAGCAATTTTCGAGCGTCACGTTGGGGACCGGGAGAATTTTCGGTTGTATCTATAAACAAATCGACAGAGAAATTTTCAATCGAAGAAGCTACTTGAAATTGAGCAGTCGGTTGAGCACTCAGATGGGAACTTCCCAATTGGTTTTGTCGTTGGATACGATAGCGCGAGGGGTTCCACAGAACCTCTATATGCTCTTGAGTATCCAAGCAAGACAGGACTGCCTTGACCAATTTTTCCGTCATCGTATCAACCTAAAATTAAAACCGACGCTGAGACCACTCATTTCGAGCCACTGAAGCCCGATCTCTGTTAGATTCTCCTGATCGAAAAACATGCCTCTGTTCTTCTGACTTCTTAGAAAACGGCTTGGAGTTTAAAAAGATCGACTTTGTTTCCCCCTGCTGGTGGAGCACATCTGAATAAAAGAACTCTGAGGATGAATTCGCAAGATTTCTTCTGAAGTTTGAAGTTCGCGATTGTTCTTTGAATCCTTGTTGTTCTTCACTCTCAATAAAAGAGCTAAAGGTACCGGGCTCTGATTCCAGGGGCTCTGTCTTAAGTGGAAATAAGTTCAATCCGCGTTGAACGAATTCCTTATTGAAGAGTTCGGCCTCCTCCACAAGATTGTTCTGGTCCTTAGAGTTCGTTGAAGAATCATCCGATGAAATTCTTTTAACCATCTCAGATGAAGGACCTGAAGAGGCGGAACGACTGGCTTCTTCTCTGGTGATCGTCAACTTTGAATCATGAGCTTCAACCCGCTCGCTTCTATTAAATACTCCTGAAACTTTTCGTTGCTTCTTCGACCCACTCTTGGGCTGATTCTTAAGTTCCTTGGCAGGACTCGATTCCTCAATGAATGGAGTCACACCTGCGATTTTCTGCGAAGATTTCACTTGGGATTCATCGGCAGTTAAAACCGTTGAAGAATTGAGAAACGCCGTCCCTGAATCTCTATGGACCTTGAGTTCTTGGCTCTTAATTTCAGGAAACAAGCCCGCTAAAAACTCATTGGAGTGTCGCTCTTGAATGAGATCGTAGAGTCGCTTCATGATGGAGAATCCTCAACCTCTCGCATCCAATTCAATCCCTCGTGAAGGAGTTCGATTTGAGTCAACACTGGCTGTCTTAAAGTGGAGTCAAAATCTTGTGATCTCCATCGACTGGGACGGGCCCTTTTAATTTCCCACAAGCCCTTCATTCGATCGTTCGCATCGAAGGCGATGAGTTTTCCACTTTTCGGATCTCCTTGCTCGATCCACTCCCAATACGGTGAAGAGGGAGGGAGCAAGGCTTCCAAAACTAAGGGATCGTAGGAAGTTCCCATTTCAAAGTATCGTGGAGAATTTGTGCCTCCTTCATCCAGAGTAAGAAATTTCTTTTTTGCTCCTAATCCTCGACACGCTCTTAAACTCAGTTCAGGGAGAGTCTCAAACTTCACCTGAAAGCGATCCGTGACAATGGGTTGATCAAAAGCCTCATAAGGAGAGTTCAAAACAAGCCTCCTCTATCTCAGTGGGATAACCATTCAGCTGCCGATAGTGCCGCTCCAAAAATCGAAGGTCGATCAAGGAGAGATCTTCTAATTGCGCGAGAGTTACTTTAGAAAGCCCTTCGATCGTCAACGATTTTTCCAGAGCTAAAAGCAAGATCTGATCAGGCTCTAGATAGACTCGAAAATCTTTAAGAAGCTCACGTTCTTCTCGAACTTGAATAGGGCGCAAACGCCCCCTTCGAAGCCTCTTCCCTGAAGGTAAGACCAAGCCGATAGGTAGAGTGAAGGTTTGATCCTTCGGCATCATGCGAGTTCTTCACCTTCAGGCTGCAAGACTTCCTCGTTCGTGGGAAGATTCTCATCTCCTTGAGGATCCACTCGCTCTAAACGACCGATAGAAAGCTCTAATGTTTCGATGCTGATCGAATCTCCGTTGCTATCTAACTGAGGAGCATCGTAACGGCAAGGCCAAGCGTCGTAAAAATTCCAACGTGTCTTCTCTCTCATTTCATGATCTAAGAGAATGACTGAGCCACTGCGACTGTCGAGTTCACCGCTCTCGATGGTTTTACGCCAGTTAAAGAGTTCGTTGGAGTGAGTCACTCCCTTTTTTAAGACCAGATTGGAGTAACGAGTCTTACCCGGAATCTGGTGGATTCTTGAGGAACTCCCCACTGTAAATTCGACAACTTCCGTTTGTGAGCCGAGGCCTTGAACCTCAGAGAATCCGCCGATCACAAGGGAACTCTCTCCGGCTAAGCCTTCGATCTCGACTAAGAAATTAAAATTACCTACGAAAGGTACTTGCTGGGAACTCATAGTTTTCTCAACCTTCGTTTTTCATGAGTGCTAGTTTTCTACTGTTCGTTTTCTGAGGCGAAATTCCACATCCCACTTAGAGCTTCACCCTGGGAGTCTGGAATTTTGGCCTCGATCTCCACCACCAAGCGCCCTTGGCGTCCTCTAAAATCTTCGCGAACTTGAGCTCGGCAAGAGACTCTAAAGGGTTCTCTTCGACTTAAGGGCTCTAAATGCCCCTGATCGAGACAACGGTGAAGAAAGCCGTTGATCTCTCGTTCAACTCGTGGCGCAAGAAACGCATCCTGAATTTCAAATAAAACCCACCGAGTTCCTAATTCGATGGAACGTCTCAATTCTTCCCACCTTCGCCAACCGTTCAATGAAGTGAAGGTCTCTCCTAAAGTGGGTAAACCCGACCGAGTACGGTGGGCATTCTCACTCGATAGCCATTGGGCTATAGATCGTTGTACAGAGGAGTGAGTCTTTTTGTTTCGATCGCCTTGAGAAAGAAACAACCCGAGTGCGGGACCACTCGGTGGCGCTTTATTGGAAGAAGAATCCGTCGGTGAACTCAATCCGATTTGAGCAACTTGACTCAATCCCAGTCGCGAACTCTGCGACTTCGGCATAAACTCAAGCCAAGTGAGGCGATCCTTTAAGCTTACCCTTCCCTCTGACACGACTGTAGTGGAAGAGACGTCCTTGAGTCGGGTTAAAAAATCTTCCGTCGGTTCGGGGAAGGGACCCTCAACAATGCCACAGAGGGAAGGCCTGCGAGCGAGATAAACGAGCACCGCTTCCCAGGCGCGATGGGAAGTTTTCCCGGGCATGCAAACACAGAATAGATCGTTCAAATCACTTAACGAATGAAGCCCCGTTCGATCCCCCGCTCCTCGATCTTCCCCCAAGATCAATGTCCCCAAGCGTTCTTCGGTGGTGTGTTCAAGATTAGGAATGTGAAGAACGTAACAAGCCCTTCCACCCATGCGAAAGAAACCCTCGACACTTCTTCTGAAGTCAGATTGTTGCTCTGAAAAAAGCTCCTTCAAACTTTTTGACGACGTGAGCTTGTAGACTCCAGGTTGAGTGCTCGCATGAACTTCACCAACGAATGCGGGTAAACCGATATCGATCCAACGGATGCCACCTTGGGTGGGGCTTTGACGATTCAATCCTACTTTCATGGCGCCTCCTCAGCTGGACTATGGGGGGACGCTTCTGATTTCAAGCCTTTTAAGAGACCTCCTTTTGAAGGCGCTTTTTCCTTCTTTAGTTTAGAAGACTTCGATGAAGATAAATCGGATCCAGTACTATCCAGAACAACTTGCCTTTCGAATACGCGAACAGCAGGTTCCTTCCTTCTCGAAGGTAGAGGAATCAACACTTCGAAGCTCAACATCAAAACGTGGCGAGGAAGTCCTAACTGACGCCAGAGATCGGGAACCGTTTCATACTTGATTGGGAATAAATCGGCGACTCCTTTAAGCGCCGCTTCATCCTTGAGACTGGCGAAAGCTTCTAAAGCGATTGAAGGGGAATCGGAAATACCTTGGAGAGCAGCAGAATAGAGGTCAAGTTCCTCTTCGGGCCCACGCCCCCGAACGGCAAGTGCAAAACGGCAACGAATCCATTGAGGAGTTCCTCGAATGATGGCGCGAAAGGGAGTTTGCTGTGCTCCGGGATCGATACTTTCGATCGTTCCTTTACGGGACTTGAGAGCTGGGTCGGGAGCTGCCTCCCACAAGTAAAGCGCAGCGACGGGTAGCGTGTTCGCTCGTTCGAGGCTGAGGGGATGGGCAAGGTGAACAGAGATGCCGGGGCTAGGCATCGGGCGGCCATCAGGCAACTCCAGGCGTAAATACTCCTCGAAGCGTGCCTGCAAGAGACGGCATAATTCTTGAAGAATTCGGGGACGACTCATAAATCTTCACCTCAGGCGGCTTTCAGCTGGCAATCCCTCGAGCATCAGTTGCTCAGATGACCGAAGCCGAACACCAGGTCCCAATTAACTTCTCAACAGTTCCTTCACAAAACGGGGCAGACCCCCTCCCGATCCGATCAAATCCAAATGGAGATGACTGGAGCCTTCGAACATAAATCTCGCCAGCGTTGTTCCGGTAATCCAAAGTAGCCTCGAAAGAAGTTCCCTTCTACTTCTTCAACTACAGCTGAATTGACGCCAGGATGAACCAACTCGATTCGATCCCTATTTCTGAGATCTCAGAGTTGAAAAACACCTGGCAGAGGGGAGGTCAGACCGAATTTCACACCCACTTTTTAACGAATTTTCCCCAAGATGTTAACCACCACTTAGCCTAGCTTTTTCAACACTCCCTTCGACTCTCTACTCCGCACCCAGGGTACGAAGAAAAGCCTCTATCCTCCGCCTCCAAGAATTCCACATAAAACTTTAATATATAAACACTTATCATTAATACTCCAAGCCAAAACAGAGCCTGAGAGTCGGCCCTCTCTTTTGCACCCAGGGTACGGGAGGGGGGAGAAAAAAAATTAAGTTCCTAGGATTTTTTCAACAATTTGAGCCAGAGTTGTGAACTGAAAAGCAGATCGTGGATAACTCAGGTCTTTGCCGACGAGCTCCAGGCGGTCGCTGTCGTCCTTATGAAAGGAGTAAAGCATGCGCCACGACGTGGGAGATCGATCTTGGTAGTGAACCCAGAAATACCCATTTTGGCTGTCGACGAACCGGCATTTTCCGTAGGGCGTAAGAAGCGAAAATTCTAAGCCTTCTGCTCCCGGTTTACGGGGGGAAAGCTGACACCGTCCGGCTTTGATCCACGCTGCCGCCCGCTTCCCGAGTTCATTCTGGATCAACTCGTGAAGCTCTTCGAAAGCACGGTGAACCCTCTGACTCAAGGCGGTGTTCCCCTGAATCTCTTCGCGTTGCCCCTGCTTGAGGGGATCGACGTCCCGCCCGAAGGCGCGCGAAACCGTTCTTCGAATCTCAGCCATATTTTTTGCTCCTCTCAGAACTTCCCTTCAAATCTACTGCCGATCTTCTTCGTGAGAAAACTCACTCTCTTCCCTCAGTAAACTCGACTCAAACTCAAACCACCGTTGCTGAACTTTTCTCTCTAATCGTGCGATCTCGTCATCCTTCTCCCTCAGACGAATTTTCAGCTCATTCATGTAGGTAGAAAGCTCAGACTTATCCGCTTCGAATCGCGCCTTGATTTGTCGAGCCTCACTCTCGGATTCCTTTTTTAACTCCGCAAGTTGCTCCTCATGCTCTCCGTGAAAATCTTTAAGTGTCGAACGATGCTCAGACTCTAATGCTTCAACAGCAGCGGTATGACTAGCGGCCAAACGCGAGAGCTCTTCTTCCCCGTCAGAAATCTTTTGCTTCAAAGTGCGCCCCATCGCTTGCTCGACTTCTAATTCTTCGCTCAAACTTCCGAGTTGAGATTCGAGACCCGTAATCGTTGCCCCCAAATCATTTGCTTCTTGAGCCGCGAGGTCTCGTTGTTCGCTCAGTTCTTGCTCCAGATCTAAGTATCGTTCATCGAAAACCTTTTGAATCTCTTCCAAGCGCTCTTGGTGCACTCGACGGAGCTCTTGAATTTCATTTCTCGCGGCATCGAGGCTGCCCAAAGCTTTGGCGTGCTCTGTTTCTAACTCTAAGCGCTTCTTCGAAGTATCGTGGCGCAATTGATCGAGTTGACCCAAGACTTCCTGGACTCGATCTTGAAGAGCATCCCGCTCTTCGATCAACTTGGAACGATCGCTTTGAAAGCGCTCACCCTCTTCATCCATGAGCTCGTGAAGCCGTCGCTCACTCTTTTGAAAACTTTGCTCGGCTTCTAATAATGCTTCGCGTCGACGTTGAGCTTCATCGGCTCGAACTCGCTCGAGTGCAACTTCTTTTTCTCGCCCTAAGTCAGCGAGCTTATTTCTTAAATCTTCTAATTCCTTCTCTAAGCGCTCTCGAAGGTCTTCTGCAGTTTTTAGAAGCTGGGCCTCTCTCTCGCTATGACTTTGACGAAGTCGCTCCAACTCTTCCTGGTGGCGTTCGTCGTACGTTCGTTCCAGCTCAGAAAGTTTCTCCCGGTGAGCTTCTTCTCGCTGATGGAGTTGAGCCCAAGATTCTTCTAACTGCTGCTTTAAATTCTTTTGAGCCTCCGCCATCTCTTGCTTCCAATGAAGAGTGATCGCCTCTTGTTGCTTTCCTTGAAGCTCTCTCTCCCTCAGCAAAGCTTCTTCTGAGGCTTTTAACCGGCCTTTGAGCTCCCCGACTTCTTCTCTTTGCTGGGCGAGATCTTTAGCCCCTTGAAGAACATCTTGCTCGGCCTTTTGAAGTCGATCCTGGAGGATGTGGTTTTGATTTTGGCTGTGCTCGAGATCCTTAGAGATTTCTTTACGCACTTGCTCCAATGATTGAGAAGCGTTTAATCCTTCTTTTTCTAATTGGAGATTCTGTTCTTGAGCTTGCTTAAGTTCATCTTGAACTTTCTGCAATTTTTCCTTTGAAGCTTTTTCTGCTCTTCGCTTTGCTTGTTCGGCTTTTTTCTGTTGAGCTTCAGCGTCTTCGACTTCTTTCTTTAAGTTTTTAACTTCTTTTCTCAGTTGCTCAATTTCTGCTTGAGCGGGACGGAGGACTCCACTCGACCGACGCTTAGCTCGCCCCACAGATGAAAGAACCCACTTTTGCTTTCCGATGACGAGAGAATCGCCCTCTTCAAGTTGAGCCTTTTCGATGATCCGCCCATTGATTCTCGTACCATTGGCTGAATCTAAATCTTCGACCCAAACGTTTTGCCCTTCACTCCACACCCGCGCGTGACGCCATGACGTTTGGGGATCCTTGAGATGGATCTCACAGCTTCGATCACTGCCAATAATCAGTGGTTTTTCTAATGAATAGGATCGACCATCCAACAAGCCCGATTGGGCGAGTAATTGCATATTTCTCTCCAGGACAATCAGAATTCTTTTCTGAGAGTCTCACTTTTTTTGCAGGCGCTATTTAAAACGCAATTCCCAAGATCTGAGACCAGAGAATCTCCGGACTTATTCTCTGCTTCAGCCCCATTGGAATTCACGGGGGAATTCACGGTGAAAATCATTGGGGGGAATTCTGTTCAGTTATGATCGTTTAGAAATCAGAGGTGAGATGATAAACTCATCCCTTCGTATCTTAAATGAAATTCTCTATTTCAATCCGTAACTCGATCTTTAAGACAGTTCCCCTATGTCCCAAATAAAGGTACAGGTCTTACTTTTCGCTAAAGCCCAGGAATTAGCAGGCAGCTCGACCCTCGAAATCCTGGCAGAGCAGGGAATTGCAGTTTCTGATTTGCTCGACCTGATCACTCAGAAAATCCCCGCTCTAGCGCCCTACCTCAAACATTGCCGGATCGCCGTCGATCGAGAATTTCAATCCTTAGATTCGACCATCGCTCAAGATGCCGAAGTTGCGATCATCCCCCCCGTCAGTGGCGGGTAAACGAATTAAGGTTGAAATGAAATGGCTGAATTAGTTAAGACGCCCATCGACTTCCAGTCCGTCAATGCGAAGGTTGACGATCCTCATTCTGGCGCCATCATCACGTTCAGCGGTGTGGTCAGAAATAATAATCGAGACCGAAACGTGCTCGCGATTGATTACCATGCTTACGAGGAGATGGCTTTAGAACAATTAAAGCGTATCGAAACGGAAGTCAATGAACGCTGGCCCACTCTCAAAGTTTATATCGTTCACCGAATCGGCTACCTCGAAGTCGGAGAGTCGAGTGTTTATATAGCCATCGCCTCCCCCCACCGAAAAGAAGGTTACGAAGCATCCCAATATGCCATCAACCGAATTAAAGAAATCGTCCCCATCTGGAAAAAAGAAATCTACGACGATGGTTACGCATGGATCGAAGGATCCTAAGCTTAATAAACGGCCGAATGGATTCAACCCGTTTTAAGCGGTACTTCAATCATCATGATGTTGTTTTCCAAAATCCGGGTATACCCACCATTCTCTGGTTTAATTTTCGATCGCACATGCCTATTCGATCTCTCATAATTTCGTCGACTAATAGGCTGTTTAAAAATTAAACTGTCCGACTGAAGCTTAAACTTCACAAGTTTTTCAACATCGGAGTCTGGCATATCCCACAAAAGATACACTCGATTTTTAATGGGATGCTCAAACGGGAAAACGATATTCATTCCGAAGACCTGAACGTTTTTGTTAAATAATCGATAACGTTGGTAAGCGTTCTTCTTCGACTTCAGGCCGTGCTTGTCGACCAAGGCTTGAGTTCGGTCCGGATCAAATGTAACTCTAAGGCTAATTTCTTTTTCTTCGGGACCCAGTTCGCCGTATGACTCAGCTCTGATATATTTAGAATCTCCTCCCAAAACCAACCATGTGATTTGCCCCCCAGTCATCCAATCTGGCACCGTGAGCTTGAGTCGACAGGTCTTTTTTTGTTGATTTAAAGTAGCACTCACCTCTGGCAAATTTTGAAGATTCAAACTGTCATAAAATCGCCAACTTCTTTTCGACCAAGGTGGCTGTTGAAGGTCAGCCTCAAAGTAATCGCTCTTTTCGGGACGGATCAATTCTTTGGCATTATCGACCAGGATTCGTGAATCGTTATACCCGTAGTGATAGTTGGTATTGGAATAAGAAATGGGTGACTCCCCTGCGATCTCTAAGGAGTGTTCTTGTCGTCCCGATGAATAGATGGTCAAGTTCGCCTGAGTGATACCGATGGGCGATGATTCCCCGAAAAAATGAATGGAATTTATACTCGCCACACTCGAGCGCTGTTGAAGTATCGTACTTAAGAGCGGGATGGCTAAAACAGAGACGAGAGGAATGGTGACCACTCCGATCCAAAGAGCCTTTCGCGCTTTTTTCTTTCGAAAGAAAATCAGAGGGACACCCCCGATGATCAAGGTGTAGATGGCGAGACTTCCGATGATCACAACCAATAAGAAGTAGTCGATCAATTCTCCCAAGTACCCGTAGCTCGATCTCAAGACCATGGGGAAAGCGATGCCATCGCCCAAGGCCTGAATAAATCGGTTCCAAAATTCTCGATTCTCAAGAGCTACGGGTAGGTAGTTCTCTTCAAGAGGGAAGGCGAGGTGAGCGACAAGGCCCCCACCCACATTTTTAACATTGAGTAGAGAAACGGGCTCCGATTCACCAAGGTCCTCCTGAAGTTCGGCTCTTCCACCCGGAAACGCACCTAAAGTAAACTGACGATTTTCATAGGTGATCGATCGAGTTTCTAGTCCAGAGAGCACCGACTTCCATCTCAACGTTCCCGCCAAGCCCGATGAGCTGGCGTTTCCCGTAAAGACGACCGTTCCTCCCATCCTCAAATAATTGAATAAAGCCTGAGCTTGAGTGGCTCCCCAATTTTCTTGCGTGTCATCCAAATCGCCGACAAAAACGGCTCTGAGACCGTGGTAAAAGATGGCGTCGGTCGGTAAAGACCAAACTGGTGCATGAGCGACGAAAGCTCGGTTCCCGTCGACCGCTACCTCTCGAAACTCAGTAGAAGTTTTAAACTCTTTCCCGATGAATAAATACCGAGATGGTATTTCATTACTCGATTGGTATCGAGAAACTGGAGATCGAATCTCAACCGAAAGAATCGGAGATAACAATTCTCCCTCGGGAACTTTGAAGACCATCTGACAATCGTCGTACTGGCGGTAGTAATTGCCTCTTCTCTCTTGGTGAATGAGCCAGCGAAAATACCGTTTGGTATTGGGACCAATCTCGAAAGTCTTCACTTCACTTTCGTACTTCGAATAACGAACGAAGTACTCTCCTCGAATCGTTTTATCCGTGGGATTATGAAGGAGAACAGTTGTGAAATCTCTTCCTTCGGTGAAGATCTTGCCATTGAAACCCCGGCTCGACTTTTCGATGATCAAATCCGTTGGGTTTTGGCTCGGTACTTTAAGTTCCACCTCTTGAGCTATGACCGAACTTCCGAAAGAAGCCAAGGTGAGGAAAGAGATAAAGATCAACCAAGATGCATTACGCAACTGGGGCTTTGGGCTCTCTCCTTCATCAGAAGCTTCATCTTTAGAGTTCGACTCGACTGAACTGATTTCAGCGATCTTATCTAATCTCGCCTTTCTCACTCTGAGGAATGCGAGTAGGGTAAATTGGCAAAAGAAAAAAATTCCTTGTACAGCAAAGAAAATGATCGCTCGCTCTTTATGAGACCAACCATCGATTGAAAGGTCCTCCACCACCAGAATGGGAGAGCTTCCTGCGAGAATGACTCCAATATCTTTAAGCCGGGGAAAACCTTCTAGTGCCAGTCCCACTCCAGAACACATGAAGGCGAGGACTCCCATTATGATGATATTTGAGCGAGGAAACGCAGCACTTTGGGTCCAACGAGAAAAGATACGGGAAAGCGCAAAGAGGTTGAGCCCAAAGATCGACATGGCTGAAAGAAAGATCAATCCATGCCGCTTGTAATTGAGAGAGATCCCCCCCCAACCTTTTGTATTCATAATCACTTCAATAATACTGACATGAATTAAAAAGTAGCTTGCAAGCAGAATTAAAAACTGAAGCCAGAGGACGGTTTCACGAGAAGGTTTCCAAGGACCCCATCGTTCAGTCCTATAAACTCGTGAAGCTGGGTCACATTGGAAAAAAATCCAAACTAGTAAAATCAAACCGCAAACTATCATCGATCCCAGCAAACTATCATCTCGGAAAAATTGAGTACTCTGGGCCACATAAGTCCCTGCATAGATACAACCCGTCGTCCCGCCCCAAACAAATAACACAGGCAGAACTTCGATCGTGGCTCGAAGCATATCCGCCCAGCGCTTAACCCAACCGACACAGTTTTCATAGAAAAAGGCGACTTCAACTTTTCTCACTAATCCCCAACGAGCTTTTCGGAAGGATCGTTTTCTCCGATCTCCCTTGAAGGTCACGGCCCCAAAGACGTTCAATCCCGGCCCGAAATCTAACTTAGGACCTAAGACGATAATTAATAGAGAAACGAGGATGATGGTTCCCCAAGCGAGATAAGGGTAGATAGAAAGCGGTATCGCCCAACTGAAGAAGACTGGATCATCGTTTAAGTAAGGTTGAAGACGTTGATAGTAATTCCCAAACTCACTCTCAAAAGGATCACCGATCCGAGACAACAGTCGAATGGGAACAAATTCAGCGATGTGAGGTCTCCAGAATATCACCCAATCCCGATCGATGATGACACTTAGGATGTTCCACAGAAAGAGCCCGATGATGGTCATCGGAACAGCGACCCATTCGCGAAAGGGGATCGACATCGCACAAGTCAGCGCCATGATGACGTTGCCGTAGAGAAAAAGATGAAAATACCCACTCAAGATCGTTATAAAATCGACCTCAAGGAACAGGTTGATGCTAACGGCAAAGGGCAAAGTGATTAAATAAAGGACCAACTGATATAAATTTCCCGACAGACAAGCCCCCAAGAAAAACAAGAGCGGGGAGGCTCCCGTAACCACGATCTGATCGAAGGATCGACTGGCTCGAGGTCCCTCGATGAATCCACAGACCTTGATGGGTAAAAACAAAATGATGAAGGCCATGATCACGGCGAAATGATAGAAAAAAGCAATTTCGCGAGTGGCACCCGTGTCTGAACTCGAGAGTTCCTGAGCGAAGTAAGCAAAGAGAATTCCGTGCGTGAGGGTCAAGCCTCCCGTCAAAAGGAAGAAAACCCACCCCAAACGACCACCGGTAAAATGGGTCGCGAGCTGTCGGCCCAAGATGGGATTGTTGATCACGCGGTTTCGAATCGATTGAAAGACACTCACGATACAATCCCCTTCGTACTTTCAAGAAACAAGGTTTCCAAGTCGACTTTCTTTCGACTGAAAGCATGTACTTCAACCCCCGCCTCCAGCAGAGCCTCTAAGATCGCATTGGAGTTTTCGGTGATGAGCTCGGCCTCCAATGAATCGGAAACCTCTTTCACCGAACTCACAATTTCAATCGATTGGAGAAGCTCTTTGGTTCGCTCAACATCCCCTTCGGGCACCTCTAATTTCACCACCGTTTGTTCGGATTGCTTAGCACTTTCAAGTGAACCCTGCCAGGCAACCTTACCTTGTTCGATAATCCCGATATCCGTACAAATTTCTTCAAGGTCAGCGAGAATGTGGCTGGAGATCACGATGGTCTTCCCCATCTTTCCCAGCTCCATCAACAGGACTCGAATTTCAATTCTCGCCCGGGGATCGAGTCCACTCGCCGGCTCATCCAAAATGAGAAGATCAGGATCGTGAAGCAATGTCTTAGCGAGACAAAGGCGTTGCCTCATTCCCGTCGACAGAGCGGGAGTCAGTTCGTTTCGCAAGCCCCCGAGATCGGTGAGCGTCAAAACATCTTGAATACGGTTATTGAGCTCACTTCCCCCCAATCCGTAACATCGGCCGAAAAAAAGCAGGTATTCTTCACAACTCAAACCGGGAAAGGCTCCAAAAGCGTCGGGCATGTAACCTAATTGCCGACGGATCAACTCCGGCTTTTCGATGACACATTTATCGTTGATGACCACTGTGCCTTCATCGGGCTTGATCAAAGTTGCGATTATTTTAAGCGTGGTGGTTTTGCCCGCCCCATTCGGCCCGATGAGTCCGAAGATACTTCCTCGGGGGATATCTAAGTCGATGGAATCAACCGCGGTCTTATCATCAAAAAACTTACTTACACCTCGAATCTCAATCATGCAGTCCCCATCCTTTTCAAGCCTTCTGAGACCCTCTTCTCATGTACAGAGTCGAATGAACTGCCACCCTTGCTGATGACTCTCAACTGTAATTTAGAAATTGGATTCATAGAGTTCAAACTTCCAGCGTCTCAATTGAGGTTTTAAAATTTCAGAGTTTCCTTAAAAAAATTGGATCTTAAGCTGGGGCTCGATTCAAGTTTCAGGAATGTCCTTTCGGCGAGTCGGAAAGCGTTGCACGATTGGAAACTTTCTCCCTGGTCCGAATGCTTTAGTGGTTATTCGTATACCTGGAGCCGCTTGCTGCCTCTTGTATTCGTTGAGGTTCACCAACCGGAGCATCCTTTCAACGGTTTCGGGATCGTAACCGAGATCGATAATTTCATCGGGAGATTTCCCCTTTTCCACATAATTGAAAAGGATGTCATCTAAAACTTCGTACTCAGGCAGGCTATCCTGATCGACCTGGTCGGGTCGGAGCTCAGCTGAAGGAGGTTTTTCGATAACCGAAACGGGGATGACTTCTCGGCCTCTCACCTCATTGATCTGACGACACATATCGTAAACCAAAATTTTGGGTACATCGGAAATCACGGCGAGCCCTCCGCACATATCCCCATAGAGCGTGCAGTATCCGACGGCCAATTCTGATTTGTTTCCCGTCGTCAATAAGAGAGCGCCCAACTTATTCGACATCGCCATCAAGATCAGCCCGCGGCTTCTCGCTTGAAGGTTTTCTTCGGTGACGTCTTCAGGTAAATCTTTGAAAGCGGGTTCAAGAGTTTTAAGAGCCGAAGAAAAAATCGATTCGATGGGAAGGCTCAGATACTGAATACCTAAATTCTTGGCTAAAAGCTCAGCATCGGTCTTGCTTCCCTCGGATGAGTATCGAGAGGGCATCGAAACTCCGATGACATTTTCAGCTCCTAAAGCTTCTTGAGCTACAACGGCGACGAGCGTCGAATCAATCCCCCCACTCAATCCGATGACGGCTTTTTTAAATCCGGTCTTCCCCAAGTAATCCTGAGTTCCTAAAACCAATGCTCGATACGCTTCTAATGCATCCCCTTCTCGAACGGCTTCGATCGGTGAGGGTAAGGCGCTCAAGTCGACAGAGATTCGCTCCTCCTGAAATTTCTTACCCTGAACGATCAACTGACCTTTACGATCAAAGATAAGACTCTCACCATCGAAGACCAAAGTGGTGTTGCCTCCCACCAGGTTACAGTAGATCAATTCGACGGCATGTTTTTTTGCTAAGCTCGCGAGCATCTCTTGCCGAAAGAGCCCTCGGCCGATGGAATAAGGGGATGCCGAAATGACGATGAGAAGATCGGCTCCTGCTTGGGCGAGTTCTTGAATGGGGTCTCGCTGGTAGAGTCGCTCCGGCCAAAATCCTTCTTCGTTCCAAGCATCTTCACAAACGGCAAGGCCGAGCTTCCTGCCCCGAAATTCCAAGACTTGATGGGCGCTACCTGGTTCAAAGTAACGGGCTTCATCGAAAACATCATAGGTCGGTAATAGAGCTTTGTGTTGACGCCCGACGACCTTTCCCTCTTCGATAAGAATGGCTGAATTATAAATGGGTTTTCCGTAATCGACCTGTTGTCGCCGAGTCAGGTTTCCCAGAATGATCGCGGTTGAATGGCCTTGAGTTAACGCGACCACTCGATCTTCGTAGGATTCCGCGCTCGCAATAAAATCTTCTCGCTCCAACAAATCTTCAGCAGGATATCCAGGAAGAGCTTGTTCAGGAAAAATCAATAAGTCGACTCCTTGATCGAGGGCCTCTTTGTAGGCCTGTTCAAGCAATCGGAAATTTCCTTCAAAATCTCCTACTGTGGTATTGATCTGTGCTAAGAGAACTTTCATAGAGGCATTAGATTGATAAGAAGGGTGAACCAAAGCCAAAGGATGCGGGAGAAGAGTGAAGCCCCTTCGCCAGACTGATGACTTTGGATTTTGAGAGTTAAGAGAAAGAATTTGCGCAGGGCTCGGTAAAGAAGGACGCTTCCTCTGGGATTCCCGAGTACAGCCACAAAAATATCATGACTCCCGGGGAAGTTCGAGCACACGGGACAGAGAACTCAAGAAAATTGAGGATTCCTAAAATAGCCGATAATTATTTCCTGCTGAATCAATAGATTTAGTTACGAATTCTTCCCCTTGGAGGAACTACTTGATTTGGATTCCTCCTTCAAAGCCTCCCTGATTCGATTTATACTTTCATGGGTTCTCCCGATAGCCATGAGAACTCCTGTGGTTAAATCATGTGGTTAAATACAGCACAAGCATTGTAAACTCTCAGTGGAAGCATTTTAGATTAACCACAACGATTTGAGATCTTTTCGATTCGCAAATGAGTTTTTGATCCTCAATGATCAATGTAACAAGGACCCCCATCATGACTGCTACCCGGTATCCCTGGAACCGAAAATTAGTGACTCACGCCCAAACATGGATTCTCATGGGGGTCATCATCATCGTCCTCAACTCTTGCCAAACCGCAGGAGAGGGAACCGTCGTCACGAGCTCTCCCGAACCGACGGCTAATGAAAAACAAGCCACCGCTCCAGAGGGAAAAAAGAAGACTCAAGGGAATAAGAAAAAATCGATCATCCCTGAAGTTCCGAAAGATGTCCCTCCCGTGGATGTGTCGATGTACGTCAACGAAAATAACACGATCTCAGAAAACATGGCTGCCATCGGGGATGTGATGCGAGCGATCGAGGGAGAATTTGGCGCTCGCCTACCTCCTGAAGATGATCCACGACGAAAGCATCCTCTCTTTGCTCGGTTTTACTCCACTCGAAACAAAATATATGAACTCTACTCTGAGGGTGAATTCACTTTAGATCAGCACATGGAGCTGTGTAATAACCTTCAACGCTTCGGCCTCTTCTTCAACGAACTGGCAACTCAACACTGTGAACTCTTTATCGCCCACGAAGAAAGTGAAAAAGATCGTCAAACGAAAACCAATGCGATCGGAGTTCTGGCCTCGCTTCATTTAAAAGCTCAACGATATAAAGATGCCGCCGAAATCTATCGTCAATACATCGATCGTGAGTGTAGCTTAGAACGTCAAAACGAACAATTAGAACGCCTCCCCCCTGAATGCCGAAAGTTGATCACGTACAACTTGCCCTTCGTTCTCCATCGCATGAAGGATACCGATGCGATGGAACAATTACTGGAAGAAGTTTGGGCTTACGGATACGAGAAACCTCAGGACACCTTTTATTTAAGGTCCTACCTCCTCCAAGATCTTTGGAGCACAGGAAATCTCGATAGCATCGATCGACTCACCAAAGAGATCCTTAAACTCAAGATTTGGGGAAAAAATAAAGCACCTTCAAATAATGAAGGTCTCGTCGCTGCTGCTTTGAGCGCGCGTGCTCGCTTACTCTATCTGAGAAAAGGCTGTTATAAAGCTCGCTCCGTTTATTTGGATTACGAATTTGATAACGGCGAGATCAAGCCCGAATGGCATCAGGATAATATCAAAATCCCCGTCGCGGCACTCTGCCAAAAAGCCCCAGCGGTCAACATCAAGGAATGGGTGAACAATAAAAAGCCTCAAGTTCTTCCCGGAAAACCCAAATTAGACCTCCCCATTCTTCTTCACATGGTGGATGCCCAATTTCCAGCCTCCCTGGTCACCCTGAAGTTCATCAACACTTTAGCGAAGGATTTCGAGGGAAAAGCGCAGGTCATCAGCCTCGTAAAACCGAGTAATAAATTCTTTAACTCCGTGACGATGAAAAACGAGGAAGATCTCGATGCTGAGGGTTTCAAAAAAGCATTAATGGCTTTTTGTAAGGATGCCGACATCACTCAACCGATCTCGGCAAGTGAGGTGGAGCCCGTTCTCAAAGGATACTTAGCGACTCAGTTCTTTCCGACGATCGTTCTCATCGACAAAGAAAACACCATCGTCGCCTACTCGGCGGGACTCCCCTACGATGAAGGTTGGAAGGTTTTACTGGAATCGATGACCAAGAAATGATTCTTCTTCGTTAAAAGCAAAACAAAGATCAGTTTTTAAACTTAATTTTTGAACAATGCATCGTGAAGGCATTTGATCGCCTTCCTCGAATATTCTTGACCGGTGATGAAGCTAAAATTAATTCGCGTTGCTCCGTAGGAGATCATATCTACTGGTATCGCCTCTTCGTGAATGATCTCAAGCACCTTAGCTGCGATCCCCCGCCTTTCTCCTAACAGTTGCCCCACGACACTCACGATACACTTATCCCCCTTCACTTCGACCTCTTCACTGAACTCTTTTAGCTTTTTAACAACGGGATCGAGGTCTACATTTTGGTCGGTGCTCATCGAAACACTGACTTCAGATGTTGCGATCATATCGATGATGACTTTGTGATCGGAAAAGACATCCGAAATTTTCTTCATAAAGCCATATTGATCTAACATGGGGCTGGCGATCACATTCACCACCACCACATCCTTCTTAGCGGTGACGGATTTCAGGGTTAGATCTTCCGCCCCTAAGGACTCGACGATTTGAGTGCCTTCGTACTCAGGACGATTCGTATTGAGGACGCGAATTGAAATTCCATGTTGTCGAGCCGGATTCATGGTTGAAGGGTGAAGCACTTTAGCTCCATAAAAGGCAAGCTCACTTGCCTCTTTGAAGGATAACTTTTTCAAACAATAAGCATCTTCGACAATGCGGGGATCTGCCGTGAGAACGCCATCCACATCGGTCCAAATTTGAATTTCTTCAGCCCCTAAAGCTGCACCGAACAAAGCCGCTGTATAATCACTCCCACCTCGCCCTAAGGTGGTGATAGCAGTTCGCTCTTTGTCGATTTGACACTTTCCAATGTATCCCGTGATCACCGGAACCTTATCGATTCCAGTCAAGGCCTCTTGAATGCGTCTTTCGTAGCCGGGTAAAGGTTTGGCCCCCCCGAAATTATCATCGGTAATCATACCGATGTCAGGAGCTTCAAAAGCTTGAGCCGGAATCCCGATGGAATCTAAATGAGCCGCAACGATTCTTGAGGAGAGGCGTTCACCGAAGGAAACAAAATAATCCATCGTTCGAGGGGTGCATTCTCGAATGAGCCACATCCCGCGATTCAAGTCTTCAAATTCTTTGAACAGCGGCTCGACGAGATCTTCTGAAAGTGAGAGATCTTTCAAGATTTCGCGGTGAACGTTCAATATTTCTTCGCGCTTGGCGGCAGCTTCAACTCGCTTCGATGGTTGAAGAAGAAGTTCCTTAAGAGCAAAGAACTTGTTAGTAATCCCGCCGACAGCCGACACCACCACTGCGGGAGAACGGTCGAGATTGGCTTTTACAATCTCGGCTACTCGCCTAATCTGATTCGCATTTCCAACTGAGGTGCCCCCAAACTTCATCACGATCACGGTTCGAAATCTCCAGCATTCACGATTTAAATATCTTATAGGCTCACTCGATCGACCTCAGGAAGAGGGAATGGGATCGAGGAACAGAAAGTTGTCAGGAATTTGATCTGTCTCAATCTGGAGGGGTTTCACGACGCCATCCTGAGTTAAGACAGAAAAGGCAATTCTACAACTTTCGCGACAAGATTTCCGCTATCTCCCGACAATTCTGTGTCGGGTTTTGCTGCTTTTCTCGAAAGCATCGCTAAGCCGACCCAGCCCAACTGGGGCGAACGGATCCAGGTCGACACTTGGCCAGTCTCTTTCTCTTCCAAATACAATTTGTCCTGCGGCCGAAGGTGAGTCTCGGCAGGTTCTTCTTCTTTCCCCGCATTGTTGAGTCCTTCAATTGGCTGAATCCCCCTCAAAAGCCGATTGGACTGCCCGTACGTTCTCATTCTAGCCACAACTTCCTGACCTACATAGCATTTTGTGTAATCTAAATGAGAAGTCAGGTGGGCATCGGCAGGAAAGTGATCTTCCGTAAAATCGATACCCATGATGGCTTTTCCGCTTTCAACCCTAAGGATTTCACTCACTTGAAGACCGATAGGGCTTCCGTCTAAAGCTTGGAGGGATGAGGAGAAGATTTGAAAAAAGACCTCTCCCTGATCGGGGGAAGCGAGCACTCGAAATCCAGGCACTCGAAGGTTTTCATCCTTAAGCAACGTTAGTTCCCCACCTTCATATGTGGCATTGGATCTGCGAAGCGAATCCTGAGGTAGCTCTAAATTCTCGGTGAAAAGCTCTAAACATCGGGCAGCTTGAGGACCGTAGAGGCCGACCTGAATGAATTGGGAAGTGACATCCACGACCTCGATATCACTTAAAAATGCGTATCGATTTAATGACTTTAAAAACTCTTCACAAATGGGCTCTTCAAAATAAAGCGTAGCCTCGGTGCCCGACTCCCTAAAGAGGTTAAATCGGCCAAGGATTTTACCTTTGGCCGAAAGAAACAAGCATCTTTGCCCCTCGTTATCACCTAAGTCTTTTAACAGGTTTGAAAAAATCCCTTCCATGAATTCGAAGAGGTTTTCCCCCGTTAATTTCAATACCCCTTGATACGAAGCATCGATCAAACCGACGGCTTTAGTAATCGCCTTATATTCATATTCAAGACTGGTGTAAAGCTGAGCGCGCTCTTGACCCAACCAGGTCGAATACTCAAGCCCTGGGGTTTGGTAAAAAGAATTGAATGGACTTTTGGACATCGAAAAAAATCTCGTGCACAAGGTTAGTAAATGGAAGAACGTTCAATTTTCAACGTTCAATATCGAAGTAAAACCCTCGCTGCACCTTAAAAACAGTTTACGCCAGAGAAGCCCGAAGCTTTAGCGAGGGATATATGAACGTTCCACATTCAACTTTCAACGTTCAACATCGAACAATAATCAATATTGCTCCTAAAATGGAGTATTCGCTTAGTAAGCCCGGAGCGTAAGCGACGGGATCAAATGAACGTTCAACCTACACCGGTCACCACAAAATCCCAATTGTGTTTCACGCCCCTGGACTGACTTTATGGGCTTCAAATTGAAGGGATCCATTCGTTTTGAATGCGAATTGTTCTTTTAGTTAGATCGACTCTAAACCCACTTATTCGCTTCGTACGGCTCGAAGGTCGAGCCTACCTACTAAATCGAACTCACACTCGCCTTCGGTGGATTCTCAAGCCTCTTATAAGCTGCGTTTCTCTTTACTGGAGTAAAGCCAAACTCTTCAGCAGTTTTACGAAGAAGTTTTTCGGTAGCTTCGTGTTGGGCTCCGGCTGGAGAGATCACATTCTCTTCGATCATGACGCTACCTAAATCATTGGCGCCATACTTTAATCCGAACTTCCCTTCCTCCAAGCCTTGAGTCAACCAAGAGACCTGTAAGTTTTTGATGTTGTCTAAAAACAAGCGCGAAATCGCCATCCAACGCAAGTATTCCGGGACGGGCAAGCGATCAGGAATGATGCGCCCTAAGGGAGTGTTATCGGGTTGAAAGGTCCAAGGGATGAAAGAGATAAAACCACCCGTTCGATCCTGGAGATCGCGAATTTTTTCTAAATGTTGAAAGCGTTGGAGTTCGGTTTCTCCCATCCCGATCATCATCGTTGCAGTGGTGGGAAGCTCCACTTCGTGAGCGACTTCCATCACGTCTAACCACTCTTGGGAGTTCACTTGGCTTCGACGTTTATTGCGAATGGCGTCCACCAAGATTTCTCCTCCTCCACCGGGCATCGAATCGAGGCCCGCATCCTTCAAGGCGGTAAGAACTTCACGATAAGACTTTGAAGTCACCTGGGAGAGTCCCCAAATTTCGGTCGGAGAAAAACAGTGCAAGTGGACTTCAAACTTCTCCTTAAGTTGTGAGAGAAGGTCCGTGTACCAACTCAAGGGTAAATCAGGGTGCAAGCCACCCTGCATAAGGACACCACTGCCCCCCACTTCTAAGGTTTCGCGTACCTTTTCGAAAATCTCATCAAAGGTGTGAACGTAACCTTCAGGATCACCGGGCTTACGATAAAACGCACAAAACGCGCAGACGCAAGTACAGATATTCGAATAGTTCACATTGCGATCCACGACGTAAGTCACCACTCCATCGGGGTGGAGTTTCTGACGTAATTGGTCGGCTAACTCAAAAATTTCCTCGTTAGAAAGATGGAAATCTCCGTTCTCATCGCGCCCCGCTACCAGCGCCCATTCTTGAAGACTCAAGCGCTCAAACCGAGAAAGTTTCTGCTTGAGGCTATCCAGGCTAGGAAGCTGGACATCTTGAACGGCTGACTCTAAGGATCGATCTTGTGAACAGATCATAATGCTTAATTACTTGGTTCTTTGATTTGAATAACACAATGGAAAGGGACGGGGGATTGAGGGGCGTTCGCCCCCAGTAGCAAACCCCTGATTCTAACCGAAATCATAATGAATTGGGGCCCCAAATCAAGTAACCGGAATTTCACCCGCGAATTCACCGAAAAGGCCAGGAAAGTGGGAGCACCGATCCGCCCCAAATACAATATTCGCAAGGGAAGCCCGAAGCTTTAGCGAGGGATCAGATGAACGTTCAACATCGAATTATTTGCCTTCCCAACAAACCTACAATTTTCAAAGCTTTAAGTAGAAAATTAATCCTCAGTATCCCTTAGTAAGCCCGGAGCGTAAGCGACGGGATCGAAAAAACGTTCAACGTTCAGCATCGAACAATTTGCCTTCACAACGCTTCTTTGAAGTTCAGAGCGTTGAGGCCGCTTCACCCCACAAAAAAAAAGCTCGCCCTCAGTCTTCACAGAAGACTGAGGGCGAGCTTGGATTCTCAGAAAGAAATCAGACTTATTAGCCAGTCTTATTTCCTCGGCGTCGTCGCAGGATTGTACTGACCTTGACGCTTTTGAGTCACGGTGACCTTCTTGATTTGATCACCAGGTTGGAGCTTCTTCAAGACATCCAAACCCGAGATGACTTTCCCGAATGGGGTATAAACACCATTCCAGTAAGGAACGTCGTTGAGGCAGATCATGAATTGACCACCCGCTGAATCCGGCACGGGCTTCCCGTTCGCATCCATCTCCAAACACATGGTGAGAACACCCGCCTTATGAGGCTTCGTGTTGTTGGCGGTTTCACTGGCGATACTGTATCCAGGTTGTCCCTTGTCAGAGTTATTAGGAGATCCGGTTCGTACGTAGTATCCATCCGCGCGATCGAGAATTTTCATCGAGGGGCTGGCAGTGTAGTAACCATTTTCAGCTAAGTTAACGAAGTTGGCGACTGTGTTACGGGCGTCATCTTGGTAGAGTTCCACGGTCATCGATCCTTTGCTGGTTTCGATGATGGCTTGAGGAAGTTCTCGACCTTCGATGATTTTTGCCGTACTGGCTGTCTCTTGAGAGGTACTGGATTGAGTGTTCGATTGAGAAGTTGTTCCCTGAGAAGAAGCGGCTTTCTCAACCAACTCAGTAATTTGAGCACCAGCGACACTCTGAGGAGCATCGATCTTGCTGACGATGCTTACAGAGTCGATCGTCATGGTTCGACGTGAGATCAACTGATCTAAGATCTCTTGGCCTTCGACGAGCTTTCCGATGGGAACGTGTTGATCGTCCCAGCTGGGCTGACGCATCAAGCTGATGAAGAAGACACTTCCCGCTTCCCGGCTTCTTCCCCGAGCAGAAGCACGGGTGGCGAGTGAAAGCGTTCCCTTATCGTGAGGGATTTTTGATTGGTTGCTAACAAGGGCTCGACGATTTGGACCACTGGTACCGTCGTTTCGAGGACAGCCACCGCGGATGAAATTGTCTTTTCGAATGTCGAACATTCTCAAGCCATCATAGTATCCATCATTGACCAGACGTGAGAAATGGCGCACTCCTTGGAGTTGACGCTTCGAATCCAAGGCAAACCAAACGGGCTTGGTCTGACCTTTGAAAGTCATTTTTGCGTAGTATTGCTTCGAGGGTGAAGCGACCTCGTAAATACTGAGTGGGACTTCCCGAGCTGAAGGGTAGGAAACTCGGTTGAAAGATTCATAAACGCCTTTAACTCGCACGCGAGATTTCGACAAAGTGCCCGTTACGGCTTTGTAAGCATCACCTAAATTGGCGACTTCACCGGGGAACTGAGCGTTGAAGTTCTTGGTAAGGTTTTCGAGTGACCAAGAGAGCCAGTACCGACGGTTCGATTTTAATTCTTTGAAGTAATCGTGAAGTAAAACGGTTCGACCAGTAGAAGAACGGCTGGGGAGATCCACGATAAAATTAGCTGGCTTAGTAGCGCCTTTCGTATCGATCACCGCCTGATTACCATCTTGGTCTCTCAGTCCGAGACCCAATCCCCAAAGGCTGGGATCGAGTACTTTAGCGTCTTCTTTTCCAAGATTCGAAATCTGAATACTCACTTCGATACCACCTTTCGGGGGAATCGAGCGACGAGGAACTTCTAAGATGATGCTGACTCGGGATTGAGGGATAAAGACATTGGGAGTGACAGGAGGGTTGGGAGTTGCGGGAACACTGGGAAGAGTGATCGTCGAAACTTCAGTTTTGGTCTCTTGGGGAACGAGAGTATTGGTGTTGGTTTTCGTTTGGGTATTCGTTGTCGTTCCGTGGTTGTGACCTTCATGCGGGTCTTTTTTGACCGGCGTAGAAACGGTAGGATCTTTTTTGGGATCCTTCGTAGGCGTTAAGTTGGGCTTATCAGGTGTAGGGTTGTTTCCTTTAGGCCCTTTAGCTTTCGTATCTCGTTTTTGTTCGACGAAAATCAAGTGCCATCCGTAAGGGGTTCGGACGGGTTCCGAAACTTCACCATCGCTCAATTGAAAGGCAGCTTCAGAAAACTCGGGAACAAATTTGTTCCGGGTGTTCCAACCGAGGTCACCACCGGATCCCTTAGTGACGGGGTCCATCGAGTGATTTCGGCAAACTCGGATAAAGTTATTTCGGTTGACGCCCTTATTGACGAGCTCATCGAGAGCTGCTTCGGCCTCAGCCCGTTTTCTAACCAGAATGTGACGAACTTTAATCTCTTCGGCACTGGAAGCGACGGTAGGGAAAACAAATCCCGCGGCGACGAGAATAAATGCAAAAGTTAAGAGCCCGCGAGGGATTGCTCCCAAGGCTTCAAAACCACATTTTTCGGCAGCTGTCCTGAACATGAACCTGCTCCGTTATATGAGTTGATTGATAAAGGTAGAAAATGTAATGGAACGATATGAATTCTTGGAGAATTCAAGCAACCCGGGAAAATGAGGGGGAAACCCGCAATTAAAGATCCCAGGTAATGTGAGAGTACCCCGAAAATCTAAAAGCCGGAAACAAAGTAAGAAAATTGTTCCAAACCTCTAAATCCCCTTTAAATCCATCTCAGAGAGAATATCTAAGCTATTATCTTTAAATGAATAACAACACTCTCGAAAACTGAATTCACGATAGAAAAAGAGCTTTCGAAGTTAAAAAGCTGCGTCATTCAAAGGCAATTACAAGGTGCTATCACTTTGATATACGGCGATCCACCATGATCTATTTCTGAGTTTTGGAGGGCGAAAATTATAACAGAACTCAGAATCTTGTCTATCGATACTGAGGCCCTATTCTCATCTTCGGTTGACGGAATCGGACTACTCCTGAGCCAATTCGATCAGCAATCTCACTGGGGCCCCCGTGGCCCCTCGAGGGGAATATCCTTCGGTGCGGTCACTCCAAGCCGTTCCGGCGACATCTAAGTGACACCAGGGAACTCCTTCGATAAATCGAGCGAGGAGTGCGGCTGCAGTGGTGGCTCCGGCGTACCTTCCCCCTGAGTTCTTCATATCGGCCGTCGCGCTCCGAATCTGATCAAAGTATTCTTGATATAAGGGAAGCTCCCAAACCCGTTCCCCTGACTTAGCGGCGGCTTTTCTAATTTTATCTGCCGCTTCGGGTTCATTGGTGAAGAGGCCGCTCACTCGATCGCCCAGAGCGACCATACAGGCTCCGGTGAGAGTGGCGATATCGACGACCAGCTCCGGCTTGTATTTCTTGGAATAATCGAGGGCATCCGACATGATCAAGCGCCCCTCGGCATCGGTATTGACCACTTCGATCGTCAATCCCGAACGAGTTTTTAGTACATCCCCGGGTCGAGTCGCATTTCCATCGATCATATTCTCTGCGGCCGGGATCAGTCCGATAACGGGGCGAGCAGGCTTCAATTGCCCGACAGCCGATAATGTGGCGAGGACGGCTCCCCCACCTGACATATCCATTTTCATGTCGACCATGCCACCCGCAGGTTTGATCGACAATCCACCCGAATCGAAGGTCACAGCCTTCCCCACTAAAACGATAGGAGGACGCTTTCCCGCCGGGCCAGTGGGCTCATATTTGAGGATGATCAGTTTACTGGGAGAGGAGCTCGCCTGTCCGACACCGATCAATGCTCCCATACCTTCTTTTTCGAGAGCTTTCGCATCGAGAACTTGGCAAGAGAGGCCACTCTTCTTAGCAACGCTGCGAGCCTTCTTAGCCAGATCGTGAGGCCTCAAAGCATTCGCCGGCGTATTGGATAGATCGCGAGAGAGGCTGACGGCCTCAACGACGATCTCGGCTTTAGCGAGTCGATTCTTCACCCGGTTGATCCCCGTGGTCAATTGGGGGCTGAAGAAAACTTCAAAATCAGGCAGGTCTTTCTTTTTCTTCTCAGTATGAAATTCTAAATACTGATAGGAACCTAATCCCCAACCTTCTGCGGCCGCACCCACGTACTCTTGCAAATCAGTGGCTACGGTCGGAGGAACAACTCCCGCATCAAAAGTTAATTTGGGTTGGTAGGCTTTAACGGAACGTTGTCGCCAATAGCCTTGGTTGACATCGACGATCCAACGAGCCGATTTATTTTTTCGAAGAGAATTTGGAAGAAGTCGAGAAACAGTACCGAAAGCTTTTCTTAGCTTCTCTGAGTTGAGCTGATCTTTCTTCCCTAAACCGATGGCGATGACGGTGACCCTCTTTTGTCCTATGGATTCGTGAATCCGAAGCGACTGTCCGAGACGACCTTCAAATCCTTCACCCTCTGCTTGCTGAGCCAAAGACTTGAGAATGGCAGCAGCGCCGCCGGCTTTTCCTAAGCTGGCTTCGAGTGAACTTTTCGAAAACTTTCGGGAATCGTCCTGAAAGCTTGTGAGAAGAAATAGGGAATCAGAATTCGATTTTCGACTTTGGGTCGTAACACGTGCTTTCATCCAGCTCTCGTTTCGGTTTCTCAATCAGCTTCATTAAACGTAGCCAAATTCGCCAGAATTTGGGGAGTTTCAACTTAGATTGTTTGTTCCCCCAAATTCTGGCGAATTTGGCTACGGGTGATTTTGGTGTGGAGAGGGTACATCACAAGGCCCTGGTTCTCAACTGGGGAGGCGCCCTTTGCCATTAAATCGAGATCGAGAGATTCAGTCTCGAAGAATGTTTTTTGAGATGACGAGCCTTTGGATTTCACTGGTTCCTTCACCGATCTCCAAAAGCTTCGCATCGCGGTACAAGCGTTCGAGGGGGTACTCTCGGGAGTAACCGTTGCCCCCTAAGATTTGAATTCCCTCTTTACAGCACTTGACCGCCATCTCGGAAGCGAAGAGTTTTGCCATCGCCGCTTCGGTCGTGTGATCCATTCCAAGCATTCTTCGCCGAGTAGCGTCGTAAACCAGTAAGGTAGCGGCGTGAATGGAGGTCGCCATATCGGCGAGCTTCATTTGAATCGCCCCGAGATTGGAGATGGGCTTCCCGAAGGCTTTTCGCTCTTGGGAGTAGGCCTTCGCGTGATCCAAAGAACAACGAGCGAGTCCGATCGCCAAGGCTCCGATGCCGATGCGGCCCCCCTCCAAAGTCTTCATAAAATTGACGAATCCTTCGCCTTCTTTTCCCAGAAGGTTTTCCTTAGGAACACGGCAATCTTCAAAGATCACCTCGCAAGTATCTGAACCCCGAAGTCCGAGCTTTTCTTCCTTCTTACCGATCTTTAAGCCTTCCGTTTCTGCTTCGATAATGAAGGATGAAATCCCGTGGACTCCAGTGTTCTCTTTAGAGGTCCGAGCGGTGGCGACAAACACGCCCGCGCGTGATGCATTCGTGATGTATAGCTTCGATCCATTGAGAACGTAGTGATCTCCATCCAAAACCGCCCGAGTCTGAGTGGCACCAGAATCACTACCAGCACGCGACTCCGTCAAGCCGAATGAACCTACTTTTTCACCCGAGGCTAAAGCTGGGAGATAACGTTCCTTTTGTTCTTCCGTTCCGAATTGAAGGATCGGTAAGGTCGCCAAGGAAGTGTGAGCCGAGACGGCTAAAGCGGTGGCCCCACACGCGTACGCGAGTTCTTCGATCATCAGAATATAAGAGATGAGATCAGCCCCGACTCCCCCGTACTCTTCAGGAACGGGCAGGCCTAAAAATCCCATTTCCGCTAATTTTTGAAAATGATCTTCGGGGAATTGACTGTCTTCATCAAACTGAGCTGCATGGGGCGCAATTTCAGCTTGAGCGTATGCTTTCACTGCATCACGGAGATCTTCTTGCTCCGGAGTCCATTGAGTGACGACTCGTTCTTGACAACCGATTTCATCGACTTTCATTTTAATACTTCCTTTCGATGTTCGGCGATTCCCTCGATCAGTTCTTTGAGGCCCGATCCTCGAATGGCTTCGGTTAAATAAACTTTAGGTTCCCAGCCGCTCTCTTGCTGAGCCCGACCTTGAAAATGACTGCGGTCACTCAGTTGCTGGTGAAAACGTTCGGCGGAGGCGTTATCCGCTCGATTAACAACGAAGATGTGAGCGATTTCTAAGATCCCCGCTTTAAGAAGTTGAACTTCATCTCCTTGTTCAGGAGAAACAACGACCAAGACGGTATCGACGAGCTCTCTAACGGCAAGCTCCGATTGCCCGACTCCCACGGTCTCAAGAAAGATCCAAGGGTAGCCGGCAGCTTCTAAAATTTTGGCTGTCCAGAGAGATTCGTTTCCAATCCCTCCCGCTTCCCGGTGAGCGAGACTTCGAAAAAACACTCCGGGATCATCAGCGAGTTTAAATCCCGCAAGGCGTACTCGATCGCCGAGGAAGGCTCCGCCAGAAAATGGACTCGAAGGATCACTCGCAACGATACCTACGCGTTCTTCTTGTTCACGAAGTTCGCGAGATAGGGCAGCGACTAAGGTACTCTTCCCGACTCCGGGTGGTCCCGTGATACCGATGCGATGGGATTGCCCTCGCGGTCGACTTTCTAACCAAGTTCGAAGCTCTTCTCCCACGGAACTCTCTGAATCTAAAACGTGAGTGATCGCGCGGCCGATCGCGAGATCATCCCCTCGTTCAATACCTTCGATGAGTTGGGAAGCGTTGTCTACAGATACCATCTCGATTAAGCTCCTAAGACACTCCGCGCGATCACCAATCTTTGGATCTCACTGGTGCCTTCATAAATTTCAGTGATCTTTGCATCGCGGAAGTAGCGCTCGACATCGAAGTCTTGGCAGTACCCCGCTCCCCCATGAACTTGTACAGCGTCAGTCGCCGCTTGATTCGCAACCTCAGAAGCGCAGAGCTTCGCCATCGCCGCGGCTTGAGTGTGATCTAAGCCTTGATCTCTCAACCATGCCGCTTTATGAGCGAGGAGTCTCGCGGACTCGATGCCCACGGCCATGTCGGCGACTTTCCACTGAATCGCCTGGAAGTCGGCGATTTTCTTTCCGAATTGCTCGCGTTGATTCGCGTAATCACGGGAGTCTTCCATACAAGCTCGGGCGATTCCGATGGCTTGAGCCGCAATTCCGATACGTCCTCCGTTGAGGGTATCCATCGCAATCTTGAACCCTTCGCCTTCTTCCCCCAATCGATTTTCCACGGGTACTTCGAGGTCATCAAAACTTAACTCGGTAGTTTCTGAAGCTCGAATCCCCATCTTCAATTCTTTTTTGCCGACATTGAAACCAGGAGTTTTAGGATCGACTAAAAAGGCTGTGATCCCTTTACTTCTCAAACTCGGGTCTAAAGTCGCGAAAACGATGACGAGGCCGGCGAACGTTCCGTTGGTAATCCAAGCCTTCTGACCGTTGAGAACGTAAACGTCCCCTTTACGCTCGGCTTTGGTTTGAATCGAAACGGCGTCACTACCGTAACCGGGCTCCGTGAGAGCATAAGCTCCGAAGCGTTCACCGCGAACCATCTCGGGTAGGTAGCGTTTTTTTTGTTCCTCCGATCCAAACTTAACCAGAGGCCCTGAAACTAAGGAATTGTGAACGGAGAGAGCCACGCCCGTCGAGGCACACGCTCGATTGATTTCTTCTAGGGCTAAGCAGAGGGCTCGATTTCCGAGCTCAGCCCCACCGTAAGCTTCTGGAACTAAAAAGCCTAAGAAGCCAAGCTCGGCTAAACCTTGAAGGTTTTTCATCGGCATCGATTCGGTACGATCAGCCTGACGAGCTCGGGGCTTGATCTCGTTTTCAGCGAAATCATGAGCTGTTTTTTGAATGAGTTGTTGCTCTTCAGATAGTTGAAAATCCATATCATCCATCCCGCTGAGTGTGGGCTACAAGAAAGGGATGCTGTGAATGCAAAGATCTCTCTTCGATCACATCATCCTCCGATAAGCTCCCCCCACTTCGAACAAGGCATCTGAGATCTGACCTAGACTGGCGACCTTCACCGTATCCATCAATACTTCGAAAGTGTTACCGCCTTGACTCGCTACTTCTTTTAATCGAGCTAACTCTGTTTCAGCCTTGTCTAAATTTTGTTTTTGAAAGTCCCGTAATCTTTCGATTTGAAGATCTTTCTCTTCGGGCGTTGATCGCACCACCTGATGGGCGGGTATCGACGCCTCGGATTCTTCTTCATTTAAAAAAGTATTCACCCCGATTATCGGTCGCTCTCCGGTTTGCTTCGTACTTTCGTAAACATGAGACTCGTCTTGAATCTTGCCTCGGAGGTACCCCGTCTCCATCGCTCCGGGGATACCACCACGAGTGGAGATGCGTTCGAACTCATCGAGAACTGCTTCTTCTACCAAATCGGTGAGCTCTTCAAATAAATAAGAACCTTGGTTGGGATTCTCATTTTGAGAAGCGCCTAGTTCTTTTTGAACGATCAGTTGAATAGCTAAAGCCCGACGCACTGATTCTTCCGTCGGAGTGGTCACCGCTTCATCGTAGGCGTTCGTATGGAGAGAATTACATTGATCGAAATAAGCCATCAACGCTTGAAGAGTCGTTCGAATATCGTTGAAGGCCACTTCTCGAGCGTGAAGAGAACGCCCCGAAGTTTGAATGTGATACTTTAATTTTTGGGCTCGCTCACTGGCACCGTATAAATCCTTGAGGACGATTGCCCAAATCCTTCGCGCCACTCTTCCGATGACGGAATACTCAGGATCTAATCCCATCGAAAAGAAGAAGGATAAGCTTGGGGCGAAAGCATCGACATTTAAGCCCCGCGATAAAAAGTACTCTACATAAGTGAGACCATTCGCCAAAGTGAAAGCTAACTGAGTGATGGGATTGGCTCCTGCTTCAGCGATGTGATAACCACTGATCGAGATCGAATAAAAATTCTTGATCTTCTGCTGATCGAAGAATTCTTGAACATCTCCCATCATCTTCAAGGCGAACGGAGTCGAGAAAATACAGGTATTCTGGGCTTGGTCTTCTTTGAGAATATCCGCTTGCACCGTGCCCCGTACGGATCTTAAGGCTTCGGTACGAAGGCGAATTTCTTCCTCCCGATCAGGAGACCGTCCTTCAGCCTCGACAAACGCTTCCAGTCGCTGGTCGATCGCCGTGTTGAAAAACATCGCCAATAAAATCGGCGCAGGTCCATTGATTGTCATCGACACACTCGTCGAGGGTGAACAGAGATCAAAGCCGTGATAGAGGCGCTTCATATCGTCGAGGGTGGCGATACTGACTCCACTCTCCCCCACCTTTCCCCAGATATCGGGACGTTCAGCGGGATCATGGCCGTACAGGGTGACGCTATCAAATGCCGTCGATAAACGCTTTGCCGGTTGACCTTCACAGAGGAGGTGAAAACGCCTATTGGTTTTCTCAGGGGGGCCTTCGCCCGCAAATTGACGAGTCGGATTTTCATCCCGTCGACGAAAAGGAAAGACTCCCGCAGTATAGGGAAAACTTCCCGGGAGGTTTTCTAATCTCAAAAACTTGACGAGTTGAGATCGGTTTTCAAATTTAGGAAGAGCCACTTTAGGGATGCGGGTACCTGAAAGACTTTCAGTAGCCGTTTGTACCTCAAACTGTCGATCACGAACCTGATAGACAATTTTCTCACCCTGAAAAGACTCGTAGGTCGCTTCCCATCGATTTAATTCTTCAAGCAATGCAGGAGGTAATTGGGATCGCAGGCTTTCTTGAATTTCTCTGAGCCGCTGTGCGCCCTCTTCACTTCCCTCTTCTTCTAAAACCGTTTTTGAAGTTGCTAAGGCATCCATTTTAGAAAGAAGATTGGAGTATTCGAAAGTTTGCTGTTTGTACTTTCTAACCGTATGAGCGGCTTCCCAAAGGTAATTTTCTCGCCCAGGAGGGATGAGTCCTTTAACTTTGAAATCGATTGAAACTGAACTTGGCTTAGATTCCTTTAATGACTCTAAACCGAGTTCTTGAAGACGTTCAGTAATTTTGAGATAGAGTTGCTCCACTCCTGAATCATTAAAGTGATGAGCACACGTACCGATCACTCGTTCATCAGGATTTTCAACTCCCGTACGCCGCAACTGTCGAATGACTTGCCCGACTGCGTCCTCGGCTCCCTGACGGTCACTTTTGTTGAGGGCTATCCAATCGGCAAAGTCGAGCATATCGATTTTTTCGAGCTGAGTGGGCGCTCCGAACTCAGGAGTCATCACGTAGAGAGACACATCCGCCACTTCTAAAATGGCAGCAGCTCCTTGCCCCGTTCCCGCGGTCTCTACGATGACAAATGAGAAACCGGATTTCGAAAAAGCTTCAATCGAATCCTGAACTGCTTTTGATAGTTCGGTACCCGATTCCCGGGTCGCTAAACTTCTTAAATAAACCGAATCGCGATAGATCGCATTCATCCGTAAGCGATCGCCGAGTAGAGCTCCACCCGTTTTCCTTTTCGTAGGATCCACCGAGATAATGGCGATAGGAAGGGACCGAGAGTCTCTCCCGAATCGGAGAAGTAATTCATCGACTAACGAACTCTTACCGGCTCCACCGGGACCCGTGACTCCTAAAACCAATGCTTTATTATTGGGTGCAACCGACTTCAAGTCTTCGATCGAAACTCGACCTTGTTCAAGCTGGTACAAGCAGTGACTCAGTTGAGCTTCTTGAGATCGGTCTAAAACTAAGCTTTGAGGATCTTGGCTTTCTTGACGATGGATTTCAGCTTCCGAAATGATCTCTTGAACCATTCCTTCGAGCCCTAACTGGCGACCATCTTCAGGAGTGAAAATTTTTGCTCGGGCAACCTCTGCAAGCATCGCGACTTCTCGAGGTAAGATCACTCCACCACCACCACCGAATAGAGGCATGTCGGGTCGCCCAGAATCGATCAGAAGTTTTCTAAGGTACGGGAAGAATTCATTGTGGCCGCCCTGATAAGAACTGACACAAATCGCATGAGCTTCCTCTTGAACAGCAGCACGGACAATTTCATGGGCAGGGCGATTGTGGCCGAGGTGGATGACCTCTGCTCCCTGGGCTTGAAGGAGTCGCCGAATTAAGTTGATCGAGGCATCGTGTCCATCGAACAAGGCCGTTGCCGTCACGATGCGAGGAGGAGAGGGCCGAGACGTCATTTGATGATCTTCTCGTCGATTTTACTCCCGTCACAACTGATGAGTTTTCTTCGTTTATCAACGACAGTTTCAATATTGACGGGACGTCCCCAAATCTTCGCCAAACTTCGAAGAGTGTCACGGGCGGCATCCATCTTCAAAGGAACGCCTTCGAAGCGATGGATCAGATAAAGTTCTCCGCGATTTTTATAGTTCGCATCATCGAGGTAGATATAGGGTTGACCAAAATTAGCGATGCCAAAGAGTAACTTCTCTTTGATCGCTTGGAAATCTCGATCTGCGATTTCGTAATCACCCGTTTGGCGATTGTATTCATAGGTGAAGAGCTTGTGCTCGTCACAAAATTCTTCGGTTAAAAATTCGTCGATGAAGGTGACGTCGTTATGGATCTTTCGAACTTCAAAGATCTTTTCGCGTCCCTGCTGGGCATCCGTATTCCAGTCTCTTCGAGTGGCGATGTCACCACACCGCTCCCATTCCGAGCCGAATTTTCCTTTATTCCATCGATCTTCGATATCTCGGAAGAGTTCGATTCCCACCTTGTAAGGGTTCAACGAACCTGGGGAAGATCCCATCGTCATCGAATGGTGTTCGGCATAATCGATGACTTCACTGGGCTCCAAGGCCTTTTGCGTCATGATCTTTGAGTGCCAGTAGGAAGCCCAACCTTCATTCATGATCTTCGTCATGCCTTGAGGAGCGAAATAGTAAGCTTCCTCCCGAATCATCGAAAGGATATCTCGTTGCCAGCGTTCGATGGGTGCGAACTCGATGAGAAAGTGAAGCAAGTCTTTCTCGGGTTGATCGGGAAATCGTTCTTGCTCTTGAAACTTCTTGATGATTTCTTGGCGTTCCGCCTCGAGGACTTCAGGAGGATTGATAAAGGGATCCATGTACTCTTTTGACTTCAATCGTGAAGGCTGAGTTTCTTGGCGTTCCTTTTCTTTTTCTTCTTCTGAAATTTCACGACGTCTCTTGATAAAGGGCGAGTGGTAGTCGATCAAATTTTCGATCGACAAACAGGTATCGATGAAGTCCTCGACGGTCTCTAAACCGTAACGATCGATATAACGGCGGATGCGAACTCCGTGGTTCGCCATCTCATCCATCATCTTGCGGTTGGTTTTACTGAACCAATAGTTCTTCTTAAAGAAATCGGAGTGCCCGTAAACGTGGGCCATCACCATCTTTTGATCGACCAGACTGTTACAGTTGAGAAGGTAGGCGTAACAAGGATCGTTATTGATCACCAATTCACTGACTTTTTGAAGTCCGTAAGAATAATTCTTCGAGTACTCTTCGTAAGCCATTCCGAAACGCCAGTGAGGATAGCGAGTAGGGAATCCCCCGTAAGCGACGACCATGTTGAGCTCTTCGTAGGTTAAGAGCTCGAAGATTACCTCGAAGAAATCGAGGCCGTACTCGACCGCATATCCACGGATCTCTTTCGCCCAAGAGCTGAGTTCAGGGGTTAGCATGGTGGTCATCGCGGGGCTCCGAGTTCGGTTAATGAGTTCTCTTACTTCCCCTTACCGAGGAAGGTCTTGATACTTTTATAAATGTCATCTCGACTGTTGATTTCACTGAGAAGCAATTTGGGTTCTTCAGGGATTTCTTCAGTGAGGTCTCGCAAAAATTGCCCGCTACCGTAAGCACTTTTAACCTGCCCGTAACAAAAGACGTTCGACCAAGGGATCAAAGTCTCTTTTAAGATCTTCATACATCGAGTGGTGTCATCGCCTCCCCAGTTGTCTCCATCGGAAAAATGGAAGGGGTAGATATTCCACAAGGCAGGATCGTAATCCTTTTTGATAATGTCTTCACAAAGCTGATAAGCAGAAGAAATCTTCGTTCCGCCCGATTCTCTCAAATGGAAGAAAGTATGACGGTCGACTTCCCGCGAGACAGCGTCATGAACGATAAAACGAGTTTCGATATCTTTGTATTGAGAACGAAGCCAAGTATCGATCCAGAAACTTTCGATACGCACCACTTCCTTTTGCTCGTTCCCCATAGAGCCCGAAACATCCATCATGTAAATGATGGCCGCCGAGGACTCGGGAATAGCTTTCTGCTTGGCGGCGCGGAAGCGCTTATCTTCTTTAATAGGAAGAATCACGGGGTCTTCAGGGTTGTAGAGCCCTGAAGAGAGCTGCCGCTTCAAAGACTGTTTGAAGGTGCGCTTGAAGTGTCGAAGGGATTCGGGTCCAGTATGGTGAATACCAGTATAGCGATCAGAGTCTGTCGTCAGCCGTTGATCACCCTTGGGTTCGATCCGAGGTAATTCGAGTTCTTCACCGAGAATTTCAGCCAACTCTTCTAAAGTGACATCGACCTCTAAAGGGTGGTCTCCCGCTTGCTCTCCCGCACCGGGTTCCATGCCCTGTTGATCTTGGTCGATCGGAGTGCCCTTTTCTCCCGGGCCTTGACCGACGCCACCAGACTCTTGGCTACCGTACTTAAAACGAGGGATATCCACCTGAGGAAGAGGGATCGAAACGACATTCTTTCCCTGCTTCCCCAAGATTTCACCACGGGTGATGTAACCCTTGAGGTTGTCTTTGATCTTGCCTCGGACGATTTGTCGGAAGCGATTACTGTCGGGGTAGACTTTCATTCTTTATCACCAGACACAGAACGAGCCCGCGTTGAAACGTACTCGCTCATTGGATGATCGGAACTCTCCCCTCCCGAATTCCAATGGATTAAACTTTCTTCACATCTCCACGAGCAAAGATAGAGGCGACGTAATTGAGGACATCGGTAGCCGAGCTTTCGTTGTAACCAAAGTTTTTGATCAAACGATTCTTCACGATATCGATCTTCTCTTGGGTCTCTTTATCGACGACCGAAGAGACGAGACTCGTGAGTTTGATGGTGTCTTTCTGATCTTCGAAGATTTTTAATTCCAAAGCCTTTTGGAGGCGGGCGTTCGTTTTAAAGTCGAACTGCTTACCTTCAACGGCGAGGGCACCGATGTAATTCATGATTTCTCGACGGAAATCTTCTTTTCGGCTTTCAGGAATTTCGATCTTCTCTTCGATCGAACGCATCAGGCGTTCATCGGGTTCTTCTTCTTGACCCGTGTATTTGTTGCGCACTCGTTCTTTTTGAGTGTAAGCCTTGATATTGTCGACGTAGTTTGAACAGAGCTTGCTGATCGCATCTTCATCGGCAGAGATGGCTCTTTGGACTTCGTTTTTGACGATGTCTTCATACTCTTCTTTGACGACGGAGAGCAGCTCTTTTACTCGACGGCGATCATCATCGTTTGAGAGCAATGAATGATGCTTCAAACCTCGTTCAAGTTCATTGAGAACCATGAAGGGATTGATCGTGTCAAAGTTTTCTTCGTTGACGAGAGCGTTTGAAATTTTGTCTTGAATGTAACGAGGAGAAATCCCTTCGAGGCCTTCTCGACGCGCATCGTTCCTCAGCTCTTTAACGTTCTCTTCGGTAAAACCGGGCATGGTTTTACCGTCGTAGAGCTTGAGCTTTTGAAGCAAGCTTAGTTGAGCCTTCTTCGGTTCTTCCAAACGAGTGAGGATCGCCCACATCGCCGCCATTTCGATCGTGTGAGGAGCGATGTGTTTTTTGATACGCTCAGAGTTGAAATCTTTTTGATAGATCTGAACTTCGTGCTTAAGAGTGGTGATGTAGGGAACATCGACCTTGACGGTTCGGTCTCTGAACGCCTCCATCAACTCATTGTTCTGAAGCTTTTTGTATTCGGGCTCATTGGTGTGACCGATGATCACTAAATCGATATCGGTTTGAGCAAACTTCTTCGGCTTGATACTGTGCTCTTGACTCGCACCTAGCAAATCGTAGAGGAAGGCCACATCGAGCTTCAAAACTTCGATGAACTCGAGCACGCCGCGATTCGCCACCTGAAATTCACCATCAAAGTTGAAGGCACGAGGGTCGGAATCGCTTCCGTATTGAGCGATCTTTCGGTAGTTGATATCTCCCGTGAGCTCGGTCGAGTCTTGGTTCTTCTCGTCCTTCGGCTGAAAGGTACCGATTCCAATTCGATCTTTTTCAGAGAGTACCAAACGGTAAACCTCGATGTGCTCACTGACTCGAGACCAATCGCCTTGGTAGCGCTTGAGAAGATCTTGGTAGTAGTACCTACAGATAGGACAGAGTTCACCTTCGACTTGAATGCTGTAATCGGCATCGACCGCTTCGGTGAGGTCGTCGCACAAGCTCTGGCGAGCTTTCATGGGGATCAACTTGAGGGGCTCTTCCCTGACGGGGCAATCGTGAGTTCCCGCATTTTCACCATCGGGAATTTTCCATCGATAGGAATACAGTGCTCCCTCGGGAGTTCTCGCGTAGGCCTCTAAGCCCTTTTTGAGGAGTCGAGCGATCGTTGACTTGGCACTCCCCACCGGACCGTGAAGGAGCAGGACTCTCTTCTCGGTTCCGTAACCGTGG
The DNA here is from genome assembly GCA_028280485.1 of Planctomycetota bacterium. Classification (GTDB taxonomy): domain Bacteria; phylum Planctomycetota; class UBA8108; order UBA8108; family JACQVS01; genus JANQLS01. Next base: position 48,753 of record JANQLS010000202.1, read on the forward strand.
GCGGCACTTTTGAAGTGTCCGACCAAGCGCATCAATTGTCGATCGAGGCCGTAGATGGCATCTTTGCCATCCTCGATGGGATCATCGAAGAAATTGTAATGAACAATCTTTTCTTTGAAGAGAGTGTACTCTTCACAACCGTACGACATGATCATGTCGTAGACCCGCTGATAGGCATTGCGGGCAAGGCGCGGATTTTCGAGAACCCGTTCGAGGTACTGGGAAAAGGAGCCCGTCCAGGTGAGCTCTTGGAATTTTTCTTGATTGACCTCAGATTCGATGAGGTCGTAGACGCGAGTAACATCAGCCATGGGGATACCTCCTGCTTCGGTTATCGGTCAAATGGAATGCCACCAAGAGCATTATTCGGCTCAGATTTTTATAAATTGAAGAATCAAAACTCGGCGAAAATAGGTGAGGATTTCCTCCAGCAAGAATGTGATTAAGGGTGGAAACGGAGGGTGATTCTCCAATCAAAAACAGCCAGAAAGTACTCCATCGGAGACCTTTCCCCGATGAGCAATAAGTACCGATAACATCAACTCTTCCAGCCCTTCAAATTATAGGTCCTTCCCATTCCTTCGCCAATTTCCCCTCCCCCAAAACTCTACCCAGGGTACGCAGATTAAGACTTTAAGCTATTTTCCTATAAGGAATTAGGGGTTGAGGCCTCAGGTTTTCAAAACATAAAAAAAGCCCGCAGAGAACGATAAGCTCTCTGCGGGCTTTCGAAGCTGGAGAGTAGAACGTTACTCTTTGACTTCGTAATCAGCGTCGATGATGGTTTCTTTCTGACCGTCTTCTTCGCCTGCAGAAGCACCTGCACTTTGGGCCTCACCACCAGGGGCGGGACCTGGTTCGGGCTGGGGAGCCTCGGCTCCGCCTTGTTGCTGGGCGGCTTCTTGAGCGGCCTTCTCGTAGATGACCTTACCGGCTTCTTGAGCGACTTTATCGAGCTCTTCGAGAGCCTGCTTCATGCCTTCCACGTCATCTTTGTCTCTGGCTGCTTTCAAGCGATCGATTACCGCACCGATTCGAGCTCGATCCTTTTCTTCGAGGACTTCCGTGTTTTCAGAAACAAACTTCTCGGTTTGGTAAACCATGCTGTCGGCTTGGTTCTTCGTATCGATCAATTCACGTTTTTCACGGTCGGCGTCCGCGTGAGCCTCGGCTTCAGTTTTCATCTTCTCGATTTCATCTTGGCTGAGTCCACCCGAACTGGTGATACGGATGTTCTTCTCTTTACCAGTACCCGTGTCTTTCGCGGACACATTGAGAATTCCGTTCGCATCGATATCGAAGGAGACTTCGATCTGAGGAACTCCCCGTGGTGCTGGCGCGATCCCTTCCAAGAGGAAGGAGCCTAAGAGGCGGTTATCCGTCGCCATTTCGCGTTCACCCTGGTAGACCTTGATCTCAACCGAAGTTTGGTTATCGGCTGCAGTTGAGAAGGTTTCTTTTTTCGTGGTTGGAATCGTCGTATTCCGTTCGATCAATTTCGTCATGACGCCACCCAGGGTTTCGATACCCAACGAAAGGGGAGTCACATCGAGTAAGAGAACGTCGTTGAGAGCCTCATCTCCCTGAAGAATTCCACCCTGGATCGCAGCCCCTAATGAAACGACTTCATCGACGTTCACTGAGCGGTTGGGTTCTTTCTTGAAGATCTCTTCAACGAGAGCTTGAACCTGAGGAATCCGAGTTGAACCACCGACTAAAAGAACTTCGTCGATGTCTCCGGGAGCCAACTTGGCATCTTTCATGGCGAGCTCGCAGGGTCGTCGACAACGTTCGACTTCAGACTCGATCAGTTGTTCGAATTTCGAACGACTCAAGTCTAACTGCAAGTGCTTAGGACCCGTTTGATCCGCGGTAATAAAGGGCAAGTTGATATCGGTTGAACCCTTCGTTGAAAGTTCACATTTGGCTTTTTCAGCGGCTTCTTTCAGCCGTTGGAGAGCCATTTGATCGTTTCTGAGATCCACACCGTGTTCTTTTTGAAATTCGTCTGCGATGTAATCGATAAGAACTTGGTCGAAGTTGTCTCCACCCAAGTGGGTGTCACCGTTGGTTGACAGAACTTCAAAGAGTCCTTCATCCACTTTGAGCACAGAGATATCGAAAGTTCCACCACCGAGGTCGAAAACGGCGATTTTTTGATTCGCACGTTTATCTTTAATTCCGTAGGAAAGAGCGGCGGCGGTCGGTTCGTTGATGATACGAACAACTTCCAGCCCCGCGATCGCACCGGCATCTTTTGTTGCTTGGCGCTGACTGTCGTTGAAGTAAGCAGGAACGGTGATCACGGCCTTTTCAACCGTTTCACCGAGATAAGTCTCAGCGGATTCTTTTAAGCTACGTAATACCATCGCCGAAATTTCGGGCGGGGTGTACTCTTTGTCATCGATAGAGACTTTCACGGGATCGTTAGCACCGCCAACGATCTTGTAAGGAACCATCTTTTCTTCATCGGCGACTTCTGAGTGACGTCGGCCCATGAATCTTTTGATCGAAAAGATCGTCTTACTGGGATTGGTAATCGCTTGACGTTTGGCGATTGTACCTACGAGAGTTTCCTTGTCGGAGAAGCCCACTACCGATGGAGTCAGTCGGTTTCCGTCGGCATTGGGAATCACCACAGGTTCAGAACCTTCCATCACCGCGACAACCGAGTTGGTGGTTCCGAGGTCGATTCCTATGATCTTAGGCATGATTTCCTCCTGTGCGGCTCTTTGGCTCGCAAAACACAAAATTCATAAAGTCGAAGTTTCTCTGTACCTCTCTTCGACCTTCTTTTCAAACACCCGTCGCTTGAGAGCTTGGGATGTAATGTAAACTGGCAAAGTTTGTAGGCTTGAGGCTTATTCGGCTGCTCAAGCAGAAATGTGGAGTTCTAAAGAGACCGTTAGAACTCCGATCTGCTCTAATCAAAGCAAATGGCGTTCCCCAAGCCTCAAAGAAAGGCATAAGTCATTTATTTAAAAGGTTTTAATTTTTAGACCACCAGAAATAATAGGCTGATATTGTTCTTGAGCCTTGAGACTTCTGCCACATCGGCAGCGCTCTTAAAAGTATGAAGGTATCGAGGACTGTCAGGGTGGCAGGCTGTGACGGAAAGTCGAGTGCGGTATTAGCTTAGATCGTAGGCCTTGAGCTTGCGGTAGAGAGTGCGCTCCCCGATTCCCAGGATTTTTGCGGCCTCGTATCGGTTCCCGTTCACATTCTTCAGAGTATGACGAATCAGCTCTTTTTCCACGTCTTTGATGGGAAGCCCGACCAGGCTCTCGATCGTGGTTTCACCCTGGGCTGGCTCCTGTCGTGAAAGACGAATCGTCTCAGGAAGATCGGTGTAAGTAATCTCAGGGCCAGGGGCCGTCACCACCAAGTTTTCGATGGTGTGCTTGAGCTCACGAACGTTTCCCTTCCAACGATGAGCCATGAGAGCGAACAGGGCATCGCGTTGAATGTTCGTAAAGCGACGGTTGTAAAGCTCTGAGTAATGAGTGAAGAAAACCTTGGCGAGTAAGGGGATGTCCTGAGGGCGCTCTCGAAGAGGCGGGATTCGAACAGTCACCACCTTTAATCGATAGTAGAGATCTTCACGAAAGGCTCCTTCTTCTACCAACTCTTCTAAATTACGGTGCGTCGCTGAAAGAACTCGCACATTGACGGGGATGGGGTCGTTCGCTCCCACGCGAATAATCTCTCGATTTTCTAAGACACGCAAAAGCTTCACTTGAGTCTCTAATGGGATGTCCCCCACTTCGTCGAGGAAAATCGTTCCACCATCGGAATGCTCAAAGAAGCCTTTCTTACTTTGAGTTGCTCCCGTAAAGGAACCTTTTTCGTGACCGAAGAGTTCGCTTTCAATAATGTTCGCCGAGAGTGCCGCACAGTTGATAGGAACGAATCGTTGGTCTTTTCTAAGGCTCGCCTTGTGAATCGCCTTGGCGATGAGCTCTTTACCCGTACCACTTTCTCCCGTGATCAGCACCGTGGCATCGGTCTCCGCAACCTGCAGGCACAGGTTGATGACTTGGCTCATTTTTTCACTGATCTGAATGATCTCGTCGAAAGCTGAATCGTTGGTGCGAGCCACCTCAGACCGTTGACGGTGAGCCTCCATCCTTTGCCCCTCGATGGCAGCTCGAACCTTACCTTTGAACAGAGCAAAGGATGTTCCCCCTTCTCCTTCTTTACCGAGGGGCTTCGAGACGAAATCAGCGGCTCCCAACTTCATGGCTTCGACACAGTTTTCGACAGATGCTTCACTCGTTAAAACCATCACGGCCAAGAACGGATTGATTTGACGGATTTGACGCAAAACATCGAAACCGGAAAAGCCTTCGAGACCGAGCTCCGTGATCACCAAGTCAAAGGGATACTTGGTTACGAATTCGATAGCCGCCTCGCCTTGATTGGCTAAGTGAGGAACGTAGCCCATCTTTTGAAGGGAAAAGAAGGTTTCGTCAGCCTGTTCTTGATCACTGTCGACCACCAGAACGAGTCCACGACCGCGCTCGTGCTCGATTTCAGCTTGCTGCTGAAAGGGAACGAGCGAGCGTTCAGCCTCAGAAACAGTGCTCTGGGGATCGGTGTCTTGGGAATTTGGATCAGTCGACATACTTTGAGAGGGTGAGTTGAGTCTCAGTCACTTCATTCTTAGAAAAATCGAACTCAGATAGTATATCGATGTGAATAGGAGGTGGGAAGAGCCAATGAATCTTATCAGGTATCTTCCTCTGAATCATCTTCGGAATCGTCATCAGAATCATCATCGTCCGAATCTTCATCGTCGATGTTGTCGGCTTCTTCTAGCTCTAATTTAGTTTCATCAGCCTTAAGGAGCTTGTACTCACATTTTTTAACTTCGATCTTAGCGTTGTCTCCACGAACTTGAAGGATCAAATATCCCCCACCGGGATAACCGACCTTTACACTAGCTCCCCCCCCTTTAGTAGAGGTAATTCTCATTCGATCCGCATCGATTTCAATGATCAGCTCAAGCCAACTATCATCTTCCTCATCAATATTGAGTTTCCCTAGAGAAAGCGGAGTAAAACTGGTCCTCCCCCTAAAATCTTCGTGACCTCGAGCTCCGATGTAGATATTTTCGGCATCTTCAACCTTCACTTCCATCTTCACCCAAACATCGATCCAGTGTTCTTCCCCCATGGCGATGTAAGACCCCTGTGAATCTTTTTCTTCCCAGTCGCTAGGGTTGGGACCTAAGATAATTTTCCCATCTTCAAATTTATCAGTTTCAATGTCTTCAGGAGCGTACCAGGTAATGTAGTCATCCAGCTTAAACTTTCGTGGAGCAATCTTGGCGATCCGTTCAGCTTTTTTAGTTTTCTCTTCGATATAATCTTGGTACTCCTTATCGATCATCTTTTGAATCTCATTCGCAAACCGAGTTTGTGCGAATTCGGGAGAAAACCCTAAAAGAACAGCGATTTTCTCCTTTCGATCGAGAGAGCCTTTTAACTTTCCTTCAATTTCCCGATACTTCGATTCAGCATTTCTAAAAATATCGATCGTTTTATCAATTTCCGCCACTTGCTCTTCTAAACCGACTCCTTGGTAGTTTGGAAGTTTTTTAGTTCTGAAGTCCTTAACCAATTTATCAGCGCTAAGGTAATCCAATTCCTCTTTCTTGAGGAATACCATCACGCGCTCTTTAAGACGAGCCACTTCCCCACGGCCTTCCAACTCGAGTTCCGTTTTCAAGCTGTTGATGATGGACTCTACTTGCTTCAAAGGAGGGAAGGATCGAACTTTATACTTTTCGGTGAAGGTGAGAGCTCGAGACTTAAAGCGTTCAGCTTGCCGGATGCGATCCATAAGCTTCGAGTTGCCCCGAGTCAACTTAGAAGCCATCTTCCGCCATTGTGTTTTGAGAAGGTCTCTTTCTGTCTCTCGAGGTGATTTTTCTTCAACCGAATTGTTATTTGAACTCGTACTTGAATTAGTATTTGAAGAATTTCTCTTGGATTGCTCTGCTTCCCCACTCCCACCACAACCGCCGACAACGACAGCCACGAGAGAGGCCAATAGAAGAGGAACAACGCGAACAGAAATCGAAGTTCTTGTTACATGAAGTAAAGAATGAAATCTCATGGATTTTCTAAGTCAGTAATGTTTTCAGGTTTAACTGTAATCTGAAGCCGTTTATTAAATCTGCCTGTTATATTTTTCCCACAAACATTTTAACTGGGGTGCGGCGACACCTTCGACCAAACTTAAATTATAGCCAGGAATCTCCCATCCAGCTCACAAATTTAACCGAGACCTAAATCAAGCCCTCACTTTGAGCTTCTTCGGCTCTTAATTGGGCCGCCTTAAGATCTTCCAACTCTTCTTCTCGTTCTAACTTACGACGTAATTTCCGAGCTCGAAGCTGAGATGAGACGATCGCGATCAGGCCTAACAATGAGATCAAAATCCAGGGATTAAGCCACGAAGCCAAGACTTCGATCATGGAATACTTCGAACTGAGCCAAGTCTTAAAATCCTCTTCGAAGCTTAACCAGGATTGCTTCGTGAGTCCCTCATAAGCTTCAGAAAAGGGCTTTCCCTGATCGAGTTCATCTAAGAGTTTCCCCAGTACTTCCTCCCCATGGACTTCAACCAAGTACTTCACCATGAGTAGGCTTTGCTTATAAGCCAGGGTGGTCGGATGGTGAAGTCGAGGGAAACGAGCTTCTAAATCGACAACGGGAAACAAGGCATTCATGCGAGCCATCCCGCTAAAGACCGCTTCATCTTCTCGAGTCATTCCTCCCTCAGCCACGTACATACAGATGCCCTCATCGAACCACTTCGGAATCTTTGCTTGATGGCTTCGGTTGACCAGGAGGTGTCCGATTTCATGAATCAAGGTGACTTCTGAAGGCGCCTTACTGAGAGAAGCTTCACGCAGACCGTCACTTCGAACGATGATCCAGCCCCGCGAAGGAACAGCTAAACCGAGAACTTCTTGGGGATAGCTTTTTCGAGTGACCTGAGTTGCGATTCGAGAAAGCTCTGAATAACCCGGAACGAGCAAGACTGTAATTCTTCGTTGAAGCTTGCGATTCAACCGTCGCTCGACCGTGGCGATCCGGGAAGAAACGAACCTCACTAAACCTTCATTGGCTTCTAAATCAGGCCAATGCCTTAGGGCGGGATGGCTTTCCCAACCACGATGGTAAAGAATTCCGAAGGGAGCGTTTTCTTTTTTATAATGCTTGAGGAGTTCAGGTTTTGAAGATGAGCTCGCCCCTTGAGCATGGACGTATCGCTGATCTCCCCCACCGATAAATAGGGTGGAGAGCACGAGCACACTCAGTAAACTCAGCAGAACTGGCTTGAAACGAAATAAGGTTCGTTGCGTATTCATGGAAGGTATCATACCAGGTCGTCGAACCTTCCGTCGGGAGATTTCAATAGAATCGTTTTTCTCTAATCTCTACCGGGCTTTCAAGCAATAGAAATACCTGCAAAGTTTATCTCAGCCTTCCCGGAGATCCCTCGCTAAAGCTTCGGGCTTGGGAGGTTGGAAATTTTATTTAAGAAAATTAGATGGATTGAGTGATTAATATTGCCTTCATTTTAATTCTGAAGGCCGTCACCGCCCCCCAAGCCCGAAGCTTTAGCGAGGGATAAATGAAGCCCTATCAGATTTAAAATTCACGAGGTGATTACATAAAAAAAAGCCAAACTGACAGCATGTGCTGTCAGTTTGGCTTTTAAATTTAATTTGGCTTTACGCCCGTCGATCTTAGAGATCAGAGAGAGCGGCGACCAGACAACCTTTAGAAACACTAAAGAGAGGGTCTTCAGCCATGCGAATGTTCTTCACTTCAATCGGGAAGTTGATCGACTTAAACTCGTCTTTGAAGACGTCGATAAATCCACCGATCATGGAAGTTCCACCAGCACAGACGATCTCGATCGGATCGGGGAATGATGGCATTCCATTTGAAGATTCGAAACGTCGCTTGATGTTCTCGAGCGTGTAAGAGATCAAGTTTCGGTAGTAGATCTCAACGGCTTCTTCTTCACGGTTGCGAGGATGGAGGATGTTGACACCCTTTTCCTTGATCGCAGTAGCGCGACTTTTCTTGATACCGAGCACTTGAGCGACGTTGGTATCGATCCAGTCACCACCACGTGAGGTGGAGAAAGTCAAAGCGGGAATCGACTTGTAGCTGACACAGATATTGAACATTCCACCACCGCAGGAAATTCCAATACCGGTGAAATCATCTTCGGCGAGTTCACTGGAGACAACAGCGTGGCCTTCCAAGAGAGGCTTGGGAGTGTAGCCCAATTGCTTGAGCAAACTTGAGAACAAGCCTTTGTGGTAGATCACGTTAAATTCAGCGTCGATCGGATCAGCCGGAATAGAGAAGTAACAATTCTCTCCTTCGACAGTTGGCGTACCGAGCAAGTTTTCAAGAAGAAGCTTCTCGATAGGCAAGGCATCCTGTTCGTTGGGACTGATCACACCATCTGACATCGGCCGACGAGTTTCGCGATTGAAAATATTCGCGAGCTCAAACGCAGGATCACCGACAACAACCATACGGCCGTTGAGAACAACGTATTGAACGTTGAGCTTGGTGAGCATATTGCGCGTGTAATCATCGGTTTCGATATCGATGAATGCATTACGTTGAATCTTGATAGTAACGTTACCCTCGACATCCTGAGCGGCGCTCACTAAGTTGGCCGTCCCTACGTCTAAGCCTCTTCCAAGCTCGAGCCCAGATTGAGTACCTACACTTGCAGGGGCTTCAGCTGAATTAACAGCTTCGTGCTCGAATTCGGGGGATTGGGATTGATTATTCCCCATCCTTCGCTCCTCCTTGTTGCAATGCTTTAAGTTTGGCCAAAGTGTTCTTCACGCCACCGGCCTTCGATTCTTTAACTTCAACCTTAGAAACGTTCGACTCCAGCCCGCTTTCCTCGGCAGAGACAGCAAAGAGTCGTTCCATATCGATGTTGGCATCCACCGCTGGACCGAAACTTCCGCCGCCGCCTCCTCCAGAGCCCATCATTGCGATCTTGTTAGCTAAACCTTCTAACGTGGATTGCAATTGACTCATTTCGGAATTTTGGGCAGAGTTCTCACCCAACTTAGACAGCAACGCCATCGTCAGTTGTTGAGATCCGATATCTGCTCTTTGAGCCTCTTGCTCCTTGAGCTTCAATTCTGCTTCTTCGAGTGATTCCTTAAGTTTTTCTACTTCTTCTTCACTCGACTCGAGATCAGACTGGGTCTTCTCGAGTAAATTTTCAGCTTCAGTTTTCTTGGTGAGGAGTTCTCGAAATTCAGTACGCGATTTTTCTAAACTCTCTGAAAAATCTGCTGATTTTGCCTCACTCGCTTCCAATCGCCCTTGAAGAACTAAGAGCTCTTCGCGATTTCGATTGGCTTCCTCTTGTTTCTGAGAAACTTCATTCTGAAGATCTGAAAACTTATTGTCGTTTTGTTCAGCAGCTTGTTGAGCTTGCTCGAGTGCCGTTCGCACTTCTCCGAGTTCTTTTTCTACGACCTGAGCTTGCTCGGCCTTTTCTTTAAACTGCTCGACTTCGTTTTCAAGGTTTTCGTATTTTTGAACTCGCTCTTGAGACTGCTTCAGTTCACTTTCAAGATTTTCGAAATTTCGAATTTGCTCTTGAGACCGCCTCAGCTCTTCTTCGACCTGGGCGAACTGTTGAACCTTTTGCTGGTACTGTTGAAGTTCCTGCTCAAGATTCTTCTTATCCTGAATCGTGCTTTGCTCGTGAGCGAGAGCTTGTTCTTTAAAGTGACGAAGCTCGGCGAGTTCTTGTTGAACTTGCAGGCGTTCCTTCGCCATTGCATCAAACTTGGCCTTCGATTCCTGAATGTACTTACCGCGCTCTTCTTCACTGATCTGTTGACGGCGATCCATAATGACCCCGTCGACCGCTTCAGCGATCAGCTGGAAGATAACCTTCCGATTCAGGACTTTGACCTGTTTGAAACCTTTTCGTTGGAGGTCCGAGAGTGCGACTTCTGAAGTGCTTTTCTCGATGACTCTTTTGAAGTCAAGGTCTCCAGATTCTTGTTCGCTCTCGGCCACTGTCTCCTCCAACAAATGGTAATTTTCACCCGGTTTTTAACCACGTCTCGTCCTCCCCATGTTCAGGGAAGTCGAAGAAGCATAGCATCCGAATTCGACGAGAGGCAAAAATCAGAGTTAAATCACATTACAGGAATTTGATTTGTACCAAGGCTGGACTGTGTTTCTCAGAGTAAGGATCACGGAACCTAAAATCAGACGTCAAAAGTACTGACAATAGCCTTAGAGGGCGCCCATAGTAGTCGGCTCAGCCCCTGAGCCGGTTTAGGTAGAGGGTAAACCTTATCTATTTAAAATCAGGCGTATGCGGCGAGAAGGACCTAGAGATACATTAAATTTAAGATCGATTCAGATCCGGATCACAACAAAGATTTAAGCACCAAGATTAATAAGCCCGGAGCGTAAGCGACGGGACAATGCGAGAGTATTTCGTAGGTGGATATTAAATGCCTAAGCGATCCATTAGGACGTACCGATGGAGATTCATGGCATAGACATATCCCGTCGCTTACGCTCCGGGCTTACTAATGTATTTCGAAAAAAATCACAACTTCGGGGTGAATCGACTGCTACATAAAAAAAGCCACGCTCACAAAGTGAGCGTGGCTTTTTTTTATAGCCTTTTAAGAGTGATTCACTTAACGCAATCGACCCTTCGTACGCAAATTCTCGATGGACTTCCGGGTATCCCGAATGAAGTTTCGACTCGAAAGGGAAGGGCTCACATTCACGCGATCTTCGAGACGATCGACAAAGATCAAGGCTTGATCAAAGTTCCTTTGAAAGAAAGCTAAATCTTCGATCAAACGAACAAGTGAGTTTTCAATCGGCGCTTTGTTGCCGGGATGGCGAAAAAAAGCATTGAACGCGGCGTAAGATCGATTGAAGGCATTATCTCTCTTCTTACGGAAATTATCAGCGTTGGTGAGATGTTTTTCTTCTTCAACCGGATCTGCACTCTGATCGGCGAACGTGACTTCATCTTGGTGTAAGTAATAATAATGCCGCCCGAGCATCGAAAGAGCGTTCGCGTAATCTTCGTAACATGAAGGGCAGGTGTCGGGGGCGATCTCGGTAGTAATCCGATAGTTCTCAACGATTTTCTCAAGAGAGGCAGTCGCATCAAACTGATTGATCTGAAGATTCTTCGTGTATTCGAATCTTAAGCCTTTGGCCTCATCTCGAAGCTCTTTAATTTTCTTAGCTTTCTCGGCCGCATTGAGGTTGGTGTAAATCCTATTAGATTGTGTGTTCAGGCAACCCACCCCCGTCATAACGATACCCAAAATTCCGATGAAACTCATTCGAGCAGCGAATTGGCTCAATACTACTAGTCGACTATTCATATTTTCTGCTGACTTTATGGCTGTAATCTTATCTAAGGAAATTAATACGGCTCATTTCAACGTTAACACAAGCTCAGAAAGGGGTCAAACTGGCCTATGAGCGGCGAGCTCTCCACTCATCCTCGACCGATAAGGTCAAAGAATCAACTTATATTGTCGGGAGTGGCGGAGAGAACCAAGCCCCCTCAAGTACCGAGGATGAGTCAAGTGTCCACGATTTAAGTCATCGTAGTGTAACGAAAGATCAAGCCATCAAGGGATCATCGCCCTTGGAGTAGTCAAAAAGCTCTCCGGCTGAGAAAAATAGGCCTAATTCTCGCTCTGCGGCTTCAGGAGAGTCTGATCCGTGAACGAGGTTGAATTGGCTCGAAATACCAAAATCGCCACGGATCGTGCCTGGATCGGCTTTGAAACCAAAAGTAGCCCCCATCATATTACGGCAAACTTGAATCGCTTCGTTTCCTTCAAGAGCGAGAACGACGACCGGCCCTGAAGTCATAAAACCAACCAAATCCCCATAGAACGGCTTATCAGCGTGGGCCTCATAATGAGTTTTTACGGTCTCGTCGGGAAGCACTGTAAATTTCATGCCAACGATTTTGAGGCCTTTGGCTTCAAACCTTCCCAAAATTTGACCACAGAGACTGCGTTGAATGGCATCCGGCTTAAGAATGATGAGTGTTCTTTCCATTGTTCTTTCTTTCGATAATAGAACTTCGTTTTGTTTTTAAAGACTTCAACGAGCTGGGCTTGCTCCCAAGAAAATCGAGGCAGCCCTCCTGAACGTTGGAGCAATAGTTTTCGGTACATAACTCTCTATTCTTCGGATCTCTCGACTGAGATCTTGCCGATAACCCAGAAAATTCAGGCGATTTTGTTCCGAAGAAATCTATAGAAGCCCATTTAACTCAAATGGACCCTCTGACCAAAATCCGGATGTTATACTATCTCGGGAATGGGATGCCCAGAGTGTGTCCCAATAGTTTTTTAGGAAGTTTCAAACCCTATATAGAACTCCTAATAGGCTCTGAAACTTCCTAAAAAACAGTCCCACCGAATGAACGCCCCCAAACAAATTGCCCTGGAGACCTCTCATATATCTTTGTGATATTGATGAGTTCATCCGTGGTGCTGTGCCCTAAGAAGTAAGATTTTCATGAGCTCAAATACCGATAGCCCCACTCGCAATACTGAGGAATATCTGAATCCCGAAGCCCTAAAAGAACTTTGGGTCGGTAGAACGACTGAAGATTCACAAGGTGCCTTCGATCTAAAAATTTATTCGGACCTCACTCAATCGGATATCGATATCACTCAGTGGCAGCAAGAGAGAATTCGTGAAATACAAAAGCTCACTTCGAGTGAACGCATCTTCTTTTTCGACGCCAAAGGGCATTTAGCTAAACCCGATAACTGTGACTACTCTTGTTCCCCCGAGTTGGGCTCAGCCTTGTTTTCTTCTGATTTTGACGGCGATGCCATCCCCAAAGCTTCAACCAAAGTCCCCCTCCAACTGCTGAAATCTACGTTGGCATTCGGGGAACCGGTATGGGCGTTAGACAGCCTCCAACACGCTGAAAACTTAAAACTTCCCGAAGACTTCTTAGAAAAAGTTCGCAGCTTTGCCATCGTCCCTCTGACCGTTCGTGATCATTGTTACGGCCTACTTTATTTGGAACATCGCTTTCAAACGATTCAACTCTCCCAAAAGGTTGCCGAAACCGTGATCTGCTTGCTCCATTCATTGGCTATCAGCCAAGCCTTTGAAAAACTGGGCACTGAGAATAGATCTCTTTGGGGTGACTTGCTGCAACTGAATAAAAAGCTGAAATCTCTTCAAGCCAGCGATGAGTTAGCCTGCTTTTCCAATCCCACGAATAAGAGCAAAGCTAAAGTGGAACTCCTGGGTGACTACTCGATGATCATCGGTAGCAGCCCTCCCATGATTGAAATCTTCCAACTCTTAGATCGCATTCGTCAATCGAACGCACCCGTCCTCATCAACGGGGAGAGTGGAACTGGAAAAGAACTCATCGCCAATGCGATTCACCACAATAGCTTGCGCAAAAAACAAAACTTTGTTTCCGAGAACTGTGCGGCTTTGACCGAGACTCTGCTTGAAAGCGAACTCTTCGGTTACGTCAAAGGAGCCTTCACGGGAGCCAATCGAGACCACAAAGGATTGTTTGAACTCGCCGACGGAGGAACTCTGTTCTTAGACGAAGTCGGCGACATGAGCTCGAATATGCAAAAGAAGCTCCTTCGTGCAGTTCAGGAAGGGGTCATTCGACGAGTCGGAGGAAAAGACTACATTCGAGTGAATGTCCGTATCATCTCAGCGACAAATAAAGATCTCCTCAGCGAAGTCCGCAATGGAAACTTCCGTGAGGATCTCTACTACCGTTTAAATGTCATCAATGTCAAACTTCCTCCCCTCCGAGAGCGAAAAGATGACATCGCCGATCTCATCGAATTCTTCTTAGATCAGATCAGCCAAGAAGCCGGAATCAGTAAATCGGTTTCAGCCCAAGCCCTCCGATTGATGACACAACACAATTGGCCTGGGAACATCCGTGAACTTCAAAACGAAGTGAAACGCCTCTTCGCACTCTCGGATCAAGTGATCGAGGTTCACAACCTCTCCGAAAATATCACTCGGGGAGAAACGGGAGCCACCTGGTCGGCAATGGAAGAAGAGCTCCACTCGATGACCCTTAAAGAAGCGGTTGAAATGGTCGAACGGAACTTGATCAAACGAGCATTGCTTGAGAACCAAGCCAATAAGAGCCAAGTTGCTAAACAACTTCAAATCCCAAAAACGAGCCTCTATAACAAGATTTCTAAGTACAAGCTGGATGAGGAAATCCAGGAACTCCTTTATTAAAAAAGACTTAGGAACATCGCTGCACACGCCTCAAAATTTGTGTCATTTTTTACACACAGAAGCTCACCCTAGGTGTTAGTGTGTAATTATGATCACGGATCCTTTGAGGCCGCCACCAAAACCCACCCATCTACTTGAAAAAGCTCGGCCTCGACTGAAATCCCTCCGTCCTAACTCGAATTGAATCGAATTCTCGTGGGAGGCAGCACAGCCTGGTGAATGTCGTTTGGCCATTGATCAACCATCGTTATATCGCCCTACAGCACTTGACTGTCGGGGGAACAGCCACGGTTTATCATTGCTACGACACCCAAAAGAATGGCTCTCAAGTCGCCCTCAAAGTCTTCGATCTGCATCCGAATCTCAATGAAGAGGATGCAAAAAAAGAATACGAGATCTTGAGGCGACTCAACCATCCCAACCTCGCCAGAGTCATCGACCTCGGAAGAATTGAGAGCATCGAAGCTACGCCCCTTGAAGCGGTCGCCTTCAGCCGCCCTCATAACCCCTCTCAGTCTTCACCTCCCCCGCCGGCTCCGGGTAAGTTCTTTATCGCTTCTGAGTACATCGAAGGGACGGACCTCGTTACGGCATTTAAAAATTTAGGAACGCCCGAACCTCCTTCGCTCAAAGGGGAACAACCTCTCACTCACAAATTGATCCCCGAGAGTCACTGGTTAGCCTTCAATAAGGCTCTTTACCAACTCTGTTGCGGCTTGGAGAGCATTCACTCCTTGGGCTTGATCCACCGTGACCTCAATCCCAAACATCTCCTCTTAAAAGAACAATCGAAGCCAAATGGGGAATTGGAGCTGACCTTCGAGGCCTTCATCATCGACTTCGGTCTCGCCGCCGATCAACGTCTTCATTCCGGTCAGCGCATCCAGGGTACTTTCCCGTACATCGCTCCTGAGATTTTAGAAGGACACCCCGCGAGCCCTCAAAGCGACCTCTACTCCTTCGGGCTATCGATTCTTCAAGCCCTTCTGGGAGGAAGCATCCCTGAGAACATTCAAACTGAAACCTATTTTCAATCCCCTCAGAACACCCCGGAATTGCCGTGGGACTCGATCCCTGAATCGACACCACCAGAACTCGTCGAGCTCATCCGCTCCCTCACCTCACCCGATATCACCGACCGTCCGTCGAACACATCTGAAGTGAGGCGCCAATTAGAGTCGATCGCCCAAATTGAAAAGTCGACTGACCCTCAACCCACCCAGCAGCAACCTCCGCATTTAGGCTGGGAAGACCAACTTTCACGAATCCGCCTAGAGATCGAAAGACTCCGTTACGGCCAACCGAGCCATCCCTTGCTCCTCATCGAGTCTCACGACGACGCCTACGAAGAACGACTGATCGAAGGCCTCAGCACCCTGACCAAGCTCAGTAATATCGATCTCTATCGCGGGCAAAGCCAAAGGCCTTCCTGGATGCCCTTCCAAGCTCTCAGCGAAACCCTCACTCCACTCTTGAGAGGCTTAGACCTCACGGCCCCGATCCATCGTCGCTCCTTAGCCTTGGCGGCCCCCGTCCTTCCCAGCCTTTCTCAACAGTCCGATACCCGCCTGACGGGTGAAGCCGAACCCGGCGAGGCTCCCCATCAAATCGCAGATTCACTCACCGAACTCTTGGTGAGTCGGAGTCAACAATCTCCCTACATCATCCTCTTAGACCAACTTCAAGAAGCCGACGCCGACACCCTCAATCTCCTTGAGATCCTCGCTCAAAACTTGTACCGAAGAACGGAGATTGACACCCTGGAAACTTCGATTCAAGAATTGCTCTACGACTCAAACTCAGGCGACAACAAAGAATCCTTAGAGGAATCATCATCCAATCGCCCTCTGTCGGTCGGCAAACAGAATGAAGCTAGAGTTTTATTCATCGGAGTCTACAAGAGTACCCCGACCTCCACAGAACGCCTCCCGAACCTCGAAATCGATGAAAGCCCGTGGAAGTCTCATTGGGTTGAAGCACCCTTTTGCCAACACTTAACTTATCGCCCCTTGAGCCGTGAAGAGTGCCGAACTTGGCTGGAATGGAGGCATGGCGATGAGAGCCAGCCGATCTCCACCGAAGAGGTCGATCGCCTGTGGGAACTCAGCCAGGGCTTGCCGAGGCAACTCGACCAACAAGTTCAGTCCGATCCTGAAAACTTTGAGAACCAAAATCGATCTCTCGAAAGTAAATTCAATTCTTTAGACGATCAGCAGAAGGTTCTGCTCGAGGCTTTATCAATCCTCCAAGCTCCCGTTCGCATTCAGCAATTTGGACATTGGCTGGAAGGGAAACTCGACCCCACTTCAAAGCCCAACTACCGCCTCTTAGACCAACTCCAACAGTTGGTTCAAGCCGACCTCCTAACCATCACTAAAACCCCGTCGATCGTTACCGTCGACTGGTGGGATCCCCGCGATCGAAAGCAAATACTGCAAAAGCTGGATCCAGACACTCAACATAAACTTTACCAAAGTGCTCTCAGTTATATCTCAGAACACCATCCCTCGGATGACGGAGAGATTTCGGTTCAACTGAGCCTTGAAGCGGATGATTGGAAGGGCTACCTCGAAACCTCCCAACGAGTCGCCACCCACTACCAAAAAGCACAAAGCCTCAGAGTGGCCTCACAGCTTTTGACGACCTTGCTCGAAAAGATCCATCAAAAGCATGAACTCGACGACGATGTTTCGATCAAAACCGAGAAAGCCATCAGGAGTAAAACCTTATTCAGCCTAGCTCTGATCTATCAACGCTTAGGGGAAGCCTCCCAGGCGATCGAATACTTCGATCAACTTATAAAATCAGAAGATTCGACGACCCCTACCGAAAGTCAGGCTCGTGCTTATCGACTCCTCGGGGAGGCGTACCTTGAAAATGATGACCAGGTCAACGCGAATTATTGTTTTGAAGAATCTCTCTCCATACTCGAAAAATTACCCCCGAGCGAAGAGATTATCGAAACGCTCTTGGCTCTATCAGAATTCAACTTGAAAAGAGGCCAAGTATCGATCGCCGAAAATTTTTCCGTTCGAGCCTTAGAAGCCACCAATCAAAAATTCGATCCTGAAGCCTACTCGAGAACTTGCTTACAATTGGGAAAAACCTTCGCTAAATCGAACAATCACACCAAGAGCATCCAGTATTTCCACGAAGCTGCAGAGGGAGCGCGTGAAGCCCAAAACTTGCCCAAGATTTTAAAAGCACATCAAGCCTTGGGCCTAGCGCAGATGTCTTTCGGAGATTACGATAAAGCGATCGAACAGTTTTCGAGAGGAATCGAACTGGCAACACTTCTTCAATCCAGAAGGTCCCTCGCCCGACTTTATAATCATCTAGGAACCATTCAGTTCAATCGCGCGAATCCCACGCTCGCATTAGAAAACTACGGTGCGAGCCTCAAGATGTTCAATCAGATCGGAGATCCGAAAGGGATCGCGAACTGCTACAACAATATCGGCTTAGCTCTTTGCCTCCGAGATAATCTCCCTCAAGCCGCCGACTGCTACCGAAGATCCATCGAACTCTTTACGCGTTTAGGAGATCAACACGGTCAAGCTGCCGGTATGAATAACCTGGCTAACATCCTTGAACTCCAAGGCCATTTTTCGGAAGCCTTAGACTACGCCTTTAGAAGTTTAGAAAAACGAAAACGATTTAAATCAAGAAGTGGTATCGCATTCTCCCACTATCGAATCGGGAAGATCTACCAGTCTCAGGGAGAACTGGAAAAGGCGACCGCTCATTGTGAAAAAGCATTAGAGTTGAGGCGATCCATCGGTGAGAAGATGGGCATTGCCAACTCCAAAATTCAATTGGCGGAGCTGTTGTTTTCCCAGGGAAGGATCGCCGAGGCCCAAGCTCGATGTGAAGAAGGGGAACAAGAGTTCAAGCTTCTAGAGAACCGCTACGGACGAGCCTTCGCCCGTGAACTTCTTTCGAGAATCGCCATCGAACTTGGAGATTTAGACAAAGCGACTCGTTTGTTAGAAGACGCCCTCTCGAGAGCCCGACAAGGTGAACAAAAACTTCTGACGGGAAAAGCGTTATTTGGTTTAGGTGTCGTCGCCTTAGAAGAGGGCGATTTTAGAGAAGCTGAACTGAGACTCGATCGTGCCGAAGCTCTTTTTAGAGACAACAAAAGCCAACGAGCTCTCACCGAATTGCTGTTAGAGAAAGCGCGACTTTCTCTGGAAACCGATCAACCTCGAGAAGCGAATCGCCTCCTCAACGCGACCTACGATCTTTTAGAAGAGCTAGGCATCCGCGATCTCAATTCAAAGTATTTCTTGTTGAGAGGTCGCTTAGAAGCTCAATCGAGTTCCTCCCCTGACAATCGCCAAAATCGATTTTTCACGCGCAGTGAAGTGGAAGCCGCCGATATCCCGACCATTCTTTGGAAAGTAAAATTTTATTCGGGATTAGCAGAAGAAGATAAAAACCCAGAGCGAGCCCAAGAGCATTTCGAAGAAGCCGCAGAGATCCTCGCCAAGCTCAGAGAAGAATTAGGCGAAGACAAAACTCCCCTCTTTTACTCAACTCGTGAACGTCGCCTGTTAAGCTCGCGTTTGACTCAGTCCGAATGGAGCGCCGAATCAGAAGCTCCCCATCGCCTGCCCCTCAAGACGGATCTTCCGCTCCAAGTGCAACGCGAACTCCAAGAACTGAGACACCAAAATCGACGTCTCCTCAAATTCCAAGAGATCAATAAAGCTCTCAATACCGAAGCAAACCTTCGTCACCTCTTAGAACACATCCTCGATGCCGTTTTAGATCTGATGAGCGCTGAACGAGGCTTTTTGATCTTAAGACCCTCAGGTCCTTCTGAAGAAGAGATCACAATCGCAAGAAATATGGCCGGGGAGACGATCGAAAATCCCAACGCAAAAATGAGCCACAGTATCTGTGAGGAAGTTCTGCGGACCGCTCAACCGATCTTGACGACAAGCGCCGTTTCGGACGACCGCTTCATCGCTTCAAAAAGTGTTCAAGATCTAAGGTTGCTCTCGGTACTTTGCCTGCCACTTAAATCAGGTACTCAATCTTTGGGTGCGCTCTACCTCGACAATCGTTCTCGACAACAAGCCTTCGAAGAAAGAGATCTTCACGTTTTAGAAACGTTTTGCGACCAAGCGACGAACGCGATTCGAAGCGCCCATCTCTCAAACACTCTCCGTAAAAAGAACTCGGAATTGGTCGAGCTCAATGCACGCATGGAAAAACTCAACCATCGTCTCCAAAACGAGGTTGAAGTGCGGACAAAAGAATTAGAGCAAAGCCGAAAAGAAGCGCGCTTCGATCACAATCAACGCTTAGATCACTCCAATTTCCCAGAGATTGTTGGGCAGTCATCCAAGATGCTCGACCTCTTTGAGCTGCTGGAACGCGTCGCCCCCACCAGCCTGCCCGTACTGGTCTGCGGAGAAAGTGGAACGGGAAAGGAATTAGTAGCCCGAGCGATCCACGCTCACAGCCTTCGAAAAGAAGCCCGCTTCATCTCTGAAAACTGTGCCGCACTTTCTGATTCTCTTTTAGAAAGCGAATTGTTCGGGCACGAACGAGGTGCCTTTACGGGTGCCACTTCAACTCGAAAGGGTTTGTTCGAGCTCGCCCATGGAGGGACTCTCTTTTTGGATGAAGTCGCGGAGATGAGCTTAGCGATGCAGAAGAAGCTCCTTCGGGTTCTTCAGGAAGGTGAACTCCGCCGGGTTGGAGGTAAAGACACCATCCAAATCGATGTCAGAATCCTATGCGCAGCTAACCGCGATCTTCGCGACTTAGTTAAGGAGGGAAAGTTTAGAGAAGATTTGTATTTTCGTCTCAATGGATTGAGATTGATCCTCCCTCCCCTTCGGGAAAGGATCGAAGATATCCCTCATTTAGCAGAACACTTCCTCAAGATGATCGCGGAAGAAGCTTCGACTCAGAAGAAGACGATCAGTTCTGAGGCGATGGATCTCCTCAAGAGATACACTTGGCCGGGGAATGTCAGAGAATTGAAGCACTTCTTTGAACGATCAGCGCTTTTGCTCAAGGGAGATCACCTTCAGGCAAAAGACTGCCAATTCGAGGATCCTTCTCAAATCTTGCCCGCCGGTACAGAACAAACAGCGAGTCAAAATGGCGCAGAAGACTTAGAAACAGCTCTCTTTGGACCTGGCCCTGAGGAGCCCACATTTTTTCGGAACCTGGCGAATCAACCCCTCCGCGAGGCGCGTGATCAGTTCACAAAGTACTACGTAGAGAAGTGTTACCGGGAAAATGAAGGAAATGTCACCCAGGCAGCAAAGGCCTGTGAGATGTCGAGAGAGTCCTTCCATCGCTTCCTGAAGAAATTTGGGATTAAACGATGAACATAAAGATTCAAAGGTTGCTGAGAAAAGAATTTGCGGGAGTTCAGGAATAGGTTTAAAATCTCTCTTGGGTTGTTCTAAGTCTTTAATTAATAAATCTTTCAGCCCAACACTGCACGCTTCTTAGAAGATTACTCGCGATGATTTCCGCGAACTCTGTGAGATCGCGCATGAAAAATGTCAACAATTGTCAGAATTGATTCAGGCTATCGGAGTTCGTAGTTCCTTATTCTGAAGCTCTTAACCTTATTGAATCTGGCAATATCGGGTCCATCAAAACGAGGCCGAAAATAAAAACCTAAGTCGAAGTTTGAATCCCAAATTTGAATCGACGCTAAGGTAGATTCTCGATCTCAATTTGCTAACTGCAAGTGATCAATGAATACTGAACGCCATCCATCTCCATCAGAAAATAGCGTTGGTAAAATTGAACCCAAAGTGCGCCTGACGCTCTTAGGTGGACTTCTATTTGTACTTGCAACCTTCTTACTCAACCCCGCACTCTACACTCAACTCTTTGATTCGGCCCCGCAGTCTTTTGATCGGGGGGCTTCTCACTCGGGGTCATTCCAGAAGATAACCCCCGTCCAACTGGGATTTCCCCTCCCCCACGATTTAGAAATTCCGGCACAAATGGCTCCCGGATTGAGCTGGGAAGAACTTCAATCTTCTAAGGATTCGACCCGGCAAAATTCGACCCGGCACGATTCGACCCGGCACGATTCGACAATGGATTCGGATCGGAATGCTCTTTTTAATAGAGAAGCTTATGCCAACGCTTCTCGCTTCTTCAATTGGCATTATAAGTTTGCTGCTATCGGCGGCCCCAATGATGGCGAGCCCCTGTTCTTCAAGCAAAAGTACGAATTCTTAACGAACTACCGCCAAGCCGGACATATCCTTTGCTACCGTGATAATCACTTCA
Organism: Planctomycetota bacterium; assembly: GCA_028280485.1. Lineage (GTDB taxonomy): Bacteria > Planctomycetota > UBA8108 > UBA8108 > JACQVS01 > JANQLS01. The sequence continues at coordinate 70,355 of JANQLS010000202.1, forward strand.
TCAAGACGGTATCCTTCGGCCGCCAGGCGATCCCCAAAATTTCCCGAATCCTGAACATCGAAATGGATTCACGCAAGATGCCGAATGGGGCAACGACCCTCAAGTTCTTCATGGTCACTCAAGACTTCAAAGCCCTCCTGGCCTTCACCCATGTCAGAGTCCAAGTGGTCAATCCCACGATCGAGCTTCCCCGCGAAATTAAAAACAACCTTCTCAAGGTTCAATTCTCGGGAAAACCTCGAGATAATCTCTACGTCTTAATGGTCAGCAAGAACGAAGATGATTTGAACGTGGCGCCTTCAGTCCAAGACAATTCACTCAAGGCCCACATCCTGATCAACGGAATTTGGAGCTCTGGCAGTATTAAAAAGGCCCCAACTTCAGAAGTAGCTATCAACTTAGATTGGATCCATCGCTTCTATGGTGAAAATGCGAAGATCATCCTATGGACAGCTTCAACGGATTCACTCACCTCCCAGGAAATCGCTGAGAGAAAACTTCCCACGGCAGAGCACTGGACGCCTTCAGCAGTGACATCGTTGAGTACCTTAATCAAGGTCTACGTGACCCGAGCGTTGCCGGTCGAGCCCTACGATGGTCAATTTGATGATCAGGGTGCTCTAATCATTCGCTGAGGTTCCTACCCCCAAAAAACAATTCTTAAAAGCTTAATCACTCTTAAAGGGCTGGTCTTAAACCAGCCCTTTTTTCGTTGCAGAGCCAACAAATCCTTCAATTCACATATTACCGAAGAACAAAATTAACTAGCCCGGAGCGTAAGCGACGGGATTGATCCCGTCGCTTACGCTCCGGGCTAGTAAACGAATTCCTGCATGTATCCTCCCCCCCACAACCTCTCCATCGCACCAAACTCACCGCACCTGACTAAAAGTGTGACAATAATGCCTCAGTCTCTCCGATGTAAATTGTCAAGAAGAGCACACTGAATCTTTACAAAGGGACTATCCCTCTAAATGCACATAACGCAAACCTAATCAATTAAGCATCTTGGAACTCTAACCCCCGATTCTAATTCTTGGTACTCCATTTGCTCTAATGGTCTGAGGTAAGCAGAAACGAATCTTCCTCACTCTTGCTTACTCTTTCTTAAATCGGGTTCAGCCGAATTTGATCCGTGCCCCTTCTTCAAATCAGAGAGGGGTGTTAGGGACGGGCAAAAGACGTTAAGGCTGCTCTCAAGGCAAACGTGGCGGGTGCGTAAATTGAGCTTAGCTCATGGCTGTTTCTTGAAATAGTGGAAGCTCGTATCGAGTTGACTGATTGGTACTTCGGGCTTTTACGAGACAAGATGGTTCGTCCAATTCATTCCTAGCTGTCTAAATTAAGAACCTAAAGCAATATGAAGAAACGAAGCCCATCACGGCTCTCTAAATAAAAACTTCATTTGCAATCCATTTAGACAGCAATCTTTAAAGTGTGAATGGACTCGTACTTAAAACTGAAAAGAAGGTAAATACGAAGACTCTGACGAAAATTCTGACCGTAAAAGGATTTAGTCAGTGCTTTCATTTTTCTAAAAAAACCAACTTCTTTGTGAGTTCGGCATTTTAGTTGAATGAAAGACTATTAATCCCACCCTCGGGCTCCCCTCACCGAGGTCACAGCGAGATCCATGAATAGGATCGGCTGACCGGACGACCAGAGCACCGATTTCCCCGTCCTACGACTCACTCCTGTCCCCCGGAGAGTGTTTCGTCCACCCAAGCCTTTGTCACCACGAAGGTCCCCTGCCCCCCTGCCAGGAGGTTGGATAGAGTGAACGCACTGAAATCAACTACGCAAGAAATACTGAACTCTCTCAAAGGTAAAAATGAAATTACCTACGATAAGCTTCTAGAGATCGCTCCCGAGGAGTACTCTGAACCTGAAGCTTTCGATCAACTGGTTGCAGTTCTCACCGAAAACGGTATCGAAGTCATCGATGAGACCGAAGCGGAGACTCTCGAAGCCGATGAGGAATCCCTACGGGACGACGAAGAGATGGCCATTCGAAAATTGAATGATCCCATCCGTATGTACTTCTCTCAAATGTCGGAGATCAATCTCCTCAAAAGAGAAGAAGAGATCCAACTCGCAAAGAATATCGAGAGTTCTCGTGATGCCCTACGTGAATTGGTTTTCACCACTCATTTTGGAATGGTCAAAGCCACGGAGCTCCTCAAACTGATCCACTCTAAAGATATTCTGATCGAAAAAGCCTTAGACGTGAACCTTTCAAAGAAAGGGGAACGCGGTGAATTCTTTATCCAGATGGAAGAATCGATCAAGGTCTTAGATAAGCTCATCGAAAAGAATAAATTCGACCACAACTTACTCGTCTCCAACGGTAAAAGTGCCGCAGAACTCAATAAAATTCGCCGCCGCCTCAACCGTCGCCATCAAAAAGGCTATAAGGAAATCGAGAACTACCACATCAAGATGAAGTACTTGACTCGGTGGAAAGAAGCCTTATTGCAAATGGCAAAGGAGATCAAAGAACTCGTTCCTTCTCCTAAGCGAGTCAAAAAACAACTCGATGTCGCAGGCTTAGAACGAGCCAATGGTTGGCTCCAAGAAAGCTACAAAGAATTCCTCGCCCGCTGCGAAAAGGTCGATCAAGAATTCAACCTCTACCAAACCTCAAAAAGTAATCTCTCCAATGGAAACTTAAGGTTGGTTGTTAGCGTCGCAAAACGCTATCGAAAAAGAGGACTCCCCTTCCTTGATCTCATTCAAGAAGGCAACACCGGCCTTATGAGAGCCACTGAGAAATTTGAATACCGCAAAGGTTATAAATTCTCAACCTACGCCACTTGGTGGATCCGACAAGCCATCTCTCGGGCCATTGCCGAAAAATCTCGATTGGTCCGACTCCCGGTATACATGTCGGACATCATGACAAAAATCATGAACGTCAATCGCGAACTCACCTTCATTCAAGGTCGCCCCCCGACGATTGCCGAAATCGCCGAAGCGATCGAACTTCCTTCTGAAGAAGTGAGAAAAGTCTTGAAGCTCTCTCGCTCTCCAATCTCACTCAGCAATCCCTTAGGGGATGACGACGATTGCTCCCTCGGAGACTTTCTCGAAGATCGTCGCATCGAAAGTCCCACTTCGAGTGTGACCTACGAAATGCTGAGAAACCGGATCGAAGAAACCCTTCAATCCTTGAGCTTGCGCGAACGAGAAGTCATCAAAATGAGATTTGGAATCGGACGCGATAGCACTTACACCCTTGAAGAACTCGGTAAGAAATTCAAGGTCACCCGTGAGCGTATTCGTCAAATCGAAATTCGAGCTCTTAAAAAGCTTCAGCATCCCGTTCGAAGCCGAAGCTTAGAAGGCTTCTTAGAATAGAACTTTTCTGAAATAAACGAGGAGAATTCTCTCTCTCTTCCCTCGATCGTAGCCTAAGGAAGCACCCAACTGAAGGCTGATCGAAGAACGATGCCCAAGCGAGCATCTTGAGACCTAAGGCAGAAGAGAATATTCGAACTGATCCAATATTCTCCTTTTGAGCTGCCTCCACGCACAGCCCATGAACGATCAGGAATTATTTTCCTAATCGGATTCGGCTGTGCGTTTTTTTATGCCTACGCTCATTACCAACTCCATGGGATTTGACCGAATTTTTACAAATTCGGCTACGGAGCCAATAAATACTGCTTTTTAGAAGGACCTCCCACGTTACAATTCATAAAATTTCCAAAATCTATTTTTCGTCCTTAAAGGCTTCTCAAAGCTATCTGCCGAAACTTTAAGAATGGTTTGTTTCTTAGCTATGAAAAACTTGAACTTAGCTCTGCTCATCACCTTACTCACGTTTTCGTTTTGTGAATTAGAAGCAAGCCCGTTGACGAACAACTTAAGCTCAGCCATCAAAAGCTACGAGCGAGCCAAACGTGATCTCGCGAGTCAACCCAAGATCACCTCAACCGAAGTTCAAAGTGAACTCAAAAGCCATTTAACCGAAATTGCCGCCAATTCTTCCTCGAAGGGAAGAAGCTTCGTTTTTAAAGAACTTCAAAACAAAAAATTGACAGGAATCAGTCAAGCCGCCGCTGAGGTCATCACCACACTCTCGTTATCTTCTAAAGAACTCAAGGCTCTCTCTAAGGTCGCCAGCTCTAAATCGGGCTTAGACCTGGGGACAAAAATCACCCTCTTCGATGGCTTCACCAAGTCTAAAGAAAAAAGCAAAATCAGTTGGGTTTCAAATCTGGCATTAAAAGCTCCGCTGGAAACTCAATTAGTGGCCATCTCGAGCTTAGGGCATTCTCCCAAAAATTCTGAAGCCAGAGAAACTCTGATCGAGCTTTTACCACACCGTCACATGAAGGTTCGAGATTTCACCCTCAAAGCTCTGAAAAAATTTCGCCACAAAGATCTCGTCAGCCCGCTGATCGATCACATCGAAAAAGAGCGAGAAGAAAAGCTTCGCTTAGCAACCCTCAAACTTCTGATGTCACTCACCGAAAAAAACATGGGTTACGTTCATAAAGATTGGCAGAAATGGTGGGAAGTCGCAGAAGCCACATTTGAAATCTCGAATCAAAAGGAAGGGGGAACTTCCGTTAAGCAACACGACCTTTCTTACTTTGGCATCGAGATTTCTTCGAAGCGTATCTCCTTTGTCGTCGATGCCTCTCACAGTATGCTCGGAATTCCCGGTAAAAAGAAAAAGGGGCAAGGAGGAGGTGGTGCTAAAAATCGAGGTAAAAGAGACACCAGCGGGCCTCCCGGATCCAAACTCGCCATCATGAAAAAAGAATTGAGTGGGATCATCGCCAAGCTACCCGAGGATACTTGGATCAATATTATTTACTTCCATCGTTCCTATTATTCATGGAAGAAGTCTTTGTATCCCCTCAAAGGCAAAGGGCGACAGGAAGCCATTCAATTCGTTCAGGATTTAAAAACTTCCTTAAAAACAAATATCTACGACACTCTTGAGTTTGCAATTAAGGATAAAAAGGTCGACACCATTTACTTTCTCTCGGACGGGCAACCCGTAGGAGGGATGATTACCGACCCCGGTCAAATTGCCGAAGAGATCAAAAAGCAGAATCGCTTACAAGGCATCACCATTCACACTCTCAGTTTTGGGCGCGCTTCAAAGCTCTTAATTCAGTTAGCCGATGATAGTGACGGAACACACCGTCTGGTCGGCGGAAAGCAACGCCAACGAAACAAGAAGGGCGGGAACAACAAAAGGGGCGGTAATAAAAAAGGAAATAATAAGAAGGGTGACCAAGAAGAAGAGGATAAGAAAGATAAAAAAGAGAAGCGAGAGAGACGAAAGAAGAAGGATGAAGATTCTGACCAAGGAGAAATAAACTCCTAAATTTCCTAAGACATTTCATCGTTAAGCCCTTCCCAGCTCGACGAGAAGAATCGATTGAACACTGAGCCGAAAAAAAGTAAAAAACTTAGGAAGCCCACCCTCATCGGTTTAGCAGGTGCAGCCCTCATCTGTTCGATCATTATTCCATTTACCCACCCCGATCTACGATCTTGGATATTTCCTCCCGCCAAAGTTGACAGCCCAGAACAATTGGGGAGGAATCTTTTAAACGCCTTGAAACAGAATGACTTTGAGAAATTTCAAGGCTGTTGGATCACTCTGGATCAAGCTCTCCCCTATTTTGAGTCCGAGTTTAGTAAAGATCTAACAAGCGATCCCAAAAGCCATCCGAGGGGAGTCTTTCTTTCAAAATATTACAAGCAAAGAGATATTAAAATTAAAGAGAGCTTTCAAGAAATTCAGAACAGACTCAAAGAGCAACAACAAGACATCCAAGATTTTCATTTTAAAAGAACTGAACATGGAGAGTTCAGTGAGCGATCGAGAAAGTTTATTAAAGCAGGAAATGCTACATTTTATTTCCGAAACGACAAGACCGACTTCATACTTGAATACTACATCGATGATGTAGGTATTTTTGACGGGGATTGGAAATTGATGGATAAGCCTTGGAGGTTAAGTTTTTATCCGGATGAAGCAGATTAGATTTCAATCCATGACGAACAATTCGAAGAATCAAATTCTTATTTTGCAGCTGAGTATCATTTTTATGGGGTGGTTGGCGATTTCGAAGGTGGCGCTTCGGGTTCAGCCTCGTAGCGGCTGGTTTCCTGAAGGACTTGAAAGCTTTGGATTGCTCTTGCTGCTCGTGCCAATCATTCTTAGATACTCTAACTCCCGCTCGCTTTATTCCCTTTTGAGCACAGTTGGTGTAATGGTTCTATTCGCGATAGGTTTTGTTCTTCCGTTTTTTAGATGCGTTTTAACGATTTATTAAATCACAAGCTAAATTAAGCACAGTGAAATTCTAATTCAACGCTCTTATATGATTCACGCTACACCGTATGGAGACAGTAGATTTTTAGAAATTTTAACTAACTAGCCCAGAGCGTAAGCGACGGGATCTTATGCCATTTGATGCCTTAAGAGTTCAGAATTACATTTATTAAAGCTTCAATTCGAGGTGGAATCCCTCACTTAAATTGATTTAAAGACATTTACGTCTCTAGTTGCTATCCCTCGTTGACACTTCGGGCTTGAAATATTCGGGATTGAAGTGAGGGTTACGGGTAGGATCTGACGGGTCGAAGGCCATACACCATGAGTTTTTTATCGGGTAAGCCTTTGTAACGTGCGGCAGATCGACAATCCCCTTCCATGTAATTCCAGCTGCCACCTCGAAGAACTCGGTACTTTGAATCCGACAGATAAGGAACGTCGCCGTCCTCTCGCCCCTCTTTTGAGTAAGCATTTAATTCGAAGTTATCTTCGCACCACTCCAAAACATTTCCGTGCATATTGTAGAGACCGAAGGCGTTGGGCTGAAAGGAATCGACCGAGACCATCTTCCCCCCGCGATGGCCACCAAAACTGGCTTGGTTTTTATTCAGACGAGGACCAAAAGCAAAAGGAGTTTTAGTTTTGGCTCGACAGGCGTACTCCCACTGGGCTTCGGTTGGAAGTTTAAAGCCGAGGCTTTTACAAAAAGAGTCAGCGCTGCCATAACAATCATTCCAGGATACAAAGTTAACGGGGAAACTACCATTGGGAGGTTCTAATGAAGTATAAGGCTGGTTCGAGTCAGGCTGCTCATTCATAACCCTCTTCCAAACCTCCCGAGAAATTTCGTACTTCGAAATTAAAAATCGAGAAACCTGAACTCGACGAATGGGTGCCTCTCCAATTTCATGTCCGAATTCCCAAGTTGGACTCCCCATGGTGAATTCCCCCGCGGGAACCAAAACCATGATCACCCCACTCTCGCGATGCTCGTATTCGAAATAGCCTTGTTCATTTTTCCCAAGACTTTCAAACTGCATCCAAAAAATCGTCCATCGTGCAATAGCTTGAAATTGAAAAATAAACGTTAAAACCACGGAGATGGAGATGAATAGACAAATCTTTAGGAATCTCTTTTTGTTCTTCTTCATCGAACAGAGAAGGTTCGGCTGACCTGAGTCCAATTTCCTTGAAGGTCTTTAACCTTTACGTTTAAAGTCCCGCTCTTCAATTTTGAAATAGGATTCTTCAGTTTAAACTCCAGAACTCCTAAAGATTTTTTCTTAAAGTGATCCGCCAGATTCACTCCCGGGGGGATGCCATCGATGGCAAAATTAGCCGTGATGCTTAAGCTTTCATTCTTAATCCCGGTGTAGTAATCAAAAGCTCCAATCAAGATTCGATCCAATGAAGTATTATGACCCGAAGCCGGAATCGTCAGGGCTAGAGTTGGGCGTTTATCATCGCCCAGCCAACCGTATCCCAATTGCTTTTTGTTTTTATCCAAATCAATAGGGCAACCCAAATCGATCCAACGCACGAGAGTTCGTTTATCTTCGTCGCTGAGAGCCTGAACAAGCCCTGCCTTCACGGCTTTCTCGGGAGGCATCACCGATCCCTGAAAGTCGAGGTCGCTCAAATCTCGATTACGTTGAGTGTTTGAAATGGGCTTTCCCGCCAGCTCTAAGGAATCGGCATCTCCCGGCTCCTTCGCCGATGGGAAATCATCGTTCGTCCAACCGTCGAGACGCTCTCCCCAGATTTTCCAAATCAATAAACTTCTTCGGGACTGGAATTTTCGAATGTAGCGAGAGGCATTTGATTGTCTCCAAGTTCCATTATGAATAATCGGTTTATGACCGAATTGAGCTCGCTGATCCATCGCCAAACGAAAATAAGTTCCCGGATATTTACCGCGATGAACGACCTGTACAAGCTCTTCATCGGCATCGAGGTCTAATTTTCCTTTTGGAGCTTTACCTCCTTTTGAGGTGTGACAAGGCACGCAACTTCGATCGAGAATCGGACGTATATCTCGCCAGTATTCAATATTCACCACCGGCTCTTTAGCATTGCGAACGCCAGTTGCATTTTCTTTATCCCACTGTTGCTTTGAAGTATCGCTTCTACGGTTCGTAATTAACGGGGTTTCAAGAGTTAGGTCGAAAACTTTATAGTTTGATTTCGCCGCTTGTGTCTCTGAAAACTTGGTAGGCTTTTGACTGTGCGAATGACACCCCCCGCAATCCGTTCGAACTTCACCCGGGCGTAGTTGATGCCAAGTTTGAGCCATGTTTAATACCATGCCTCGTTTATCGATGGTTTGGAAGGTAAAAGCAGTATCAGCGGGAATCTTGGCTAAGAAGCTGGTATCGGGTTGACCATCCGGATCTAGGGGTTGTTGCCCTTCTTTATCGTATTTTCTTACGGGTATCTCACCTAAGATCCTCAGGCGCTCCATCGCATGCGAGTGAAACAGCCTTCCTCGCTGGGGTCCATGATGACGATCCGTCGTCGGTTCCATCGCTAAAATGCGGATAGCGTGGATTTCATCATTAGAATAGAGACCCGCATCACTTCCTTGATTGAACCAATTGAGAGAAGCCCCATTTTGAGACGTATTAAAGGGATCCATTCCTCGATAGTTGTTACGAGGTTTATCCCCTTTGAATGTCGCAGTGACGGAACCTGTGGGAACTGCGCCTTCGGGGTAACTCTCCCGCTTGTAAAGGCTGGAAGTTCCAACTAAACCAAAGGGTGTGCCCTCCGGTAATTCCCCTGAAAGGGAACCGTCATTCTTAAGCGGCTGAATGGTTTTAGGTTCTTCAATTCCGTAGATTCTTTTGTAGGGTACAACAGCGCGAGGGAATTGCTCGTTGTAGTTCGGATCATTTTTAATCAACAGCATCTCTGCTGGCTCATCAATCGGCTCCCCATTTAAGATCAAATAGAGTCCCCCATCGATCGCAGGCTTCTTTAAACCGTTTTGGTGATTAGCTGGTCCCGGAGTATAAACCGTTAAGAGATGGTTGTCGGGAGCCCCTGAAGGGTGAGTGAACTTGCCGACGGCTTTAGATTTTCGATCTTCCAATCGAGAATAATCGGCCGCACCTTCACCGTTATTAGCAAAACGGGTGAACGACTGAATTCCGTAGGGACTAAACGGTAATCGATAAAGCTTGGGCTTGGAATTGTAGTGACGTCCAAATCTTAGCGGTGGATTTCGAGGATCCCGGCGGTACCCGGGCCCGAACGCCGTCACTCCCTCAGGAACTTTCGGCGGTAACTTAAAGTAAGCACCAAAGCCACTATTATTGAGATTGTAGTATTCTTCCGCGATGATGGAGCCATCCGAGAGCTGAGCTTGAAAGTGAAACGCATTAGGAGCGTTTCCTGTGTCAAAGGCGCTGATAACCGGAGCCCAGTTCGTGCCATCGGGATGGATCACCCAGAGTCCCCAAAGGATGGAATTACGAAGTCCTTGAGACTCAAGCGTACTAAATAGAATTCTTCCATCCATTAAAACCACAGGGTGGAGCGCCATGCCGATATTGAGATGGCCGATACAATCCACATTCTTTCCGTCATCATCCATGGTGAAAAGCTGAAGGGTGGGCCCATTGTGTTTAGGCGGTCGAAATCCATCTCGATTACTCGTAAAAACCAATCTTCCCCCGGGTAGAGGGTAGGCTCCCATATTGAAGACACCGTAATCAAAATAGGTTTTATTCTTTTCTTTCGAAACAAAATCACTCGACCAATCAGCAGCCCCAGTATTAGGGGTGAATTTTTGATGCGTTAATCGAAGGATCTTTCGAGTCTTCAGATGGATCTTATAGATATCGGCCCCCTTCTTTGGAAACTTACCCGCCCAGTGGATCTTCATATCATGAATGTGAGAATAAAAAATCCATTCTCCATCCAAAGAGACAACCGGATCGGTCACGGATCCATTCCCCCCTTTAACGAGTACTTCCTCAGACCCATCGGGCATCAACAGCATGAGATCTCCCCCTGGATCCATTTCAACCGGATGAGCGATTTCAGGCCATTTGGACTTCACCTCATCACCCTTTCGAGGAACGCGAACGTAAACGATAGGATAATCGTAACGAACATTTTTATTAGTAGAGATATGAGGAACTTTTAAATTGATCGCGTTCGGATAGCGACGATCTTTTTCGGGGAGGGATTGCTTCTGGGGCTGACCTGGCAAAGTAGTTGGAGGTGAACTTGGCGGAGAATTTCCATCGGCTACGGCAAGAGCAGAAAGCAAGAGACCGACAATTGAAATGATCCATTGTTTTAAAATTTGGTGGCGTTTCATCGATGTATTCATCACAAAATTGAAAGCATCCTATTGGAGATAAAAAAAGATTGAAGTAACGATTTTGTAAGTGAGATAAAAATTGTATCACTGATTCCGAGGGAGAATCTATAATTGAATCCTGTAGGGGCGTCCCTTGTGGGCGCCCGTTCCTGAGAAAATGTGAATCATTGATACTAACTACGTTAATTCAGGAAAAGGGCTGGCACAAGACCAGCCCCTACAGGCAGAATACTCGCTCAAACTAATTAGGAATATTTGGAACATAAATGGGCAGAACACATTCTCTATTATTAATTGCTTTAATCTTTACTGGCCTTAGTTGTAATGAGCCATCTTCCTCAACAACCATAGAGTTGACAAAAGTTCGAAAGATTTATCCCAAAGCTCATACCCTGGGAACACTTGCCGAGGATCCAATTCTAAAACCCGGGGAAACCATTTTATTTCACCCCGAAGGATCAGAGAAATACGGCCCCCATAACTCCACCTTGGTCACCCTCCCCAGCTCAACTCCTTATAAAGGGGAAAAACAAAAGCACTATTTACTGGGGTACGCTACAGGCAAATGGAAAAAAGTGAATTTACCCTTTGTCTGACTTCCTCGCTTGTCGGAAGGGCGCCAAAATCCTGAATGGAATCAGGGTTACTATGCAGCTTATCCGGTTCTTCAGAGTTCTGAAGAAAAATGAGTTCAGGTCAAATCCAAGTTCCATTCTTAACTATAAAAATCGCGCAATGAAAAAAACTCTCCTCATTCTATTTATAAGTATCATGTCCCTCCTCAGCTTCGCCGAAGTAAAAGATCAACTCTCACTCTTTAAAAGCGATGAGGCTCTTTTAGCAAAGTTATCATTTGACGACGACACTCAAAAAGCGATAGCGCTTTGCATAAGCACTCAAAAACAGATTCGAGATAAATATGTTGTTGATCTAAAAAAAGCCCTAAAAGCTGCGTTACAAAAGGAAGACTTAAACGAAGCTAACGCAATCAACGATGAAATTAAGAGAGTCGCAGACCTTCGATTTGAAGAAGGTCTCAAACCTAAGAAAAAACTGAGACACCCACCTTCAGCTAAAAGATTCAAGGGACACTGGTACAAAGTCATCAATAAAAAATTAACTTGGCATCAAGCTGAAGCCTATTGCGAAAACATCGGCGGTTACCTTGCATGCGTCGGCTCCAAGGAAGAAGATGAATTTCTAATTCACTTGAGTAAAGGCCAAGATGTGTGGTTAGGCGCTACTGATGATGTAAAAGAGGGAACCTGGAAATGGGTCAATGGTGAACCGTTCAAGTATGCAAATTGGGGGGGCAGCTTCGACAACTCAGATGGTTCTCAACACTGGCTCATGTATTGGGGGCGCAATAAAAAATGGGATGATAACAGTTCGGGGAAACGCCTTTATTTTATCTGTGAGTGGGAAAAGTAAAGAATCTACCGTTAAGCTTCACACTTAAGCGGTTCTTCGCAGCTTAATGAATCCCTTGTTAAATCCGGTCCACAAAACTCATCCACCGGCGGCGCATGTCCTAAAAACTGGTACCCTAAACTCGAGACGGCATCCGTAATATCGACGGAGCCATCGTCGTTAAAATCACAGGCGTCTTCACACTGGGTAGTCCCCACTCCTTCAAATTGTCGAAGGAGACTCCAAATCGGATCACCAATATTGATACGGCCATCGGCGTTGCAATCACCTCTCAAAAAGGGGGAGCTACCATAGAGGCGGAAGGCTAATCCCCAATTTCCAACCCTCCACTCTTCGGTCTCGTCTTCTCGGCGAAATGAAAAGCCTTCACAACCATCTTCACAGCTCGCAGACCAGAAGAATCTTTCTCCATCGGTACTGACAAACGAGATCAAATAGTGGCCCGGGTTGAGTTCAATCGAAGGAAGCGGTGCCGTGAAATGGAAAATGGGCGTACTTCCAAAGTCGACTTCTTCTATTTCAATGTCCTTAATATCGAAATCGATCAAGGGAGCAGAATCAGCTACTCCATCAAGGATTGGAAAGATTCGCACCGAAATATCTGCGGTATCTCCTTCCCCCCACCATTCCACTTGCTCGAGGATGGTAGGTTCTGAAATTTCAAAATCATCCCCCACTTGAATGATAAGACCCACCCCACTCATGATGGCTACGCCGTATCCCCCCGATGGATCACCGTTGTCAACCTTGAGCGCCTGCGCCTGAGCGATTCCACAACTAAAAAATAAGACAAGAATGAGAACCTTGATAGACTGAGGAGGATAAAACATTGAAACCATCTCCTGATTTGTCTCCTGATTTTATAAACATCGAATCCCAGGATATCTGTATTAAGGATGTTATATCGAAATCCAATTTAAATCATCATTTAATCCCCAACTCTCCTTCCCACCATTTTAAATAATCAGCATCGGATAAATTCGGATTGAGCCCTCGACGTTTCATTGTACGTTCGTAGTATTTTTTCTTTTCCACCATCACCTTTTTTAGGTCGACGGTTTTGTTTTCATCCATTTCCCCACGATCCCCCGTTTCGAGAACCCAAACCTTTAAAGTCTTCCTGAGTTCCTCTAACTTATTCTTAAACTTAGGATCTGAGGCTAAGTTTTTCATTTCATGAGGATCGGATTTTAAATCGTAAAGTTCTTCTTCTGGGCGAGTCTTCGCCATGAACAAACTATCCCAATTCCCTTGTTGGAGAAGAACTCTCATAACGGTCAGGGCCGGGTATTGAAGCTTCTTATAACCTGAATGTTGAAGGTAGGGACGATTGGGAGAGAAGTTCTTAATGTACTTAAACTTTTCCGTTCTCACACTACGGATGCGATCTTGAGCGTCACCGCAACGGTCACGAGCACTGATGATGTAAGGATGTCCCTTCCAGGTTTTAGAAAAGAGATTCAGCCCCGGTAGGTCTTTCGGCCCTTGAACTCCACAAGCGGCTAATGTAGTGGGCATGAGATCGAGAAGCGAAACCAGCTTCTTTTCCACTTCACCGCTTTTAATCTTTTCGGGCCAATGAACGATGAATGGAGTGTGGATGCCTCCATCGTAAAGCCACTGCTTACAGCGAACATGCGGACGACCGTGGTCTCCAAAAAAGAAGATCAAAGTTTTATCGAGCTCTCCCTCATCCTCTAACCGCTTGAGTATCAAGCCCACCTTTCGATCTAACTCCTCAATAGAAGCGAGATAGTTAGCCCAATCCGCTCGAATCACCCGATGCTCAGGATAATAGGGAGGAAGGATAGCCTTCGGTCGACTTCGATTACTCCTCTTAAATTTCCGATGGGGTTCAGTGATTTGAACCTGAGCGAAAAAGGGTTGCCCCGGATTTCTTTGAGACCAATCCGTTCCCGAAAAAAAAGTTTTATCGCTATAAACAAAATTGAGGTGGGACTTAGCTTTTCTTTTATCGTTTAGAAGGCCGCGACCATTAGAAACGAAGTAACCCGCTTTTCGCATCAATCCCGTGATGGTGGGAATAGAAGCCGGAAGAGCTTTTTTATCCCGCGTGTTGTGATGATGCCCCCCGATTGAAGTTTGGTACCTTCCGGTTTGAAAAGCGGTGCGAGAAGCTGAACAAACCGGCGATGTCGAAAAGGCTTGAGTGTACCGTCGCCCTCCTTGAGCCAGACGGTCGATATTGGGAGTAGAGACCTCACCGTAACCGTAACAACCGAGTTCTGGGCCAAGGTCATCCGAGATCAACCAGATGACATTCGGACGGTCTTGACCTTGAAGCAAGGTCCCAACAACACACAAAATTAAAGCTAAAAAACTTTTAAACAAAGTTTTCGATCCCCCTCTTAAGTCTTAGTTCGCCTTGCAAACATCAAAACTTTCACAAGTCAGTTCATCTCCGGTGGCATCTAATCCACAGTTCTCAGCTCCGGGCGCAGCCGGAGGAACCGTTCCGATGAATTGATGAGAAAGGTTGGCGATAGGATCGGTGATCTCCACTTTTCCATTGTCATCAAAATCGGCTGCATCTAAGCAAGGGGGTGAAAAGTTTCCTAAAAATTGGAAGGAGAGATTGTTGATGGGATCCGTGATCTCCAAGAGACCATTGGCATCGACATCACCACGCAAGAAGGTCACACTGGTTGAATCGGTAGAACCGGTTTTAAACGAGAGACGAACGTCATCAAAATCAACTTGGTATCCGTCGACTCCCTGTTCATCGACAAACTCAACGGCTAAGAGGCGAATCTCTAAGGCTTGACCGACTAAATTAGGATGATTTGCCGACTGGTAAATCAAGCTCGCTTCAGCCCATCGACCCGATCGAGGTGAATCATCGGTTTGACTCGCGACGACAACTCCACCAGCAACCAGTTCAATCCTATAAGGTGCGCTTTCATTACGCTCGTTATAAAACGGATTTCCAACCTGAACGGTTAATTGGTATTCCGTATTGGCCACGAGGTCAGCATCCAACACTTGGTACAAGCCAAAGTCGACTCCAATTCCAGAGATCGCCCAGCCCGTGTTGTTTCCTTCAAAAGCAGTAGACGCCGGGAAACCGGTTGTTCCATCGGGATTCCAAACTCCGGCATCCGCTCGGTCGATCGGGCCGCCAGGAACCCAAGTCTCACGATTGGGATCTTGAAAAGCGTTGTACTGACCGAATCTCCAATCAGGACCTCCCGCCGCTACCCATTCACCATCATCGAGATCCAATTCTTCAAATCCGGAATTCTTGATTGCGATCGTTTTGTTTTGAACCGTTATCATCGCTTGACTACTGAAGTCACCATTAGTAGCGGTAACAACAGTTTCACCAACCGCTAATGCCGTCAGTAAGCCATCTTCACCGATGGAGACGATGCCCTCTGGATCACTCGAATAGTTAGTTCCGGAATCGCCTGAGGTAACATCATCGGAGAAATCAAAATCTCCACTCAGCATCACTTCAAGTTGAACACTGTCATCGATCGAAAGGGTCAACTCTTCGGGAGTGATCGAAAGCGTGGTTTCACTCACTTCGATGGTTCTCTTTGCTTCATCGAAGTTCCCTTGATTGTCTTCGACAAACAAAGTCACTTCATAAGCACCGGGCTCAGCGTAGACATGGGTCGCTTGACTTCCAACAGCAGCATTTCCATCTCCGAAATCCCATTCGATATCAGATATTTGCGCTCCGTCGGGAACAAAGGTGCAGCCGGCGTCAAAATTAACTCCCAAGCTGTCAGCCCCATCGGCGGCTTCAATACAGGCGACCAATGTAGTGCGATCAAGCTCAGTTAATTCGAAACCGTTGATCGCGAAAAATTGTTTATGAACTCCGGAAGGATCCACTCCATCGGCAAAAGGAGCAAATCGAAAGACAACATCATCCCCATTAGAAACAAACTCAGCTCTAAAGCAGGAAGGGAGATCCCGAGGGTCAGGACTGTCGAAACCCTGAAAAGTTTCTAAAGAAGCTGGATTTCCCCCGGGAGTACTATCCGTCATTTCTTTTAGAATGGGATCCGTCCAAGTTTCTCCTCCATCGGTTGAAATTTCGACCTGAAAATCCGACCAGATATTTTCGGTGTCGTGATGAAACGAAAGCCAACTATAGCCTCCATCCGGCAATCCGGCGAGAGTGAGAGTCATGTAAGTAGGAGTACTAAATTCATCATCTCGATTCCAGTCACCGTGCCCACCATTAGCAGGACGAGAGTCAGCACCGAGCCAATCGGTTAAGAGATCGACCTCATCCCCCAGCCAATTCGCATCGTTTCCATTACCCCGGTCGATCATCTGCCGAGTTCGATTATCCGTGGTATTCGGCCATTCGGGAGTAATCGTGATTTCATACTCTTCACCAAAGAAATCAGCAAAATAATCTCTGGGGATAAAATCTTCAGCTCTCTCATGCCCCGCATCGTAGGGCTGAAATCCCTCTTGATTATGCGGACCACCGTCTTGCGTCATCGAGTTGAAGTCGATGTACAGTTGAGCTGATAGAGTATTCGAAAATACTAAAATTGATCCCAGTACATAAAGTAAGGATTTCATCGTTCCCGATTTCATGGGAATCCTTTCAATTTCTATTTCAGAATTAGAATTTAGACCTGTTTATAAATTTACCATGACCCTAGGGCTAAGAAGCTAGTGAATATCATAAATATCGCCTGAAATTAAGGAATTTCGAGTTAGAATCACTCTAAATGAATCTGGTGAGAATACAGGTTTTTACAGATCGAGCTTTTTAAATCAAAATCTTCATTCAGGTAGCAGAAGTCATCAAGGGAACATGAATTTTAGGCTGAGTTCTTTAGTCACAAAACGCCCCCTAAAACTATGTATAGTATTTCTGATATGGAGTGTTGGACAAAGCTTTGGAAATAAAGCTCAATCTGAAGAATACTGGGCGTTTCAACCGCTAAAGAAAACCTCCCCTCCAAAAACAAATTCCCATTGGCTCAAAAACCCTATCGATCAATTTGTTCTAAGAAAACTCCAACAGAAGAACCTCAGCTTCAGTGAAGAAGCTGATCGATCGACTCTTATTCGTAGAACTTACTTCAACTTATTGGGCTTCCCGCCCAAAGCCGAAGATGCCCAAAAATTTGCAGAAGAGATTTCTCAACAAGCCTACGAAAAACTCATCGACCAACTCCTTCAAAATCAACACTTCGGGGAACGCTGGGCGAGGCACTGGTTAGATGTTGCACGATTCGGGGAAAGCGAAGGTAGCAATCCTGAAGAAGATCGAATTCGGGGCCACGCTTATAAGTACCGCGACGCCGTTATTCATGCTTTCAACCAAGACTTGCCCTTCGATGAATTTGTTGCGATGCAAGTTTCAGGCAAAGGCTTAAAAATCGATTCACCCTTTGCTAAAGATCTCTATCAATTCACTCAGCTAGGCACCCGAATCCAACGAAACTCCCATCCTAATGAAAAAAAGTTTCATATTTTGGATGATATGGTCTCAGCAACGGGCTCAGCCTTTTTGGCTTTAACCGTTGGTTGCGCTCGTTGCCATGATCACAAGCTCGATCCAATCTCCACTGAAGAGTATTATCAACTCACCGCCGTTTACTTTGATCTAGCCAAGGTGAATCCCAAAGTTGGGGTGAATACCATCGATGTCATAAAAGAGCCTCAAGTTCTCGCCGGAGGAAGTTGGCAGCGCCCCGTAAAAAAAATTTCCTCCGGTTTCTTAAAAGCATTGATGCGAAACCAACGATCCTCCGATGCTTGGTTGATCAAAAACGAAGCTGGCTCAAGCTCAAATCAAAAGAACCTTCGACCTCCAAGAGAAGCACTCGCCCGTTGGCTCACAGATGTCGACCACGGCTCTGGAGCTTTGTTAGCCCGTGTGATTGTCAATCGTCTATGGCAACATTATTTTGGTCGAGGATTAGTTGAAACGCCGAATGATTTTGGAAAACTGGGCGAGCCTCCCAGTCACCCTGATTTACTTGATTGGTTAGCCCGTGAATTGATTCGTAACGATTGGAAACTCAAACCGATCCACAAACTCATTCTCACGAGCGCTACTTACCGGCAATCTTCAAGCGGGCGGTACGCAACCCAAGATCGTGAAAATCGCTGGCTTTGGCACTACCGCACTCGTCGCTTAGAAGCTGAAGCCATTCGAGATTCCCTACTCAAAGTTTCAGGCTCACTCAAAACTAAAATGTACGGTCCGAGTATCGGCATCGGAAACCGTAAAAAGAAATACAAGGAACGGCCCGAACATTGGAGGAGATCCATCTACCTTCAGTCCCCTCGTTTCGTTCAACATCCTGTCCTTGATGTTTTCAATCCAGCTAATACCTTTGAAAGCCAAGCGACCCGTCCCGCAAGCACAACTCCTGCAGATGCCTTATTCATGTTGAACGCAGAGTTTGTCAGAAATCAAGCAGCAATCTTCGCTGAACGTGTTCTTAAAGAGCCAACAGAAAATCAATCGGAACTCATCCGTAAGATATACTGGACCGCTCTTTCACGAACTCCTTCTCAAACTGAAGTTCAATTGGGGATGAACTTTCTCTCAGACTTTAAATTTTCATCCCCTCAGGAAAGTAAGAACGAACTCGTTCAGTACTGTCACGCGATCCTGGGCCTGAGCGAATTTATTTATATACCTTGATGAACAGCAAAGAATTAAATTCCTCACTTGAAGACCTTCAGATCAAGTTCAATCGCCGCGAGTATTTTAGCGGCATGGGTTTGGGAAGTATCGCTCTTGCGAGTTTACTACAAGAGCAGAAGATACCCATTTCTCCTCAGCCAAAACCACGAGCCAAAAACGTAATTTTCTTATTTATGGTAGGTGGAGTGAGCCATATCGAAACCTTTGATTACAAACCCGCCCTAAAAAAATACGGAGGAAAACACGCGAAAGATATCTTCACCCAAAAAGAGCTCTTTGGCTTTAATCCTGAAAAAAATTTTTCTCGCTCAAAAATCCTACCATCTGTATTCGAATACAATAGACACGGGCGCTCGGGTATGTGGATGAGTGAAATCTATCCTCATTTAAGTGGGGTGGTCGACGACATCACTATGATCAAGTCGATGGTCAGCGGCTCTCCGATCCATTCCGTCGGTCAATTGATGATGCACACTGGCTTCAATCGCCCAGGCTTTCCCAGCTTAGGTTCTTGGTTAAGTTATGGCTTAGGGAGTGAAAATAAAAGCATGCCCGATTTTGTGGTGATGCGAGATGGTATCTCCACCGATTCCTCGGGCGGTCAAGCGATGTACCACTCCGGATTCCTACCCAGCAAACACCAAGCAACAATCATAGAAACAGGCAAAAATAAAGATCCGATTCCCTATTTATCTTCTTCCAAAAATGCCACGACCAAAAAGCAACGAAAACAACTCGAGTTGATGGCCCAATTAAATAAACTACATCGTGAAAAACATCCGACTCAACCCGAACTTCATGCTCGTATCGAAGCCTTTGAAACGGCCTTTCGAATGCAAACTGCGGCGCCCAATATTTTTGATTTAAAACAAGAATCTGAAAGTGTCCGCCAGCTCTACGGCGACACTCCCTTTGGTCGCCAGTGCCTCACCGCCAGGCGTTTAGTGGAAAACGGAGTACGCTTCGTAGAAATATTTGATGGAGCAGTAGGCCGACTTTGGGATGCCCACGGAAATCGTGGCGGCCTCGTCGGCAATCATAAGAAAAATGCCAAACGGACCGACCAGGCAATCGCAGCGCTCGTTCAAGATCTCAAGTCGCGAGGTTTATTGGATGAAACCTTAATCGTGTGGGCTACTGAATTCGGCAGAACCCCATTTACCGAAGAAGAGAATTCAAAGAGAATTGGGCGAGGCCACCATCATTATGGATTTAGTATGTGGATGGCAGGAGGAGGACTTAAACGTGGATTCAGCTACGGAGAAACCGATGAGCTCGGAATGCACGCTGAAAAGAATCCCGTTTCCCATCACGATCTTCACGCAACGATTTTACATCTCTTGGGTCTCGATCATTTAAAACTAACCTACAGACACAATGGTCGAGATTTTCGGCTAACCGATGTCCACGGGCGAGTCGTAAAAGACATCATCAGTTGATTGCGTCTTTATTGTAGAATCAAACCCCTAAAGTTATTCATTTCTGAGATGAATAACTCCGATAGAAGAAGTGATTGGATTCGTTTATGAAATTCCCATAACTGAATTCCAATTTCAAACTGATTGATCAGCTCAGATTAAAGAAACCTTCATATGGATTTTTGGTCCCTACTATTTGATATCGGAGTGTTACTGGGAGTCGCCTTTCTCTTTGGCGCTCTCTGTGAGCGCTTGCACCAAAGCGCTCTTTTAGGCTATCTCCTCGCTGGAATGCTCTTGGGCCCAAATGCTCTCAATTTTATTTCGAAGGGAGATGAAGTCGAAGGCCTTGCTGAAGTGGGAGTTTGCCTCTTACTCTTCTCACTGGGCTTAGAGTTCTCCTGGTCCAAGTTAAAAAGCTTAGGGATCACCGCCCTTGGAGGTGGTGCTTTTCAGGTAGGGTTAACTTTAGCGGCGGTTGCGCTCATCGGAACTTTATCGGGTCTTTCATTTCCCACCGCCATAGTACTCGGAGCCGCGTTTGCTCTCAGCAGTACTGCAGGAGTCTTGAGAGTCTTGATGGCTCGCTCCGAAATGGACAGTCACCACGGACGTTACGCATTAGGAATCTTATTGTTCCAGGATTTAGCTGTCATTCCCCTCGTCCTACTGGCTAACTTTTTAAGTACGCCTGCTTCTCCCGACTCCTCTCCTCTCTCTGAACTCGCCTTTACCGGGGTCATGCTGATCTTCATGGTTTCGGGATTCTTCATGATCTTCAACTTCATAGTGCCCAAAGTTCTCTTAGCCACCTCCTCTCTCCGAAATCGTGAACTCCCGGTACTCTTTGCAGTAGTGGGTGCCTTAGGGTCCATTTATGCGGCTCATGAATTGGATCTATCCCCAGCTGTAGGTGCCTTTATCGCGGGTATGATGCTCGGCGATTCACCCCTTGCAACTCAAGTGCGGGCGGATCTCTCGGTACTGCGAACCTTATTAGTCACGGTCTTTTTTAGTTCAATCGGGATGCTCGGAAATCCAGCTTGGATTTACGACAATCTTGGGATGACGGCACTCATCGCCGTCGGTATCATCGTTATAAAAACCTCTCTTTGCTTCCTTGCTCTAAAAATCGTTCGACAAAACTCGAAGTCATCCTTAGCTGCAGCCTTATGCCTTTCGCAGGTCGGAGAGTTCGCCTTTGTGATTGCCGAAACTTCCCGGGGAAATCTCATCGATGAGAATTTGTTCATGGCGATCGTTTCAACGATGATGTTTACCCTTTGCCTGACCCCCTTCTTGATCGCAGGAGCCTCCTCGACAGCTACAAAACTTATCTCCATAGCTTCGAAGTTAGGATTATCTAAAAACACCGACGAAGATTCTCAAGACTCTGAGCATTCCTTTTTTGGTCAGGCTCTCATCATCGGTTACGGGCCTGCCGGCAAGCAATGTGCTGAAGTTTTAAAGAGTGAATCTACGCCCATTACCATTTTAGATCTCAACCCAACACTGGTTGAAGAGGCAAGAAACGCGGGCTATACATCCTTTGTTGGCGATGGCTCTCATCCTGAAGTCTTAGATCACCTTCACATCCCCTCCGCATCGGTCATCGTAGTGTCCCTTCCCGACCCTCGAGCCACAGAACTTACGATCCAAGCTCTTAGGGTGCACGCGCCAAACGTTCCGATCATCGCAAGATCTCGTTACCACCGACACGCTCAAAAAATCGCAGATGCGGGAGCCTCCGCTCTCGTCGACGAAGAACATGAAGTCGGAAATCTCTTAGGTCAACAGGCCGAAGACTTGAAACGAGACAACTTGCATCGCAATCCCCCCGATACTGAATCAGCACTCAACTCCTGATGCTGATCTCTATTGTTAAAAGAATCACTCACATCACTTAATTTTTAATTCTCCTCTAAGAGAGAATCTCTTAAGATTCAAGCTCGTACTTTCCTGCAACTCTGCTTTAGATTCCTATAATTCATTCTTAAGCGAGGAAGAGCCATGAAACGAGCTATCCTTTTAAGTTCACTCTTAGCTTTAAGCGGTACCTTTTTAATCTTTCAAACAGGCTCCACCAGTCACGGCGAAAAGAAACAAATCGAGAGTCAGATCGTCAAAGAGAAAAACGGCGATGTTTTCATGATTCAAACGATCCATACCACCGCTTCTATAGATAAGGTTTGGGAAGCTTACACCACGGAAAAAGCCTGGAAGCAATGGGTAGCCCCAGTAGTGAAAATGGATTTTAAGATTGGGGGAAAAATCCAATCGAACTATCGACCCGATGGAAAAATTACCGATCCCGACACGATTCAAATCAATATCATCAACTACGTCCCCAAAAAAGTAATAACTTATCAAGCCGTGGCTGCCGAACACTGGCCCAAAGCGTTAAAAGATCAAGAAAAACGGATGTATAACATTGTAACATTTGAAGAAACCAAAACTGGAACTAAAATGGTCTCTTACGGAACCGGATACACGAACTCTCCCGAGATGCAAAACTTGCTCAAGTTTTTCGTTTCCGCTAATGAGATGACTTTTAAGAAACTAATTCAATATTTAGAGAAGTGAATCAAGTGATGCGACTAAGCCTTGCCTCAATCTTAATAAGCTCAATTTTAATGAGTTCTTGTAACTCTACTCTCAAGAATAAAGAAGAGTCTAATCCGCCTTCATTCATCGGAAACTGGGCATTGGTGATGCCCGATGGTGAAGCCGGGTGGCTTACAGTTCAAAATGAAGAGGGGGCACTGAAAGTTGAGCTGTGGCGAGTCGGCGCCCCCCACCGAACGCGAGATGCTTCCACTGAAGGTTCTCTCCTTCGATTTAAGCGAATGTGCAGAATCGGAAAACCTAAATACCCGGGAGGTCCACCCAGCGGGAAAAGAATTTTAGTTCCGCACCGCGCTTCTATCAAAGGCGATACGATTCAGATCATCATGGAATGCCCATTAGAGAATGGATCGATTGAAATGCGAGCCTTTACGGGAAAACGTCTTCCCCCTCTTCCCCCAAAGCCAGATTTTAGTGATCTTACTTTTGGAGATCCTATAGCACTCTTCAACGGGAAAGACTTAAACGGTTGGACTCTCACGAATCCCGATCAACTCAACGGTTGGAAAGCTCTCAATGGTGAATTAGTCAACTCAACTCCCAAGAAAAGTTTTGACCCATACTCACAATACGGAAACTTACGCACCCTTCAGGAATTTGACAACTTCAATTTGAAATTAGAATTCAAAGTTCCACCGGGCGGGAACAGTGGTGTTTATTTAAAAGGAAGGTACGAAGCTCAAGTCCTCGATCGTGATAGCAAAATGCAGGGTATCCAAGGAGTGGGTGCGATCTTTGGGCGCATCCAACCTTCGATCAACGCTGGCTTGCCCGGGGACCATTGGCAAAGCTACGACATCACCTTGGTGGATCGATATGTAACCGTCATTCTGAATGGTAAGAAAGTGATCGATCAGCAACCGATCGTTGGAATGACCAAGGGGGCTTTGAATGCTGACGATACGCTCCCCGGTCCAATTTACCTTCAGGGTGATCATACCGCAGTAAGTTATCGTAATATTTTGCTGACGCCGGTAGTGAATTAGCTTTATGAGTAAACATGTCGTTTGAAATTCCATGGCACTGAATTATTTCAAATAGCCCTTAACTAGCCCGGAGCGCAAGCGACGGGAATTCATTTAATTCGCACTATTTCCCGTCGCTTACGCTCCGGGCTAGTTAATAAATATTCGGGTTTTAATGGTGAACCTTCGAAGACTTGAAGAATATTAATTTATATTCCACCGAATTCTTAAAACCGGCTAGTCGTCTTCGGCAAAAGATTTTCCTTCGGTAAATATTGCTCTAATTTCTCTCGGGTATCAAATAGAGATAGCGCTGCACTCCACCTCTTCCCAACCTCAGGATCCTCCAAGTAACCACGAAGAATCTTAACCGCCTCTTGGGCCTCCCTACTTTTAATGCCCTTGAGAACATCAACCGTTTGAGTCGCAAAGATAGGATAATCAGAATCTTTAAATTCACTGAGGCCCTGAGGATCTGGATTTAGGTTTAGGGTGAAAATAATTTGAAATTCCGTCAGATACTTCCGCTTTTCATCGAGGCGAAGTTGTAGATCTTCATTAAATCCGATGACCCAATTTTGAGCCTCAAGCGAGGTAGCGGTAAGTTCCATTAACTTAGGGATAAATAGAACAGATCCGCTCTCTTCTAATTTTTTTAAGATTTCGAGTTTCTCTTTATTGTCTCCCACTTCCAATCGCCACAGCCAATAACGCTCTCGAATTTCAGCTTGGAAAAAGAACGCTGTCCCGCTAAGGACAAGAATCCCGAGAAGAACGGCGAAGAATGTAACTGATTTTTTCTGAAGAATTCTCATCCGCTCAATAGACCGGCAAATAACTCGAATGAATCCTCGAACTCGGGATGTAAGGCCGTAACTCACCTAACTGATCGAAGAGAACTAAAGCTGCGATATATTTTTCGTGCTCATGAGAACTCTTCAAATAAGGAGTGAGTATTGGTGAAACTCTTTCAGGTTCCCTCTTCCGAATGTTTTTCATCGTTTGAATAACCAATGGAACATCGATCTCATAACCAGCTTTTTCAGATAGCACCTTAAAGATAAAATTTGCTTCCCCGGATCGAGCTCTCCCCATCGGCCCATCGACCATCCAGTTTCCATAATTAAAAGATTGAGCGGCTTTTTTAAAAAGGTGTGGAACGATAGACGCTCGCCCTTGAGCTGAGATGGAAGTTAGAACTTCTTCTTTACTCTTTCCATCTCCATTTTCCAAGACCCACAACCAATACTGTTCACGGATATCTTCGCGCAGAACAAAAAGAGTGACCCCGATTAAAAAAATCCCGATCCCAATCATTACGATTAGGAAAATTTTCTTCTGTGATTTTTTCTGGGGGACATTCATATAAAAAGGTTAATTGTTAAACCCCTGAATCAAAGAGAAATAGTCCTCGAGTCATTAAACTTCCATCTAAATAAAACTCGCACTCGATACGGTCGCATTTTCTCTTTTGGAAGATACGGTTTCAGTTGTTCATACTTGTCGAATAACGATAAGGCCGCGACCCACTTCCATTCGCGTTCAGGATGGTTCAGGTAAACTTTTAGGGCAACCTCTGCTTTCCTCGGCTGCCGTTTCCTGATGTTTTGAATCGCTTTGACCATGTTTTCAGGAGTCAAAGGATCCTTCCCCCCCTTGAGGTCTTTTATCGTTAACTCGACCGCAAATGCATAATCGAGCATTGCTTCTGATCCTCGTGGTCGATGCGCTCGAAAAGGCCCTTCAACATACCAATCATAATCCTTAATGGATTGTGCCCCTAACTTCAAAATATCTGGGATCATCAAAGCTGAACCCTGCTCCCCTAGGGTCTGAAGGAGTTCAATACGCTCTTGTTGATCACCGACCTCTAGCCGCCAAGCCCAATAATGTAGCTTCAAGCTCGATCGAAAAATAAAAGCTGTACTTCCAATGATGGCTATTCCCATGATGGCCACCAATAGAGACAACGTTTTGCGGTTGATTTTCATCTTAGGGTTTCCAGTAGAAGGTAGTGATCGAACTTAGAATCAAGAACCGCTGATGATGTCATTCAGTTGAGTCCTAAGATCCTCGCAAACTGCTTTCGATTCTCCCTTAAGTTTATCCCATCGATCCAAGACTTCCTGCTCAGCCTCAGATCCCTTCTCAAGTGATGGCAGATTCACCTTCACGTTCCAGCCCGAACTTTCAATCGCAGAGTTCGCGAGTTCTAACGCAACGGCAACATCGCTTTCGGCTCGAACGATACCCTTTTTTGCTAATTGAGTGATCGCATCGAGTTGCTGGATGAGTTCAATCGATTTTTCAATCGTTTGAAGGGGTGCTTCGATCGCTCGAAGAGTGGCTTCTTCGACACTCACTCCGGAGTCTTTGTTCTTACTTAATCGCCAAGCTTCTAATAGAGCTAAAAAGGCTTCTTGGTCTTCATTCTCAAGAGTATAAAATTCTCCACCGAGTTCATCTAAGCGATTCGCGATCGTTTCTAACTCAGATTGATCAGCTTCTTCGAGCTTTTTCTTCAAGCTGATATTAATCGCCTTTAATGCGAGGGAAACGGCATAAACCCCAACGCGAGCCGCCACGGCTCCCCCTCCGGGTGCGGGCACTGTGGAAGCAACTTTACTAGCAAAATTCGCTTCCCCAGATCGTTCGATAGAATCTTCGAGCGAACGTTCTTCTAAACTCGCCGCTCCGAAAAATGATCGCTCCGAAGCTTCAAAAATATCACTCCTCGGAAGCATCCCAATAGGAGTCACTTCCATGACTTCACCATCGGTATCATCCAGGATTTGTTGTACTGAAAAGATAATTTCACTTAAGGTCAATTCGCTCACCTCGAGAAGGCGTGCGATTAAAACTTTGCGCTCATCTTGAACCGTATCAAAAATCCAGACTGTTCCTTTATCCTCACCGTCACCACGGTTGAGTTGTTCCTTAAGTGTGATCAAAGTGGGATCAGAACAACCTTCAAGTACGAACTCGAGTTCAAACCAACGATGCCCTCCACTTAAAAAGACGCGTGGTTTTTCTGAATTTGCCGCCTTTAACACTGGAGGCGGGGCTTCGGTTAAGGTCTCGGCATTTAACTGTAAGCTGTTGGTCAACTGCCCTTCTAACTTGCTCAACCAGGCTTCACAGCTTTCAAGCTGAGTGTCCCAGAGACTCGAAAAGGTTATAGAGACCGAAATCTTGCGCCCCTCAATTTCTTTAATTGCCTTTAGGCATCTGAAAGCCGCTAAGCGAACAACATCTCCTGGCCCCGCCCAAGTCAGAACAACTCGATCGAGTTCATAACTCGGATCTAAGTGAAAAAAGACAGCGCCGTCCGTAGACTCGATCGCTTGAACTAAGCGTTCATCGAGCTCTTCCCCTCCCCCTTGCACTTGACAGATACACTCCGCCCAACCTCTCATATCTCAATTTTCTCCTGATCGTTTTCAATATCTTCCTGGGCTCGCGAATAGTAGCAAAAGCCCGGTTCGTCGTTTTTCATAATCTCTCTTAAGAAGGTTGTAGCATAGGATCCCTTCGGTAAAAAGAACTCTAGAAAGAGGTCTCGATCTTCCAGGTGCCATTTGAGATCCCGAATTTGGAATCGAAGAGCACGACGGCTGCCTTTCATTTTCAAGTTGGGCATCAGCTGGTGAAACAAGGTTGGCCTCATGCTCTGTC
The DNA here is from genome assembly GCA_028280485.1 of Planctomycetota bacterium. Taxonomy (GTDB): domain Bacteria; phylum Planctomycetota; class UBA8108; order UBA8108; family JACQVS01; genus JANQLS01. The sequence continues at coordinate 97,758 of JANQLS010000202.1, forward strand.
GCCTTAGCACCTCTTCCTCAAGCTCCAATTGAAGTCCTTGGGGCCAAGTCATCATCTTTCCGAAAAGAGGGCCGGTCGGGCTGATTTCCCAAGCGTCACTACGAACCTGCTCAACCTGCGTGTCTTCCACGGAAAAGACCGCCAAGTTTCGATGGAGTTGAGCGAGATCTCCTTCAAATAATAAACCGGGTCGACCACCAGAAAGTTCAAGGCGGCGATCTACAAGCTTGTTGAAGAGAGCGGATTGAAAGGCGGAGTAGTAAATCTTACGAATACTCTCATCGATCTTCCTAACGGCCCCCCGGTAGTTTCCCGGTGCTTGGAGTAAGTACTTTAGAAGCTTCAACTCTAAGCGATAACTAAAGGGAAAATGATCGTAGGCTCCTTGGAGATCTCCTTCCTCAAAAAGAAGACGTGCTTTTAAGACTCGTGGGTTGCGCTCCGATCGAGAAGGAAATCCCAATAAGCGCTTGATCACCAAATCGTTTTCTCGCCGAAGTAGATTTTCTCCTAACAGGTGCGCATCGTCGCGACTTCCAAAACGCTGAGGACCGTAGTAGTTCGGCACTCCTTCTCGAAGGAGGATTTCGATGATCGATTCCACCCTTGAATAGGCTTCTTCGCTGACATTTCGAATCCGAATCTTAAATCGATTCCCCTTCAAGTGACCGATGCGAAGTTTATTTCCGTGTTTTTTAGTCCACAGAATTTTGAGATTAGGAATGCTTAAATTTTGGATCTCTTCTGGAGGAACCAGACGAACACTAAAAGTTTGGCGAGAAATGGATTTTCGATCTTTTAATCCGGCATGACCGATCTCACGCTTAGATATTTTTAATTGTTGAGCGATACGAGAGATCGCATCCAAGGTAGGCAGATCGACTTTTTCGATCTCAAAGTAGGTGTGTTCTCCATCACCGCTCGGAGAGTAGAGCGGAACTTCGAAAACTTGAAAATCTTCGAGTTCCTGTTTAATCGTCCCTCCCACGCCGGGAAGGCTTTCAGTTAAATAGCGATGGGGGATCCCCTGCATGGCCTTGGAGTCTCATGAACCCCGGCCAAAAGGATATTCCCCTGAGGTCAACTGAATTCAGTTATCCGGCGGGAACTTCTTCGACAGGGGTGGGTTGATCTTGCTGGTTTTGACGGAGTAACGCTGGGTGCCCATCGAATGCGGCGAGGCATTGGGCGACGATGAGATCATCGTGATCATCAATATCGAGGGCTTCCGGCCACGATATTTCAATCCAAGCTGCCAGTGCCTCCGAAACCGGGTTCTCAATGTATTCCTTCCCGTATATGTAAAGGGCTCCACAAGGGATGTAAAGAGGTTCCAGGTCTTGACGTCGAATCGAGGTCGATTCTTTATACGGCTTGAGGCCGTCATCCACCACCTTCAGCATCCAATCAGGGTGTTCTTTAACCCGCCGTACAGCTTTTAAATAAATCTCATTTCCCTGACAAAATCGCTCGATACCGGCAGAAATCGACTCGGGTCTCAGGAATGGGGAAGAAGGCTGGAGTAGGACCAACGCCCTAATATCTTGGTCGCTTTGGGTACAGTATCGATTCCAACAGTATTCGACGACCTCCGCCATAGGAGTGGTATCTTGGGCCAACTCGGACGGCCTCAGCTCGGGAACCTCGGCGCCTTCTTCGACCGCGCATCGCGCGAGATCTTCATCATCAGTCGACACGATCACCTGAGAGATCTGAGGGCAGGCCAGAGCCCGTCGGATAGCAAGGGCGAGGAGCGAAACTCCCCCGACTTCTTGTAAATTCTTTAAATATATACCCTTAGAACCTCCACGAGCGGGAATCAGGGCAATAAATTGATCTGGAGAGGGGGTTGGGCTCGAGCTGCTCAATGCTGAATCCTCGACATCAGGGGTTCACAATCCGAAATTCATGGTGATTTCGGTACTTATAAAATTACTAAATTTACCGAGTGAGTTACGAATTCTTATCATTGCCGGTACTTCTAAACCAAGAGCTCGTAAATCTTTTGGTTCTCACACTTAAAAGTCGATCCCAGCGAGTGATTTGAATGGAGCACTCCAGCGCTTGATAATTTGGGCGCCTGATAATCCTCGGGATCGCCAGTCTTCGATGCCCGGGAATGGATCTCAATTCGCTGAATCGGACTTTTCCGGAACAATTCTTGCGAGCTCTTACAGATCGGAACTGGATCTTCATGAGAGAATCCTGAATAATCCCAGGTCCCACCCTGGGTTCTTCGTCCTGTTCTCTTCATGTTCTTCCGTATAGAAGTCTTTCGGCTTTAGAAGACAAGATTCTGGAGTCTGAGAAGAAGAATAAATTCGAGGATAGAAAATTTCTGAAAAGTGTCCCTGAGCGGGACTCCTAGCGGTTATCTAACCCGCTGAACCAACAGAATCTGAGCTTGGCGGTCGAGAAGGGTTTTCCCTGCCATAATACGGTTCAAGGCGAGTTGGCGAACTGCCGAATTATCAACTAAGAACTATTAAGTAAATTCTTCGGGAAGGCTCATTTGGCCTCCTGAACTCAAACTCTCCAAGGAGCCACTATGTTCAACAAAAGGTTAACTCAGAGCTTATTGTGCGCTTTAAGCCTCATGCTTACCTTCCTCCCCAGTTATTTAGAAGCGAGCGATGGACCTCCCATCCCAAAATCGATCCTCAATAAGGGCAAAGCTTCAAAAACCAAATCCACTCCCTTCCCCTCAACCAAGAAAAAGGTGAAGGTCGTTGAAGGTAAGAAGAGCTTCAAGCCTGTCCTCCCCCCAGCCAACTACAAGCCTTCGGTTTTAACCCTTCAAGCTGACCGTTTCAATTTTGGTAAAGTCTTTAAAGGCAGCGAAGTAACTCATAGTTTTAAAGTCAAAAACACGGGTGGTTCCGACCTTATCATTCAAAAAGTTAAGCCTGGCTGTGGCTGTACCTACGTCAAACACCAAAAGGTGATCGAGCCCGGTGCAGAAGGTGAGATCACCCTCAAAATCGACACCAACAAACTTCGCCCCGGTAAGACTTCAAAATGGGCTGATATTCACACCAACGACCCCAACAACATGAAGAAGAGAGTCTTCATCGAGGGTCAAGTGGCAACCGCCTTCACCGTTATCCCCAACCTTCCTCGAGTCGAATGTATCCGAGGTGAAGACGAATGTACTCTCAAAGTCGTCCTCCAACGAGCTGTCGATGAGAGTTTCAAAATCACCGGTGTTAAAGCCAGTCAATCACGCGTGATCCCCACGCTCAAAGAAAACGCCGATGGCAAATCTTACACTGTCGAAGTTCGTGCTAACACTGAAAGTGACAACAAGAACACCTACTTCTCTGATCGTCTCCTCGTCGAAATCACCGGTCCCGACAAGAAGGTCATGACGCAAACCGTTCCCGTAACGATTCGCTTGAAAAACCGAATTTCAGTCAAACCTCTTCGAACTGTTTACTTCCGACGACCCGAAGTGCAAAAACTGCGCACCAGTAAAACTCCTATCACCAAGGAGATCATCGTTAAGAGTGAAGTCATCCGCAACACTCACCTGTTCAAGGTGACCAAAGTGGATAGCACCAACGATGCTTTCAAAACTAAAATCGTTCCGATCAAAGAAGGTAAAGAGTACAAGGTCGAAGTTCAAATTAGTGAACTCCCCACCGACCAAACGATCAAAAGCCTCAAAGGCGACTTGATCATCCATACCGATGATAAGGAACAACCCAAGATCGAAATGAGAATCTTAGCGTTTATCTAAGCGCTGAAAATCCGTTCAAAAAAGAGGAGCACTTCGAATGAAGTGCTCCTCTTTTTTTATGTCTTGAGCTGAGTCCTTGTTAGCGAGCCTACTGACAGGATAAAATAATCTCTCTGAGTCCAACGAAGTAAACAACCTCGCTTCCCACTCAACAATCCAAGAACAACATGCTTCCTTCGAAGATAAATTTCCAAGTACTTTTAATAGGGCTCACCATCGGAGTGAACCTACCCTTATCAGCAGTTGAGCCTCCCTCAGGATGGAAGCCTAAAAATCTTCGTTTAGAAACTCCCTGGACCTCTAAGGTCACCCCAGACAAGCCCTGGAATCATTACCCCCGACCTCAACTTCAGCGAACGAACTGGGTCAATCTCAATGGACTCTGGGAGTACGCGATAACGCCTGAAGAATCTGTCGCTCCGAAAACCTACCAAGGCAAGATCTTAGTTCCGTATCCCGTCGAATCGGCACTCAGTGGAGTGTCACGCCGCGTCGGTAAGACAAAAGCGCTTTGGTATCGCACTCATATTCAAGCATCGATACCCGAGAATGATGATCGACTCTTACTCCATTTCGGAGCGGTCGATTGGGAATGCCAAGCTTGGCTCAACGGAAAGAAGTTGGGGACTCACCGAGGAGGTTACGATCCTTTCACCTTCGATCTCACGGAACACCTTTCGAGCGAATCTAGGCAAGAACTCATCCTTCGAGTGTGGGATCCCACCGATCAAGGTTTCCAGCCTCGCGGAAAACAACGAGAGAAACCCAAGGGTATTTGGTACACCCCAGTAACCGGGATCTGGCAAACAGTATGGTTAGAAACCGTTCCCCAAACCAGCATTCAAGATTTAAAACTGACACCAGATTTAGATCGTGAATCCTTGGAGATCAACCTAACAGCGCGGGGAGATCTCGACGGCCTAACCTTCACGGCGGAGTCTGAAGTCCACGGAAATAAAGTTTCAGTATTGGGAGTTGTAGGTCAACTTTCGTATTTGAACTTAAAGGGACAGAGCACCTGGTCTCCTGAGTCTCCGAATCTACACAAACTCATCGTCACTCTCTATCGATCTGGGAAACCTCTAGATCGTATCGAAAGTTATTACGGTCTACGCAAAATCTCATTAGGAAAAGATCAAAACGGTATCACCCGCCTCTTCCTCAACAACAAACCCTATTTTCAGTACGGCCCCTTAGATCAAGGTTACTGGCCCGATGGCCTTTACACCCCACCTACTGAACAAGCGATGCTTCACGATTTAAAAGTCACGAAGCAAATGGGTTTCAATATGGTTCGAAAACACGTCAAGGTCGAGTGTGCCCGTTGGTATTACGCTTGTGATCAGATGGGATTACTCGTATGGCAAGATCTGCCCAACGGAGACCGACACGCCCGCTGGCCTTTAGATGGAACAGAACGGGAACGCACTGAAGAATCCGTCGAGAATTTCAAAATCGAATTGCTTCAAATGATGCGATCCTTCCACAACTCCCCCTCGATTGTGGTGTGGGTGCCGTTCAATGAAGCTTGGGGACAATTCTCTACCGATGAAATCTTAAAGATTGCTGAAAATGAAGACCCTTCTCGTTTGATCGATTGCCCCAGTGGAGGCAATGATTTTGGTACAGGGCATATCAAAGACATCCACGATTACCCGGGTCCCAAGGCGCCTCCGGCTGAACTCTATCGAGCGGGAGTTTTAGGTGAGTATGGAGGACTCGGCCTGCCGCTCAAGGGTCACACCTGGCAAGATGAGAAAAACTGGGGATACCGAAGCTGCAAAGATAAAGCTTCTCTTCAAGAAGCGTATGAGGACTTAATCAGAAAATTGGTTCCTTTCGCCAAGAGCCGTCTTGCGGGTGCGATCTACACTCAAACCACCGATGTTGAAATCGAAATCAATGGCCTGATGACCTACGATCGTAAGGTGATCAAATTTGATGTCGAAAGATTTAAGAAGGTGAGCCAACAACTGTATTCCCCTATTCAAAAGCTCTCTGCGAATGAGGTTGCAAAGGCTTGGACATTAGTTCACTGGAATTTTGATGAGGGTAACGATAATCCCGCCCTCCTAAAATCGACGACATACCTTCACGGAGACGGCAAGAGCGAAACGCCTGCCGTGAGTGATCGTACCGGTCACAAAAATCATCTTTGGGTCTACAATGAAAGAACTGCCCCTCGATATTCAAAGGAAGTTTCCGCTCCCATCATCCCCCAAACGGGAAGGAAGAATTTAGGCTCTTTAGACGACAGTCGGACGGGCCCTGCCGGAACTCCCACCATGGATCTCTATACTGAGCCAGGTAAATCGCACACCCATATGAATATTCTTAATACTGCTCCACTTAAAGATTGGACATTAGAGGTCAGCTTCAAGTTGAGCGAGTTGGGTAAAGATCATGGATTGATCGGAAAAGACGGTAAACCGACCGAAGGCCCTTTCGCTCCCCTCCAACTCCGAGTAAAAAAGAATAATAAACTTTCATTTGAAGCTTTCGATGAAACAAAAACCCTGCGAAAGATCGAATCGAAAGAATCGTTACAAGTGAACGTTTGGTATCATGCAGCCATCACCAGTGACGGAAATAAAGTGTCGCTCTATCTTAAACAACACGGCCTCAGACAAAACAGTAAAGAGACCTACACCTTACAAAACCAAAGCCAATTCTCAGGTCGATGGTTGTTAGGACCCGGCACCTGGACGGTGGGAAGAGGGTTTCACGACGGAAAAATCGGCTGGGATGCCAAAGCTTGGTTCGATGAAATTCGAATCAGTACGAAAGCTTTGAGCCCTGAGTTATTTTTGTTTTCCGATCGATAATTAATTAACCAGCCATCGTCTTAGCAATACGGAATAACCCTGTAGCGCCACCCCTTGTGGGTGGCCTTCTCCAAAATAAAATTTAAACTTAGATCCATTGGAATCTTCCATGAATTCTTGGAGTTGCTCATGAAATTAAACCTCTTGATAATGTTTCTCTTATTCATATTCAGCAATGGCTTCTTACTTGCCACAGAAGAAAAGAAGAAAGAAGCCCAAGCCAAGCTTCCTCAGCTTCTCATTCAAGCCGAGGATCTAGCCAAAAAGGTTAAGAAAGGCTACAAGGGCATCATCGTCGACTGTCGGTCTTCTTCAGAATTCAGAAGAGGGCATATTCCCGGTGCCGTGAGAGTGGATGTATCGAACTGGGTACAACTCGCCCACGCTAAAGGGGGCCTCACCAACCCTAAAGTTTGGGCAAAGGAAGTCGGCGCTTTAGGCATCGATGGATCGAAAGAAGTCATCGTGTACGGAGGAAGCATCACCAGTAGTACGCGAGTCTGGTGGACGCTTAAGTATGTAGGCGTAAAGAATGTTCTCTTCCTCGACGGAGAATGGCCTCGTTGGAAATCGTTGAAGCTTCCCACCACTGCAAAAGGAAAAGCCCCCACTGCGGCAACCTTCAAACCCAAGTTTCAAAAGGATCGCGTCGCTCATAAAGAGGAGATCCTGAAATCGATCAAAGACTCCAGTTGCGTCATGGTCGACACTCGAAGCAAACGTGAACACAGCCTTCATATCCCCGGCTCGGTTCACCTTGAGTGGAAAGACTTCTTAGCTAAAGACGGGCGATTCAAATCCGTCAAAGAGATTCAAGCTCTCTTCAAAAAGCACGGAGTCAAAAAAGGAAAACCCTTGGTACCCTACTGATACTCGGGAGGACGGTCCTCGGTCGAGGCCCTCGCTATCGAGTTAGCCGGTTACGGCAAAGCCAAGAACTATTACCTCAGCTGGAAAGAATGGAGTAAGGATTCCAAGAATCCGGTTGAGAAGCCATAGCTTTTTAAAGAAAACGATTTCAAAACCCCGCATTCAAAATTCAATTGAGTGATTGAATTTTGAATGCGGGGTTTTATTTTTTTCTTAAAACTTCTGATCTTCACGAAGAATAAAAACGGCTCGTTTTAAACAATAGTAACGCAACGCAATGACTGCTCCACCATATACGAGGCAATGAATCACTGTTGGCCAAATTAAGGTCATTTCGTAGCGCCAATCTTTTCGAAAAGTGTGAAACTCTCCCAACCCGGCACATTCCAAACAGGCTGGCAGATAGGCCGGACTAGTGTGCAGGACGGCCTTGGCGATGGGAGTCACTTCTCTGTAAAAGAATTTTACGAAGGTATAAAAGGGGAACAACGACCAACTCAGCATCCCGATGACAGATAGCGTTAGCAAAAGAGTAAGGTACCTAATTTTATAAGAGAACCAAACGGCGATCCAAGTCACGAGCTCTACAGAAACAATCCAAACCAAAATGGCGCTCATGGGATAAAAAAAGCTCAGTCGAAAATCCCACTTGACGTAGGATTCAAATTTTATGGACTCAGCGAAGAATCGAGCCACTACAAGGCAGAAAAACGGGCAGAATAAAATCACTTTGAGGCGAAATAAAGATCTTAAGTGATTGAGAAGAACTAACCGGCTACCGTGTGAAGCACCTTGGTGATCAGAGTATCTATCTCGCCCTTCGATAGTTCGAATCAATCGCCAGACGGCGGCAATGATCAATAAATAGGAACAACAACAAAGGAGAAAGCTGGCACTGGTGATGGGATCGAAGTAACTATAGCTTTTTGGCCAATCCTTTTTAAAGTTAATCACTCCTACGCAGTAGCTCCCCATGAGCCCGGTGAAAAGTAAGGAATAGAAGGCGAAAATGATGGGTTTTTTAAGGGAGTCTAAAAAGGATTGCATGTCATTACATAAAAAATATTAGTGTCGCCCTTACAGGGCTTGATCCCATCTCAATCCCAGACCCAGGGCGACGCTTCGCTCTGCCCTGGGCTATAAAGTGTCGGGCTTTCAGCCCTTGGCGAACCTGTCCTATCACATTTCGTATCGAAAGCGATTCACGCCAGGGAAGCCCGAATCTTTAGGGAGTACGTTAGCCGAAGGCTTACCTGCACGATGAAGCGTAGCGATATATATCACTGAGCGAGGGATAAATGAAGTCTCCACAACTTATGAATATAGATAATTCAAAAAACTTCACAACGTCAAATGCTCAAACCGAGTTCAGACTGCTAAAAACAGATTTAAATTTTAGCGAACCCCTACCGCCCTTCCAAACGGAACTCACCCTTCTTCGCGTCGACGGTGTATCTAAAATGGTTGAGGAAGTTGAGACCTAATAAGGTGGGTTCGCCATCGGGTAAGACAATGACATCGAGGTCTCTGACGGTGAATCCCTGTAAAGACAGAGAGTCGAGCTTTAAGATACTGGCGATGAATTCGCTGTTGACGGCTCGCACCTTCACTTTTCGATTCATATGGCGTTCATCGTAGCCTAACTGATGAGCCATCGATTGAGTGATCGAAGTCATGCTGGCTCCGGTGTCGATCGTAAAATTGAATTGAGCTGCACCATTTAAAAGAAGATCCGTTTGAATACGTCGGGCGTTGGTAATCGGCACGATGGCCATGTTCTTGCGGCTGAGAACATCGTCGATCTTTTCCAAGAAGAGCTTCGATTCTTGAGAGAGAGCGGGCTCCAATTCTGCTGCGACTTTGAACAACCGTTCCGCATCCTCTAAATACTCCCAAGAAAAATAAATCTTCCCGAGACTCATATGTAGACGTCCGGAACGAGGACAGTTCTCGATACCTTCTAAAAGGGTTTCAGCCGCTCGATTGGTATCTCCTCTATCGACCAACTGATTTGCGAAAAAGTTGTAGGTTTGAACCAAGACCGAATAGACATCATCGCCATCTTGAACTTCTCGGGCTTCCAATGCGGCGCGGATGGCGTTCGGGTAATCTTGAAGCTTGTTATAAGCTAAAGCGAGCTCAACCCATGCCTCTCGCCAATCACTGAAGTATTCTACCGAAGTCTCTAATATCTTAGTCAGCTCCCGCCAGGATCGAGTTTTTCGAAGTTGACCCCGGTATTCGATGAGAGCCTTGCGTAAAAGCTTCTTGGCGGATTCTATTTCGTGATCTAAGACTCCTTGGTCCCCCCCGACATCTAAGGCAGAAAAAAGATTTTCAGAAGCACGTTCATAAAGTTTGAGTGAAAGGCATCGATTCCCGCGATGGAGAAATGCAGCGAACGTCCCTTCCCAATACTGAGCACTCAACTGAGGGAGAGTCCAACTGAGGGCTTGCCCCATCGACATGTGTAAATCGCCGATCGGATCGACTAACAATTTTTTGTTTAATACATTCTCAGTGGGCTGGATGGCTTCTGGTAAACCTAATCCTAAGAAGTAACCAAAATTGTCGACAACGACGATAAAATCTTCATTTAAATAGCTTCCTCGATCCAATCGAATACGCGAATAACCATCGAAACTGAAATCTTCTAACTTATCGACTTGGGATCTTACCCAATCTCGAGCCCCCGGGTTTTCACGCGCAACAACGAGAACTTCAGTTCCAAGGTTGGCGTACTCCGTAATCTCGTTAGGTGCGATGTAGCTTATGCCAGGGAACGCAACATTGGAATTCAAGGAGCCTCGATTCGAGCGAACTTGAATCAGAGCGAGGTCTCGAGGAATATCGACTTGTACCACTCCGATGATGGATATGAGATCGGATCTTCCCCAGGTTTCTGCGATTCCCTTTTGAGCCCCAAGGAGACCAGAAAATCGAGTGAGGATTAAACCATCTCCCCCGATATAAATGCCCGTCACGGGGGAAAGTTGAGATTCAAATTCATCGTAGAGTTTCAATTCGGTCAGGGCGCGCTGAACCAAAGGGCGCAAACGATGGAAAGGAAGGGGCTCCAGTTCTTTTTCGGTGTCTTGGGAGCGAGTGCGGATCTCGACAACTTCTCGAATTCCTTCAGTGGAATCTATTTTTTCTAAACTTGAAAGATCGATCGGTTCTTGGAACTCAGTGGAATTCGTGCCGTCAGTGCTTTGCCCTGAAAATTTTTCAAATAAAAACGCCCCGCCCCCTCCGAGGATCAATATCCCTAAGACGAGAAAGAGCCAACGCGAACCTCCCGGAGACGCCGTTTCGACCTTGAACGGTTCGACGGCTTTCTCCTTCGAACTTCTCGACAAGGCACGGCTCTCTTTTGTGACCAATTTAGCACCACATTGATCACAAAAAACCGAGTGTTCTTCGTTGTAAGACTTGCAGCTAGGGCACTGCCTCTTCATAGCGTTACTGTCATAGTGAAACTGAATTAATTCAAAAGCAAAGGAATGAATAGGCCAGACTGGAAACCGAATAGCCCGATAAAGTTTATACCGAATCTCAGCATTCGGCCATCCCCTGTATAGCCACCTTTTAAACAATCGGTTTTCGAAGAAGTTTTCGAGAACCTCGCTTCTAAAGTGAAGAAAATGCCAATAAATGGAGCAATACTGTTAGAGAGGGAGAGCGATTTCATCCCCAGAAGTTGGACGCTTTATTTTCTTCATTGAAGCTCTATCCAGTATCGAGCAGGATGTGAGGGCCATCAACCGATCTATAGAAAGAATCAGGTGTTTTTCTAAGCCTACCTAACAGTTCAGGTTGTAGGTAATTCCTACACTTAGAAAAGTTGGGATACCCACTGAAGCGAGGTCGTCCTTGGATCCGACAACTCCAACCACTCAACACGAAGATCTCCTCAACGAGCTCAACGCTCATTTAGAGGCACAGAGAGCCGGAGGAGGCGAAAAAGCCTTAGCTCGACAAAAGAGTATGGGAAAGCTTCCCGTGCGGGAACGCCTGGAGCTACTCTTAGATCCCGCCACTCCGTTTTTGGAAGTCGCTCCCCTGGCTGGCTTAGATTTGTACGAGGGCGTTCCCCCCGGAGCCGGATTGATTACCGGAATCGGAACCCTCAACGGCCGCCCGGTCATGGTGATCGCGAATGATCCGAGCGTCAAAGGAGGAACCTATTTCCCCATCACCGTAAAAAAACATCTGCGAGCCCAGACGATCGCCTTAGAAAATCATCTTCCCTGTATCTACCTCGTCGATTCCGGCGGAGCCTTCTTGCCCATGCAAGATGAAGTGTTCCCGGATCGAGATCACTTCGGAAGAATCTTTTTCAATCAATCCAAACTCTCTCAATTGTCGATCCCCCAAATCTCAGTGGTCCTCGGTTCGTGTACTGCTGGCGGGGCTTACATTCCCGCTATGAGCGACGAGACGATTATCGTAAAAGGAAAAGGAACGATCTTCTTAGGTGGTCCACCCCTCGTCAAAGCTTCGACGGGTGAAGAGGTCACCTCTGAAGAATTGGGAGGTGGAGATGTGCACTGCCGAATATCAGGGGTCGCCGATCATTTAGCGACAAACGAAGTAGAAGCCTTAACCCTGGTGCGAAAACTCGCTGAGAGCTTCCCTTCTCCAGCATCGAATAACTCCCCTTACCAACCTAGTGATCCCGAACGCAATGAAGCTTCTTTTTACGATGACATTCCCGTCGATCATCGTAAAGCGTTCGACATGCGGAAGCTCCTCGCTCATTTGGTCGATCAGGAGAGTCTCCAAGAGTTCAAAGAACTCTACGGCCCCACCTTAGTCACCGCTTTCGCTCGTATCTGGGGTTATCCCGTTGGGATTTTGGCGAATAACGGCATCTTGTTTTCAGAGAGCGCTCTCAAGGGTTCACACTTTATTCAATTGTGTGAATCTCGAGGCATCCCTTTGCTCTTCTTACAAAACATCACGGGCTTCATGGTGGGTAAGGAATACGAGCACGGCGGAATCGCCAAAGACGGAGCCAAGATGGTTCACGCCGTGTCGGGAGCAACCGTCCCCAAACTGACCGTCATTGTCGGCGGTTCCTTTGGAGCCGGAAACTACGGCATGTGCGGTCGAGCTTACGACCCTCGCTTCCTTTGGATGTGGCCTCAAGCAAGAATATCCGTCATGGGAGGTGAGCAAGCGGCTGGAGTCCTCACCACCGTCAAACAAGAACAAGCTGAGCGTCGAGGCGAAGAGTTCACTTCAAAAATGGAAGAAGAAATTCGGGCTCCGATTTTAGAGAAATACGAAGAAGAAGGCTCGCCTTATTACTCGACCGCTCGCCTTTGGGATGATGGAATCCTTGAACCTCACCGAACACGAGACACCCTGGGCTTAGCCCTATCCGTCGTCCACGCTGCTCCCCGCCCCGACGGCCGATTTGGGGTCTTCAGAATGTAAGGAAACGCCATGAGTGAAAGTTCGCTTCACTTAGAATTAGATTCCACGATCACTCGCATCACCTTAACCCGTGAAGCGAAACACAATGCCTTCGATGACCACCTCATCGAAGCCTTAACGCAGGCATTCCAAAAACTTCATGAATCTCCTCCTCGCCTACTTCTCTTAGCGAGCCAAGGTAAATCCTTTTCAGCCGGCGCCGATATCGATTGGATGCGAAAGTCCTCCGATTTAGATTTTTCTCAGAATGAGAAAAGTGCTCTCGTCATGGCGAAGATGTTCGAACTCTTAGATCAACTCCCCTGCCCGGTCTTAACCCGAGTTCAGGGAGCGTGTATCGGAGGAGGAGTGGGATTGGTCGCTGCGAGTGATATCGTCGTCGCTTCCCAACCGGGCTTATTCGCACTGAGCGAAGTTCGACTAGGAATCCTTCCAGCGGTCATCGGACCTTACGTCGTTCGTAAAATCGGTTGGAGTCGAGCCCGTGAACTGTTTTTGTCGGGAAGACGATTTAAAGCAGACGAAGCACTAACGATGGGCCTCGTTCATTCCATCTGTTCAAGTGACGAATTGGATACGCAAATCGAAAAATACAGTGAAGAACTCCTCGCCGGAAGCCCCCAAGCCCAATCGCAAATCAAATCCTTCTTGCGACATTTAGAGCCTGTCTTAGATCGAGAAAGCTCCGAAGTCAACGCCTTCACCGCCAAGGAGATCGCCCAGGCCCGGGCGTCTGAAGATGGCAAAGCGGGCTTGAGTGCCTTTCTCAATAAGAGTCTTCCTCCCTGGAACATCTCGGATAAAGAGGGAGCTTCCTAAATGCCAGGGCTCAAGAACTTACCCACTCGAGTTCAATTGGTAGAAGTGGGTCCCCGCGATGGGCTTCAAAACGAACCTCAAACCCTTCCCACCGAAGCTAAGATCCAATTCATCGAAGACTTGATCCAAGCGGGTCACCAGCATATTGAAGTCACTTCCTTAGTACGGCCCGATCGAGTGCCTCAACTCGCCGATGCGGAAGAAGTCCTGAAGGGGCTCAGCGATCTTTCTCAGCCTCGACTCACCGTTTTAGTTCCCAATGAAAAGGGATTGGAGCGCGCTTTAAAGTCGGGAGTGAGATCCGTCGCCTTCTTTACCTCCGTTAGCCCGACCTTTAATGAAAAGAACATCGGGATGTCGGTTGAGAAGTCGCTTAAAGTCATCGAGGCCCTACAAGCGAGAGCCCTTCAAGAATCTCTTCAGACCCGTGTCTACATATCGACGGCCTTTATCTGTCCGTATGAGGGTGAAGTCCCCCCTTCATTAACGACCAATATGGTCAAACAATTTAGAGGGATGGGATTCGATTCGATATCCATTGGAGACACGATCGGGAAAGCTAACCCTCTCCATATCGAACGACTGATGGATGACCTCGAAGATCGATTAGGATCAAAGCTGGAAGATTTAGCTCTTCACCTTCACGATACATCAAAATTCGCTTTGGCTAATCTCACAGTGGGATTGATGCGTGGAATCACCGAATTCGATACCAGCGCCGGAGGCTTGGGAGGCTGCCCCTACGCCCCAGGAGCGAGTGGAAATTTAGCCACTGAAACCACTTTGGATTTCTTCGAGAGCCTAGGTATTGAAACGGGAATTGATAAGGAAAAGCAGGAGTTGGCGACAGGGCGGTTGATGAGGGCGATGGGGAAAGAATGATAAAGAAGCTAAGGCCAAACATTAAAAACTCACCTTGCCCGGGCAAGGTGAGTTTAAAAAATGCCAACTTACTTTGGGATCATAAAAGTGCTGCCTTCGGCGATATGGCTTTTCTTGGCGAGGAAACTTTGTGCCGAGTCATCAACCCTCCTCCAAATTAGGCAGGATGGGACCGCCGAGAAGGAGTGTGAGGAAGAAGCGGCGGGACGCGGATTCCTCACGCGAGCGTTCAGCGAACTCCGAACTTGAGGATCATGC
>JANQLS010000203.1 GCA_028280485.1 Planctomycetota bacterium
CCAAATCAAAGATTTGACTACACTCCGCTAAACATAGGGTCTTCGCCCCTACGTTTGCGGCCGAACTGATCCCAGCTCGGCTTAGTTCCTGTTTAATCAACAGGAACTAATTAGTTTAATCGAGTAACTACAGTAGTCGTCTCGCTCCGCGAGGCGGCTCCCAAGCTTCGATAATTCATTTTAATTCTCCATCAAGCCGAATCGAGTATTTATAGTCGTCAGCTCACTCCGAGGCTGTGAATTTTTCAAAAAAAAACAACTTGAAGTTGTTAAGAGATCCACGATCCCTCGCTAAAGCTTCGGGCTTGATGGGTGAGAACCATTTTCAATGTTTAAGCCGTTGCAAGGGATTTCACAGTATTCAGCTATGAGTTATGATTGAAATTACCAACCTCCCAAGCCCGAAGCTTTAGCGAGGGATCGTGAAGCGCCATTTGATTTGATCTGAAAATTCACAGCCTCGGGGTGAGCCGGAGCGGCATGATATTTAATTATTAAAACAGAGTCGCCTTAGTGGGGTTACCCAGTCCAGGGCGCCTCTTACTTCAAATATTTATTACGTTAGTCAGGAGCCGCCTCGCCGAGCGAGACGACCACTATAGTTACCCGATTAAGCCCGTAAAAAAAATCCATTAAAGAGTACGACCGATACTACGGAAGACCGCACGCTGAGCGTGCGGACTACAAAAAAAGCCCAGGTAAACGATTCGTTTACCTGGGCTTTTTACTTGTTATCGAAAGGTCGTTCTCTTTGGAAGAGAACTAACTGAATCGATTAGACGTCACAGTTAGATTGGAGACAAGTCAGATCTTCGTCATCGTCTTGACCACAACCGTCGACGAAAGGAGCGTTCAAGTCGGCAGCACCTAAGAAGACCCATGAGAGGATCGTGATGGTGTCTGATCCGTCGAGTTGACCGTCGTCGTTGGCATCTAACATGTCGTCACAGTCAAAGAACTTGATCCTGTTGAGGAAAATGTTCTGTGCACTGATGGCTCCGTCACTGACATTGAGTTCGCCGTTTCCGTCGCAGTCGCCACGGAGGAAGTTTTGGTGTTCAGGATCGATTCCGTCGAAGCTGACTACCAAGATTTCATTTCCGGCACAATCATCGCCAGTTGCGGGGATTGTAGCGCCAGTACCAGAAGTATCGGCTACATAACCAACGGTGTAACCCATTCCACCTACTGCAGGTTCGAGGTCGACGGTTAAGAAATCGTCGGCGATTGCAGCAATGGCTGCTCCTTTAGTGATCTCTTGAGCATCTTTGTCAGGACCAGTTGCAGAGTTGGTTGAAGGAGTTTGTGAAATACCGTCTACGTCGGTGATGATCAAGTCAACTTCGCGACCTTCTAAGGCACCGAGTACATCGTCAACAAAGGTCAATGAAGTTCCGTCGCGAGCAACTGCTACTGAGAAGCCAAGAGCTTCTTTAGAGTTGTTCATGTAGATGCTGTAAGCAGGAATGTCAGCGCCAAGATCGACAGTATCTAAAGTCGAATTGTCACCGAATGAAAGTTCGTAAGCATCACATTCGCCGGGATCAACAATTTCTAAAGTGAGAACAACGATTTCGTTGAATTCACAGTCTTGCTCGGTTCCGCCAGTTGCGGGGAGGACTGTACCCGAACCGGTGACATCGACAACGTAACCGACGGTGAAACCAGGACCACCAACTGCAGGATTCATATCAGCATTGAAGAAGTCGCCTTCGATATTAGCGATAGCTGATCCCTTGGCGATATCAACGATAGCGCGCATTTGGGCGTCATTTGCAGCATTGCTGACAGGAGTGTTTGAGTTTCCTTCAGCGTCGGTGATGATGTTTTCGATCAAACGATCAGCAGCGGTACCGAGAACTTCGCTTGCGAAATTGAAGGCACCGTCAACGTGAGTGACACCAAATGAGAGACCGAGTGCATCGGCAGCATTTCTCATGTTGATAGATACGGTGTTTTCGGTGATATCGAGATCATTCTCGTAATCAGTTCCGAAGAAGAGGCCGTATCCAGGAGCGGGGCAGTCATCGCCGCCACCGTCATCAACTTTACGGAGTTCGCCATCTTCAACCGTAGCTGGTTTTTTGGTTTGGCTATCGATGGTGAAGTTAGTAGCGGTAGGAGGAGAACCTGGATTTGGAATCAAATCATCAGCAAATTCTAAGAAAGTGGGGTCATCTTCATCGAGTTCACCGGTGACGGTGTAAGTGGCTTCGACCAGAGGAATGCTATTGCCAGGCATAAGCGAATCCCCAGGAGGAGGGAAGATGGCGGTAACGTAGGCAGCTACGAAACCAGGAGCAGGATCACCAACAGCGACGGTCGTCGTGTTGAAGAACTCAGCAGGTAGAGTCAATCGTTCGATAGTGACGTTATCTACTGAAAGCTTGTCAGGATCATGCTTGAAGCTGAAGGACCAACCTTGGGCGGCTTCAACGACGTCAGCAACGATGGTGATATTGATGGTATCACCGGTATTGGCTCGGGCTGTGCTTAGAGCCGTGTCGGCTTCGGTGTGCTCGCCGAAGACGACGCGCAACTTGTTGTCTGTACACCCATCTCCTTCACAAAGAGTTCGCTCACGAGCGAACGCTCCGATTGGGGAGAGAAGAGTGATAGCTAAGAGACAGAAAAGTGACTTTCTCATTAAACAAACTCCTCGTACTCGCCTTTTCGAATCAAGAACCATACTTGTTTCGTATTCGGCGACAGAAATTCCTTGGACGCCCAACACCAATGTTGAGTGTCTCGTTTACTTATTAAATGCCAATCTCAATGTAGAAAAGATTGCCATTCCTCGCACATAACCATGAAACGAAGTACATACACTGTATCTCGCTTCCTAGTTTCAATTGTTCGCATCGAGTAAAAAAAGTATCGTGCAAACAAATCAGACGAACACGTCAGCAATAAGAGACGAAGACGTCTGAAACAAGTTGTGAAAGGAGTGGCCCCTGCCTTGCGGAAGGAAGATTTCTAAAGAAATCACCAGGCCAGGACGCAAGGATGCCTACCCGGCAACTCCTCGAAGTCACAATTTTACTGGCGGTAGATTCTTCGCCAAGTCTTGGATTTTCAAAGTTTGTAGATCTTTATGAAAAGAAATCGATCTACCCACTCAGCAAAAGAGGAAGTTTGTTGAGCGTTTAAACTGTTAGAAATTCTAAGCTCTTGAAATACAAGACCCTTAGAAAGAGACATCCAAAACCATTGTCTTTTTTATTAAGCCCAAAACCTCGATGGAGCTCATAGAAATTAATCCTGAGCTGAATTTGAAGTGATGAACTTTAAAAAGAAAAGTTGTCGATCTCTTTGACATTTCGAGACTTAACTTCCCAATACTGTTCGATTGAAGTTCATAGTCAATCAGTTCAACGGAAATGTGCTGAACTACTCAGTAGGGATTTAGAATCAAAATGAAATTGGAGACCCGGGAAGACACTCCTCAGTTTTATTTCTGAAGAAGTAATAAAACTGTAATAAGACCCTGAGAAGGTCGTATTAAAAAGGAGGCCCGGAAGAATCAGACCTGGGTACATTTATACCAGATTCACAAATCCGCACAAATGCCTTTTGCAGCGAATCTTAATCTTAATCGATTCTTTTTTCCTTAAATGAAATTGCTGGAAAAGCTATGAAAATGGGGTAATTGAGGCCTGAGCGATATTTTGCCGCTTTCGGGCAGATCCGTAGGATCCGTTGGAGAAATCATAATTATCAGGTATACTGGATGTGTCCCTCAAAGGCTTATATTAAAGGACTTTAGCTAACTTTCGAGGCTTTGAAGAGGGAGGCAATCCACCCACTCAATTTTAAAGGGTCGGAGGGCCTCAGAGATTTCTCAGCTTTTTAGTTTGAATCATCGACTCTTCATTTCGACGTAACCACGGTTCATTAAAAATCGATTTCGAGGTGGGGAGCATCTTGAATAAGTCTTTTAAATAAGGCATCTTAGGGGCTTCGCTTTGATTTTTCTGAAATCTGTTATTAAATATTGGGTTTCAGGCTGAAAATCGCCTCTATATTTCGTATACAGCACTAATATTGATTGAGTTCTGTCCTTTAATCCTTACAGAAACTCAAACTTAAACATCCCTTGTTGAAAGGTCGTAGCCCCATGGCGGAAACCGCAACGGCAACCAAGAAAGCTGAAAAAAAGAGCAAGAAGCGCAAAAAGAAGCCTCGAATGCTCGCTTACATCACTGAGAATTGCACGGGTTGTGCGGGTTCTCCAGTTTGCCAGAGCTACTGTCCCGTCGAGGAGTGCATGGTCTTAACTCAAAATCCCAGTGCTCCTGTATTCGGAGTCATCGAAGTGGATCCCTTGAAGTGTATCGGCTGCCAAAAATGTATTACGAAAGGCCCCGAAGGCACTTTCCTCGATGGTTGTCCCTGGGATTCCATCGTTATGGTTCAACTTAAAGATTATGAAGCCAAGCATGGCGAACTGGCGTTTTAGTCATTCGCAATAGTCCGTACGCTCGTAGTCCGCAAGCTCCGCTTGCGGAATTCTTTAGTGACGATGTAAAAATTTAAGAAAAGAAAAAGCCTCAAACGAGTCACTCGTTTGAGGCTTTTTCTTGTCAATTGATATTTATGATTGCTTAGGAAGGCCGCAAGCGGAGCTTGCGGACTACGAGCGTGCGGACTATAACTTAAAGCCTTTTAAGTTCTCTTGGCGGTTTTGGTAGGTGTTCCAGTTTTCGCGGTAGAGGCGAAAGAAACCTAAGGCTAAATGAATTCCACCGAAAGTTGCGCCCAGGGCTAAGTGGGGCAAGCTGGGTAAAAGATAAAGAGTGAAGCAACCTGCCAATAAGAAACACCACGCGGCTGCTCGGAATTCCCAGTCTAAGACAACCCCAACGGCTAATATCCCCAAACTGTATAAAACCATCCATAAGCCCGGGCAAAGTTCAGGATGGCCGATTTGAATGAAGATCGGGGTCAAGATCGTGGCGCCGATAAATGAGGGCAAAAAGCCGGCTAATACAAATTGAAGCTTTCGGCTCCAAAACAATTCGCCTGATAAGTTGGCTCGTCGCGCGGAGATCCCCAAGCCGGCACCTAACGCACTTAAAAATGCGAGGGTCCATAAGCTGAAAAAACCGAAGGTGCTATCGATGGGATTCCAGTCTAAAAAGTAACCTAAAAATGCCGCGGCTAAGCCCGTACCTCCCCCAAAGAATAATCCACCAGGAGTGATGTGCGTGAAGATGGTGGATCTTTCTAAGATCGTGCGAATCGTTTCTAAGCTTTCGAAGGCTTCGTGTTTATCCACTTTAAGGCTCGGATAATAAAAAGAACTAATGATGGAAGTTGGGTTGTTGAGGAGTTTGGAGTCAGCGGTAACTGAAATATTCTAACCCTAAATCAAAAAAAATGGGGGAGGGAAAACAAAGACTAGTTCTTTAACCACGCTCTAAACTCAGCTTCGTCCGTTTTAATTTGCTGAATCAAGGCTTCGGGGCCAGAGAATTTCACTTCGTCTCGATGTTTCTTTTTAAACGTGAGTTCTATTCTTTGGTCGTAAAGATCGCCGGAATAATCGAGGAGATGGGCTTCGAGTTGATCGTACTGAGGATTGAACCTTGGAAATCCGTTGGAGTCTTCTCGGGGAATATCTTTGAAGGTCGGCCTTCGGCCAAGATTGACTAAGGCCGGATGGGAATTGAGATTTAAGCTCTTATCAAGGCTTGTGACTTCAGCGAAGTAAACACCACTTGGAAGTGAGGCTTCAATCTCGACTCGCAAATTAGCCGTAGGGAAACCGAGTTCTCTTCCTCTTTGGTCTCCTTTAAAAACCGTTCCCAGTACAGCGTAAGGTCTTCCAGTGATGGTTTCTACGCGATCGAGATCTCCAGTGAAGATGGCTTCGCGTACGAGGGTGCTCGAAATTCTTTGACCGTTCAGTACGAAGGCTTCCGCTTGCCGAACGTGAAGGTCTAATTCATCGGAGTGAGCTTTAAGATACTGAAAGTTTCCTTTTCGTTTATGCCCGATTGAACTATCGAATCCCAAGAGGAGATGCTGGCTGTTAAAGCCGCGTTGAAGGATTCGTTCAACAAACTCTTCGGGAGACCAACTCGCTAATTCCCTGGTGAAATCCAAGACCAAGCAAGCCTCGATTCCTTGCCGTTCAAGTAAGAGTAAGCGGTGAGCAAGCGAATGGATGACCGGGGGGCCTGAGCCACATAAAGCATATTGGGGATGCTTTGAAAAAGTTACGATACAGGATTGCCCTTCAACTGCTTTTGCCCATTCTTGTAATTCACTTAGAAGGCTTTGGTGGCCGAGATGCAATCCATCGAGGAACCCGGTTGAGAGCACGGGATTTGAGAGTTTTGGGGGTTGGGATTGAAGTTCTTCTAGGGAACGAAAGATGAGCATAAAAAAATGCGACTGCGAATTATTCGGAAGCGTCCTTCTTTAACTTAGCGAGAGCCTTCTTAATCAATAGACGGTCGGTGGCTCTCAAGCGTTGGATGAAAAGGATGCCATCTAAATGATCGAGTTCATGTTGTATCACTCGCGCCAACATATCGTCGACTTCTTCTTCGAACCATTCGCCTTCAAGGTTTTGGGCTCTAACGGTAATCACTTCTGGGCGTTTTACTTTTCCTCGAACTTCGGGGATCGACAAACAGCCTTCCTCCATGCTGACGTCTCCACTCGATTCGATGATGGAAGGGTTGATGTAAACTCGTTCTTCGCCTTCTTCCGGGTCGCCCGTCGTATTGACGACGAATAACCGGGTGCTCCAAGAAACCTGGGGGGCTGCGAGCCCGATACCTTTGTGCTCGTACATGATTTCGAACATCTCATCGACACGCTCCAAGAGTTCCCGGTTAATCTTTTTTACCGGGGGAGCAACCTGTCTGAGGATCGGATCAGGATAGAGGGTGAGTTTCAGGGGCATCTTAACTTTCTTTGAACTGAAGAAGAATCGGAGTCGTCACTTTGAGACGTTTGCGTCCCTGCTGAGCCAACTGGCTCGAGGGAATTTGTATCTTGAAATACGGAGTCTTTATTATTTCCTGTATCCCACATAGTATACTTTCACTCGCTGTTTGAATAGCTGAGAGAAGAGAGGATTTATAATGAGAGTTGCCTTTTTTGGCTACGGTAAAATGGGAGTAAAAGCCCTGAATGCTCTTCAGCAAGATGGGAAGACCATCGTTGCCGTTTATTCCCATTCACTCAGTAGCGGGGATGCCTACGATGAATCGGTTGAAGCTTGGGCTCAGAATGCAGAAGTCCCCTTGATACTCGTTCCATCATATCGTCGATATCACGACACTTCTCTCCTTGAAAACCAGTCTCTCGATCTCATTCTCAGCGTTTTTTTTCGCGCTCCTCTCGGCAAGGACTTGCTCTCTATCCCTCGACTAGGGGCATATAATCTTCACCCTTCACTCCTCCCGAAATACCGGGGACGCTCTCCTGTCAATTGGGCGATTCTGGAGGGAGAAACTCAAACGGGATGGTCCTTCCACGAGATGGTCGAAACCATCGATGCTGGCAGGATTGTTCTGCAAGAAGCCCTGTCGATCGATCTTCAGGATCACGCGCGTGATATTTTAGATCGTTTAGGGCATCGGCTGCCGGATCTCCTACTTGAGGGTTTGAGCCGAGTGACTTCATCCTCTGAACCCAATTTTCAAATTCAGGATGAGAGCCTCGCGACGCATCGAGGGGGGCGAGGGCCTGAAGATGGTCGCCTGGACCCCACCTGGCCCGTCTTTCAACAGCACAACTTGGTCCGGGCGGTGAGCGAGCCCTTCCCGGGGGCATTTTATGAGCGAAACCAAAAGAGGATCATCGTTTGGCGGACGAGACCTCTATTGGGAGAGGGCTTAGAAATGGACTTGAAGACGGTTCGCAGGGCTGGGAACGGAACGGTCGTCTTGAGGGGACAAGATGGTTTGTTGGAACTGATACGAGTCACAGATTCTAATGGCCGAATTTTGAACCCAGAAGAAATCTTATTTTTCTTCGGGGTGTCTCCGTAAGCCCTTTTTTTAAAATGCTTTACATTTGTGGGGCCGAGAATTCATAAAGATCGCCAATAAAGGGCTTTAATTGCCCCTTTACTCGTCTAAAGTGGGGGCTTAATTTCCTGCTTGTGCGACATAATTTCCCGGGCTATTCCCTTGAAAAGAAGTCCTCAGATCATTAAATGTCAGGGTTGAAATTCGTTCCGTTACTACCTGCTTAAAGCACTCCTTTTTCCGGTTTTAAACCGGTTTTAATCACTGTAAACCATGTCCAATTCATCTTCTTCATCCTCTGCTTCTGCCAATGAAGGATTGCCTTCCTTTGCCGAGGTTAAAAGTTGCCCCATGTGGCTCAGGGGATTCGCGTGGTTCGTGGTTCTCAGTACCTTCTTCCTGATCGGTGTTGGTGGGCATGTCACCAGTACTGATTCTGGAGACGCTGTACCCACTTGGCCCCTTCCGTTGACTGCGGAAATGGAAGGAGGAGTTCTGTTTGAGCTGGGGCATCGTCAGGTAGCGGGGTTCGTTGGAATTATCACCGGCCTTCTCTTCCTTACGATCATGGCGGCGCGGTCTTTCGGGATTCAACTTCATCCTAAGGCTCGCCGTCTGGCGACGATCTCCTTCATTTTGGTGATCGTTCAAGCCGGTTTGGGGGGAGCTCGAGTTCTTTTGGCCGAGCATTTAGATGACCCCGAAAGTTTGGGGGTGACAGCATTTGCCGTCGTTCATACCTTACTGGGGCAAACTTTCTTATGTTTCACCCTAGCGGTCGCCTTTTATCTGCGACCATCACTGAATTCGCCACTTCCAACTGAAATATCTTCTGGAACCTCAAACGAGGAGGAGGCTCCAGACCTTCTAACTTCCCTCAAAGATATCTCTCGTTCAGCCAACCTGGCGATGGGATTCATATTCATTCAACTGTTCTTAGGAGCGATCCTGCGCTTAACACGCCCGGGTCCAGTGCCGCTGTTGCTTCTGCTTCACATCCTGGGAGCTCTTTTGGCGACTCATGGGGTCTTTGCAGTCTTGTTCCGAGCCTTGCGATACCGTCCAGTGAGCCAGTTCATTCAGAGGCCCGCCTTCTTTGCCGCAGGGCTCATCGGAGTGCAGCTCATCATCGGATTTGTCGCTTACTTTGCGGTTGCAGCACTTGAGGGAGGCAACGCCGAGGCAGAGATCACCTGGAAAACCGTGATCCCTACGCTTCACCTCACGGTGGGAACATTGATTTTGGTCACGATCTTTTGGATCCATTTAGCGGCCAAAACTCGCCTTCGCAGTTTGGAGTCATAAATGTCACGAAGAGAAACTCCTGACTCATTAACATCGAATCCAACCAACACGGACGTCTCCAGTGACGCCACGTTAACTCAGGACTCGCCTTCCATCGAATCTTGGAACGCTTTGGCGAGTCGGGATCTCGTGGAATCTCCAACCAGCTTGAGTGCTAAGCTTCAAGGATTCGGAGACCTTTCAAAGATCCGGGTCAACTTGCTCGTCGTTTTTGTCGTCGCGGTGGGTTACTTCTTAGGATCTGAAGCTCGAGTTGATGTTTCACATCTCATGCTTTGTCTCGTTCCTGTCGCACTGCTGGCTGCCGGGGCGAGTGCTTTGAATCAATATATCGAACGTGAAACCGATGCTTTGATGGTGCGGACTCAACGACGCCCTCTGCCTGAAAAGAGGTTGCGTCCCTTCGCTGCACTCGCCTTCGGATTGACATTCGGAATTTTGGGGGTGATGGGCTTAGCACTCGTATCGGGTGAGATTGCGAGTCTCATCGGTGCGGGTACGTTTTTGAGCTACGTCTTGGTCTATACTCCACTCAAGCGAAAGAGTCCTCATGCGCTCTTCGTAGGAGCCGTTCCCGGTGCGCTTCCGCCATTGATCGGTTGGGCTGCAGCGAGTGGCGATCTCAACCTGGATGCTTGGGCGGTCTTTGCCATCTTATTCGTTTGGCAGGTGCCTCACTTTTTGGCGATCGCTTGGCTTTACCGTAAAGATTATCAATCGGCAGGAATCCCTACTTTTCCGAGTTTAGATGAAAATGGTAAATCGACAGCTCAGTTGACGATTTGGACGACCTTGTTACTGGTTGCTACCAATTTTCTTCCCTTCGCTACAGGGGAACGAGGGGTAACCTTCTTTATTGGTGCCGTTCTTCTTTCTTTACTCTGCATCCTCCCAGCTCTGAAGTTTGCAGCGGAGATCCATGGTGAAGATCGTGGTATTAAAAGTGCACGAAGGGTGGTGCATGCCTCCATTCTTTACGTTCCCCTGCTCTTCCTTCTCCTGGTGATCGATAAGCTCTTAGGCTGATCTTGATTACCCCTCTTTGAGATCATTGAGAGTTATCATCAACTCGAATGACATGATCTAAAGCCTGAAACGATTCTCTATTAACTCCTAATCGAGGAAATCATGTCTGAAGTGGCTCAAGATTCAAAGCCCACAATCGAAGCCAATATCCCTTGGAAGCCCTATATTCCATTGATTCTTATCGCAATTGGTTTATTCATTGCGTTCACGATTTACCAGTTCATCGATAAGCTCGAGGACCTTCGACCTCCCGAAAAATTTTACACCGAACCTTTGCCCGCCTTCACTGGAACGGATCACGAGGGTGAGCCCTTCTCAGTTGAGGACATGAAAGGGAAGGTTTGGGTCGCCAGCTTTGTCTTCACTCGATGCTCGGGGACCTGCCCGATGATGGGGCAAAGGATGGTCGATCTTCAGAAAGCCTTGATTACAAACTTTGGTAAAGATCAATTGGCTCGCGTTCGTCTGGTTTCATTCACTGTCGATACGGAACACGACACCGTTCCGATTCTTAAAAGTTATGCGAAGATGTTTTTTGCTCGGGAAGGGTTTTGGCGCTACGTGACTTCTGAGCCAGGTGAAGTGCAAAAACTTGCGGTTGAGGGATTTAAGCTCTCTACCTCAGAAGCCGAAGGAGCTGAAGCTCAAGAAGCTTTTATTCATAGCTCTAAACTTTGCTTAGTCGACACGAAGGGGTACGTCCGCGGGTATTTTGAAGGGGCTACTGACATGAATGATTCCAAAGCGGCAAAAGAAGTTGTCAAAAAGCTCTATAGTCAAATCCGAATCTTGTTAACCGAAAAATAATGGACGCGATCCTTCCTTACTTGCCTCACCTCAATGCCGGACTCAATCTCACGGCAGCAGTCTTTCTCGTTCTTGGATTTCTTGCCGTTAAGAAGGGGAATATAGAAACTCACAAAAAATGGATGCTAACGGCATTCGTTTTTTCGGCCCTGTTTTTGACGAGCTATCTCGTTCACAAATTTATGAGCGGGGATATGAAATTCCAGGGGGAAGGTTGGGTGAGACCCGTTTACTTTTTCATTTTGATCAGCCACGTCATCTTGGCGATGCTCATTTTACCCCTGGCGATTACGACGATTCTTTTAGGCCTCTTTAACAAGGTTGAGAAGCATCGCAAATTCGCTAAAGTCACCTTCCCGATTTGGATGTACGTCTCGGTGACTGGAGTCTTGGTTTATTTGTTTTTATATCAGCTTTATGCGAAGTAGTCGTAAGTAGTCCGCACGTTCAACGTGCGGCCCTCCTCAGATACCGACAAACTGACTATATAATTCCAATGTCGGCCAAATCAAGTAACTCTACACCTCGCTCTGAAGCTGTTAGTTTTTAAGACTTCCAACTTAACTAGCCCGAAGCGCTAGCGAGGGGCCTATTCTTAGATAAACTGGCCCCTCGCTAGCGCTTCGGGCTAGTTAAGGTCGTATTTCTACTAGATTGGAATCCTGTTTTAACTAAGATTGATAAAAACTCACAACCTCGGAGCGAGGCGACTACTAGGGTTACTCGGTAGAGTTTAGTCGGATTAGAGAAAAATTTACTATTGTTACTAAGGAACGCCGCACACGGAGAGGCTGTGAGTTTTTAGCCCAAAACCGATGAACTTTCTTTTATCCCTCGCTCAAGCTTCGGGCTTGAGGGACGCGAATCGCTTTCAATGTTTAATTTGTAGCAAAGGATTTCATGCAATCTATCTATAAATAAGTATTGAAATCACCAACCTCCCAAGCCCGAAGCTTGAGCGAGGGATAATGGAGTGCCATTTGGCTTAAAGATTGATTTACCCTAAAAATTCACAGCCTCGGAGTATGCGGACTACTAACTACTTACACCGTCTTCAAATATTCCCTTACCGCTACCGCGCGCTTCTTGGCTTCACGGCAACAGTCATTGAGGCCGATGCCGTAGTAAGCATTGCCAGTAATAAAGAGTCCTGGTGAGTTCCAAAGCTTGCGCTCGATCCGTTCGATACGATCTAAGTGCCCTAAGTTGTATTGAGGGATTCCTTTGGCGTAACGGTAAATGCGACTGATCGTGGGCTCTGCTTCTATTCCTAAAATGGGCTTTAAGTCATCCAGAACGATTTCCTGAAGGCTTTCATCAGAGTGATTAAGAATATCTGGATCTCGTGCTCCACCGATCATACAACGCAGGTTAACGTGACCCTCTGGGGCGTGTTCGGGATAAATGCTTGATACCCAAATTGAGCCCAATAACCTTCTGCCCTGATCTCGAGGAATCAAAAATCCAAAACCGTCTAAGGGGTGCTTCACGGCGCTTTTTGGAAAGCCTAAGCAAGCTACTGCGATGGGAGCATAAGGAATGGATTCAAAGGCCTGAGAAGTTTCAGGGTCGTTGACTGCGAGCATCGAAGCCGCACGGTAGGAAGGTATTGCTAAAACGACAGCATCGGCTTTCTCTTCGTTTCCGTCACGATCTCGAATGGTGTAACTATTTTTTTCGGGGATGACTCGAGTTACCTTGTACGGGTAAACGATATGCTCTTTCAAGTTTTCTTCTAAGGTCTCGATCAACTCTTGCATTCCAGTTTTAAACGAAAGGAGTTGTCGTTTTGGGCGTTCAGCCTTACTTTGCTCTGAGTCGGGTGATTTTTTATTGGTTTCAGTTCGCTTTCGAAAGCGCTTTTTGATCATCCCCTTCAAGAGGCTGCCAAATTCAGTTTCGAGTTCAGCGACTTGGGGAAAGGCGCTCCGCATACTCAGGCGTTCGACATCTCCTCCGTAAATCCCAGTAACCAGAGGATCAAGGAAGGTTCGCATCGCTTCTTCCCCAAGCCTTCTACGGCCAAAACTGGCTACTGAGTCATCCTCTTCTGCGGACTCGCTACTTTGAAAGGGTTCCGCAAGAATCCTTAACCTTCCTTTCAGTGTAAGAAGGGGAGTTTTGAGAAAGGAGATTGGGGAGGTAGGAAGAGGATGGAGCTTTCCGTTTTTTAATAAGTACCGAGTTTTTGCCTCGGGGGTTGGGGCAACTAATCGATCTTCGAGGCCTAATTCTATCGCGAGGTCGAGAGTCTCAGGATGATTGGTAAGGAAACTATTCGCGCCTCGCTCGAACACGTAACCATCGACACGTTCACTCCCTAGAGTTCCCCCCAGCCGTTTTTGACTTTCAAATAGAGTCAATTCGGCTTCAGGAACTTCTTTTTTGAGGTAGTGACATGTGGCGAGACCCGAGATGCCTCCACCGATGATGATGATTCGCGGCATAGATTTTGGTAGTTGTTGGCGGTGTTGTTAAGTGCTAAGAGACTATACCGTGAAACAGGGCGAAGAGGAAGAGAGTAGTAGGCTCGCTCCGCGAGTCGTAACGGAGCGAGTACGAACTTTGGAGAGAGTTTAGCTTAGATAACAAATTTGCTCTCTTGATCGAGATCCCCTCGCTAGCGCTTTGGGCTAGTTATTGCCTTAAATCATTTTAATCATTAACTAGCCCGAAGCGCTAGCGAGGGGAGGAAGAGTTCAACTCAGAACCGCCCAACTGTTATTTAAGAAAAATAGTTCAGCAACAATTAATCGTTTCACGCGGCTCGGGGGCCGAGCCTGCCACTACGACTCGCGGAGCGAGCCTACTACTAAACACAAAAAAAGCGCCCCGTGAACAA
>JANQLS010000031.1 GCA_028280485.1 Planctomycetota bacterium
TTCGATTTCATTTTTACTCAATCCTTCTGGATGATCATCGACTGGAGGCATGCGTTCGTCAGGATCATCCGAGGTGATTCTGACCATGAGTTCAGATTCAGCCGGTTTTCCCGGGACGATTGGAGCTTTTCCTTTCCGATCTTTCTTATACGGACTTTCCGAATTCGTGAACGAAACTCCGCCGGCGCGTTTGACTCCGCCGTGGCAACTCGCACACTTATTGGTGAGGATCGGGCGGATATCTCGATTGAACTGAACTTCTTGAGAGAAGATGGATCCGCTAATGAACAAACTGATGGTGAGTAAAGTTGTTTTCATCGATTAAAGCTTAAAGGATTTGCGGTAGGGGCGGTGGAGGTATTGATTGGCTTCTTCTTTTTTGAACTTGAGTTTAGAACCATCCCAATCGAGTTTTTCGCCGGGGAAGTACATACCCACGATGCCCATAAGAATCGTGGCGGTCATCGGACCCGCGTAAGAGAAACTCGTTCCGGGTTCGCCTCGATTGATCTTTTCACCCTTACAGGCCATCACCCATTCTTTATAGTGACCTTCACTTCGAGGAAGGGTTTTCTTTGGACGTTTGTAATTTGAGTCGAAGGGTTGGCAAAAACTCGCGTGAGAACCACCTAACATGCCTCCCTTATCTCCGAGGAACATACAGCCATTACCACCGAGGCTACGTTTTTTGGGAAGTCCTTCGGGACGTGGAGGTTTCTTGCCTCCATCGTACCAGAAGACTTTCACTGCAGGTCGGTTTCCTTTGGCGGGGAAGCCCCATTCGGTAATCGTCCAAGCGGGAAAGGAGAATTTATTGAACTCGCTACACTCGGTTTTGACGTAATCGGGCTGATCTAAGTCGAGAGCCATGAAGGCGGGATCCATGTTGTGACAAGCCATATCCCCGATGGCACCCGCGCCAAAATCTAAGTAGCCTCTCCACTTGAAGGGGTGGATGGCTCCGGAGTAGGGCATTTCGGGAGCAACTCCGAGGAAGGAGTTCCAATCGATGTGTTCAGGAGCCTTGCCTTTGTCTTCGGGGAACTTCACATTGGGACCTTGAGGCCACCAACGTTGAGCACGATCCGTCCAAACGTGAACTTCTCTAACGGTTCCGATGACGCCTTCAGCGATGCACTCACGGGTTTGTTCTAAGCCACCCCCCGAGTGACCTTGATTCCCCATCTGAGTCACTACTTTATAACGAGCGGCATAGTCACGCATTTGGTAACACTCTTTGATGGTTCGAGCGACCGGTTTTTGGCAGTAGACATGTTTACCTAATTGCATGGAAGCTAATGAAACGGGCGCGTGCATGTGATCCGGTGTGGATACGACCACGGCATCAAATTTCTTTGCTTGAGCATCCAGCATTTTTCTAAAATCAGTATAGAGTTTGATCCCTTTTGATTTTGGATGACGGAGAGTGCCTTGTGCTCTTTTTGGATCGATATCACAAAGAGCTGCCGGTAGCCCACCGGCTTTAAGTACGGAATTAAAATCTCCTCCTCCCATTCCTCCGCATCCCACTTTGGCGAAGTATAAAGTCTCAGAGGGGGCGGGGCGGTTGGCTGTATTTCCTAAGCAGAAATTGGGTGCGATCGTAACCGAACCCGCAGTGGCTAAAGTTGTCGATAGAAATTGACGCCTCGATACTTTCTTAGAGATGACTTTTTTCATGCTTCTTTCCCCTTCGTTGAGATTGCAGGTTAAGAATAAAGGTGATTTGTATATTTAATGAACTCCATGTGTGCCCTCCATCATATTTGGACCTTCCGGAAAAATGTAGCTCAAGGTCCGGTAATTTTAGAATTTTTTAAGGGTTTGAACGGATAATCTGTCGCACTGAATCAGAGTGATAGATTATGGCTTTGTTTGTGTTTCAGATTTGGAATTTTAAATAAAAGTAAAGGACCGATACATATTTAGTTTCTGCTGCGGTTCAAAATTAAAGAGATATAAGTGAGATGGATTTATCCGTCTTTTCCTAAACTATTATCTTCCTATCAATTGTCTTGGGAGTGTTCCGGAAATCCTTCGTTGTTAAGTCTTTGTTCAGTTCTGATAAGTTGCCGTTATCGCCTAGTGAGTTAGACTTCCCTGGGTTCATCAAGATCAAGGGTCTATTTGATCACGATAACAATCGGCTGGGTTCATTTTTGGTTTCAGTTCTGACATACGTACTGTGAGGGAACATGCGGCGCATATTTGGACTACTCATACTCGTGGGTTTAAGCACTCCGGCATTTGGAGCTCCCGTTGTTTGGGACACCCAGGTTGGCGGGAATGGGAACGCGTATCAGATCATTCGTGCTCGATATATCACTTGGGATCGAGCGAATACGATCGCTCAATCATTAACCTTTCAAGGAGTACAAGGTCATTTAGCGACTATCGCCTCAGCAGAAGAAAATACCTTTGTTAATGACTTGAGAAGAAGGTCATTAAAAAGAGGAAGGTGGTTTCGTCGAGGACCCACTGAAGTTTGGTTGGGAGGTTTCCAAAGCCCCTCCGCTCAGTCTGCCATCGATGGTTGGCAATGGGTGAATGGAGGGGGAAACATTCCCGGGACGAATGGTGGAGCCACTTATACCAACTGGGCGCCCGGCGAACCTAACAATTGGGGTGGTCGAGAAGATAAATTGGCGATGGGTTTTAGAAACAGCGGGATGTGGAATGATGAAGGCTACGTCGGAAACATCGCTGGTTTTGTCGTGGAATACGATACGGGTGGACCCGTTAAGTGGAATGCTGTTCCTGAACCTGCTTCGGTAGCGATGTTTGGCTTAGGTCTTCTGAGCGCTGGATACATCGGACGAAGAAAGAAGAAGGAAGCACAAGAACGACGGGAGTATGAGGCTTCGAAGGTTTCTAGTCCGTGGTTGGGCCGTTTTAGATCTCAACTCTAAATTGAAGCTTCATACCGAATCGTAGTTGGATTCTGTGGCCAGGGTTTTCAAGATTGCGCTTTTAAGGTTAATAAAAGCAGTTCTGTGACCTCCGAACAACTTTAATAGACCTCAAAAACACTGATGTCCTCTAAAGCTGCCCCTTTGGGCAGCTTTTTTTATGTGCTTATATAGTATAGATTTATGGCCGAATCCATTCGGTCAGGTTGGTGTATTCCGTTTTAATTCGTGGGTACATTGAAGGCCGTAGATCTAGCGGGGGGCGTCTTAAGCGCTTATATAACAATTCCTTAGGGGATTCATTGCTTCTTGATGTCGGGAGGGAAGAAGCAAATGTACCAGATTTATTAATATTTGTATTAATTGTGAAGTTTCAGAATTTTGAGTTTATCCGGGAAAGTGTCCTAGTAGAATATTAGCTTCTGAAATAATAGTTGGCAGGATCAAGCTCCCCTTCATTCTCTACTTTCTTCTGATGACAATGGTCAAAGCTTTGAGAGAGGTTTCATATTGAGATCTCGTAACAAAGTATTGTCTTCAACTTTGAAGTTGGAATTGATCTCGGGTCAGTCACGTTTAGGGTTAAAAAAATATCTATAAGTCAATGAGGACGTCATGAAGAATTGTTTATTAACAATTGTGGCATTGTTAATCGCTTCTCCTGCATTTGCAGGCCCAGTTATTTGGGAGCCTGCAGATGGTGGAAATGGTCACGCTTACGAAATTATTGAAGCTGATGGCATCAGCTGGAGACAAGCTCGCCGAATTGCAGCCAATATGACTTTCAATGGTGTCAACGGTCACCTCGCTACCATTACCAGTGATGGTGAAGATGAGTTTGTTAACGATCTTCGCGAAGATGTTGTCGACCCCGGTCCCGGCTTCGCTGACAAAGAAGTCTGGTTGGGTGGACGTCAAAGAAGAAATGCACCCGAGCCCGATGGCGGCTGGCGTTGGATCAATGGCGAAGGTGCCATTCCTATGCCTGGAGATTCTGGATATGAGAATTGGGCACCCGGTGAGCCAAATGATTATGGTAATGGCGAGAAGTTCCTCGCCCAAGGCCTCAACAACCAATTTGTTTGGAACGATGAAGGTAACCGAGCCGGTATCTATGGATTCGTTGTCGAATTTGATTTAGATCCTGTTCTTCCTACTTCTATTCCAGAGCCTACCACGATTGCTCTCTTCGGATTAGGTGCTGTCGGCGCCAGTTTGTTCAGCCGACGAAGAAGAAGCTAAGCTTCTCACGATTACCTACACCGCTTTAGTAGAATAAAAAAACGCTGTCAGTTTCTTATGAATAACTGACAGCGTTTTTTTTATGTATGTTTTGAATTTAAGACTAAAAACTTGAGTGTTGGAGTTCGATTAGAAGTCACCGCGTTCCCAACTCATTATACATTTTCCTTCCTCGCAGCCTACGAAGGTCGGATCGCCAGCACAGTCGCAGACTCCATCGATACAGCCTTGCTCGCCTTGATCCACGAAATCTAAAAACCTATTAGCTAATGCATTGAGATCGTCTTGAGTGACTCTTCCGGCAACTGAGACGTGATAACACCCTCCTAAGCTGATCCCGCAATGACCGCGCAAGAGTACACAAGGAAGAGTTGAGTCATCACAAGTTGTCGCGTATTCCGAGACCAAGAAATGATAATGTTGCTTGATAGCTTCGCAATCTGGGAGTTCGCTCACACAGATACGCCCGCCGTGTCCATCGGGAACACAAGGATCTTCTTCCGAGCAAACGACATTGCAATACGTCTCGTTGTCGATCTCACAAAAACAAGCCGGTAGAGGCTTTTCACCATCTAAAAATAACCAACTTAATAAGGCGACGGCATCGGTGATGTCTCGCTCGTTATCTCCATTGACATCCCCGTTTTCCAGCCGACGCTCAAAGTCGGGTGAGAAGCAGTTCGGGAGGAAGCAGGTGATTTCTACGGGTGGAGGATCACCTAAAAACAGATGACTCAAAAGATAGATGACGTCGCTGATATCGAGAATGTTATCTCCGTTGGTGTCACCATTGAGAGTGGTGCTGCCGATACGCTCAAATCTTAAGTCCTCCAAGAAATTCAGCATGCGCTCGAGTTGGTCATGAGGTATATGCGGTTGAGCGCAAAGGTCATCGGTTAGGGAGAGCTTATCGATTTTTAATTCGACAATGCGACAGGGATCCCAGAGCGGGCAATGAGCATCGATTCCGGGATTGAGGTTATCCAAAGTGATATCCAGATGAAGAATTAAAAGTTCTACTTCGTTAGAGGAAAGCACTCTTCCATTTCCCGGGAGCATGGGAACAACTTCATCCTCAACTAAGAGGGTGTACTGAAAATAATAGAGTCCATCTTCATCGAGTTGCACCTCTGCCGTATAGATGGCTTCCTCATTTATACAAAAATCGAGCTCCGTTCGATTGTAGGAGAAATGCTTGAAGTGTTCAGCACGAGGATCGATCAAGTTGATGAGTTCACCATGGGCAACTAAAGGGCTCAAGAATGAGCTGAGCCCTAAGCACAATATAGCTAATGGGAGAGAGAACCTTTTGGACATGGTTGAACCCTTAAAATTTTGATGAAACGAAGAAGTGGTCGAGAGTTTGTTTCAAAAATGTCGTTGTTAAGAATTTATCCGAATTTAAGCGTCTTTGTCGTTTTCATCCCTCGTGCATTTCGCCGCAATACAATGGATTCGCCGCACAACTTTTTGGAGGGATTCTTTTCTAGTTTAGTTGGCTTCAAGGAGAATCAATGCAAAGAATTCTCCAATCTTTGAAGTTAGGAGAGATTCCTGAAAAATCTTCCCGTAAGTAACGGTTTGTGTTGGCCTAAAGAGAGGGGGCGTAACTATAGGTATTGTCACAACTCTTTACTGGAAAGAACTTATATAGAATGCAAGTAGCCTTAGTGCATTTGGCTTTAATCGAAATGGTGAACTTGAGAAGCCTGAATTTTTAGAGAATTATAGTTTTTGACCTGCTTAATCAACCTCATCGTAAAGTGAAGGGCGAGATTCTCGGATGTCATTGTCAGGCTGTGGCAATGGAAAATCGCTTAGTAGTGAAACGCGATGGTAAAGATTTAAGCTGTGCTCCTCAGCAGTTTTGAAATGTAGTAGTACTTTTTTGGTGAATTCACTTCAAGAAATCACTTTATGCTGTCGTAAAGGATAGAGGCCTCCATTCATCACTGTGACAAATTGAAGCAATGATTTTTAACCCTCGAATGCGAAATATGGGAACAGGGTTTGCGAATAAGGCTGCTTGTTCGTTGTTGCAACCAAATTGGGCAACGATTTTCAAACGGTTGGGGGAAATTTCTCACCCCTCTCGGAAATTATTCCTATTCAAATTCCTTGGAGGCTTATCTCATGATGAAGGGAATCACTCAAGTTACCGTAAAAACATTCTTCGTTGTCGGATTCCTGTTCCAGGTGATGGTAGGGGTAGCAGCGCAAGAGAACCAAGGGGTTCCCCCTATTGATCAGCAGGGAGATTCTGAGCCATCGGTCTTCACTCAATTCATGAATTCCCTCACTCAAGGAAATTTTAATCTCAACTTAAGATTGAGGGCGGAAGTCGTTGAGCAAAACGCTACCGATACTTCGCAAGCTTATACAGAGAGGTTGAGGCTGGGTTATGGGACACAAGATTTCTATGGATTCTCACTTTATTTTGATGTGGAAGACATCCATTCCATCGATCCTGATCTCTACAATGCTGCAAACCTCAACAACCAAGGAAACAAAGCCGTTATCGCTGATCCTGAAGATACGGAGTTGAATCAGTTTTATCTAAAGTACCTGAAAAAGTTTGAAAACATAAGTATCGCGGCAATCTTTGGACGTCAAAGGGTAAAGCTCGATAACGATCGGTTTGTCGGAAACGTAGGTTGGCGGCAAAACGAGCAAACATTAGATGCCTATACATTGGTCACGACCTTTTTTGAAGATCTGACTTTGATTTATAGTTACGTCGATGATGTAAATCGTATCTTCGGTCCGGATTCGGGATTGGATTTAGATTCCGATTCTCATGTCATTAATCTTTCCTATAAGGGATTGAAGATCAACGACGTCGCATTGGGGACTCTTGTCGCTTTTGCTTATTTGTTGGATGTCGATGCCCCGACTGCTTCTTCAGACACCGTCGGATTTCGTTTTTCCGGGAGTCAGTCGATTAACGAAGATTATTTTGTAGGCTATGATTTATCTTATGCCTACCAAGTCGATGCTGAGAATAATCCCAACGACTACGAAGCCGATTATTATTTTATAGAATCCAAGTTGGGAATGAAAAAGACCGGGAGTGTAGGGCTGGGTTATGAAGTTCTCGGGAGTGATCAAGGGCAGTTTGCTTTTGCTACTCCTTTGGCTACCCTTCATAAATTTAATGGCTGGGCTGATGTTTTCCTGAACACACCTCAAGCCGGTTTAGAAGATCTGTATCTTTTCGTCGATGCCGATTTGCCGTGGGGAATCAAGTCTCGTTGGGTTTATCACCTGTTTTTCTCTGAAAACCGGAGTTCTGATTTAGGTGAAGAGTTCGATGCATCTCTCAGTAAAAAACTAACCGAGAATCTGTCGATCTTGGCCAAGACCGCTATCTTCTTTAATGGGAACAAGAATTATAATTTAGCGAATCGACAAAAGTTTTGGCTTCAGATGGAATTGGTTTTTTAAAGGCCTTGAGCTCTTTAGCAATATTGAATAAAAGGTGCAACCCTAGAAACGAGGGCAGGATCTAGGGTTGCGGGTTGAGATAGACCTGCAGTTGCAGGATGAGTTTTTGGTTTACGAGTTCTGTAAATGAATCTTTCAACCATCTAAGTGACTTTAATCGATTTCACGTCTCAAAATTTCAGTGGAAACTTTTTTCGGTAAAAGAGTTCCTGCTTCGTAGGCAGGAACTCTTTTTTTGTGTGGGATCACTTGAATCTATATATGAGGATCTCTGGTATAGAATGTTAACCCCGCAACCTTAAAAGAAGATTAAAGGTCTAATTTTTATCAATATTTCCGTAAAGATGCTTTCCACGGCGAGCAGCTTCTAATGCCTTCAGGCTGTCTTGCTCAACTCCTGGGTCATCCTGGCTTTTGAGCCAGCGGTCGAGTTCACGGCTCAATACTTTGAGTTTTGCTGCATAGTTAGGATCGCTAGCGAGGTTTTTCAATTCATAAGAGTCGTTTGCCGTTAAATAAAGTTCTTCCTTAGGGCGTTGCATATAGCGCTTAACTAATTTGTAGATTTCAGGATTGTTCCACGCCTCAGCGACCCAAGTTCCCCAGTAAGGATTGTTGAGGTCGTTACCTTTGGATTTCGTTTTACCCATCAAATGTTTTTCAATGTAGAGTTCGTTTGGGGTGAGATTACGAATGTAACGAAATGTTCCATCACTGACCGTGCGAATAGGGTAGGGAGGGCCTTCCGGTACATTGTTATGAACTCCGTAAACATACTGACGATGGGCGGTTCGTTTATTCTTTAGAACTTCTAAAAAACTTTCACCATCAAAATGTTTAAGCTTCACTTTCCCTCCAGCGGCATCGATCAAGGTGGGCAAAACATCGGCATATTGAACTAAGGCATTGGAACGAAAGCCCGCTCGAATTCTTTTTGGCCAACGGGCGATTAAAGCCGTGTGGAGACCCGTATCCCAATTCGTCCATTTACAACCGGGAAACTGTGAGCCTTGTTCCGAAGAAAAGAAAACGAGAGTGTTGTCAGTTTGCTTTTGATCATCCAAGCATTTTAAGATCTCGCCGACTTGACTATCCATGTAAGTAATTTCAGCTAAGTATCGACCGAAATCTTCGCGAGTCCTTTGGGTGTCTGCGATGTTAGGAGGCAGTTGAATTTTGTTGGGTGGGTATTGGGATGCATCACCCATCACCCAAGGGACGTGAGGTTCAACTAAAGCGACCACTAAGCAAAAGGGCTCTTCATGGTCTTTGGATATAAATGATTTTATTGATTTTAAATCATGAGGGCGAGTGGGAGCTCGAACGCAGTTGGGATCGAATCCTTGAACTTTTTCAAACGGGTAGACCGATTGGGGTTTTACGTGTACTTTTCCTGCTAAGCCTACGCGGTAACCCAGTGGCTTCAATCGATGGGGCATACTTTTGATGTCGGTCTTGCTTCTCGAATGATTCCAAGCACAACCATTTCGGTTGGGATAGAGTCCTGTGTAAAGTTCAGAGCGGCAGGGCTGACACATAGCTTCACTTAGATACGCACGATTGAAAACTAAGCCCTGTTTAGCTAATGCATCTATGTGAGGTGTTTTGGCATTTTTCCCGCCGTAGATAGGGAGGTCGTTGTAGGTACAGTCATCAGCGAGAATGATCAAGAAATTAGGTTTGTTTTTTCCACTTGCCTCTGAGAGAGGAAATATGAGAGTTCCTAAGAGAAAATAACAAATTGTTAGTCTTTTGATGTTCAATTCACGCATGTTTTTATTCTATGTTTTGTATACTAAAGAGAGTGAAGACTTGAGGAAGTCGTTTGGGTTATTGATCTGGCCGACCACCGAAAGAATATTGTAATTCTAACGATAGGTTGGTGCTTCGTTAAGATTGAAGTCCATTCTCTAAATAATAAAATCTTAATATCAAATTTGTTTGAGTCCGATGTTTGACGCAAGTAATAAGAACTGCCTTAAGCTCGTTACGATTGCTTTCTTCCTGAACTTAATCAATACCGATTTAAGGGCGGACGAGTACTTTCCCATTGTCGATTCCGATCTAAAAGTCTCTCTCTTCGCGGAAGACCCCTTAGTGCGTAACCCTTGTGCGCTGACTTTTGATTCTAAGGGCCGGTTATTCGTCGGTATGGGGCCTCAGTACAGAAAGCCGAAGCCGGAAACTGGGGGGGACAGTGTTTGGTTGATGCTCGACGATGATGAAGATGGGAAAGCGGATCGTCGAATTCAATTTGCTACGGGATTTAACTCGATTCAAGGATTAGCCTGGAATGGCTCAGACCTTTGGATTGCGAACGCACCGGATATGACGATCGTAAGAGATCTCGACGGAGACGACGTTGCCGATGAGTATGTAAGGCTATGGACGGATCTCGGTAACTTAGAACACGGAATCCATGGTTTGAATTTTGGTCCTGACGGCAAGCTCTATATGTCGAAAGGAAATTCTAAAGGCTTAACGCATCCTCCGGATCGCTTAGCTCCTCGAGCTTTCCGAAAGCTTTGGGATGTGGATTCACCGGACTTGCCCGAAGCACCTCCTCCTCGAATTTCTGATCGAAAAGATTATAAGAAAAACTTCCACAACCCCAATGATGATTGGGGGCGACAGGGAGGTGTCTTACGCTGTAATGCGGATGGGACTGAACTCGAAATCTATTCATATGGATTTAGAAATCCCTGGGATATCACCTATGACGATGGCTTCAACTGGCTCGGTACCGACAATGACCAGAACATCGGCGATAAAATATTTTCTCCGTTTTTGGGCGCACACTTCGGTTGGGGGCATTCCTGGAGCTACGATTGGGTCGGTGAAAATCATCTTCCTACGGCTCCGGCTAATGGACCTTTTTTCGAAGGTTCAGGTACTGGAGTTATCTACTGTGGGTTGAAGGGCTACCCCGAAAAATATCGTGGGGTTTTTCTCATCAACGATTGGCTTCGTCGAAAAGTTTACATTTATCGACCGAAGTGGGAGGGGGCTCGAATGCTTCCCACGAAAACGAAATTTGATCTTTTAGCTCATGCTGGGGGTGGTCGATCGATGGGGGAAAGTCGCGGAAGGAAATTCAGTCCTGTGGATATTGAAATCGGACCGGATGGTGCGATCTTTATTTCGAGTTGGGGGCGCGAATATGGTTTGAAGTTAAAAGATGGAAAGATGGCAAACGAAGGGCGGATCTATCGGATTTGGCCGAAAGCGTATAAGCCTAACTTAAAGAGAAACAATCGTTGGCAACTTCCAGTTAAAGAAAGAAGTCTCGCTGAACTCTTTAAGGACTTGGGCTCGCATCTTCCTGCAGTACAAGGATTGGCTCAAAACGAATTGATTCGAAGGGGGAAGTCCAATTCAGAAGTATATTCAAAATTGATAAAGCAAATAGGGGATTCGCAAACTTCACTGCGAAAATCGACTTGGTTGCTTTGGACTCTCGCGCGATTGAAGGTTTCTGAGAAAGACTCTTTGGCAATCGATGCCACCTTTGACGCTCTGGCCAAATCGTCCCCCTCTCTTTCCAAGCGTATTCAAGCTATTCGAATCTTAGGCTATCGAGGAGTTTCTCAATCATTAGTTGATCTTTTAATCGATCGTGAGCCGAGGGTACGATTTGAAACTCTGCTTTCCATCCGGAGCATCGCTGGAAAACACACTCTTTCTCTGGATACAAAGCTGATTCAAAAGGTGGTGGATCTTCTTGCCGTCGAAAAAGATCGGCTGGCTTATTACGCTTGTTGGGGGGCTTTGATCGAACTCCTGAATAAGGAGCAGCGAATAAAGTTGTTGGAAGATCGTCGGCCGCAAGTCCGTCGAGGTGCTTTGTTAAGTTTGCTTGAGAAAGATGAATTGAGTTCAGTTCAAGTTCAATCGTTTGCTTCTGATCCCGATCCAAAAACACAAGAATTAGCTAAGCGATTTTTAGCCGGTAAATCGAAAGCGATCATCAAAGGACCTCCATTGAGACCAGCTAATCGAGTGATCGCGGGTGTCGGTGCGGTTCGACCGCCAGCTCATTTCATTCGACATATCGAATCAGTCAAGGGGCCCGATGCGCTCTATACGGCTTCTCTTTTGTACCCAGGCGTTCGGGTTTACAACGATCGTTCGTATGCCTTAAAAGACGTTCCCGATGAATTGTTGGGAGATGTTTTTATTCAAACTTCCAATGACGACGGGGATCGAAGAGAAGTAAGTTTAAAACTCACTCTTTCTGTTGCCTCTGAAATTTATGTGGCTCATGACGTGCGTTTGGCTCAAAAGCCGGCATGGTTAAAAACATTCGAGAAAACTAAAATTTCCGTCACAACTGACGATGCACCTTTTTTGCTTTATAAAAAGAGTTTTCCCAAGGGCACAGTTCACATTGGGCCCAATCGCGATGATGCGGGGCAGGGTGGCAGCTCGAATTACTTCGTGATCGTTCAGCCTCGATTGGTTTCTGAGAAAGAAGAGGCCACTTCAATTGCATCAGCTCAAAAAGCATTAAGTGTTGGAAATAAAAAACGGGGAAGGGATCTCTTTCTATCAAAGCGAGGTGCGGGCTGTAATAATTGCCACCGCATGGAAGGTTTGGGAAATAATTATGCCCCCGACTTGTCGGAGATTCGAAAACGTGCAACTCAAGAATTTCTGGTGGAATCGATTCTTAAACCGAGTCAAAAGATCACTGAAGGATTTGTGACTCAAGTTGTGACCACTAAGACGGGAACCATAATTCAAGGGATTATTATTCAGGAAACCGGGAGGTCCGTCAGTCTGGCCCAAGTGGGGGGGGAGCTCATCCACATTCCGAAAGATTTGATACTTCTTCGAGAGAGTTCTGAAGAATCGGCGATGCCTGATTTTTCAACTCTTTTGAGTGCACAGGATGTCGCGGATGTTGTGGCCTACTTGTACTCCGAAGTTCCTAAGCAAAAAGCTGAATCATCAAAGCCTGTTGATCAAAAGGTCTCCAAGCCAAAAATTACCGTACAAAAAACTGCTAACGTAGGAACCCCTAGCAAAAGAATAGATCAGCGACCAGGTATTCGTTTTATAAAGGAAAAGGGAAAGTTAGTTATAGTTATTGATGGTTGGGTTGCGGCGACTTATCAGTATGAACATCCCAAAACCAAGCGACCTTTCTTCGCAAACCTTTATTCCTTGAGTGATAAGCCGATTAAAGTTTCCAGAAACTTTCCCCCCATCGAAGGAAAGGATGTGATGGATCACGGAAGTTATCATCCTGGTATTTGGTTGGCGTTTGGAGATATTGGTGGTGCTGATGTTTGGAGGATGAAGGCACAAGTGAAGCAAGTCGATCTTTCAGAGGTGAAGGCGGGGA
This sequence comes from Planctomycetota bacterium, assembly GCA_028280485.1. GTDB lineage: Bacteria > Planctomycetota > UBA8108 > UBA8108 > JACQVS01 > JANQLS01. The sequence goes on from JANQLS010000031.1 coordinate 12,943, forward strand.
AAAATCGAGCGAGCTTTAAAGTGAAGAATCACTATTTGAAAGGTGGGGCTCTGATTTGTGAAGAGGAATGTACTTACTCGATTGTTCGTACTCCAATGGGTTACTGGATTGGGTATGACTCACAATTTTCTTCAAAGAATCAGGACTTCTATTTTGGTGATCAAGAAGAGATGGGCTTAGGAATCAGAATCGCAAGTTCCATCACAGTGAAAAATGGGGGTGCCATGTTCAATAGTGTGGGCGGAATCGACGAAAAGGGCACTTGGGGGAAGGCTGCTGATTGGCTGGATTATTACGGCACGATCGATGGGCGAGAAGTTGGGATGATGCTGATGGGGCATCCTGGGAATTTTAGACGCCCGTGGTTTCATAGCCGAAATTATGGCGCATGTGTTCTCAATCCATTTGGTCGAAAAGCCATGAAGCAGGGGGCAGTCAGCAAGATCGTTGTAAAGAAAAAGGACTCCTTTAGATTTCGAGTGGCCGTTTTTATTCACGATAAAAAACAAGGTGAAAAGCTCGACCGGGAAGCGGTCTTCAAATCCTACATAAAATCGACTCAAGAATAGAAATCAATTCAACACGATGGAGATGTTCGAATGTGGGCATCTCTACCCTTTATTTATATTTACAAATCCAGCGCCTGAACTAAGGACCCTTTTCTATCATCAGCAAAAGCGGTCGTTCAAAACCGGACACCTTACCTATCAGAGTGAAGTTTCCTTCCACCCCCAACCCCTTACCAGGTAAGGGGGAGTGTCCGAATTCATCCCCTCAAGACCGAACACTTCATCCCCCAAATCCCTTACCAGGTAACGGATTGTGGAGCCCTTGGGAAGCTGATGAGCTCGTATTCGGTCAGCTTTAAGCGGACAGTTTACCTTTCAAAGCCACCTCAAATCCCTTACCAGGTAAGGGTGGGTGTTCGTAAATGTGCCCCCAAATCCGAACAATTTATCCCTCAAAGTCGTTACCAGGTAGCGGGAGGGGGAGCCCTTGGGGTGTCATAAGTTTATTTATTTTAACAAGATATGGTTTTGGCTGTTTTTTTAATTCTTTTTTGTCACAGGCGGTGGGGAGGGTCGTAAGAGGAGGTGTAAGGAAGATCGCCAAGGCGGTTCAAAACACTAAAACCAAAAACACAGTCAGGAAGGTCAAAACCATGCTTAATTCAAAATCACTCGCACGCTCAATCTTCTCACTCCTCACCTTAAGCGTATTAGTTTCTTTTATCGGGGCCGGTTGCGTGGCTCCTCGAGGCGCAGCAGTCGTCGAAACCACCTACGAAACTACCTCCTATCCCCGCTCAAGCCTCTACCTAAGCTTGCACCATAAAAAGAAGTACTACGGTTCAAAACACTACTACAAAAAACCTGTCTGCAAGAAATCGTACGGATACAAAAAGCCTCACTACAAAAAAAGCTACTCCCACAAGAAAAGTTACTCTCACAAAAAACGAAGCTACTCTCGCTCCCGCAGCCGTCGCTGATAAGACTCACCCCTCAACCAAAATGAACTTTCAACCCCTGACATGGGTCCGGAGAAATCCGGGCCCTTTTTTTATGGGTGTCCGATTGTGACTAATTCTCAAAAGTGTACACACAAAGGTCTAGCCAATTCTCAGCCTCAAAAAACTTTCAAAAACTTTTCTCAATCTTGTCACAGCCTTGGGAAGGGACCGTAAGAGAGGGTGAAGAGGCTGGTAAGTAAAAACAAAGTGAACCAGCCCAAACCATAACCCGCCAATCATGGCAACCTTAGGAAAGGAAAAATCATGAACCTCGAAAACCTCTTCGTTCTGAAGACGGTTGTCTCTTCAGAGATCTCAAGACTTAAATTCTTTAAGTCAAAAACGAATCGCAGTTTTGTTCGCGGGCTCTTTTCACTCTTAGTTTTAACTGCCGTTACCGTCGCCTTTACTGGTTGTGGAGGTGGAGGTGGTGGAGGAGGAGACGACGAGGAAATCCAACCCGTCAATCCTGATGAAGAAAACCGTTGGGATTTTATGAACTGGGACGAGGGCGTGTGGGGTTAAGCCTCCCTTCAACCTTCAGCTCAATTCAAACTTGTAAAAAATCGAAAACAAAAATCAAACTTCTAAACCATAAGGAAAAATCATGATCCGTTCAATCAGCCAAAAAAGCTTCTCAGGTCGCCAAGTACTCACCGTTCTCACCGTCATGGCCCTCAGCATCACTGTTCTCACTCAAGCCGTCGACATCCCTAACCTCTTTCAAGCCGGCGACACTGCCCGCGCCGACGACGTTAACCAAAACTTTCAAGTAATCGCCGACGCCATCGAAGCCTTAGAACTTGACCTCGCTACCGAACGTTCACAACGTGAAGCTCTCGAAGAAAGAATTGAAGATTTAGAATCGCAAAGCAATGAATCCAATCCCTTGTTTGATTTCGTAAGAATCGAAGAGGGTGATCTCGAAGGCGTTGCCGGTCCTCATATTGTCTTTGAAGGTGCCAATATACACATTCGAAGTGGATCGGACTTCACCGACGACGACATATCCAGTGGCCAGGAGCCGTTGGGCTTAGGCAATCTGATCATCGGCTACAACGAAGCTCCCCAAGACCTATCTGCCGGTGAACGATCTGGCTCACATAATCTTGTCCTGGGTGAACTCAATCGCTTCAGCAGTGTCTCTGGTATCGTCGCTGGAAAAAATAACGAAATCACCGCTCCTTCAGCTATGACCTTGGGTGGTCAGTTCAATCGAGCAACCGGAGATTTCGCAGCAATCCTCGGCGGTGGTGGTGCAACACCTAACCTCACAAACGTCGCTTCTGGAAACTACGCCACGATCTCTGGTGGATTCCGAAATGTCGCCAGTGGAAGTCAAGCTTCAGTCACCGGTGGAAGCAACAACCAGGCAGCGGATTTCCTCTCTTCGGTCACCGGGGGAACTTCTAATGTAGCCAATGGTACCGGAGCAACTGTCTCTGGTGGAGCCGGAAACATTGCAAGCGGTTCAAACTCAGCGATCAGTGGTGGTCAAAATGGAAGAGCTGAAGGAGGCGCTTCCGCAATCAGCGGTGGCTTAGACCAAACCGTCAACAGCAACTTCGACTGGCGAGCTTGTGACGTCACCTGCAACTAATCCTAACAACAACCTTTTCTGAAGCCACGCAGGCCAGGTGCTCCACCTGGCCTGCGTTTTTTTGTTTAATTCATTCCTCTTGATTTCCCAATCTCACCCTTCCCCTCGAACACCCGTCCTCTTTATAATAAATAGGACGATTCCTTTTATTTGAAAGAACACCGGGGGTGATCCATTGAATCAAGACGATAAGCATCTCAGTCAAATTTCCACCTTGTGGTCGGTTGTACGAAAGGCTCACGGAGATCTCACTCTCGATGCCCGATCCGCCCAGGAAGAATTATTGATGAAATATGGCGGAGCCATTCGGCGCTACTTGTTAGCTTGTTTAAAGAACGAAGATGCCGCTGATGATGTTTATCAAGAATTCTCTCTCAAGTTTATTCGCGGTGATTTTAAAGGAGCAGATCCCGATAAAGGGCGTTTTCGATCCTTCGTTAAAACTTGCCTGTTTAGAATGATCGTCGATCACCAGCGCGGGGATAAAAAGCGAAAAAAAATGGGGGCCATCCCCGAGGGTCACGAACTAGAAGATTTAAATCCTGATGATCAGGATGCCACTTTCGTTCAAAGCTGGAGAGAAGAGCTTCTCGCTCGGAGTTGGGATGCACTCAAAACATATGAAGAAGAATCCCAACGACCTTACCACACCGTCTTGAGGTACCGCGCCGATCATCCTCAAGCAAGATCTCAAGAGATGGCTGAAGGATTAAGTCAAATCCTCGACCGAGAAGCTAACGCTGCTTGGGTCCGACAAACATTAAAGCGAGCACGGGATGAATTTGCTCGTATGCTCTTAGAGGAAGTCGGGCATTCACTTGCAGCCACCTCTTTACAAGCCGTTGAAGATGAGCTCAGTTCTCTCAATTTATTAGAGTACTGTAAGCCTGCCTTAGAACGCCTCCAGGGAGATGAACCTCATGGTTCCTGATTCTGACTCTGGGACTGAATCTGTTCCCCCTGAAGATTCCTCGCATTCTGATGACAAAACTGAACAGGTAGCACCGGAAGATTCTCTCGACGTATCATCTACCGGCTTTGCTCCGTCGTTTCATGCCGTCCAAAAAGATGCTCCTCCCATACCGAAACCTCAAGGAAGGAAAGCTGGAATTGTTTTTCCGAAAGTCGATGAGGTTATCGATGACTTCAAGATTCTTCAAGTCTTGGGGGAAGGAGCCTTCGGAGTTGTCTATTTAGCTGAACAACTTTCCCTCGGGAGAAAGGTGGCCTTAAAGATCACCTCCGATCGAGGTGAAGAAGCCCGAACGATGGCTTCACTCGAACATGAAAACATCGTTCGAGTGTTTTCTGAAAACCGAGATTCGGAGCAAGGATTTCGGCTCATCTGTATGCAGTACATCCCGGGTCCGACTCTCGCCGAAGTGATCGAGTATTTAAATCGACACGATCCTAAGGAGTGGAACGGGAAACTCTTTATTCAAGCGGTGGATGAACTCTCGAAGGGATCAACCACTTTAGATCCGGTGGCTCTTCGCGATCGCGAGTACCTTCGGCAAGCTGATTTTCCTACCGTTGTAGCTTGGATTGGGGCTCGCTTAGCCGAAGCCTTAGAAGTCGCTCATTCGAATCGAGTTCTCCATCGCGATATCAAGCCGGCCAACATTATTCTCAATCAGTATGGTCGACCGTTGCTGGCCGACTTTAGTTTATCTTTTCAGACTGAAAAAATTGAAGCAGGTTCAGATGTCCTCTTTGGGGGCACGCTCGCTTATATGTCTCCTGAGCATCTCGAGGCGTTCAATCCCTCCCATCCCACAGAACCGGATCAAGTTGACGAACGATCCGATCTCTACAGTTTAGCGATTGTTCTCTACGAATTTTTATGTGGAAAGAGAGCCTTTGAACCTAAACGAACCGGTGCGGATCGAATAGAAGAACTCAACCTGCTCACTGAAGAACGAAAAAAAGGATTACCAGAGTTACCCGCTCATTTAAACAACCAAGAATTAGAAATCCATCGCAGTCTACTACGCGCTGCCGATGGGGATCCTCGAAAAAGATACTCTACATGCCTAGAATTGGCTCAATCATTAGAGGGAGGGATCGTTTTAAGAACGACTCAACAAAAATTTCCCAAAGAGAATTGGTTGATCCGTTTGGGGCAGAAAAAGCCCTATCTGGGATTGTTCCTCTTAGCTGTGTTCCCTCACTTTTTGGGTAGTGTGGTTAATATTTCTTACAACGCGTCAATGATTACTGAAGATTTAAATGTGGCTCAAAAAAACGCTTTTTTCAAATTGGTTCTCATCTACAACTCTATTGTTTATCCGATTTGCTTGGGGCTTTTAGTTTGGTTGATTCACCGAATGATGAAACTTAATCAAAGTTTAAAGCTGACCGATGATTTCGTCGCGATAAGAGGAAGATCAGCTCGGTCCCAGGTTTTATTATTGCCTAAAAGAGCGGCTACGCTTGCGTGTTTGGGGTGGTTGCCGGGAGCGATCTTTTTCCCGTTAGGAATCGATATTATCGCTGATGGGATCACTTCTAATGATTATTTTCATTTTGGAATCTCGTTTACCATTTCAGGATTGATCGCCTTGACCTATTCCTTCTTAGGTCTTGCTTGTTTATCGTTGGGATCTTTTTATCCGCGGATGTGGCCGGAACCGGGTGAGTTTCCACAGAAGGTTGGGGAAGAGTTGATCACTCAAACCGCTTGGTTGAGCTTCTTCAAGATTCTCGCAGGCGTGATTCCTCTGGCTGCGGCCATGATTTTAATTGTGTTTAGCGATCTCGGAAAGAATCAACAGTCGAGTTCCGATTTACAATTTAGAGTATTAGCGGTGACACTGATTGTACTGAGTGGAATTGGATTTCAATTTGCCGATCGAATTGTTTCGCGCTTGTCGAATAAGATTCAGATTATGCGGGCAGGGGGGAGTGAGAATTAGGCCTTACAGCCCCTGTAGCGCCTGGGCTTGTCCCAGGCTTTCGCCTTATAGTTATCAATAATTAAAAAGAAGGTTCAATCGCTGTTTGAAAAGAGCCACCCGCAAGGGGTGGCGCTACAGGATCGTAATTCCATTAAAACTCAACAACCAGACACCAGTTATATTCTAACTTTAGGGAGTGAGTGAGCGTAGCGAACATTCACGAAGGAGTCGCCGATAGCGACGACCATTTAAAACTGAGGGAGTGAGTGAGCGTAGCGAACATTCACGAAGGAGTTGCCGATAGCGACGACCATCGTTACTGTCGAAGCCCCTCCACACATCCCATCGTATCCACTCCGGCATCGATGCCGACATCGGGATACGGCGTTTCTGGAGCGGGGCCGCCCAGGAAGAGGTGCACTAAGATTTTGATCGCATCGTCGGTCTCTATATCTTCATCGTTATCCACATCCGCCGCGTCTAAACAAGTGATCGTTTGCCCTCGGAATTGATAGAGTAAGGATGTGATCGCATCTCCAATCTCGACGACTCCATTGAGATTGACGTCACCGCGGACGAACCGCTCTAATGTTGGAAGTAAGGTCAAAGGCTCAGAATTTGAAATTTTGCCATCGGTGTTTTGGATTTGAATGAGTTTCTCTCCGGCATCGCCAAAGGGAATGCTAAATTGCATTCGACTCGAACTGATGCGCTCGGCTCCTTCAACGACTTCGCCATCTAATAAGACTTCGGCTCCCAGTAGAAATCCAGTTCCCACGATTTCAACGAGAGTTTCAGGTTCTCCCTGGTCGGGGGTGAGAACGCTGATCGTCGGTGCAGGGAAATTGAAAGTCGTCGTCACCTTGATTTGATCGGTATCTAAAAGCGATCCGTTAAAGTCATTCGCTAATAGCAGAAGATCGTTTTCACCCGGTGAAAGTTCGATGGTGGTCTCCCAAGAGGTTGTTGAATCCCAATCAAAATCAGGAAGAGGGTAACCGGCGAATACCAATTCCTTTACATCTACGGGAGCTCTTCCCTCGAGGGTGACGATTGGGGTCGACACTTCAAAATCTTGCCCGTTGTTGGTGGTGATCTCGATAGGAACATTCGCTGGTTTCTGACCGTTTACAAATGACCTTCGAGATAACATCCAGTTGAGCCCCGCTTGGAAGGCGGATTCCTCTCTGGCGAGTAGTCCGTAATGTTGAGTCCAGCGAGAGATGTTTCCCGTCACAAAAGTTTTCTCGACGAGATCCGCCATGTGACCGTGAAACATACGTTGGTACTTCGGCGATTGAAAAATCTTGGCTAAAGTGATCGAGCCCCAAAGAGAGGAATTCGTTCCGCGAGAAAAGGCAAAGTCATTGTCCCAGTAGAACCACAAAAACTTACCGTCTTCCGGTCGTTGATAGATCAAGGCGTTGTGGTGGTTGCCGGCGTACCAGTAAGTATCATTGATCCCCGTTAATGAATGTAAGACGTACATTCTGACGACTTGCTCGGTATCGATCCAATCTTCGGCATCTCGAATCACCGTGGAAGTGGAGCCACCCAAGAATTTCCCGAGTTCGATGAGATTTTGATAATTGTCGCGATCGAGATTGTTCTCTTTCAAAAAGTTCCAACGATAAGCTTCTTTATCGTCACCTAAGTTTCGTAAGTCGGTTCCGATGACCCCGTCAGGCTGAGGTCGCTTTAATCCTTCAGGGCTTCCGTTATTCGTGGTGGTGGGATAGTAGATGAGTTCAATCTTGAACATGTCTCCATCGCTTCCGTTTTTAAACTGAGAATCGAGGAAGACTTTGGTGTATTTACCCATCATCAGTAAACACTCGCCATCTTGAGCACTTCGAGGCGCGATGACGTAAGAAAGGTCATCGTACATGCCGGGGATACCTCCGGCGATGTTACCGATGTGTTTCACGATCATTTCATCTTGCCCGGTCGGGCCACGACCCAATCCCCATCCTCCGGAGCGATCCATCGACACTGTTCGGTGGACTCCACGGAACAATTGCATTTGATCGAATTGAACACTGAAACTTACTCGATGCCCACCGGGGCGACCGCGTTCACTTCCCTTGAGACGAACTCCAACATTGTAGAAAATTTCAGACTCGCGATAGATGACCGTTCCCCTCAGTCGTTCGTTACTCATCACATTGGTATCGGTGTGAAGGTAGGTAGTATCAGAGGGAGTCATCAGGATGCGAATGTGATGGAGAGCATTCGAACGTGCTCGGTTATCTTCTACTCGAATGAGAGCTCTGGATTCTGGCCCTTCTTTAGGGAAGTGAGTCGTTTCTCCTAAATCATCTTCAGCTTCGATATAGAAGTGAACCAGTGTTCCTCCGCTTTGACCGGGAATCGTTCCACGATAAAAACCATCCGCGTCTAAGCTCATCGATCGCGAGGACCACGCCCCACCTGTGTTGTAACGAATTCTGGCGGCAGCCACGCCGTCGGGATCTTCGATTTGTGCTTCGATCGCAATAGACTCTCCTGACCTCGGAACAGCGGGGGAGTGAATCATGTTGTCGTAAGTGGGTCCTAAATTACCCGTAAGGACGGAGTTTTCAGCCCCGGGAGTGCCTTCGCTTTCTGGGCCATCGATTCGAATCGTTTTGGCGACCTTGTGAAAGTAAAGCCGAGTGTGAAATTGATTGGATCCCGCTAACCAACGAGCCCGAAATCGAATTTCGTATTCTGTGCCGATGTTTACAGCTTCACCATTAGCTAAAGTCGTTTCTAAGTGGTTGTGCATGTGTTCCGTCGGGCCAGTGGCAACCAAGTGTAAAACTTTGTTGCCGGCATCATCGGGATCATCGATGACTCGACTGTGGCGATGGTTTCCTAAGAGACGCCACTTATCGGCTCCCGTTTCGAAATCGCCGTTTTGTAAAAACTGAACCGCAGCTCCATCGGGGTTTTCGACCACGGAGAGATCGTCGACCAGAATTTCACCGGCATCCAATAAGCCAATGATGAATTCTCGCCACTGGCTGGGGGCTGGGCGATTCACTGCTCGTTGGCGATAAGAATAAGTTTTCCAAGTGGATTGTTGAGTTTCATCGCTTGGAGCCCAAGCTTCAGGCTTCGAGTTGTCGGCGTCGGGATCTAAGAGTTCTAAACTAGATCCACCGCCATCGGCGTAACTCGCCCAGCGACCACCGTCATAGTACTCTACGCGATCGGCGAGGTTGCCATTCGCATCTTCGAGCTCTAATTCATCGCTTGAATTGGATAAGTTACCTCCGAATGTACTCAGGATATTGAGCCCGGGGTATTTGAGTTGAAGGAACTCTTTATCCTCAGCGATCACTAAATACTCACCCGCATCGATCGTAGTGCCATCCGGGAAATCAAAGTTGATTCCGTCATCGAATTTCCAACCGGTTAAATCGACCGTCTCATTACCGCGATTGAAGAGTTCGATCCAGCCACTGGGTGATTCTCCGAAGGGGCGCCCGGGATCGGTTAGAATTCGACTCGATAACTCGGCGCCGAAGACTACGTCACTTGAATTCGCACTCCCCTGGTGAACTTCAACCGCGAACCAGTTTGTTCCGACTTGAAGGTGTTCGGTGGGAAGAGCAATGAGTTCAGAGGAAGTCGCATTCCCGACTCCAGGACTTGCGAAAGTCGAAGGAGTGACTCCCGTTAAAGGGAGGTTGAACGATTCGACCGGTTGTCCGTTTAAATAGAAGACAGCGCCGTCATCGATAATGTGGCGAAGAGACAGTTCTGCATTCGAGGGTAAGGCGTCGATTTCAAAAGTTGTACGGAAGTAAAAGGTGACGTTCCCTAAGTCGATTTCGGTGGCTTTATTCGCGGGAAGTGAAGAGCCTTCGTTGTAGAAAAGTGCGGGGCGAGTGATCCAGGATTCACCGGCATTATTTCCGGTTCTCCAACTTGTTCCCTCGATTCCATCATTGGGAGAAGTGAATTCCCAATTTCCTTCCATCTCGATGAGAATGTCTTCTTCGTAAGTCGGAGGAGTGGCTGCAATCGGGAAGGGGTGGTAGTGAATTTCGTTGATAATCACATCGGTTTGGAAGCTAAACGTATTATCCGCTCCCGGAGTGGGTTGATTGGGAAATTGCCATCTTCCTTCGAGGCCTTCCGTTTTTCCTCGGTGATCGTCTCGCAAGTAAACGGCATCGATCAATTGAGTTTCTGAAGCGTCGAAGAGGAAGATTTTTTCGTTCGCTACAATCCCGGCAGGAAAATCATCTTGGTGAATGACAATGTAGTCACCCGGTTGAAGTGGGGGACCGTTAAGGGTGTGACTGGCACCCTGATTGTTGGAGGAGTGTAGTACCAATCCCGCAACTGAAATGGCGGCTTCACCCTGATTTTGGAGTTCGATCCACGCGTCGTTACCGGGAACTCCGTAAGCTTCGGTAAATCGAAGATGAATCGATTCAGTGTTAACAATCGATTGGGTGAAATAATCTTGATTGTTTTGAGTCAGGCTGTGGTGCCTTGAAATTTCGTCTGAAGATAAGGCGCGGTTCCAAATGGCGACTTCATCGATGACGCCTTTAAAGCCTTGTAAGCGACCCGCCATATTTCCGATATAGGCTGAAGTTGAACCCCCACTTTCAATTTCGCTTCCTCCGGGAAATGTTTTGGAATAAACCATAACGCCATCGAAAAAGATTGCTTTTAATCCAGAAGCGCTGTGATAGGTCGCGGCGATGTGGTGGGCCGAGCCATCCGTCAGTTCAGCAAAGCTCGGTCGTCCATCTTGCCCGTCGAGGGGCATATCTAATTCACTGTAGATATTTTCAATGTTGAGGCCGAAAGAAAGAACAGGCCCCGAGTAAGCTCCTAAATCAGGATCGCTTCTTCCGTCATCGTTGCCATCATTTTGTAGAGACAAAACGATACGATGACTTCCATCCTCTTTTCGAAAGATGGAGTCGTTGTCATCGGCATCTCCGGTCCAATCAGAGATGATCAGTGCTTCAATTGTGATTCCAGTCGTAAATTCAAAGGAATCGGATACGCCCGAGCCGACGTTGACCTGAGCGTTGTGAGTGTTGTCAAACTCTAAGGCCTTATCTCCAACTAGTCCGTCTACTCGATCGGTGGTGGATCCTTTAGGACCTGAGTTGCCCGCATAAGTATCGATGACCGTACTTCCCGATCCTTCAAAGTTCCAATAGGAAACGATGCCTTCCGGAGCGGGGGGAGGTCCGCCAGGAACGGTAAAATTGATGCGGCCGGGGGTTCCGTTGACTTCTTTACTGAACGACCAGTTTTCATTGTTCCCACTCCCAGCATCCGGATGGATTTTACTGAGAGTTACTCCTGATCCGTCAGGTGCAACCGGCCATCCACCCGAATCGCGATAACGTACGCGGTCCATGCGACGGTTGCTGTTATTGAAAATTCTTAAGGTTTCTCCTCCGTTGTCTAGGCGACCCAAGAAGGGGCCCATCGCATTTGAAAAACCGGTAGCTTGAGAAAGAGCGGTGGGATTGATGGCGACAACAATATAGCCCTTCCCAGGAACGATCGTTCCTTGGGGAAAGGTAAATTCAATTCCACCATCGATGCGCCAATTGGAGATGTCGAGATCGACGGCCATCTGGTTATGAAGCTCTACCCATTCCATCTGTGCTTCTTGAGTTTGAGGATGGTACTGGATCTCATTGAACACGAGAGTGCTATCTGCTTGAGCTTGACCGGAAGCAAGGAAGAGCACAGTGAGGAGAGCTAAATAACTAAAACGCATCATGAAACGCAGACCCTGTAGAGTAAGAATCGGCTCGTAGCCCAGGAGACCTTCCCGGAGCTACGAGCCGAAACCAGCGTAGCCGAATTCGTAAGAATTTGGCCTTCATAACCAATTACTGAATGAGGAGAAGCCAAACTTTTACAAGTTCGGCTACGGAGTCCTCTAACAATTCTCGGGTGGGTTCAGGCAACCGAGGTCGCCACCCACAGACTCATCGTCTTCCGTAGGATCAACACCACAGGTGTCTTTTCCAGGAGGAGCGGGAGGAGCCGTGCCTAAGAATTGGTGAGAGAGGTTCGCGATCGGATCGGTGATCTCAACCTTACCATTGTCATCGAAATCTGCCGCATCCAAACAAGGAGGCGTAAAGGTTCCGAGGAATTGGAAGGAGAGGTTGTTGATCGGGTCGGTGATCTCTAAGGCACCGTTACCATCAGTATCACCACGGCGGAACTCATCGCCAGGTTGGATAATGATCCCACCATCGCCAATGACGACATTGTCGTAGTCGAGGTTTTGGCCGTTGAAGTAAGACCAAAATCCGAAGTGACCCTCACGGAACATAGAATCGAAAACTTCATCGTTTCCGTCGATATCCGTTTTGACATCTCCATCGACGATCAGGCGGAAGATCTCTTCCTCGACTTCGATGACCCACTCCACTCCGGGACCGTTGTCGTCGGAGCCTAAAATAGTTAGTAGGGTGGAGACTCCATCGACCCATTGTAAGACGCGGTAACCCTTATCATCGGGGCGATCGATCCAGTCGATGGTGTAACCACTGTTACCTTGAAAACGAGGTAAGGTGTTTTGCATGAAGAAGGCGACTCCGGCATGGCGGCCGACGACATCGAGGGGAATGTCATTAAAGGTGAGATCGAATGACATTTCTTCGATATCTACGAACTTGTGGGGAGGTGAACCCGCCCAAATCCAAGCTTCAGGGGCGGCAGGAACTTCAGTATGGAGTGAACCATCGACGACTTGCCATTCGTGATCGTTAACGATGGTCCAATTTTCAGGAGGACCATTTTCTTGTTCAAAATCGTCGGAGAAGCCGGTGAGGGTTTCAACGACCGTGACTGAGGCGGTATTAGTAGCAATATCACCGTCCGCAGTTTCGATCGTCAAGGTAACATCGTAAATATCACCATTTTCAAAGGTGTGTTCTACGACCGGGCCATCGGCGACATTTCCATCACCAAAGTCCCAAGAATAGCTGGTAATGGAGGAACCTGGGGCTTTAGAGCAATCCGCATTAAATGTTGCGTCTTCACCTGCGTTGAGATCACCAGCCGGATCGATGCTGAAGCAAGCATCGGCGACTGGGGGTTCTCCAAAGGTTACATTGTCGAACTCGATGAGTTGACCGTTGACGAAGCTCCACATTCCCATGTAACCGGTTCGGTAGCTTCCTTCAACCACTTCGGCTTTTACCTCACCATCGACAACGAGGCGAATAGTATCACCGTCGAGCTCGACTCGCCAAATCTCACCCGGTTCAACATCTCCAGTTCCGTTGACGAGGACTTCCCCTACTCCATTTCGAAGTACGATAATGCGATAGCCTCGATCGGCTTCTCGATCGATCCAGTCGATGGTGTATCCGCTGGTTTGCCCTCTTGGTAAGGGATCTTGGCCGAAGAGGAATAATCCACCATGGCGACCGATGCCATCTGCGGGCGTGTTGATGAAAGAAACATCAAACTCGAGTTCCACGACGTCACCAAAGGCTCGAGGGGGAGAACCAGCATAAATAAAGGGTTCAGGTCCCTGAGGTGCATCGACAGTGAGAGTTTCTCCTGCGATGGACCAATTACCACTTACCGGTGTCCATCCATCAGGATTGCCATCGGCACGAGCAAAGTCATCAAAGAAACCAGCGACAGTCTCAACCACTCGAACTTGGGTTGTGACTTCACAAGAATCACCACCGGCCACATTCACTGTTAAAGTTACGTCGTAAGTTCCAGGAGCATCGTAGGAATGAGTGGCGACGGCATCCGATGAGTTGTTCCCATCACCAAAATCCCAATTGACGGAAGTGATATCTTCGCTCGCTTCTGATTCTGACGAATCAAAAACGCGATCTAAGCCAACGCCGAGTAAATCTGAGCGAGTGGTGATGTTGGGGCTACAGAAAACATCAGGTTCTTGAACGGAAACATTGTCGAGGGCGATATGCTCGTTGTTGATCCAGGCCCAGAATCCTAAGAAACCCCCGCGGTGGGTGGGGTCGTTGACGGTCACTAATAGTTGGCCATCGCCATAAATGAGTATTGTTGCGGCGGTGACTACGATTCTCCACTCTAAGGGAGGCTCAGCGACAGCAGGAGTTCCATTTTGGAGGACGGTGTGCGCTCCGTTGTCGACGCGGATGACTCGAATTCCGTGGTCACCAGCTCGGTCGATCCAGTCGATCGTATAACCATTTCCAGTTGCGCGAGTGTTGGGTTCAGAGGCGCAGAACATGAGCCCGCCATGACGGCCAACACCATCTCCTGGAGTGACTAAGAAATCATAAGTAAACGATAATTCCATCACTTCAGGAAGAATGACGGGAGGACTTCCTGCCCAAACCCAGTTTTCACCACCAGCAGTTTGAGTTTCGAGTTGACCACCTACGATATCCCAATTACCACTTACGGGCGTCCAACCTTCGACGGGACCATCGGGACGTTCAAAATCATCCTCGTAAGAATCTAAAGTATCAAAGACGGTGATGACGGTTGTAGCCGTCTCTGTATTACCATCGACATCTTCAACGGTGAGAGTCACGGTGTAGTTATCACCAAATTGGTAGGTGTGACTGACTTCCTCTCCAGTGTCTTGTGAGCCATCACCAAAATCCCAACTGTAAGAAGCGATATCAGCAACGGCAGTCGTACAACTGGCGTTGAAGGTTACATCTAAAGGAGCTTCGCCTCCTTGAGGGGTAGCCGTGAGGCAGGGGATGATATTTTTAACTTCAAAATCGATTTCGAGATCATCGATAATATGAGGTGCTGGGCCTAAGCCACCCATTTGGAAAAGAGTTCCAGATGTGGTGACCGCAGCGTCGGTGAGGACTGCGGTTCCATTGATCGTTAGTGAGTAGCTATCTCCGGCTGCGTTAAGAGAAGCTTCGATGATATAGCTGTCGGCAACATCAACTGCACCATCGGCGATGAGAGGACCGTTGTTGAATACTTGGTATCCACCGTTATCACGAATGAGCATTCCGACTCCAGCGGCTGCTCCATTGACGAAACCGTTTCCACCGGTGGCACCCATATTGAGACAAGCCCAGTCAGCGGAGTCGCGAGCTGCGTTGTTGGCAACGGGCCAAACTTCGGCTCTAAAGCTCACTTCCGAATCGATAGGAACTATATCGAGCTGAACTGCGGCAAAGCCCGAAATAAATGAGAATCTACCCAAGCCTGATTCATCGCCAGCGGCATCGGGGATATCACTGTTCACTTGGATCATGTCGGGAGTTCCCGCGATGATCGCGTAGGTAGCTGGAGTTGAGTCTCCCGCTTGGCGAATGTCGAGATCTTCGTTCAGTGCGTAACCATTCCCGGCACCGGGAACGAGTTCAGCATCGAAGTTGTCTGAAAACTGTTGCGCGTTGAGAGTTTGATTAATTCCCAACAATAACAGAAACGTTAAACAATACTTTGAGATTGATGAAACGAATCCAATCCTCATAAGTCCCTCCCTAGGACAGTGATAAAAGAAAAAGTAGAGAGTTAATTGATTCAGCCCTTTCAAAAGCGTATAGACGCAGACCCCATGAAGGACTGAATAAACTCGGTTGAGACCAGTCTTTATTTTAAGCAAGTATCTTTAAAAAGTGGCGCATTTATTCAATTATTTGATTCTGAAGTGGTTAGGATCTCGGTCTAAAATATCTGAAATCGGTGTTTTTCAAAGCCCTCGTGAGTTTTAACAATTTTTTAAAAAGCTAAGTGAAGTTTATGAAGATCGTTCAGAGGAGTTTTTTTCTTGGTGTAGTCCTTTCATTAACGGCTCTCGGTTGCCGTTCTAATGAAGTTCAACCCACGCCCCAGGAAGATTTTTGGGGAAAGAGTGAGAACCTTAAAAATGTTTTTGCTCAATGGGAGAGCCCTGAAAAATGGCTACCCGCAAAGAGCCGAGTGTTTCTTCGAATTGAGGATCCCTCTGCGTTGCTCGATCGAGAAGACGATCCCCTCTCTCAAGAAGTGTGGCGTTTATTAGAGGGAGCCATTCCGGGTGAAGTTTGGGATGACGCCGCAAAAAAAATGGGGCATAGCCGACGGGAACTTCTATTGGAACTCTTCGGTCGAGAGTTAGTCCTATGCGATATAAGTCGAAATCATCGAAGGCGAGCTGTCGTTTTTTCTCGGTCACGGCCCAAGCTCTTTCGCCAACTCCCTGAAGTTTTAAATTTAAGTTATCTCGGTGAAGAAGGATCCATTGGCGATTGGAAGCTTTTTCAGGGCGAGTATGAAAAACGGAAATACATCGCAGCACTCGGTGGGCCTTGGTTGGCAGTGACGGGGACGAGTGGTATCGATCATCTTAAAGAACTCATCACTTCGAATGCTCAGGGAGAAAAAACGTTATCCCAAGATCCCGTCTTTAATGAATTGGTCAGACGCCTACCTTCTCAGCGCGATGCAATTATTTATTCGCGCGATGGAGATGGTAGTGACCGACACTGTGTTTCACTCACTTATGAAGGTGATCGAGTGGAGGCGCACTACGCGGCTAAGTCAGCTGAGTTTAATCAGTATTTAAATCCTCTTCACGAAATCCCTCAACCTCGCTTTGGCCCATTACCGAACTCGGTTTTTCTCGCGGGAACGATCAGTTTGGTCATGCGTGAATTGCCCGGGCAAAGCGCGATTGATTTACTTATTTTCCCCAGTAGTTTTAAAGAAGATATCCTCGAGAAGATCCAAGCCCCCATTATGATCTTTTTTGGGCAAGTTGGACGAAGTGAGTTTCAATCCGACCCCGGTTTTGTGGTGCCTGCTTTGGGCATAGCCATCCGGATGAAGGATCCCGTTGTTCGCCATACTCTCGATCGATTGCTTTCGCGGCTTCATTTTTTATTGTCGGTAGGAGAGCTAGAGCTCGTTGAAGGTTTTTTCGGTGGCTCTAATGTCAACAAAAGGGGCATGAAATATAAGACGGCTGATTTTCGATCTATTTTCTTACAAGGCAATAGCGGCATATTGAGTCGTTTAGCAAAGCTTCCGCAGGCTTCGCTCATCTCAACCGTCGCCTATGGTGTCGTCGATGATTACTATTTGATCGCCACCCAAGAAAAGTTTTTCGAACAGTGGAAAAAGAGTCTGGAAGGACACAACGCCACTCTTAAGGCCGCTCAAGATTTCCCTGAGTTCAAACTCCAAGATAAGGAAGGATTACTTGTTTCGGTTGTTCTTCGAGGGAAAGAGTTTTCTTCTTATTTAAAAGAGCTTCGTCAGTTTGTAAAAGACAATGTCGAAGGGGAAGAGAAGCCCAAAGATAAGGAAGATGCAAGAGAGAAAGAAAAGATCAAAAAAGAAGCGACTCAGCTCGACAGCCCCTTTCGACTATTAGTTCGCGGATTCGAAAACCGTCGCCTCGTATCCTTCCAAGTCTGGAAAGCTGGCAAAGGCTATTTAGGTGGGATCTTAAGATCGATGCCGTAAGGTAGTAGGCACACGCCGTGTGCCGGATTAGTAGTAGTATCGCCCTTACAGGGCTGAGTTTATTTTACTTCACAACCCAGGGCGCCGCTTCGCTCTGCCCTGGGCTATGAAGTATCGGGCTTTCAGCCCTTGTCGGTGAAGACGTTCAGATTTCTTTTAGTAAGCCCGGAGCGTAAGCGACGGGACAGGGCCTCACAGTTGAATTGAGGTTATGGGTTTATGGTACTCTCGCCCTTACAGGGCTGAGTTTATTTTAATCCGCAACCCAGGGCGCCGCTTCGCTCTGCCCTGGGCTATGAAGTATCGGGCTTTCAGCCCTTGTCGGTGAAGACGTTCAAATTTCTTTTAGTAAGCCCGGAGCGTAAGCGACGGGAAGAGGCTTATCACGGTGGAATTGTGGATACGGGATAGTTAAAACTCTAGGTCAATGATGAATTGAATTTCGTTGCTAGTAGAAATTTAAAGAAAGACGGCACACAGCGTGTGCCTACTACCTTTTTTTCTTCGCTGACAGTTCACTCACACCGTTCTTCAATTTAAATAATGTTTCTACTTCTTTCCCACTCAACGCTTGGTTGAAGATAGCTACGTCATCTAAGCCGCCGACATAATTGATACCGAGTTGAATGCTGACCTTCTTAATGTCCCAAGTGTACTTTTGATCTCGCCCTTCGAGAGTTCCTTGAAGTTTGCCATCGATATAAAGGCTGGCCTTAGCCTTTTTTGCATCGGTATTAAAGTTTTCGAAGGTGTAAACCACGTGAGTCCAATGCCCTTTCTTGAAGGTCATTTTTTTGGCACTTACCATCGGGCGTTCTGATACTTTGATCTGATCCCATTTTGTGTTTTTAGGATTCCAGACTTTAAAGTCACAAAAGGCGCCCAGTCGAAAGTCTCGGGGATTTTTATCGGTGAAGTCGACAAAGAACGAAGCGTCGTTCCATTTCTTATCGGTGATTTGAATGGGGTCGACGTAACCCGGCTCTAAATCTTTTCCTGGATCCAAGCTCAACCAAAGAGAGACCGTTCCCGAAAACGCCTTCTTCTTGTAGCCCACATTTTTTCCACCATTGAAGTAGAGAAGGGGTTTGCCTTTTTTCACGTAGTTGAGTGAACCACCGAAACGGCCTTTTTTCTTTTCATGTTTGACGTGGGGGGCTTCAAAGCCTGGCTTTCCTGTTAACGCCTTTCCCGATTTAGCTGAATAGAGCTTGCCGTCTCCGAGGGCATAAGCAGCATCTAAAGATTTATCGAAGGGGGCGTGAAAGATCAGCGCATCGGCTAATGCTTTTGTCGCGGGTTTTTCTTCGGGAGAGACGGGTTGATTGAGAAGAAGGATGGAGAGGAGACACCAGTTCAGCATAGTGATTCCGTTCTATCAGGATGAGTTTGTTGTCAGTTGATTTTAGTGACAATATTTTAGCCGATATCGAACCCAAGAAAAAAGCCCCGGTCAAAGATTAACCGGGGCTTTAATCATGGGCTTAAGTTTATCGTAGCCGAATTCGTGAGAATTTGGCTGTGTTCACTTTTTAGAATTCAAATAGCCAAACTTTTACAGGTTCGGCTCCAGCGATCACGTTTTATGATCATCTACGACAAAGATCAGGACAACCTTCAATACGCTGGCAGTTGTCACCTTGAGCCGGTTCATTACCGTCGAGGAACAGGTAGGTCAAAATGTGAACGGCGTCGGAGTTGTCGACGGAAGAATCACCGTTAACATCTAATAGAGTGACGTTTGCACCATCGTTAACCGTTTCTCCCTCGCATGGAGGAGTTCGGCCGCCGACGTAGAAATCTAAGAGGAGCGTGATGGCATCGCCGATTTCAAGTTTTTGATCTTGGTTGGCATCACCAGGAATTTGGCGACCGCCTGATCCTTCCAGTGCTGGATCGATATCCCCGGGAGTTCCGTGGGGTGTCGAACTTGGAGCCCAAGTTTCTTGGTCTCCCCAGCGAGAGAGGGGAAGGAAAGCGTCGGTGATCGAAAGTGAAGGGCCGTCACCATCAGTTGTGGGATACCAATCTTGTTCGTATACAAAGTTATGAATCTCTTCTTGAAGAGTTCCGCGCAAGATCACGCGATCACCGGCGTTGTTAAGCTGACCGGAGAATTCTCCAGCGATGCGGATGCGATCGTCAGGATAGCGAAGACGGAAGGCATCGATATTTTCGACGACTACGATGCGTTCATCGGGAAAGATAACGGCGTTATCTTCGTCAACAAAATCACCGAATGTGAATTCGATACCACCGGCTAATTCATAACCTGTCAAGGCAATAGGATCAGGGCCAATGTTCGCGATTTCGACGAATTCAAAATCATCGGCATCGAGTGGGCTGTCGGGATCAGGATCGTCGGGGTGGTACTGCAACTCGGTGATTACGATGGTTGGATATTCCAGGACGAAAGTTCTGGCGTCTGGAGCACTCCAACTGGTGGAACTTCCGCGGTTCCTAACCACGATTCTCATGTTCTCGGTAATTGGAATCGCGCCGGTGTATTCTTCAGCATTGGGAGAAATACCACCACCGGGTCGTCGAGGATCGGAACCATCGGTCGTGTAGTAAGCCGATCCGCTGATTCCACTCACCGGGATTTCCGTTCCGGGTGAAACTAAACCACTGGGGCGAAGGATGGTAGGACGATCGCGCCAGCGACCATCGATCCAATTGGCCCGATTGTTGAGCCAAGTGTTTAATTTGTTCACTTCGTTTTGCCAGTTACTGGTTTGATTCCAGCGTGATTGATCACGGACGGCAGCTTCTTGGAGTTCATTTCTCCAACCATTGATGATGATGGAGATATTGGCAGAACTTAAAGTACCGTCGCGAAGTTCCGTCCAACGATCGATCCAAAGTTGCATAAAATCGTTGTTTTGTAACCATCTCGACCAATAAGGCGTTCGGTTATCGAAAGCGAAGTAACCCGATGAGTCGCCCGATCCACGCCAGGTATTAAAGGCGTTGTCACGGCCGTCAGAACTGTCCATCGATCGATCGAAGTCCCAGACGGGTCCGAAAGTTACTTTGCCGAAACGAGGTTTGTGGAAATAACCACTGAGACGGAAAGCGTCCACATTTTTTGTGAAAGCGTTGATCATGTGGTGATCGATGGCAGCGCCCGTGTCGATCACGGGCATAAAGTTAGCCGTACTGAAAACCGTGCCTAAGTGAGCGCGAATCCAGCTGCTTTGCTGAGATGTGACTTCAGAAGAATCGGGATAGACCCACTGGATACTTCCAACACCACCTGCAGAAAAACTTCCACTACCACCGGGGTCGCCGCGGTCTTTCTTAAAGATATATCCACCTTCGACATCGGGTGAAGTGTTATCCGTGGGATCTAAGCGTTCGATGTCAACGCGGTTATTGTCTCGTTTCACGGATTCCATGAAGCTGTAGACGCCCCAGTAGTCACTCGTCGATAAGTCACCACCATTGGTGTTGAGATAAACTTCAACGAAGCGAGTTCTCGCAGCCCAACGGCCCATTTGACGACTGATTTCGTAAGCGAAGGGATTTCTCATATGGGCGCGATCAAAGTTGTAAGCTCCGTAGAGGATCCAATCGGATTCTCGGGGTAAGCCGAGTGGCCTTAACGCCAAATCATCGTCTTGATCATCCCAAAATTCGAAGCGATAAGATTTCTTTGGTCGACCTGAAGAGGAAGAACCTCGCTCTTTGATTCCTACTCGATTCGCGATGGTGGGGACATCCGAAAATTTAGCTCGTCCATCTTCACCTCGATCGAAGATGACCATGAAGGCAGAGCCAAAATTCTGTGAGCCCGTACTGGGGATGCCACCACCTAAAGTGTCAACAACGACGATGGGAACAGAAGAACTTCTCGTTCTCAAACTGTTTGTCATCGTGAGGTATGTTCCTTCGACCGTCGAGCTGGGGGCGAAGTTTTCTCTAAATGATTTCGCTTTGATAAAGGTGGCGTTATTTAGAGTGATATCACTCGTAAAGATCGGTGAGCTTTCTGTGGGCTCTGATCGATTGGTGGTGTATCGAATGACGGCTTCCGGATCGTTAACCGACATATTGAGTTCCATCGAGCCGCTAAAAACTTGATTCGGAGGATTTAAAGTGGGTTTGGGGGAAATACCGGGGTATCCCGTTACATTTCCTGATCGGGGGGTCGCTACATCGAAAAACTCGACGACCGAAAGATCTAGCTCGCCAGCACCACCCAAGCCTTCAAGTTCACAAGAATAGAGAGCATCCGAACTTCCTGTACCATTGTTGAGACCGTGAATGGCGAGGATGTTGGTTCCGGCTTGAAGGTGATTGTCATTCGCGAATTGGTATTCGGTAAAAATGATGGCTGAGCTATCGGTATGATCATCGGTGGCTCGTGCGTTCCAGGCCGCAGGGGCATCGGGATTGTTTTCCGAGGCGATCTCTCGACCATTTAAATAAGCGATAAAGCCATCGTCGTACTTGATTCTAAAAGTAAAAGAGGTGAAGTCGGCGGGATCGTCGATTTCAAACGGAATACGAATCCAAACTGAGGCATTCGTATTATCCATTTCATCTTCAACATCGATATCGATTAAGGGATCGTAATCAGAACCGTTGTCGTAACCGACTCCCTGAGTTCCTGATTCCCAGCTGTTGTCGTTGTAACCGGCTTCAGTCCAATCGAGATTGTTGGCTGCGGCGGAATCCGAGGACACAGGTACTTTTGCCCGCGTAGCTGAGTTCTCAGTAACTAGATTACTGAACGTCGCGTTCATGCGAACGCCATAAGAAAAGTTTTCTGATAGCGCAGGAACGGGATCCATGCTGTGAATGATGGTTTCGCCATCGGGATCCACGAAGGCGAAAAATTCACCGTTGCTCGAAATTTTAAAGTTGGTGTGGAGGTCCTCGTTAGGATTTCTTAAATCTTTATCCGAAAGGAAGACAAGTAAGAATTGTCCCGGCTGTATCGTAACGGAAGGAAATCTCCACTTATTGAGCTCGAGGGGATCATCCGTCAGGAAACAACCATTCAGGTTCTCAGCCGTGGTACCGGCATTAAAAAACTCGACCCAGTCGGGATAATCGCCTGCTTCGTCGGCAATCGTGTCCGTATTGATCGATTGAATCTCACTGATGATGACGTCATCAAGATCAGCTTGAAGACTTTGGGGACTCGACCAGAAGGCGAGGACCGTAGCAGTTAGTAGGAAGGAATACTTAAGCTTCAAGGGACTCTCCATTTTGCACGCCGAAGGATGAAGGATTCTGCCCTGACTTCATCTCATTACTAAACGTATGAGTTTTGATTAAGAAATGCTGTGAACCTGTGATGAAAAGAGTTGCTATTGACAATTAGCAATTCAAAACTCTTTTGGAACTCAGAGAAACAGAGTTCCAGCCAAGCCAACACGCGTTCGATGATTTTGTGGACCCGGTAATTGGATAAGAAAAGAAGAGTTAAGTTTCTCTTTTAAACTCAGCTCTAAATGCATGAAACTCCACTATTCCAACATTTAATCAGCGGTATTGCCCGAGATGAGTTGTAGGAATATGTTTACTGAATGTAACAAGCACCAATTACGATTCATCGATTGTAAATCCCATGTAAAGGCTGGGGAAGTAGAAGTTTAGAGAAACAATAAAATGTTCCAATAAGATAGCGCTTGGCCGTAAGTCTTATATTGATTAGGGTTTAGAGTGCTTTTGTGGAGGCTGTGATCAAAATAATCACTCATTATTTTTAACAACCTTAAGTCAGTACGTTGGTTTAATAAGAAATAATAATTCTCACCGGCACCATCCGGCCCCGGGGCTACTTTTAAGTTGTTGTCGGTTAATAGATTGAGAAGGCCATTTTCCCCAGCAAGAATCTAACATTCGGTGGGATAATCGTCTTTTTAATATAGAGTTCACGGTCAATAAAAACTCGGGCGCAAAACACCTTCTATACCGTATTCAGGATACGGGAGTAATACCTATGATGCGAAAGCTCGCACCTTCCAACCAAGGGGTCATTCAAGTCAAGATCCTCGCAATCGCCGCTGTATTTGTTTTAGGTGGTATCGGTTATGGCTTGACCCAACTCGGTCCTTCAGGAACGAGTACTGAGTTTATTTATCACACTACCAAGCTGACGGATCTTGATGTCACCGTCACCGAACGAGGAAATTTAGAGAGCCAAGAAGTGATCACTGTTTTCAATGAAGTCGATGACATCGAAGGAGATAGTATTCACGGTGCCGTATTGGTCGAAATGGTTCCCAATGGGTCTTCTGTCAAAGAGGGAGATATCATTGCCCGAATGGATTCCGCTAGCCTCATCGAACGGATGGATCGACAGACTTTAGAGACAGATAAGATTCGTTCTTATCAAATCCAAGCTCAAGTTAAGTTCGACAATCAAAAGACCCAGAATGAAACAAACTTAGCTGAAGCTCACTTAGCCGTGGAATTGGCCGAGTTGGCTCAAAAGCAATTTGAAGATGAAGATGGTGGAACGTTCCAGATCGATCTTCAGGATATCGAACTCACTATTCAAACCGCTCAAGCCAGTAAGCTCATTCAGCAAACCAATCTTGAGGGAGTTAAAAAACTTTACGATTTAGGTTACCGCTCGCAGGGTGAACTGGCTCAAGCTCAATTAAGTGCGATGAAAGCGGAGAGAGAACTCGCCTCTGCTATCGCTAAGAAAAAAGAGTTGGTCGAGTATCAGTATAAGAAGACACGCATGACTCTCGCTGGAAGCGTTGCTTCAGCCAAACGTAGCCTTAGGCAAGTAGAACGCGACAACGAAGCCTTGATGGCTCAAGCTCAAGCGACCTTAGACGAAGCCAACAAAGCTCTGAAAAAAGAAGAGGAACGTTTCACTCGATACGAAACGCAACTCACAAAATGTGAGATCAAGGCTCCTGCTTCAGGAATGCTTGCCTATTCCGTTCCAAAAAGTCGTTACTACTCAGAGATTCGTGAGGGAGCGCAGATTCGACCTAAGCAAGCGATGTTCACGATTCCTAATCTCAAGAAGATGCAGGTGAAAACTTCGGTTCACGAGTCTGTACTCGGCCAAGTTCAACCCGGATTACCCGCAACGATTCGAGTGGATGTGAAATCGGGTACTGCCTACGCTGGATCTGTTCTTAGCGTTGCCGTTCTTCCTGAGCAAGATCGCTATCGAAGTTCGGATACCAAGGTTTATGAAACCGTGGTAACGATCGATGAAGAAGTGGATGCGATCAAACCCGGTATGACCGCAGTGGTTGAGATTCACGTAGCGAGCCTCAGTAATGTCATCACGGTTCCCGTGACTTCCATCATTCAAATTGGTAATCAGTCGTGGTGCTTTATTAAAGATGGTTCAGGCCACAAAGAAGTTCAGATTGAACTCGGTATGACGAATGAAAGATTTGTCGAAGTCAAGAGCGGGCTGAAACCTGATCAAGAGGTCGTTATCAACCCCGATTCTTTAATCGATGACGAAAGTCGTAAGGCTAAAGAAAAAGCCGCTGAGGAAGAAGAAAAGAAAAATCGACCGAAACCGAAACCCGGCGCAAAGAAGGACAACAAATCAACTCTTAGTAATAAAAAGCCTACTCGGGAAGATTTTAAAAACCTCTCCGACGAAGAAAAGAAAAAGAAGATCGCAGAGTACATGCGAAAACGAGCTGAAGCTGGTGGTGGAGGCAAAGGTAAAGGCGAATCACGAGGAGGAAATCGTGAACGTCGGGGTGGCTCAAGAGGTGAGGGAGGAAGATCGCCTCGAGATCGCTAATTCTTCCTTCCAGATGGATGCCCATCATTTCTTTCAAAAAGTAAATTCATTTGTTGCCGCCACTTCACGTGGCGGCACTTTATTTCCCATATATTCAGTTCCCATAAAAGGGTCCTTCCTTTCATGCGATTAGCTACACTTAAGCTCGCAATCAGAAACCTCCTACTTCACAAATTAAGAAGCTTTCTCACCATGCTGGGAACCATTCTCGGTGTAGGTTCGGTGATTGCGATGCTCGCCATCGGTGAAGGATCTAAACGGGAAGCCGTCGAGCGAATTCGAGAACTGGGCGCTACGAATATCATTATCAAGAGCATCAAGCCTCAACAAGAGGATGGAGAGGTCGTCGACTCCAATTCTGGATCGAGTCAACAAGGTTCAAATGATCGAGTCATCGAATATGGTCTTAAACACAAAGATTTTGACCAGTTGACTCAGTTGCTTCCGCAATTAAAAAAGGCAGTTCCTATCTCTCTGATTAGAAGGGAGGTTCGAAAGGGTTCAAGAAGGCTATTGAATGCACGGATATTGGGGACGACTCCCGACTATTTCGACATTAAGAATCTTGAAGTTAGTCGGGGACGACTCATCGCCGATACCGATTTGAGTACCATGGCTAACGTAACGGTTCTCGGGGCCGGTGCTGCTGAAAAACTGTTTTCCTTTAGAGATCCCATCGGGGAAGAGATTTTGATCGGGGAAGCAGCCTACAAAGTTGTGGGGATTCTAAAGGAACAGGATCCGGGAGGAGCCAAGGCGGGCTCTTTGAACTCGGATAACTTTAATCAGGATATTTATATTTCCCTCGAAGCAGCCCGAGCTCGTTTCGGTGAGCTTCAAATGATCGTACGAGCGGGAAGTCGGGAATATGAACGAACTCAACTGAGTGAAATTACTTTAAGTGTTTTTTCAGAAGACCAGGTGAGCATCACCGCTGATCTCGCTCGGAAAATCCTGAAGCCTTTACACCCCGGTGCTCGTGATTATGAGATTCAAGTTCCTCTGGAACTCCTTAAGCAAGCAGAACGTGAGAAGCGAGTTTGGAACATCGTTCTGGGCTCGATTGCCGGTATCTCCCTTTTAGTGGGGGGGATCGGAATCATGAATATTATGTTGGCTACGATTACAGAAAGAACTCGTGAAATCGGTATTCGCCGGGCCTTGGGAGCACGCCAACGTGATATCACCCTTCAGTTCCTCGTCGAAACGATGGTTCTTTCAACGACAGGGGGAATTTTTGGTTTAATCGTTGGAGTGGGGATACCGTTTGGAGTCACTCTTTGGTTTGAGCTTCAGACGGCCATCAGTATGTGGTCAGTCGTTCTCGCGTTCTTTATTTCAGTGGGCATCGGTATTGTCTTTGGAATTTATCCCGCCAGACGGGCGGCTCTGATGGATCCGATCGAAGCCCTGCGCCATGAGTGATGGCGAAGTGAAAAAAATATGCGAACTCATTTTCTCAAACGGAATGGAGCCAGAGTTAAAGCTGGTTCATGGGTGATGAATAAATTCAATTACGGCCTGGGCCTCCTCTGTCTCTCTATCATTTTGATGCACACCTCCTGCGCTCGTAAGGTCTATCGAGAGCGCGCCGATGAAGAGTCTTACGAGGTGATTCATAAAGGATCCAAGGGAACACCTTGGGAAGTTGAGCAGGGATTCAGCGTCGATCCGTCTAATAAATCTCGACTCTACGATCCCTCTGATCCGGACTATCCGGTACTTCCAGATCCTCGCCCTAACCTCTACGACTTTAAACTGGAGATCCCTGAACTCATCGGCCAAAAGATAATGCGCAAGCTTTCGACCGATGATTCCGAGGGGGGAACTGGTAAGATCCAACCGATTCCAAAGAACTACTGGGAAGTGCTTCCTGTTCCCTGTTTAGAGCGCATGTTCGAATTCGATAGCGTTTTAACTGAGTACCATCGAGAGTATTCGGATTTTCCTGAGGGATTAGAAAACGACGAAACGCCTCGTCTTTCCTTAGCCCAAGTTCTGGAGCAAGCGAAGCTTCACAGCCGTTCCTACCAAGCACAAAAAGAAGCTCTTTATCGATCGGCTTTATCCTTAACGTTAGAGCGATTTGATTACGGTTTAAAATTCAGCCCCGGTGGGGTGGGATCTGATGCGACTTATACGATGGATGAGTCGGATGGGGTTCGTTCTGAGTCGGGAAGCATCAGTTCCGATGTACAGATGGATAGGATGCTCGCAACGGGGGGAACGTTTTTAGCTCGCTTCGCTAACGATGTTGTCTTTACTTTCGATGGGCCGGAAGGTTGGACGAAAGACCTCAGCTCTGAGCTTTTCTTTGAGATCAACCAAAGTCTCTTTCAGCGAGACATTCAATTCGATTCCTTGATTCAAGCAGAGCGGAACTTAATTTACGCCGCTCGTGATTACGCGCGATTTAGAAGGCAGTTCTTCTTAGATATCGCCAGTCGGTTTTACGGAATCTTAAGAAACTACCGTAATATCGAAATTGAATCACAGAACTACTTTTCTTTAGTTCGTACCTTTGAGCAAGCTCAAGCTGAGTTGCGATCTGGGGTCACGAACTCTCCCAATCCCGTTTCGGTGGATCAATTCGAGCAAGGGATGTTGAGCGGGAGAAGCTCGTTGATTTCATCCTGGAATCGACTTGAACAGTCCTTAGATTCTTTAAAGATCGAAATGGGGCTTCCCACAGAAATCCCGATCAATGTCAGTCTGCGTGAACTCACGGAGCTGACTGATTTAGATGCTGGGGAAGTCGATGTTGAGCGAGTACGGCGTTGGTTGGGAAGATTGAACTATTTGAAAACGCAGCCTCGCTTGAATCGAGCTGAGATTTACAATGCGAATAAATACCTGGTGTCCCGTTTGATTGAATGGTTGGAAGGGACGGGGAAATCTGGGCCGGGCTTGGAGGAGTTAAAGAAGCTCTTCAAACGAATCTTACTTGAAGAATCTAAAATTAAAGTCAGCGTTGAGCAAGCGAGTTGGTCTCTCGCTCACGAAGGTCAAGCACGACCGACGATCGTCTTTACCTTGGGCCGCTTGCAGGAACTGATAGGGGTTTCCATCGAGCTCCTCGATCGAGAGATTGACTTTGGAATCAGTAGTGGAAATACGGAACAAGATTGGGAAGCCTTAAAAACTCAGTCCGAAGGATTTAAGAAAAGGCTTACTGAGTTTCGAACACAGTTACCCGATGCCATTCAGGATACTGAAGGAACCGGTGCTGAATTGAGAGGTCGTGGAGTTCAGCTTAAAGATGAAATTACGGCCTTAACAAATTCTCTCTTAACCCAACTTGGGGTTGAATCGGCCGCGACGGCTCAGGAAGAAGATCAAAAAGCGATCGAGATGGCCGATCAGGGTATCAAGCTGGCGAAGGATCTCCTCGGAGGGACTGAGCTGGGTCTCTATCCCATAACTATCGAGGCCGACCAAGCTATGGAGACCGCTTTAGTTCAACGGTTCGACCTCATGAATGAGCGTGGTCAACTGGCTGATGATTTAAGAAGAGTTAAGTTGGAGGCCGACGACTTACGATCGGTCCTCAACTTTAGAGCGAACCATCGCATCTCTTCTCGTGAAGACAAGCCTCTCAAGTTTTCTTCCAAGGATAGTCGAACGACCTTCAGCTTGGGGATCGACTTGCCCTTCAACCGAATTTCTCAGCGCAATTCTTATCGTGCAGCTCTGCTGAGCTACCACGCCGGGCGACGCTCGTTGATGCAGCTTGAAGATAACATCAAGTTTAATATTCGAGACGCCTTGAGGGGCTTGGAAGAGACTCGTACTCAGTATGCGATCAACGTTCGTCGAGCGGCACTCGCAGCGGAACAGGTTCTCAGCATTCGACTTCAATTAGCATTGGGCATTCCCGGTGTTCGGGGAACTGACCTTTTGGATGCGTTACAAGATTCAAGAGAAGCTTTGATCTCAGTGGCGAACGCTCGTATCGGTTACATCATCGATCGTGCGGATTTGGCTCATGAACTTGAGCAGTTGAATCTCGATGAGAAGGGCTTTTGGCCTCATATCGTCGATTCTTCGTTTCAGTTTACTCCGGATTCACGTCACCCCGAAAATGCAGGCCCCGTCTACGGTCGAATCCCCGATCACATTTGGGTTTCATCTGAGTTGAGAGAACAGCTTACTCCAGTATCGACACAAGAAGAACAAGTGATCCAGAACCAAAGCGAAACTGTTGCTAACGAAGAATCTAAAAATTAATCTCCATTTGAATCCAATATTTTTGTCGGTTAGCTAAGTTGTAGTTGGAATTTCCATTGAAGAAGACCGCCATCTTGGCCAGTACGGCGATATTTTTCGTTAACTTTTTACTCAATACGGCATCGAACTCCTCTCCCAAATCCGCACTTCCCTCATCGGAATAGAAGAAATGATAAATCCATTTTGATTTGATAGTCCAAGGAAGATCGATGCTTGTAAATATATAGAGATCTTCTAATCCATTGGTCGGGGTGGCTAAGAAGACGTCAGCCCAACCATTAAATTTGTGAAGGGTAGCTAAAGGTGTGGTGAAAGCCGCTTGTCCAGAATCGCTTCCCAAAACTTCGTATCCAAGTCCACCAGAGATAAGCCCTTTCTTGCCAATCCCAGCTTCCAATTGATAGTAATCCGCTTTGTAGTCTGTAGTATTGCCTTCCCCGTCAGTTTGGTAAGCGTAGGAGGCAGTATAATTAAAAAGCAAGGTCTCACTTAGGTCAGCCGTTCCATTGATCCTTGCACCTACTGTATTCGAAGAAAGGGCATTCGCTGAGAGGTCTAAGATGTAGGCGAATGTCGTTACTTTGAGGTAGCTTAAGCCTGAGTAAGCAAAGTCGATGAGGTGGCTGTCAGAATCGAAGTCTCTTCCTGAGCTCGGGCCAAATATCCGATTGATTTCATCGACATAACTATAGAGGAAAGAAAAATCTTCAAATGCTGACAACTTTAGAGTGTAAGCGTCGAAGGTTTGCTCGTTTTGCCGCCAGCCTACATTTCCAACGAAGCGAGCGTCATTCAATATAAGTCTTTGCCTTCCTAAGATGGATTCGATGGACAGAGATTCAAAATTCTTCACATACTTCAAATAAAATTGATTCAGTTCGGTGTCCTCCGGGTCTGCAATAACAGCTTTATTACCTTCTCCGTTTAAACCGGCAGCGTTGTAGAGATCTGGTCCTAATGCATGCACATCTTCTAACTCGGCGAAGAGGGATAAGCCGTAGAACGGTTTTGTAGAGTACCCCAAGCGAAGTCGTTCCGTATAAGCCTGAGCAGTGTCTAACCCATTCTGCTCGACGACTTCCGCCCGCAACCTCAAGTTAAGATTAAATTTCCCTTCCGTTATAGACGAAATGAATTCGTCAAAAATATTAGCTGGAGTCCCCTCTTTCTGAGTGTCTTCTCCATAAACTTTATTTGCAGGTAGTATAAAGCCTATTAATAGGAGAAAAGGAATGAGGAAATGAAATCCGTATCGATGGGTAACTGGACAACTAAATAAACAGATCTGCATATTTTGCTTCCTAAAGGATGTTCTGCGAACGGCTTTGTTTGCCTTGATGCAAAATTCCTTAGTGCAAAGCATGTTCCTTTTTCAGAGCAGCCTTACTTGCATAACTAGTGGTCAGATTGGGAGTCTTTCTTGAGATGTCAAAGACTACTCCTGTGGGCCGCATAAATTATGAGCAGTTTCTTCTTGAGTCGCTGCTTAATAAATGGCCGGCCTTAAGACGAAGATTGAATTAAAAAAGTGCATAAGCAATTTATAGAATTCATTGAAGTTATTAATTAGCCGTAATTACAGCAAGAATTTGAGGATTTCTTTAAAAATAGATCTTGGCATAAGCTTTGCGCAGAGAATTGCGACGTTTAGAGGTCCATTCGTAGTTCACTCGTAAAGGTTTTCATTCATGATTCATCATTTTTTGCTGCCGACCCGATACCCAAGAGCTCTTTATTGGATGCTTCTTTTTACTCTTATGGCTTCTTTATCCTCCTGTGGAGGAGAGGGTACGGGATCCGATGACTCTTTAGATTCACTGTTAGAAAAAGCAGAGAAGACAGCGCCTATTAGTAAAGAAGAAAAGAGTGGTGACCGTCAGTCGGTGAGCCCCGAGAAGGTCGTTCAAAAAATTTCCTCGACTGTCTTAGAGCGAAATGAGCTGAAATTTGGATTTATTAAGCTCACAGACTGCGCCCCTATTGTTATCGCCAAGGAAAAAGGATTTTTCGATGAGGTTGGATTACAGGTTGATGTAGAAGCTCAACCTAACTGGAAAACACTTCTCGATCGTGTCATCAGTGGTGAGCTTGATGGGGCCCATATGTTATCCGGTCAACCGATTGCTGCCACTATTGGTTTTGGAACTAAAGCTCACATCATTACGGCCTACACCATGGACCAAAATGGTAACGGCATTACCGTTTCAAATGCTATCTGGGAGCAGATGCAGGAGAACGATTCCAGTCTTAAATTACCTCAGCCCAAACACCCCATTTCGGCGAATACCCTAAGGCCTATTGTTGAAGAAAGAAAAGCTTCAGGTCAACTTCTTAAAATGGGGATGGTCTTCCCTGTTTCGACTCATAATTATGAATTGAGATACTGGTTAGCTGCTTCGGGTATCCACCCTGGGTTTTATACCAATACTGATAAGGTTGGAGAGACAGATGCCGAGGTCTTACTCTCAGTGACTCCACCTCCCATGATGCCGACGGTATTAGAAGCTGGAAATATCCAGGGATACTGCGTGGGTGAGCCGTGGAATCAGCAAGCCGTAGCTAAAGGTATCGGTGTCCCTGTCACAACGAATTATGACGTTTGGAAAAACAATCCAGAAAAGGTATTTGGAGTTACAAAAAAATGGGCAGATGAAAATCCAATAACTCATATTGCAGTAATTAAAGCTTTGATTAAGGCCGGGAAATGGTTGGATTCCACGAACTCTGAGGGAGATTTAGTTAATCGTGAAGAAGCCTGCAGGATACTCGCTCAACCTAATTATGTTGGTGCTGATTACGACGTGATTAAAAATTCGATGACTGGGTTTTTCTACTTTCAAAAGAGTGATAAACGAAAGATGCCTGAATTTAATATCTTTTTTAAAGATCATGCCACCTACCCCTGGTACAGCGATGGTATTTGGTTTTTAACTCAAATGAGAAGATGGGGGCAGATCACGGAGTCGAAGCCCGATGCATGGTATCACGAAACTATCAAGAAAGTGTATCGACCGGATATCTACAGGCTTGCAGCGGCTGAGTTGATTCAGGAAGGGGAGCTTGAAGAGAGTGAAATCCCTCCAGTCACTACCGATGGTTATAAGCCAGCTACTAATGAGTTCATCGATGGTATGACTTATGACGGTAGATATCCCGTTAAGTATCTTAACTCTATGAAAATTGGAAACAAAGACCTCGAAGCTTCAAGCTGAGATTCACAATGAAATTTAAATTAATTAAATCTTTAGATGTTGCAGGATTGTCGGTATTTGAGCCGGTGGTGAGATTACTTTGGGGAGAAGAACCTAAAGTGCAGATCAAAAAGATCGGTCTCTATATCGTTATTCCGCTCCTTGTTTTCATTTCTTTCTTGTTGGTTTGGGATTTTATGGGGCCGAGACATAAAACAAAATCGGGTGAGGTCCCTACCCCAAAAGTCGTCCTCGATGCCTACAAAAAGATCGTTCTATTTCATGATCAAGAATATGCCAAGTTGGATGATTATAACAGAGAGGGGGAGGACCGCGTTGCCCACCTTACAGAAGTCGAGTCAAGACTAAGAATAGTACGAGATGTACTCGGCCAAATTCGAATTGCTCTGGAGGACGCTGAGAATCAATTTCAAGAAAAGCTGGCTAAATATTTAAAGCCTTACCAACAAGTTGTTGCGGAAAAACAAAAGGATTATCAAGCGAGAAAGGCAGAAGTTGAAGGGAAGTTGATTACATGGGGAAAGCAGCTCGATGTAAACGACAAAGAAGGAAAAAAGGATTACATCAAAGCTGTAGCATTAGCTAAGAGAGAATTCGAAAAGAATGAAAAGCACTTAAAAGTCCTTAGAACCGAACTTGCTGATAAAAAAATCAATGAGTCTCCTGAGCTGGTTACGCTGCGGCTCCAACAAACTAAATTGGAACAAGAAGAACAATTCTTAGTTAAAAGAATTTCTTACTTAAGCCGGGCAAATCGCTCCCTCAAGATCGAGGCAGCGGAAACCATTTTGGGGGATCAACTTGCCAATCTAAGTAATGCCTATGGAGACGAAGGGGTTTACGGGTTGACTTTAAACATCCTGAATAGCCAAGAGCGTATCGAGAAAATCAAAAAATCGAGTTACGCTAAACCTCCTACCTTTTTTGATCAAATTTGGACGAGTATTAAATGTGTATTTACTGGATTCTTGATTGCTACCTTCATTGCAATCCCCTTAGGGATTCTGTGCGGTTTAAGTTCCGTGTTTATGGCCTCCATGATGCCTTTGATCTCGCTCTTTAAACCGGTCTCGCCCATTGTTTGGTTACCGATAGTGTTTATTATTGTTGGAGGGTTTATCACTAATCCTGAAGAAGCATTTATTTCACCTGCATTTCTCAGTACTGCGATAACCGTCGCACTTTGCTCCCTTTGGCCTACATTGGTCAATACGGCATTAGGGGTTGCCTCCGTTGAAAATGATCATTTGAATGTCGCCCGCATGTTACGACTCAACCTTTGGGATCGATTAACGAAGATCATTATCCCTTCTTCTCTTCCCTTGATCTTTGCTGGA
This sequence comes from Planctomycetota bacterium, assembly GCA_028280485.1. Taxonomy (GTDB): domain Bacteria; phylum Planctomycetota; class UBA8108; order UBA8108; family JACQVS01; genus JANQLS01. Next base: position 46,885 of record JANQLS010000031.1, read on the forward strand.
TTGAGGATTTCATTAGGAGTGGGGTGGATGGTGTTGATCGCAGGTGAGCTACTCTCCTCAAGTCCCGGCTTGGGTAAATTTGTGTGGGATATGTTTAATAATGGATCGAGTGAGACTTTTGCTCAAATGTTTGTCGTCGTGTTCTTTGTCGGTATCATCGGTTTCCTTTTAGATCGGTTGATGGTCATTATGCAAAAGTTAGTCAGCTTTGATGAAGCTGTAAGTACACTTTAGATTTGGGGGTAAATGATTCTTATGGCTTATTTAGAGTTATCTTCAGTCAACTTTGGCTACGGGCCCTCAGCGAACCGATACGAAGTCCTTCAAGATGTAAATATCGAGGTCAACGAGAATGAGTTTGTGGCAATTCTTGGATTTTCAGGAACTGGAAAATCTACACTCATTTCTTTGTTAGGCGGTTTGAATTTACCCGATAGTGGGCAGGTACTTTATAAGGGGCAGCCTGTCGTTGGGCCGAGCCCCGATCGGGGAATCCTATTTCAGAATTATTCGCTGTTACCATGGTTGACTGTTTACGGAAATATCAACCTAGCCGTTAAGCAAGTCTTTCCCGAGTTTTCAAATGAGGAGAAAAAAACTTACATTCAAAAGTACATCGATATGGTGAGTTTGAGCGGGTCGGAAAAAAAACGTCCTGCTGAGCTTTCTGGAGGGATGCGTCAAAGATTATCATTGGCCCGTACATTGGCCATGCAGCCCAAAGTACTCTTGTTAGATGAACCATTAAGTGCGTTAGATGCGCTCACTCGATCTGTATTACAAAAAGAGATTATCAATATATGGGAGTCAGATAAAAGAACGATTGTGATGATTACCAATGATTTGGACGAAGCCATCTTGATGGCGGACAAAATCTTTTTGCTCTCGCCCGGTCCTAAGGCAAGTTTGTATAAAGAATTTAATGTTAATATCGAGCGCCCTCGAGATATGGATTCTTTAAATTTGAATGAAGATTTTAATAGTCTAAGGAATCAGATTACTGCATGTATGGTTGAATTTTTTCAAAGTGAAGATAACGATTCTGTGGAGATCGAATTACCAGACTATCAACCCGCAGTGTTTACGTAGAGAAATCATGGAAGAGTTAGAAGAATGTCTGCTAAAAATCGATACTTAGAACTTTTTAAATTGACCAAGGCTTATCCCAATCGATTTGGAGAGGAAGTTCCAGTCGTAAAAGATTTTGATTTAATCCTGAAGCGCGGCGAGCTGGTGAGTTTGATCGGTCACTCTGGATGTGGGAAATCAACCGTTCTAACTATGGTTGCAGGTTTAAATTCTATAACCTCTGGTGGAATTGTGTTGGATGGGCATGAAGTTTCGGGCCCTGGTCCAGACCGATCTGTGGTGTTTCAGGCTCCGTGTTTGTTAGATTGGATGACTGCATTACAGAACGTGAAGTTGGGAGTAGATCGATGCTACCCACATGCAAGTCATTCGGAGAGGTTTCAAATCTGTGAATATTATTTAAGTGCAGTAGGACTTGGAGATTATTTAGACAAGTATCCAAGGGAGCTATCAGGAGGGATGCAGCAGCGAGTGGGCATTGCTCGAGCGGTCGCTCTTAAGCCGAAGTTACTTTTATTAGATGAGCCTTTTGGAAGATTAGATTCACTCACTCGGTTAGAGTTGCAGGAGGTGATTCTCAATTTAATTGAACGGGAAAAGCTCACCTCTTTATTAATAACGCACGATGTTGATGAAGCATTATTCATGTCGGATCAGGTTTGCATGATGACGAATGGTCCCAATGCGAAAGTGGGTTCTATGGTTAAAATCCCTCACCCAAAACCTCGAGACCGACAGGAGTTTATCAATGATAAAGATTATTTTGGGTTGCGTGCGAAGTTGGTTCGATTCTTATCCGAGCAAGAAAAATTAAAACTGGCGCCCAATGCCGTGATTTAATTTCCAGTTTCTATCTGGGTTTTGCCTGTTTTGAAATTAATAGCAGGATTCTTAGAGTTCGTTAAGGAAGCTTTTTGAGGCAGTCCTCCAAATACTTCCGCGACTTCAAGATCTCTTCAGTAATCTTCTGTGGTGTTTCTAAAATGGGAACACCTCTGGGAACCGGGTGCATGAAAATTTCGGTGGGTCCTTTGTATTTTGCTTTCTTCAAGCCCTTTAAGATCTCTGCGAAGTCTAACTTTCCCCTTCCCGGCATCTGCAAGAGCTCTTGTTCTTTGGGTAATTTCTTACTCGATCCCATTCCGTGTTGTTGTGCGTAGAAGAATTTCACTTTAGAGCCCACGTGCTCGGCTAAACCCCCAATTAATTTACCATCTTGAGGAAGATGGTGGGGGGCGAGAGCTAATCCAAAAATGGATGAAGGGGAGAGCTCGCCTAACCAGCGAATGGAATCGGGACTCTTGATCATGCTCCCGGAATGATTTTCGATCGCGATGATACAATTCGATTTTTCGGCTTTTTTAATGTGGGGCTCCATTTGGCGAATGAAGGTCTTGATCGCCGATTTTAATTCTTTTCCTTTTACATTTTTAGGCCCACGGGCGGTACAGACCAGGATCACTGGCTTAGAAGATACCTTGGAGGCGAATTGCATTTCGGAATCTAAATTGAAGGGACCTTTTCGATAGCACGCGATTCCACCCAGGCTGATTTTCCTTTTTTCTAACTCCTCTTTGAATTTTTCAGGACCTAATGCATCGGCTTGTTCACGTTGGTTGCCGTGAACTTTTGGCCAGAGGTCGATCGAATTCGCGCCGGTTTTTTTGACCTGATCTAACACGACATCCAACTTTTCGTAGCCATACATTGCAGAAGATAGGATGTAGTTGAGTTTGAACTTCTCGGGCTTTTCTTTCGCAGCGAGAAATGGACTCACTGAAGAAAGGGAGAGGCCAGTGAGTAAGCCGGTCGTAAATTGGCGACGAGTTAGCGGGATATTGGAGTTCGTGAAATCTTTCATTGTAGGGCAACTTTTACTAGATCTAAGACTCGATCTGGGGAGAAGGGCTTTTCTAAAAAGTAACAATCTTTTAAGGCTTTAATTTTAGCCGCGATTTCTGGCTTCGCATAGCCAGTCACGAGGATGCATTTAATATTTTCGTGTTTTTGTCGCACTTTTTGAATAAGGCTTAAGCCATCGAGCTCACCGCCCAGCATCAAATCCGTCATCAATAAGTCCGGTGGGGATTGAAGAGTTTGCGACAAAGCGGTGGGAATAGATTCAAAGCTAGTGGCTAAATAACCAGCGCCTTTCAAAACATCAACAATTAAGTCTTGGAAGAGCGTTTCGTCATCGATAACGTAAATCGAATGTGACATGAGATGGCCGTTGGGTTTAAAGAACTATTATTGTTTATCTCCTTTATGGCGACCTCTGATTTTGATGCAAAAAGAGTCTTTAAAGTATGGATACCCCTATAATGAGCATCCCCTAAACTAAAATCAATTCTATTTAATTCTAGCTTAAGATCTCTCCCCGTTTAAGGGAAGTTGAATTGTTACGTGAGTGCCTTCACCTGGCTGACTCTGAACATCGATCGAGCCGTTGTTTCCCAGGATGAGTCCATGAGATACGCTCATTCCTAGGCCCGTTCCTCCTTCATTGACACGAGTGGTAAAGAAGGGATCGAAAATATGTTCGAGGTGTTCACTCGACATACCTTTGCCTTGGTCGATGATGTTTATTTTTACTCCTCCAACTGCAATTTGAGACTCGATTCGAATTTTAGAATGGGGTTCGGAAGCCTGGATGGCGTTTCGAATCACGTTGACGAGGACTTGTTCAATTTCTAAATTGTTAATCGAAACCTCAGGGAGTGCTGGGTCCGAATGAAGATCGATTTCTACGTCTTCTTTCCTCGCAAAGTCTCGACTGAAATCGATGGCTCTTCGAAGGAGGTCGTTGAGGTTGGTGGGTGATTTTTCTGTTTCTTCAGAACGGGCGAACCTCAAGACATTATTAATGATCTTGGAGCAACGATCCACTTGCTCTTCGATTTCTCGGTTTTGGGCTGATAGTTCTTCGCAGGAATCACATTTGCAATTCTCAATCAACTTTCGAGTCTTATAAGTAATCAGGTTTATCAATCCTAATGGATTGTTGATTTCATGCGCAATTCCAGCACAAAGAATTCCTAATGAAGAGAGCCTTTCGCTTTCTTGAAGTTGCTTTTTGGATTCTTCTAATTGTTGAGATCGAATTTCCACCAGCTCTTCTAACTTCGTACGGTGATCATCGAGCTCTGCTTCATTAAGATGCTTCTTCAGGGCGATGCCTGCGACATGAGCTGCGATTTGAAGGAGTTCTTTTTGGAAGGCCGTAGGGACTCCAGTTCTTTTATTGGAGATGGCGAAAGTTCCAAGGACTTGATTCTCATCGGAAATAATAGGAACTGACCAACAGGATCGGATTCCGTATTCTTTGGCTACGGGTACAAGTTGTTCCCATAGGGGATCCGTCAAAGTATCTTCTACATAAACGGGCTCACCTCTAAAAGCAGCCGTCCCGCACGAGCCGGCACATTTTGAAGGCGCTAGACCGTCAAGAAGTTCTCCGAGATCTGGTGGGAGGTTGGTTCCCCCTGACTGGAACATTAAAACTTCTTTCACTTGGTCTAAGAGTAATATAGAAGTGATGGATCCAGGCACCAGCTTATCGATTAAGTTGCAGATAAGTTGGGTGGTCTGATTAAAGTTACTTCCTAATGCCATACTCTGAAGAATCTCTCTTTTTATTTCTAAGAGAGTTTCGGCGTTGACTCGAGTCGTGATGTCTTGGAGGAAGGCTCCGAATCCATCAACTTCTTTGAGGAAATTAACTTCGATCCACGTGCCGCGATCGGGGTGGTGAAGGATCCATTGGTCGGATCCAGTTTGTTCAATGTTCTTTAATGTTCGATTTTTTTTATTGTGACTCGACTCGGGTAAGTAGTCCCAGAGTGATTGTCCTATGAGCTGACGATTGCTTGTATCTAAGAATGAACTTGAATTGGAAGTGGCTTGAAGGATTTTACTGGACTTGTCACATTGAACGTAAGCGAATGGCGAAGGTGAGATGACGCTGTTGTCTGGCGATTCCGAATTTGTTCTGGAAAAGATTTTGGAAGTCGATTCGGTGATCATCTTACTATTTTCCTCCGTTATTTAGTTTCTGTTGATTTCACAGAAACTAAGCTGAGTTGGGATCAACTCGGCCGCGAGTATTGGCTCTTCTGATCAATACTTAGCGGTGTCATAGCAAATCATTGACTTTCTACAACGTTTAAAAATGATCCCCAATTGACCGGAAGCTTCCCCCAATGTTAAGGATAATTACCTGCCTCCGTGAAAAAGATCAGCCCTATCTACCGCCAAGAGATACCGAGCAAAAGCATCGAATTGAGTCTGTTTTAGAAAACAAGATTTCGACGTGAGTCAATTTGAGTTCAGCAAATCTTCATCTTCAGAAGATCTAATCGATAGAAGTATAAATTAATATAAGTTTTTAGATCTGGTTTATTAATGTGCAAATTTTAAAGAATTTGTTCGCGCATTTAAAGGTTAAACATTGAATTCATTGATAGAACTTACAATCGTGTACCTTTTGAACTGTAGGTTTGATGAGTACGCGACAATCTAAGAGGAATCCTTAATACTGCTTTAAAAGTGTAACCATTTTAAATTAAAAAAGCCCTCTCGGTCATTTCAGCTTTTGAAATGCATCGAAAGGGCTTTTTTGAATTTAGCTTTTTAGCTTAGGTACTAAGCTTTCGGATATTCCCACTCACCGCGGTAATCTCTTTGGAGCAGGGCGTTCGCTTCAGGATCGTTGACGATAACTTCCTTTTTTCCATCCCACTCGATGCTTCGGCCGACTTTTAAGGCTAACATTCCGAGGAGACTGACATTAGTCGAATAGTAGATCTCTTCGACATCACAAACGGGTTTATTCCCAGTTTTAATACAGTGAAGCAAGTCGGACCAAAGCTCGCGAATATTTTGTTGGTCGGGTTCGTGGAGTTTCGGATCTTCGTGAATGATGGGCTTTTTGGAATTGGTGGGATAAAACGTCCAACCTTTTTGCCAGCCCATGTGAAACGTTCCTTCAGTCCCGTAGAAATAACAGCCTACATTTTCACCCTTTTCGGCGTTGTTAGCAGCGAATCTTCGGTGTTCCCAAGTGGCGGTGAAGTTTTCAAATTCGAAGCTTGAAACCTGATGGTCAGGAGCATCGGTCGTTTGTTCTTTTTCGTTGTAAACGACGGGACCAGCGATGGGGCGACCACCGGTTGAAAAGATTTTCTTCGGCCATTTTTCACCCAAGATCCAAACGATTTGATCCATCCAGTGAATTCCCCAGTCACCGAGAGTTCCGTTGGCGAAGTCTAAATAGTTTCTGAAACCCTTGGGGTGAATTCCCCGGCCCCACTTGCTGGGAAAGTGGGAACAGTAGTGACGAAGGGGAGCGGGGCCACACCACATATCCCAATCGAGTTCCTTGGGTGGTTCCTTATTGGGCATCGGATTTTCGGGGCCTCCACCATAGTGAACGAAAGCACGAACCATTCCGATCTTTCCGGCTTTTCCCTCTTTCAAAAATTTCATCCCAGAAACATTGTGGGGGGAGATGCGTCGGTGGGTTCCTACTTGAACGACTCGGTTGGCTGCTCGAGCGGCGTTAACGATGGCACGACCTTCGCGAATGGTATGACTGATTGGTTTTTCGAGATAAACGTGTGCTCCGGCTTTCACGGCATCGATGGTGATGAGGGCATGCCAATGATCAGGAGTACCGTTGATCACGATCTCGGGCTTTTCTTTCTTAAGGAGTTCTCGATAGTCTGTGTACTTTTTCGGCTTATCTCCAGTTTCCTTTTCTACTCGTTCTGCCGCAGGGTTGAGAAACCGTTGGTCGACATCGCAAAGGGCGACAACTTTGCATTCACCACTTTTCATCGCTTCGCCCAAAATGTTCATTCCCCACCAACCCGATCCGATGAGAGCGGTTTTGTATTTTTTCGAGGGGCTTGAAGAAAAGAGCGCTGCGGGAGCTGAGCCGATGAGGCTGGCAGCTGCGCCTGATTGAATAAATTTTCTACGATTAACTTTCATGATTCTCTTTTCGATTTTTGAGCGGGCAAGAATGAGTTCCTGTTGAGTAACAGGAATTAATCCAATTTATAGATCGGATGGTCGGTGTCGATCTCAAGAGGTTCGGATTCACCGGCTTTGAGTTCTCTGAAGAAACACGATCGAGCACCGGTGTGACAAGCAACCTTAGTTCCCTGCTGTTCAACGACAACGAGAAGACAGTCTTTGTCACAATCCACAGTGACCTTGATCACTTTTTGGGTGTTCCCTGAGGTTAAACCCTTAACCCAATACTCTTGTCGTGACCGACTCCAAAAGCAGGTGAGGCCTTCGGTCAGAGTTCTTTTTAGAGACTCTTCATTCATGTAGGCCACCATGAGCACTTGGCCGTCGACGACATCTTGAACGACGCAGGTAATCAGACCTTTTTCATCGTACTTCAACTGCGACAGGTCTGGAAGAGTAGAGCTGGAATCAGACATGATTTTCTCAATCTTTTGCTAATGAAGGTAGTAAGTCACATTGGTTTTAAGCCAAAATTTAAGCTGAAATTTTATCAATTGCCCCCAGCTTCTACAAGGGCTTCGGCCGCTCCCGGTGCAGGGGATTTTTAAAGGATCTTTTGTTTGATTTCTCCCGATTGCAGCCGAATCAATTGGTGAATCTCAGGAATGGGGAAGATATACTCGAAGAGTTCAGGAAATAGGTTGAGATGCTCACTCTGCTATCTTGTTGAGCTTCCTAGAAAGAAAAGCGTAATTTGTTCCTGTTGATTAAACAGGAACTAAGTCGAGTTGGGATCAACTCGGCCGCGAACCTTGGCTCGTAGAGCCTATGTTTGTGATTTGCGTGGTCCCACGCAAATATAATTAGTTCCTGTTATTCAACAGGAACTAATTAGTCTCCGCTACTCAACTGGGTCGAATTAAAAATGGTGATCCTAAAAGAGAATTGATGTCGATGAACTTAAGTTTCAAATTTTCAAGAATCCTGGCAGTTGTCGGATGGCTTTCTCTGGTTTGGGTTTCCTCTCAACTGAACGCACAAGAGGTCGATCTCACACTTGAAGCCGCCATAAAAAAACAATTCCAGGCTACGGATTACTCCATCGAGTCCTTGAGTATCCCTGAGAGTCCAAGCGCTAAGAAGATTTCGATTTCAGTTCCCATCGAGGGAAGAGTACAAAAGATCCATCTCAAGCGAAAGTCGGTTCGATCTGAAAATTTTGAAGTTCGCATCCATCGTTCAGAGGGCCGATTAGAAACTTCTTCCTCCTTTCCAATTAGAACTTACCAAGGCAGCGTTCCTTCTCGGCCCGGGACATTAGCTGCGGGTTCAATTTTAGAACAAGGCTTTTATGCCACCCTTCTCATTCAGGGTGAGCCCAGTTGGCACATTCGGCCCTTACGATTGTTGTCGGATGAATATCCACGAGAAGCTCATATCATTTTTCGAGCACCCCAAGATCAAGCTATCGATTGTGGAGTTGAAGATCTCGGTCTCGATCGTGACTTAGATTTTTCATTCGAACACAGTCAACAAATTAATGGGCATCGACTCAAGGGGCTGGATGGGGATGGTTGTGAAGTTCACGTCGCCCAATTGGCCTACGATTCTGACTACGAATTTTATGATCGTGATTGTGAACAGGATGTTGAAACTTGTATCGATATCATTGAGACCGGTCTCAATATCACTAACTTGATGTATGTACGCGATGTCAAGATCACTCACGAAGTAACTCTGATCAATATCCGCACGGATCCCGAGACTGATTTTTGGGCGCAGTTCGATGATGCTTCAAACTTTGGAAGTATGCTGAGTAGTTTTCGTTCTCATTGGAACGATACGATGACAGAGGTAACTTATGACGTCGCTTATTACATGACGGCGAAGTCTCGCCCGAACTATTTGGGTCTCGCTTATGTGGGAGTCGTCTGTAGTGGTTCGCGCTACGGTATGGGTGTGGGTGACTGGGGATACGAAGGAGTCTTCCGTCACGAACTGGGACACAACTGGGGGGCGAGTCACAGTTGTGGGACTGAACGCCGATTTATCATGTGTGGCAACTCGATCAGTTCGATTTCGGCTTATAACATCAATGTTATGGGCAATCATCGAGATTCGCGCAATTGCCTTCACACGGTTCCTCACGAGGAAGGAGACCCTCAACCTCCCTACGCTCGATTAGATCGTGTCGTCCTCACTGAGGGTGAAGGGCCGGTGGAGATTTCAGTTGTCGAAGGTGATTCCGATTACAACTGTGATGTTCTCTCCCTTGAATCCTTTCCTTCCCACAGCGGTTTCGGTGCGAAATTGAGTCGACTGAATTCTACCGATGAGGATTCTTCTGCCGATACAATTTTATATTCTCCGCGATCCAATCTCGTGGGGACCGATTACTTTCGCTATACCGTTTCGGATGGGAGCGGCTTTGAGCGTGAGGGTGCTGTCTTGGTAGAAATTCGACCGCGCTCCCTTATCGTCTACCTTCCCTTTGAAGAGACCGAAGGAGATGAGGCTGAAGACGAGAGTGGATTTGGTAACGATGGTGAACTTCGAGGTGATTTCGAGTTTGATACCGTTTCAGTAGAAGGTCAGTACGGGCGTGGAATGAAGCTGAGTGGGGATGACGATCAATACCTTTCCCTCGGCGATGACTCTGACTTTGATCTCCAGCGACAAATCACAGTTTCAGTTTGGTTCAAAGTCGATGGCTTTGAAAATGGAAATGAAAGTTTAGTCGCCAAGGGGAGTTCTGCTTGGCGTTTGAAGCGAGATGGAGATCGCGATGCTCTCCGCTTTACCTGCTCGGGCTTGAATGTTGGTGGCGATTCCGGTGGTCATCTTCGAGGAAATATTCCAATCGGTGATGGAGAATGGCACCACGCGGTTGGAGTTTACGATGGATCACAAATCTCTCTCTATATCGATGGTGAACTCGATGTGAGAGAGCCAGCTTCAGGCTGGATTCAAAAGAATTCCAGTTCTCTCCGAGTCGGTGACGATGCCTTTAATGGAGTGATCGACGAGGTGAGAGTTTATAACTCAGCACTATCACCTGAAGAAGTGAGTGCTCTCTTTAACAACTCCAGAGTAGAAAATTTAGTTCCTTCCCCAGGCTCTCAAAATGTGATACCGAATTCGGTTTTCAGTTGGTTAGAAGCTCCTCAAGCGACTCAGTATTCCATTTATGTTAATGAAGATCGCAGTGAGCTCGAAGCAGCAGATCCGGGCGCCGGATCACTGAGGGGGCGAGTGAGTCGACCAGAGATTGCGTTGAACTTAGATCCTGATCGAAATTATTTTTTGAGAATTGATCCTGTGATCGCGGAGATTCCTCAGCGGGGCGAGATCGTCAATTTTAAAACAGGCTTTGCCTACACCACTTTTTCTGAGCCTGCGGATGGTGCCGCTTCATTTCAGCCGGGTCCCGGGGATGAAGAGTTAGGGTTTACTACTGTTCGTCGTGCCTCCGGCGGTGACTCTCCACTGACCGAAGTGATCGATACCAGTTCGACTCCGACTTCTCCCATTTTTAGCCATCGTTCAGTCGAAGCCTCGACCACCTTTAGCGAAGTCTCATTGGAAGATCGAGGGAGTACTTTTGTTTCTTTAATACTACAAGCTCGATCGACGGGTTATGAATCCGAGGATCATCTCTCCATTCAATTGACGGGCCCGAGTACTGAAGAGATCTTCCGTCTCGATGGAGGTTCAGAGCTTTCACAAAGGGCGGGGACTGGTTACCTGCAACTCGCCAGTTTGATCCCTGAGAATTGGTCTCAAGCGCAGCTCGTCTTCGATACTTCGAGTAATTCTGGTTCTGCTAGTGAACGCTATGACTTTGATCAAATCAGTTTTGCTTGTATACGGCCCAACCGCGATATCGCCTTTTTCGATGGGGCACAGGCGGGTGCCGGGGAAACATCCTGGGATGCGCCAGAGGGGGGGGCTGGGTTAAGTTTTTCTACTGAGTTTACTCCAACGGATGGAGCCGATTCCTTTGCTGGCATCGTCGAGGCCGGTGAACAGAATTCCGTCTATTATATGAGTCATCGCTCGGTTGACGCCCAATCGACTTTTGGCCCAGCCACTCTCAGTGGTGCCGATCGATTTAAAGTGAATGTCGTTCTCAAGATCCGTGACACCGGATATGAATCTGATGATGAACTGAGTATCACATTAGTTGATGGTATTGAAGAACTGATCATCTTTGAGGCTGACGGTTCTTCCCTGGAAGATCTCGCAGGTAATGAGGTTGTTTCGTTTAGCTCCCTCATTCCTGAAAATTGGAATCAAGCCTCTTTAAGAATTGAGAGTTCAACCGACTCAAGTGCCGGCTCCGAACAGGTCGATATAATACAGGTCGAGTTCTTGGCAATTGATGATTCAGATCCCTGTATCGAGGAACCTACCCCGACAGAAGGATTATTCATTCGCGGGGATGTCAATGGTGACGGAAAGATCGAACTGACCGACCCCATCTCGAATTTAGATTATCAGTTCCTCGGGAATTTTGAATCCACTTGCCTCGACGCCTTAGATTTTGATGACGATGGTACGATCTCTTTAAGTGATCCTATCGGAAATCTGACTTATCAATTCCTCGGTGGAATCGATGCCAAGCTTCCTGGACCCGGTCAGTGTGGCGTGGATACCACTCCCAGTAATTTAGCTCCTTGTGTCAGAGATGCTGAACAAGGCTGTTCTGAGTAGAGTAGTAGGCACACGCCGTGTGCCGTACGAAGCAAGAACGTGTAATCGATCAAGTAGCACTTGAATAACTCGTTACTTTGCTGAGTCTAATCACTCTTACTCAAACTCTCCTTGCTTTCAAGCGTTCCTGGAACACGGCTCGAAGGTCGAGCCTACCACTAACGGCACACGGCGTGTGCCCACTACCCTGAACCCACAAACAATGATCAACATCACTTCAAAGCTCCTCCTTGTATTATTCATTCTAACCAGCTTGATCCCAGCCGCTGAAAACGAAAAAGTCACTAAACCGCGAGTCTTCTTGGACAAGAATCCTCGTATTGTTGCCTATCAATTGAAGCGCTTGAGTGACAAGCAAATTGTTTTGGTTGACCGCAAGACCGATCACATCAAATATCGCCCCGTCTTCCATTCGTTTCTCTATCGAGCATCTTTGGATCGAAAGTACTGGCAGGAAGCTTTAGCTTCACTCTCCATTATTAATAAGACTTCGATGATGCGGGAAGTGCTCGAAGCTATTTCAAGAAACGACGGCTCCGACAAACGAGCGATGATTTCGATGGAGTTGGGGCATCACCTAATGAAAAACTCCAATGAAGAGTTAAGGAAAGAAACCGCTCTGTTTGAAAAGTTGGCATTTTCATCGGAGAGTCCTGTTAGCCGGAAGATTGGTTTTTATGGCTTAGCTCGACTGGAAGACACTAAGAAACTTTGGGAACGGGCAGTCAAAGCAGATGGTGGTGCATCGGCGCTTTTAGGTATCGTCCCGATGTTGCCGAAAAAATCGGAGGCCCTCGAAGGGCTCGCGGGTGAGGTTGAAGCTATATTAGAAGGCTCACAAGATTCACCCCTCGTTCCCATCGCGCTTCGGGCTGTCACTCATTTTGGAGCTTTGATTCCTTCTTCTTTCGATTATCTCACTCGGCAGTTTCGTCTCGGTAAGCATCGAGCGGTCGCTGTTTCAGGTTTCCTTCAGCTCCCTGCTTCGAAATGGCGAAAAGATGTTGTTTCTGAACTTGTGAATGAAATCACCGAGGTCGCAACGCAAGTTCCTCCCGCTCAAAGAACTGAAAGTGAGTTTATCGATCTCGTACGTTTAGGAAGAGAGTTTTCATTAGTCTTGCCCAAGGCAGAAGGCAAACAGGTGAGGGCGCTTTTGAGCGAACTCGGGGTCACCGTGATCATCATCAAAACTCTTCGAGATCAAATGCTTTACGATCGCCGTAAGTTTGTCGTCGAAGCCGGGGAAGATGTAGAGATTGTTCTGATGAACGAAGATCTCATGCCTCACAATTTGATTATCACCGAAATCGGAAAACGCGAGGAAGTGGCCCTCGCAGCCGAGAAGCTTCCGCCGAAGCCCGATGATCGGGGATTGTTGTACGTTCCAAAATCAAAGTCAGTACTCGTCGCTTCCAAAATGCTCGAACCGGATCAAACTCAGAAGTTGAGTTTTAAAGCTCCTAAGAAACCAGGGCGATATCCTTATGTTTGCACATTCCCAGGTCACTGGACGCGAATGTGGGGGACGATGATCGTGGTCGAAGATATGGAAGAATATCTCGCGAATCCTGAGAAGTATGGAGAAGAAGAAAAAATCACCGAATGGAAAATCGATGACTTGGCTAAAGATTTGAAGAAGATCAGCAAAGATCGTTTTGATTCTGGGAAGAAAGCTTTTCTCAAAGCGGGTTGCCAACAGTGTCACAAAGTTGCAGGTGAAGGTAAAACCTTGGGACCGGATCTCGATGATGTGTTCAAACGCTTTGAGTCGAATTCAAAATTAGTTCTCGAAGAGATATTAAATCCAACGAAGAGTATTCGTGAAGGTTTCGAAAACTATCAAATCATCACTTCGGATGGAAAGACCTTATCCGGCTTAATTCTTAAACAAAACGAGAAAGAACTCACTCTGCAAACCGGTCCTAACGAGGACCAAGCCGTTAAACTCAAGACCGAGCAAGTGCTCTTGAAAAATCCCCAAGGAAGTTCCCTGATGCCCGAAGGGCTCTTAGGCACTTTAAGCCGGGAAGAGATCATCGATCTAATGTCTTACCTAAAGTTTTCAGGGTAGTAGGCACACGCTGTGTGCCGTCTGAAAAGTGAGCGTAATATTGATGCCAGCGAACTCGAAAAACAGTTAAGCTATGCTGAGTTTCATAACCCCTCGCTAGCGCTTCGGGCTAGTTAAATCTCGTTTTAATTACTGAGGTATTGACCTCCTTAAATTCTTACCCCCTAAAAGATCACGACGCGCGGAGCGCGCCTACTACTAAAATGACTGATCCCAAAGAATCCAAAGGTTACCTCGTCGCTCGCTTAGAGGATGTTCCCCCAGTTGATTGTCCTTGCGGCGTTTCTCGGCGTGCATTCTCTGTTCCGGAAAATGATACCGCTACATTACATTTAGTGGATATCTCGAAGGACTCTCAGGTTCACTATCACAAAAAACTCACCGAAATTTATTATGTCCTAGAGGGGGAAGGGTATATGGAGTTGAATGGGGATCGAGTGCCGCTTGAACCGGGGGTGAGTATTTTGATTCAACCTTTAACGCGCCATCGCGCGGTGGGTAACTTAAAGATTTTGAATATTGCGATTCCGAAATTTGACCCTGAGGATGAGTGGTTTGATTAGATGATGGTAGTAGGCACACGCTGTGTGCCGTTTTCATTTAAAAGCGTTTTTGATCCAATAAATTTTAAAAAAATAGCTTGGTGGATACTCATTGCCTCTCTCTCGATAGACCTTTGAATCTGCTAAAACGTATAACTTAAATAAATCTGATTTTTTGAATTTATAGACGCCAGAAAAACCGGCTCACGGGGTGAGCCGACCACTAAGACTACTCTTCACCCGCGATCGAAGCTAAAATCTTATTAAACGTTTCTTCCCCTGTCGTCTCTTTTAGTTTTTCGATGCGCGTGTTGATCGAATCAATCACCTCTGCCACATTGCTGGACTCGCCGGTCATCTCTTGTACTTTTTGAAGCTTTTCAACGGTGGCGCGAGCTGAAAATAAATAAACGAGCGACTCTTTGTATTTGTGTCGCTTCTCTTGCATCGCCCCTAAATGGATTTCGCAATTGGCTTCTTCAGTGAGATCACCCAACTGACGAGCCAAGTCTTTGGCTTCTTGGAATTTATTCAAGGCTTCAGCATCTTTGTGCATCCGCGTGGCGACGACTCCTTGAACTTGTTGAATTTTCATCAAGTGTCGCAAGTCTTCTTCTTCGCGAGCCGTGGTTTCGGCTTCCAACAAAACTTCATCCGCTTGGGAGAATTCCTTTCGGTTCAAGTGAATTTGGCCGAGCTGTAAACTCAAAGCGGTCACCATCAACTTATTGCTACTCGTTCGAGCAGCATTGAGTGCTTCCCCGTAGACTTCGAAGGCCGCTTCAAAATCTTTGAGAGCAAATTGAATATTCGCTACCTGAACTCTCGCCATCATGGCGATGTTCTTGTCGTCTAAATTTTCAGCGATCTCTAGGCAACTCTGGTAATTGGTCAGAGCCTTTTCGTTCTTACCTTGAAGGTAATAAGTATTTCCAATTTGGTGGTAGACCCGAGCTGTATTTGCAGCGTCACCTCGTTTGGCGAACGCTACTAACGACTCTTTGTAGATTCTGATCGCTTCGTCGTGATTTCCTTCGTTCTTATAAACGATGGCCAGGTTTCCTGCGACGATTTCACGGTAGGGGCTCTTGACGGCTTCGATGCATCTCTCCAAGACGCTTTTTGAGATTTCCAAGAAACCTTGACCGAGAAGTGTTTCCAGAAAGGTTTTTTGAACTTCGTAGGCATCTTGGTGATGCCCACCTACGAAGTAATGTTCAAAGCTTTGGTAGAGTTTCCAAATCGATCGAGAGCGTTTAGCGGTCTCTAAATGGTGATGGGCGATCGTTTCGTGTAATTTTGACCAGAGATCGGGATTCTCCCGTTGAAGATCTTTGTCAGCTCCGCGTTGTAGCGCCGGGTCGAGCTGTAGTCGAGGGTCGCTAGCTTTTTCGTGGGTAACGACATTCCACTTACGCAGTTCTTCTAAGCCCGCTTCTATGATTTCAGGTTGATCGAGGGCTTTCGCAAATCCTCGTAATGCTCCTCGCGTCATTGCAGTACCGTGAATTGCGAGGATGTCGAGTAGGTATCGACCCGCATCGGAGAGCCGTGATCGCAACTCCCTTGAGATTCCTTCTAAGGTGCGAGATCTAAATGAGGTGTTGTCAGGACTATAGATTGCGTTTTTAGCGATCAGATTCAGGGCGAAGGCATTCGATCGAAGTTCGATGGGAATATCATTAAGATTCGGGAATTCGAAGTTTTCTACTCCTTCGCATTCACTTTGAAAATGCTCCCAAAGTTCGGCTTCAGAGCTGATATCCCCGGGAGAAAGTTCTAAGCACTGGGCTTTGAACGCTTCCACTCCGATTCCGTCGGGACCTTGTGAATTCGTAGTGATCAAGATTCTCCCTTTTTGGGAGTCAAAGCTCGAACAACATTCACTCAAGATTTCAATCGCTGACTTGGAGCAGCGATGGCTTGTTCCCACTAAATTTTGAAAGTCGTCGAACCAAATCGTGATCGGGAGTTGCTCGAGCAAGCCAATCAAGATTTGAATTTTGGCTCGAAGCGTATTCCTTTGCTGAAGGATGCGGTCGTAGTCATGAATTCCTAATTGGCATAGAAATTCAGAGATGATGGTTAGGGACTCTTCTAGTCTCAGTCGGGGTGAGCAAGAAACCCTGAGGATTCCCGCCTGCTTCGATTCTCCTGAGTGGAGTTCATTGAGAATCGTTTTGATCAGAGTCGTCTTACCGATGCCTTCAGGTCCTCGGATCCATTGAATGGAGCTGGGAGAATCTGTCAGGAACGATTTAATCTTCTGATAACCCGGGCCAAAGGGGGCCAGGGTGGGGTGGTGATCTAAGGTGTTGAACACCAGCAGAGGACTGTAGTTTTGAGTCGTGTTGGGCTGGTTCGATTCAGTGGTTGGGTCCATCATCATATTATTCCTTCAAGGGTTCATTGTTCTATCGACCAGAGATGATGATGATCTTGGAGGAATTCGGGATGCTTCCTCAGAGAATTCGATTTATCCGTCAAATCTTGATGGGAGCTCCAAAAATTGGATAGATCTCGAAGGTCAGGTGTTTTTCCGGAACATTTCAGAGGCAATTAAAAGCTTATAACAAGTCATGCTCGTATTTGAGCGATTGGAGATTGTGCTAAAAAGGCTTAATTTATAAGGGAGTGTTCAGAAATCTTTATCGGTATATAATAGATTTCAACTTCTAGTTTCCCTGGAAGGGGTATATAAAACTCTTGTTGAGTTGGGAGGGGAATGAAGGAGGGATCAGAAGAGTTTGAAGATAGAAAACGAAGGGGAGCCGGACTGGATATAGGGGGCGCACGCAAACTTATCCAAGGCTCCCCTTCATAATTTATTTTGATGAATTAAATAAGGGTCAAGCAGGGAATTATTTTTTCTTTACGAAATGATCTTTGAGTCGGGGTTCAAAGTCTTGAAGAGGGCAATTGGTGGCGACGGTATAAACTTGATTTGAATCTCTAAAGCAGAACACATTGACGCCTTTAGTTTTTGGGCACTCGTAGCAACTAAAAGAAATGGAACCAACGGTGAATTCACTGAGAGGTTTTCCTTTTTTAGGGCACGGGGGAAGCACTTCTTTGGCATTAAAGACAAAGATCGAAACCACCGATCTTGGGCAGGATTGATCTACATATTTTTTATCCTGATAGTCTAAGCGAACCCCCTTAATTTTTTCCTTGCTGCCATCGGGGCTCGCATTGATTTCAGTTGGGGCAAACTGGAGAAAATCAGCTTCAGTGATCTTGGGGAGAGAATCTAGGTGCACTCCGGTTTTGTATAAGATCTTAGCTAAGGTGTCGATTTCTTCATCGTTAGGAGTGGAGTTTGGAACTTTGATGGTGTTCCTTAATTCTTTCGCGGCGTGACTCACCACCTGAGCATGAGCGAGAGTGATATCCTTTTGGTAGATGAAAAGGGTGTAACCGATGACACCACAGAGAAGGAATAGCGCCGCTAAGCTACCGATCAAAGTACGCCGTCTTTGAAAGCGCTCTCTCCAAGTTGGGTTGGAGATTGAAGCTTCTGCGGTCATCGGGGCATGGGTGGCCGAGCTAAGTGGATCGTACGATGAAAGGATTTTATCTTTAGCGGTAAAAGAGAGAGTTGGAGTCTTGAGTTTACTCTGATGGACTTCCTTGGCCGCTAGTAGGTCTTTGTACGTACGACGAGTTACGGGACAGGAACCCAACATAGCTTGGACTTCTGCCTGTTTTGCTTCATCGAGCTCACCGTCGATCAAAGCGTTGAGATGTTCAATTAGCTCCTTGTTGTTCATGACATCGTGTTCCTCACGTAGCCCAACCCTTTTGCGTAATCAAAAAGTTTTTCTTTTAGATGATTTCTGGCTCTAGAAATTCGCGACCGCACTGTACCAATAGGGCAGTCTAAAATTTCGCTGATTTCGTGGTAGCTAAATCCATCCAAATCGCAGAGCAACAGGGCTGCTCTAAATTCGGGGGGAAGCTCTAAGAGAAATCGGTTTACTTCGTCGCCAAAAAGATCGTAAAAGATTTCTGGCTTATCAATCGCTCCGTGCTTTGACAAGGACCAAGTGTTTTCCGAGTCTGAAACATCTACTTCTTCGGTATGAAGAGGTTTTAAGTTTTTTAACTCTTGAACTCCAGGTTCATTTTTTTTCCTTCGTAAGCCATCGATGTGCCGATTGCGTAGGATTCGGAACATCCAGGCTTTGAAATGAGTTCCCGGTTCAAATTGCCAGAATTTTTGAAAGGCCAACTGAGATGCTTCTTGGAGTAAATCTTCAGCATCTGCCTCATTTCTGGTTAGATGATAAGCAAAGCGGTGTGCCGGTTCGAGAACAGGGATCAATAGAGCTTCAAATTGCTCTTTATTGTTCCTCATTTCGGCATCCATAAAACCGCTTCCTCTGGTTATTCTTCTGTCGTTCGTACTCATGAGAGTTGAGGGAGGAGAATTTCTGTAAGTTTTTTATTCATAGGTATTTGAGGGCGGTAAATAAGCCCGCAACCGATACTGTAAGCTCGTGGAGTCAAATAGAGGACGAACAGATTACCGCGTTATTACCAGTTATTACCGACAAACCTAAGGATTCTCCCATTTCCTTCAGATCATGAAAACGATCAAAATTCTTCAGAAGTTCCTGAACTATGAGAATTTATGGAAATTTTTAAACCCTTGACCGGACAAGGTTTAAAGGCTTTCATTAAAGTGGAGCTCAAAATCTCTAAGTCAAATTATATAAAAGACTTCGAGAGGGTCTTGATAATAAGTTCTCCCGGCTTGATAAATCAGCCGATAACAGTGCATGATTTCGGCTTCTCTTAGGGGAGGCTAAATGAAGTCAGTTCTGCCCCCATTTCAGTTCATTCTAAATCACTCACATCGGACAAGAGTAAAGCAACTTGGCTAAGAGCAACCTGGAACCTCTTCAGACGGATCTCAAAAACCTTAAAGAGACATTGGAGTCTTTAAAGATTCCAGCTCCTCTGGGTGGTGAGCTAGATCTCAAGGTCGCCTTGGGCCCCTGTGAAAATTTGTCGCGGCGGTTGTTGGCGGACCCCCAGGCTCCCATTCGAGTGGCGCTCTTCGGGCCAACGGGTGCGGGAAAATCAAAAATCTTCAATTCACTCCTGAATCAAAATTTAAGTCCCTCCGGCTACCGGCGCCCCTTCACGCGTCACGCCGTTTACTTCGTTCATGAATCCCACCGAGAAGCAGTCGGGGATGTTCAAGATGACAAAGAGCTCCGGTGGCACCAGGAATCGGATTGGAAGCATTGCATCCTGATCGATACTCCCGATTTTGATGGTGTCGAAGATCTCAATCACGAAGTTGCTGAAAAGATTTACTTACAAGCTGACGCCTTCATCTTCGTGACTGATGTTCACAAGTATGCCGACGCATCGACTTGGAATTGCATCGACAGGCTCGACCGAGAAGCGAAGCCTGTTCTCTACGTGATTAATAAAATTAAAGATCCCGGTCCCCACGAAGACTTTAAAAATCGGCTTCAAGAACATTCGAATTCAGAAAAAGAACTCTCCGTCGTTTCGATGGCTCACCATTCCATCGAGGATGCGAGTTTAATTCCTCCAACCGAACCTGGAATTCAAGAACTCAACCGAGCTTTAGTTCCTTTTACCGATGAACCCATTCAGCTGAAGGTCTCGGCTTTTCGTTTAGATATTTCGCGTATCCGAGAGGGGGCCGAGGCGATTCTCAAACCATTGAAATCTTGGCAAGAACGTCGTGATCAAATTGCTGAGCTCTTGAAGAATCTTCGCAGTCAACAGGGTGAGCAGCTTCGTCGACATCTCGAAAGTCGAGTCGATCCTGCATTAAAGAAGCAAGTCTACCAAGAGATGTTGGGGCGCTTAGAGAGCATCGACGTTTTTCGCTACCCCCGTAAACTCATTTCGATGCCGATTCAGGGTGCAAGGAAATTTTTAGAACGATTTATTCCTGCATTGGAATCCAAAAAGCCAGAAGAGAATCAAAGGTCAGAAGTGACCGATCCCAATCTTCCTGCGATGGAGTCGATTCTTCTGGATTACTCAAAAGAGGTCGAAAAGGGTTTTACTGAAGCGGGATTTCGGGAAGAGGAATTCAGTTTCCCGCGGATGACCCGAGAGCAAATTCACGAAAGCTACTTAAAAAAATCTCAGGATTATCGTTCTTGGGTTCAAGATCAAGCCCAGGAAATGGCGTCCAAATTAACCGGAGAACACAAACTCAAATTTTTACTTTCTCAGGTCCTCTTTAATTCGGTCATCGTCGGAGTTCAGCTTCATACAGGGGGTGTACTCACCCTCGCCGAAATTTTTGCCAACGGAGTCTTAACTCCCCTTGTTGCTAAAGCCGTCAGCGTGGTGATCTCGAACGATCAAGTTGTTGAATTTGAGAACAAAGCTCGCGAGCGCCACTTTGAAGTTTTGTCGAGCTTTCTCGATGAGACGCACGATCTCTACTCTGAGCACCTCGATCGCTGCGCTCCTGAAGCTTTAGATCTAGATACTTTTGAAGAGCAAATCGAAAAGTTTAAGAAATCTAGTCGAAATGCGGATCGTGAGTATCAGCAATTTCTGGTGAGTCATGCGGAAGCACCCCACTCCTCATCTGGCGGGAGTAGGGCTTGATGGTTGCCGAAAGATTTCCCACTCATACCACCGATCCTTGGTGGAGAAAGCTAGGAGAATTCTTACAGGATTCTGAAGAGAGCTTAATTCCTGCTTCTGATCTCGATAGCATCCGCAATCGTTGGAATGAGATTCAAAAAGAAGAAGATGAACTCGATGATCGCCTGTTCATCGGCCTGGTGGGGGGAACTGGAGTTGGGAAATCAACTCTAACGAATGCCCTGGCTGCCGAAGTGATTTCGCAAGCAGGAGATCGTCGACCGACCACGGATCGTGCCGTCGTTTATCGTCATATTGAAGAAGAGCTTCCCTTAGATTTCCCTCGCGAAGATATTGCGACTCCTGAGCGAACTCACCAAATTGAAGACTTAAGGCGAATTGTAATCGTCGATTTTCCCGACTTTGATTCGGTACAAGCCAATCACGCCAACGTCTTAAAACGATGTTTGCCTCATCTCGATTTAACCTTTGTTGTTGTCGATGAGACGAAGTATGGGGATAAACTTCTCTACGAAACTCTAAATACTTTTCCTCTCAATTCAGAAAACCTGTTTTTCATTTTCAATAAGCTCGATGAACTTCAAGTTCGTTATGGAGCGAGTTATCTCGATGTCGCTCAGGACCTTTTAGGTGACTTGAGGCGCAAAGTGCAAAAGTTTGTGGGTTGGGAGCCGGATGAAAAAAAGACGGTGGCTCTCTCTTCTCACGATGCCTTGAAGGCTCGTCTGGAAGATCCGGAAAAAACACCAGAGGAGTTTAAGAACTTTTTAAACATCCTGCTCAGCTTCCGAGAGCAAAAGCGAAGGCTGTCTGCCAAGGCCGTCAACCTTCAAGAATTAAAAAGTCGGTTTGCTCAAGATTTGACGGATCGTTACCTCAAAGAGAGTTCACTGAAGAAACTGAAAACGGCTCAAGAGCGATTGAAGTCGGGTTACCAAGAATCGGAAGCCGTGCTGACGGGTTTGAGACGAGGAGTCTTACACAACCCAGAGAAGAGAGCATTGGCGTCGGATCGTTTGCGGGAGATTCGATCTAAGATCGGATTCCCATTAGACATGATTCTCACCTTTTGGGGAGAGTGGAGATGGTTTCGAAGGAAATCTGAAGGCACGCTTCCCACGATGATTTCGGATCGTCTCAAAGGGCATTACCGCCCTATGCGAGACTCGCTTGAAGTTCACATCAAAGACTTTGAATTGAATGCACCCGAAGGAATTGAAACGATCGAAACTCAATGGGTTTCTAAGTTAACCGATGACATCGGTATTCAGGCGGATAGTTCTCTCGTTAAAAACGTTGATGGGAAGCTCGACGATGTGCTCAAAAAACGCTGGCTTAAAAATCATCTCTTCCCGGGTTTAGTTTGCTTCATCATGCTGTGGGCTTTGATTCAACCTCCACTTGTTGAAATTTTAAATGCGGTTGAGGGTGAGAGTGATTCTGGCTTCTTCTCTGTTTTAGGGTCACTACTAAAATCAGTTCTCCAGGGACTAGACCCCTTCCGTTTAGTGGGAGCCGTCGTTCTCATTTTATTTTTATATTTAGTCGGGGCGATCGTCGTTTCCATTCGCGTCACTCAAGCCGTCGATGCTTCTGTCGCTCAAGTTGAGGGCGGGGCGCGTGAGGCCTTTCAAAAGGCCTTAGAAACGATTCATTCTCGCCTAGAAGCTGCGCTCAATCTTTGGGAGCGGCAGTACCTACTTCTCAGCGAAATCCTAAGCGAAGACGAATTGGAATAAAATCGTAACTTTAATTCTCGTAACCATAGTAGTCGTCTCCCTCCGGGAGGCGATTTATAGCAGCACAATACATTTTCTATCTTCAGCTAAATCATAAATAGATATCGTTCTGTAGGGGCAGGGCCCGTAAATGGCTGACGCCAAGGGAGGGCCTGCCCGACTTCATGATTGAAATGATGAGTTTAAAATTTATTTAGTTTTCTGGGAAAAGCCACCCACAAGGGGTGGCTCTACAGGAGTATTGAATCGCTCTTTAGCGATTCAATACTCTTCCCCCGCCGTCATCTCCAAGAACACCGCTTCCATATCCTTGGCCGACTTGTCGCTCAATTCGTTCGACTGTCCATCAAAAATCAAATGTCCTTTATGAAGGATACCAATTCTCGAAGCGACTTCTTCGGCAATCGTCAGCGAGTGAGTCGACATAAAAATCGTCGTGCCCTCAGTGGCTTTTTGTCTTAAGAATTCGATGGTATTTCGAATGTTGCGAGGATCTAAACCCACCCAGGGTTCGTCTATGACGACCACGGATGGGTCGTGCAAGAAGCATGCGGTGAATGCTAAACGTTGCCTCATGCCGTGAGAATAAGTTTCTACCATTCGCTTAGACTCGGGAATGAGATCGAAAAGTGTGAGCAGTTCTTCGCCTCTTTCTAAAATTTCATCTCGACTCATACTGTAGAGCCCGCCAATGAAATGTAGAAATTCCCAGCCGGTGAGTTTTCCGTAGAGATAAGGATGATCGGGGATATAGCCTATTTTGGCTTTAACTTCGACCGGGTGTTTTTCGACATCGATTCCCGCGATTAAGATTCTTCCGGAGGTGGGTTTCAACAATCCGGCCATCATCTTCATCGTGGTTGTTTTGCCGGCACCGTTAGGGCCCAGAAATGTAAAAAACACTCCCTGAGGGATTTCTAAATTTAAGCCATCGACAGCAACAGTGTCGGCATAGACTTTGGTGACATTTTCTATTTGGATTGCAGGGATCGACATCTTATTTGATAAATCCTCGTTCTGCTTCTCGTCGAGATTGTTTTTTTAGTACGTAGTTAAAGGGCGGAGGGAATTCTTGGCGTAGGACGATTCCATCTTCGGTGACCCAAGAATGAAAATTTGTTCGATTCATTTGAATTTGTACCTTGAAGCAATCCAATTTGTGCCCGTCGATTTTAAGCATTGTTTTTTCAATAACTGTGACTTTGGCAGGATTATTTTCTCCGGTAAGTGGATTGACGACAGGAACAAGAAAGTTATCCCCTCCTTCCACTCCGCCTGGAATATTGAGAGTTACCCCATTGTCGATGACCAGGTTTTCTAATGGGAGGATTTTATCAAAATTGATAAAATCTCCACTTGAGGCGTTGATCTTAAATTTCTCATTTCCTTCGACCATGACGCGCTCCCCGAGGACGTTCAGTTTTAACGGGCCGCTGGATACCACGAGATTGAGGTTCATGGGAAGCATTTTGTCATCGGTGATTGCAAATCCTTTTAATGTGAGATCAAAAGGCTTATTCAGGATCTTCACCTGAACGAAGGTATCCATGTTCATGTGATGGCGAACCCCTTCTTTAGGGAAAACTCGCTCGATAGAAAAACCGGTGTAGCCAACCTTTTTATTATCTTTATAAATTCCCATCCAGTTCTCTTGGAAGGTCTCGTTTTGAAAGACCTTATTGACACGCGAAGGAAAGCGACCGAGATTGTTGCGTTCAATCTGGCGCACCACTAACTGTGTGTTCATGATCACCCAAAAGCTGAGAATGCCTAAGGTGGTTAGTAATTTGAACCAGCTATTCATAGTGGTTTCTTCTCCTCGATGGGCATGTGTCGATGGGCATGTGCCGCTAAGGGCGCAGCCGAGCTGAGTAGGGCCGAGAGACTAAAATTCCATCTTTTCAAGGGCACGCTCGCCTGCGCGAATGGAAAGATGAGAAATGCTGAGGGTGAGTACCAGTGCAGCAAAATGGCTCGTCAGGATGACAATCCACGAAGGCCGAGATTGCAAAAAGTAGGGAACTGCTTCCACCGCTAAAAGCAAAACTACGCTGAGAGCACTTGCGAAAAAATTGAGTGTACCTCCCAAGCCAACAGCGATACGTGCCGGGTTATCTTCATTGAAGTTGGGGTACGCCGTTCCGAATCCTACTGCTAAGGAAGTGAGCATCCAGCTTCCAAGTAAAGTGAGGAAGACTGAGGATGCTAAAGTTTTCATTTCGTATCTCAGGCATAAACTTGAGCCCACCGCAGCGATGACTCCCAAAGACATCAGCAATAACCGCCCGTAACTGGCTTTTTGTTTTACCAATGAATTTTTGGGTATCGGAGCTAGACCAATGATCCAAAAGGACCGTCCTTCGAGGCTGATCAAAGGGAAGATAAACCGCGAAGCAAAGGAGGATAAAATAAGGCAAATGGCTCCTATATTTGCGTAAAACAAA
Organism: Planctomycetota bacterium; assembly: GCA_028280485.1. Lineage (GTDB taxonomy): Bacteria > Planctomycetota > UBA8108 > UBA8108 > JACQVS01 > JANQLS01. Next base: position 72,074 of record JANQLS010000031.1, read on the forward strand.
AGAAGCTTATAGTAACGAGGGAAGTTTTCTTGTGGGATTTGGGACAAGCTTAGAATGTAGACCACAGTCAAAACCAGAAAGAACATGAATTGACTGACTTGAGAAGGAGAACGTAGAAAACTGAAGATGTCTTTAGTGTTCAGTACTTTCCGGGGTTTTGTCTTGTGCCAAATTTTGCGAATGCGGTATTCGCCACCTTGGACTCGGGAGGGATCTGGGCTGACTTTTTTCTTTTTCAGGGGGCTCCTGACGAAGAGCCAACGAGTGCCGTACCAGCGATCGGCATAGATTTTTAAAATGGGAATTAATATGAGGGTGTTCGCTAAAATTAATCCCAAGTTAAAAAAGTATTCTCGATGTTGTCCAGAGGTTGCAGCAAAGATACCTTCCATAGCCCAAGTGCTAGGAAAGTAGGGTGTTTGTAAAGACTTGATATTGGTTGCAAATCGATTGAGTGCAGCGACTTCATTTCCCTGATTAAAATTTACAAAATCAAAGTTTGTGATGAGTAACCAGGTAAAAAATACAAGGAGAGCAAAACCGGCAATGGTTGCTTTTTTGATTGTCCAACGCTTGACTAGGCCCAGGATGAGTGCGGTGAACATGGCTCCAGCAAAGCCACAAAAGAAAAGGAACACGAGTAAAGTAACCAAGGCCTCAATGTAGTAGAGAAAAGGAGCCCCTTTCAATCTCCCGTAGGCCATCAACACGGGGAGGCATAGAATTGCTGTAGCCCATGCACTAAAGAAAATGGCTTCGATGGTTTTAAAGAAAAAGACCACCGAGGGAGGTATAGGAAGTTGAAAGAAGTATTCGGTTTCTTTAGCTAAGTAGAGTGACGTGTAGGCAACGATCGCTGTTGATATCGCAACGAGGGTGAAGAGAACTAAAAACAAAATAGCGAGTAACTTTGCATTGAGATCACTGCCAAAGGACGGAAATCTTTCAATGAAATGAAAGCTTTCGTAGGAGGCGACGTAACCAATCGTGAGCACGACTCCTAAGCCGATCAACACGATGATGGTTTTGCTGATGGAATCCCGCCGAAAGTCAAAAAGAACATTTTTAGTGATGTGAAAACGTGCTCGTGCCAAGGACACGATCTGAGAGAACACGGAAACTTGGGGGAATTGGATGTCTGAATCTTTTTCCTTAAGTCTTGACACGTTTTATCTTCTAGAAAATCTTTGTTGAAAATTTAGGGTGAGGATTGCTTTTGAGGGTCAGCCTCTCACGGGCCCTTTCGAGAGAGGCCGGAAGCAGCTTTTAGGGATGGGAGCAAGTCCTTTCCCGTGGGAGCTTTCTTGAGAAACTCTACCATGCCTTTGACGTCTCCGCTATGGCGAGTTAAAAGTGCTTCAAACATAGGAACATAGATATCGTACTGCTGGCGAGATAGAAGGCTGGCATTCGAGGGTTTCAGCTCAATAGGGCTTCTATAATAGAGGCTCAGAGCTTTTGAGGTGCGCGCGAAAAGATCTTGCTTTCGCTTGAGTTTGGTAGCTTCAGGGAGTTCTGAGCGATACAAGCTATCTAAATCATTTCTGAGGCGCAGAAATAAGACGTTCTCAACCTCATAGGCGTTGCGCTGATTTAGGTAGTTCCTCAATTCAGTTGAATTCGGACCGAATTTTTTTGCTAAAAAGATTTCGGCACCCCTTCTCCCCACCACGGTTGCGAAGCTTTCATTGAGTGCGGTGGAACTGTCGAAGTAGAGAGTTCGGTGGGTGAGTTCGTGAATGATAGTTTCTGTAAAGCCCCCGATGGGGTCATCGAGCATCGTCGACAGAACGGGGTCTTTCATATAGCCCAGCGTGCTGAAGGCTCCAACTTTCCTTACCGATGTGTCCCAGCCTTCTAAATTTAATTCTTTAATGAGCTCATCGGCATCTTCCTTATCGAAATATCCTTTGTAAGTCACTTCACCCACGATGGGGAATTTCCAACGATAAGGAATTAGAGCTAAGGGATGCGAAGCGGAGACGACATGAGAAATGGCGTCGTCGGGTACTTGGTAGAAAGTGGTGTAGGCATCACCCGTTGATAGGCCTAGCTGGGTTTCACTAAACTTTCGAATTTCATCGATGAGCAAGAGGCGGTCTTGTTCGGGTCTTGAAAGTTCGGATTCACGACCTAAAAGAGTGGGATCTGATTTGATGTCTCGTGCATTCCAGAGAATTCCCATCTGCCCCCAACCTTGTCCGAGAATGTACCCTCCCTGGCAGCCAAGAGTGAACGTCAACGTGCAAGCGAGGCTAAATAAAGAGATATAAAAATTAATATTCTCTTTTAATTGGGAAATTATTTTGAGGATTGAGAGTCTTCTTAAGGAATGAGGCAAATTTTTCTCTACAGTGATTCTGATTCTGAAATCCTGATTCTAAATCTGGTCCTAAAAGTAAAAGTAATGGCTTTGTAGTTTTACGACTTGAAGGCTATTCTATATCCCCTCACTTTCTGAACAAGTCTTTGTCTCAAGATTCACCTTAAAAGATTCATCAGTAAATCACTCTCAGATCGATAATCATTCAATCGTAGTCATTTAAATACACATTAGTTGATCCTATGTCTGAAAACGCTTCTGTAATCTTCAGCAATGTTTCAAAATCATTCGGGAAAACTCAAGCCGTCAAAGATCTTTCCTTCGAATTACCGAAAGGGAAAGTCATCGGTTTTTTAGGTCCTAACGGAGCGGGAAAGACGACCTCCATTCGAATGATCATGAGTATTTTTCATCCGGACGCCGGAACACTTTCGGTCTTGGGATCAAAAGACCCCTTGTCAATCAAAGATCGCTTGGGTTACTTGCCTGAGGAGCGGGGTCTTTATAAAAAGATGAAAATCATCGATTTGTTGACTTACTTTGGTCAGCTCAAGGGAGTGGATAAGAGAAGAGCAAAAGATCGAGCTCTCCATCTTCTCAATGAGCACGGGCTCGCTGATCGCGCGAACAATCCCTGTGAGACCCTGTCGAAGGGTTTAGGGCAAATGGTGCAAATCTTGGGTACGATTCTTCATGAACCCGAGTTAGTGATTTTAGATGAACCTTTCTCAGGTTTAGATGCGGTCAACATCGAAGTGATTCTTAAGGTCATTCTCGATCTAAAAGATGCGGGGAAGACCGTCATTTTCTCAACTCACATTTTGGACCAAGCCGAAAAACTGTGTGACTCCATTCTCATTTTCAACAAAGGTGAAAAGGTTTTGGATGGCACGATTCGTGAAGTTAAAGAAGGAGAAGGCAAATCGATTCATTTAGATTACGTAGGATCTTCCAAATCTTTTAAATCTTTGCCGGGAGTCGAACGAGTCATCGACTTTGGTCAAGAAGCCGAATTGACCTTGACTGAAGGAGCGGACACCCAAGCCATCCTCAAGCTCCTGACCGACCAAATTGAAATACGAAGATTCGATACTCGGGAGCTTTCATTGCGTGAAATTTTCATCAAACACGTAGGTTCAGAGCAAGGTGAATCTCCACTGAATGCCCCGGCGGTGGAGGGATAAAACCATGTCTAAAACATTCTTAGTCGCCAAAAGAGAGTACCTCGAAAACCTTCGCACCAAGACGTTTTGGATCGGCATTTTGTTCATGCCGATCATCATTATTATCAGTATGACAGTGCCGTTCTTTTTAGAGAAGGTCAAGGATGTTAGGAAGTATGCCGTTTTAGATCAATCCGGTTGGCTTCTTGACGCTGTGATGCAAAAAGTTGAAGGGCCCGATACTTTGAAAGTCTTTCAAGAGATCTTAAGTAAGAAAGATGTACCGGCTGATTCTCCGGAGGCATTGCCCAAATATCTAAGTGCGCTGTTACCTATTTTAAAGTTTGCTGAGAAGGGAGACCAGCTCTCTGAATTAGCTCGAAATCTTGATCGGCTAAGGTCTCCCGAGGGGCAAGAGATCCTCTCTAGCATACCCGAAGGTTTGATGCCGGATGATTTAGACAGCACCCAGATTTTGGGTCCCTTGCAAGAGTACTTTAAGCAAATCCACAAATGGTGGAGCGAGCTTCCTGAGGAAAAGCAAAACGAGTTAAGAGCAGAGGAACAGATCGGCAAGTACGAGCGAGTAACTTTTGATGACTTGGGAGCTGACCCTCGTGAAGGTCTGAATCAGAAACTCGAAGATGGAAAAATCTTTGCCTATTTTGTTATCTCGAAAAATCCACAAGCCGGTGAGGGAGAATCCGTTTATGTTTCAAAAAATCAATCGGACCCGGCATTGAGAAGATGGTTTCAAAACTTAGCGGGTGAAGAAATTCGTGAGAGATTGATTCGAGAGAGTCATATCGACACTAAAGTTGCGAGCATGATCCGTTACCCGATCCGCTTTGAAACGACAAAATTATCTGAAGAAGGTAAGGAAGAAAAAGCCACCGGTATGGATGCAGCGAAGCAGTATGTTCCTGTTGCTTTCGTCTATCTACTCTGGATCGCCATCTTCATGTTAGCCCAAATGCTTCTGACAAATACCATCGAAGAAAAATCAAATCGTATTTTGGAAGTGCTTTTGTCTTCGGTTTCTCCCCTTCAGATCATGATGGGGAAAATATTTGGGATCGCAGCGACGGGTTTAACTATGATCATTTCTTGGGTGGTTTGTTTTCTCGTTGCCTTAAAGGTTGCGCCGATATTCTTTTCGGAAATGCCTGACGTTAACTTTTTAGCCATCGTGGATGATCCACTTTTCTTACTCTCATTCATTGTGTATTTTTGCTTGGGATTTTTACTTCATGCCTCCTTCATCGCAGGGATCGGTTCTGTTTGTACGAGTGTCAAAGAATCTCAAAACCTCATGATGCCGGTAACCTTGCTTTTGATCTTGCCCTTGTTAGCGATGATGCCGATCGCTAAAGACCCCAATGGAACTTTGGCGAAAGTCTTGTCCTTTATTCCACCATTCACTCCCTTTGTGATGATGAATCGGGCTGCGGGGCCACCAGAAGTTTGGGAATACGTGGTAACAACGATCATCTTGTTTGTGAGTGTGATCATCTCGATGTGGAGTGCAGCCAAGATTTTCCGAGTGGGAATTTTACTGACTGGAAAACCACCTCGATTGTTTGAGATTTTAAAGTGGTTGAAAGCTCCGGTGGGGCATGTTCCGGAGGCGAAGGAAGAAGGGTAAGTTCAGCAAGTATTTGCTTAACTTCAATCATTCAGAAAAAACTACTTAATTAGTTTCTGTTGAAAAAAGGTCGTTCCGACCTTTTTTCAAACGCTTCAAGCAGTTCTTCGAACTGCGTCGCTCCACTAAAAATAGGCTAAAAGCCTATTTTTGTGATTTGCGTGATCCCACGTAAATATAATTAGTTCCTGTTGAATCACCCGGAACT
>JANQLS010000046.1 GCA_028280485.1 Planctomycetota bacterium
CCTTAGTTTCAACATTTGTGATTCCCTCGACTCTGAGTGAAGTCGGAGCAGGACTACACGGAACGTTTACACTTTCAAATGAGCTCTCTCTCAGTTATGAGGCTTACTTTGTAAATGGTCTCAATGTCCTCAATGCGGATGGTGAGCTGTCAGCAGAAATTACCGAAAAGGAACAGATTCTTCGTGAGGGAAAAACTTCTCTTGGTGGAGATAATAACTCCCGTCCAGCTTCCACAGGGAGAGTGAGCTTAGATCTCTTCAATAAGCTTGAACTCGGAGCTTCCTGGCACGTCGGCACGTACGATGAAAAAGGGGATAACTTGCTGCGAATTTTTGCGGGAGACTTCGCGTGGGTTGAAGAGTTTGATTCTTTTCAACTCGATTTTGAGGGTGAGATCGCCACTGCTGATTTTGAACGAGATTCCTTCGCTAAAGTTGCCGGAGTTCCAGAGCAATTTTGGGGATATTACATTCAAGGATCCATCAGTGGTCTTCCTGATTTTCTTCACGATAGCTTACCCTTTATGTTCGATCAAAAGGGAGCGAGTATCGGTTTAGTCTTTCGGTACGAGTATGTTGATCTCAATAAAGATTTGGGTGAAGTGTTTGAGCCGGGAATCGTCTTGAGACCATCTTCCGATACTGCATTTAAATTTTCGTATCGATTCACTTCGAGATCCATCGGACTTCGCACGGGGCCTGGTAGAGAGGATTTTAGAGATGACGGATTCGTGTTCTCGCTCACATCCTACTTCTAAAAAACCACGAAGAGAGTTTTTGAAAGAGTGTGGCACAGCCCTGCTCGCTGGATCGACGGTTTTTTTGTCTTCATGTACTTCCCCAGTTCGTTCTTATCGAGTTGATAAACTCGGGAAGATTGTGATTCCGTTCAAGGATTTTCCGGAGCTTGGGCAAATCGGTGGGGTGATCAAAGTTGAAGTCCCCGGTTTACTTCGCGTTGTCTACCTTCGAAAGTTAGCTGACGATCAATTTGTTGCTCTTTCGGGAATATGTACCCATCAAGGTTGCCTCATCGCTGCAAATCGATTTGGTTTTAAATGCCCCTGTCACGGTTCGGCTTATACGGCGGATGGTGCGGTCTCTTCGGGACCGGCTTCCGAAGATCTCCAGAAATTTGACCTACAGGTTCATCAAAATTCCCTTCATTTAAATTTACCTGGTTGAACTTCAACCAGACCCTAAAAAGACTCATGTTTCACTACTTGAATAGATTGCACATTCTCTTTGGGCTCGTTTCGATCTTATCCATCTTTTCTGGATGTAAAGGCGGTTCTAGTGGAAGCGGTGCTGGTGGTACTTCGATCGATCCCCCAGTTGAAGCGGAACCAGCTGGAGATCAACCGGCCTTTCCATTTATTCAACATGTGGATCAAGCATCGATCACCTCGGGTGCGATTCAATTCGATGAGTTGTTTCTTCTCGGGGATATTCTGTTTGAAACCGCGTTTAGATCTGAAGATGGAGTGGGAGCATTAGCCTTGCCGGATGGCTCTCCCTTACACCAAAGGTTCTCGCGAGTTCCTCCTGGCGGTGGCCGATTTACGGGACCCAACGGTCAGGCTTGCAACGGTTGTCACAATGCTCCTTTCGGAACGAGTGCCGGTTTAGCCAGTTCCAATGTGGTACAAGATCCCGCGGGTTTAGGTCAACCTCCCTTTAATTTTAGAAACACGATCAGTTTATTCGGTTCCGGTTTGGTTCAGCGATTAGCTGAAGAGATGACGGAAGATTTGTTTGCTCAGCTCGAACAAGCCAAACAAGCAGCCGTACAGGGAGGTCCGCCAGTCGTTCAAAATCTTGAGAGTAAAGGAATCTCCTTTGGTGCGATTTCAGTTACGAAAACTGGGCCTACTCTTTTTACTATCGATACCAGTCAGGTTGAAGGGATTAGCCCCGACTTAGTCGTACGTCCATTTGGCTGGAAAGGTGATCACGCTTCACTTCGATCTTTCACTCGGGGAGCAGCAAAAAATGAAATGGGGCTTGAAGCCGACGAGCTGGTCGTCAAAACTCCAAGCAAGGGAACAGATCCTGATAAGGATGGGGTTGAAAATGAACTCTCGGTGGGGGATATCACCTCGTTAACCATCTATATCGCAGCTCAAGAAACTCCAACGACGGTCGATAACTTGGTGGAAAAAGGGATGATGGCGCCACCGGGGGAAGAGTTTAGTTCTTCAGCTCAACGAGGGGCTCAGCTCTTTAATCAGATTGGTTGCAACACTTGCCATGTGCCCGAGCTTCAACTTAAAGATCCTTCGTTTGAAGAACCGACATTGAGAGGCGGAGGCCATTTTCGTGACCCTCAAATCGATCCAGCGAGTACTCAGCTCAATGCATCGATTCCATTCAGGTTCAATCTCGCACAGGAAGGGGACAACCCTCGGCCATCACCGAATACATCAGGCGGCCTTCGAGTTCCATTGTTTGGTGATCTCAAGCGTCACAATATGGGAGCCCATCTCGCTGATGCGCAAGAGACCGGAGTTGTTGATTCTGATGGTTCAGATTTAATGCTTTCAGGCAATCCCCAAAAAGTTTCAACCCAAGAGTTCCTAACTCCTGAGCTCTGGGGAGTCGGAAGCACGGGACCTTGGTTACACGATGGGAGAGCGAGTAGTCTCGACGAAGCCATCATGCTTCATGGAGTCGATGCTCCTCCTGCGGTTGGGGATCCAGCTCGAAGTGAAGCCCAAGAAGCTCGAGATGCTTATCTCAATCTTTCTGAGTCCGACCGCATCGCTGTGGTGACGTTTTTAAGGTCACTTGTTTTATTTGAGGACGGGGAAGAGGAGTGATCGCACCCTCTACTTCTGAATGGGTAATCGGAAAGAAATCTTCTTTCCGTTTCTTAGAACGACAAGTTTTACCGAATCACCCACGCGCTTACGCTTATTGACATAATCTAAGATATCGCCTTCGGTTTTAAAGCTTTTTTGACCGTCGAATTCGATGATCACATCGCCCTTTCGAACTCCAATCTTGTTGGCTGTCCCGTAAGGCCCCCAATTTCCAATGTAATGAGGTTTGAGAGCTAAGGGGGTGCGAATGCCTAATCGCTTTCGTTCTTGATCCGTGAGTGGATCGAGTTTCATACCGCCTAAGGCGATGCGGCGATTGGTCCATGCCGAAGTTCTCCAAGATCGTTCGTCTTCCAGTTTCCAGCCGGACTTCAGCCGAATTTTCTTGTTCAGCTTTTTCTTATTTCGAAGAATCTCTAACCTTAATTCACCACTCGATTCTTTTTGTTGATGCAAGACCCATTGAATGTCAGCGAAAGACAACAAGGGTTGCCCGTTCATGGCTAAGATTTCATCGCCATTTTTAAGACCGGCTTTATCGGCAGGGGATTTGGGCTTTAAGCTTTTGATCGTGGCTTTCTTTTTCGGATCAAGGATCAAGCCAATCGATTTTGGATGCGGATAGGGGATCATCAGTTTGTCGGGAACAGGTTTCGAACGCCGCCAGTAGTATTCACGACGCGCTTCACCAATTTCATGACAGTGGATACAGTCTTTGGCGACGTTGGGCTTAGAGTAATCGAGCTTACTCGGCTTGCGTTTGATGTAGGAATAACGCTCTGGAGTTCGATACTCGATGGGGTTCCCCTTTTTTCCTGCTAATGACCTTTTGTTCTTAGGAAATCCTTTGTGTAGATCTAAGGCTCCCAGCATCGCATCCGATAGTCCTTCTAAAGAGACATCGTGTTCCCATTCGGTACGATGGGATCGAGTTCCGTAACGCCCGTAGATCGTTTTGTCAGCGTTGAGGAAAAAGATGACAAACGACATATCGGTATCGAATTGAAACAGATTCAAATCTAAACCATTGGTATTGACGACACGAACGCAGACAAATGATTTGAGGAGTAAAGAGATCATCGGGTGAGTCTCGATAAGGACATCATCGATCTTCACGCAGTCTTTGCAGGGGATGCAACGAAAGACAGCGAGGATGGGTTTGTTTTTTTCTTTGGCGACTTTATAGGCTTCGTCTAAATCGTTGTAGAGCCAGAAGCCTTTTGCTTCAAATTTCTTCTTATCTGCTCGAACTTCTTTGTCTTCTGAAAAAGCAAAAGTGGGAAACAGTAGAGAAAGGGTGAATAGGAATAGAAGATATTTCATGATGGAACTCTCGATTGGTTTCGACCCGGTGAACAGAATGAGGGCGCTGATTTTTAAGCCGTTAGTTCATGTTGGGGACGGAAGAAGGTGAGTCTTAAAGTAGTTGGGATCACTACTTAAATTAGAGGAAAACTTTAAAAGATTCAATTTCTTTAGTTTTCAGACAGTTCATTTTTAAATTTAAGAGGGATAAAATGAAGGGGTTCATTCTCATTCATTTGATGAGGGCGCTTGTGTTTAGTCTATATTGACCTTTATTCATCCATTGGAACCTTGACTTGAATCTTAACCTCCTCCCATTCATTCTTAAAATACTTAAAGTGATCACTACGCTCTTGATCTTGATATTTGGCGTATTGAATCAAGAAGTGCGGGGTTTTGAGATTCCCAAATCAGTGGAGACTTTTTTCGAAAACCACTGCTTCGACTGCCATGGTGATGGTTCGGATGAAGGAGGTTTAAAACTCGACGAATTAAAATTCAATTTAGATTCACCCGCTCACTTTCAGAAGTGGGAATTGATCTACGATCGAGTTAAAGATCAAGAGATGCCTCCTAAGAAGGCTCATAAGATTGATTCGACTGAAAAACAAAAATTCTTAGAAGATTTAAAGGCTCCACTCTTAAAAGCTCATCAAAAATCAAAGGGGACCGTTCTCAGGCGTTTAAATCGACAAGAATACCAAAACACCCTCAATGATCTCTTCGGCACTCATTTAGATCTGGTGAATATTTTTCCTGAAGATGGTCGGTCTCATGAATTCAATAATGTGGGTGAATCTCTCAGCCTTTCGATGGTTCAACTGAAGGAATATTTGAACGCTATCGATTGGGTGATGGAGACGGCGATTGAAAAAACCGTTAAACAACCTGAGGTCATTCTAAAAAAAGCAAACTATGCCGACACGCGTGAAGGAAAAACTCACATCGGAAAAGCTTGGAAGCAGCTAGAAGATGGAGCCGTCGTTTTCTTTAGGCCCCTCGGATATCCCACGGGAATGTTACGAACGGCGAATACTCGTAAAAGTGGATGGTACAACATTCGAGTCAAGGGCTATGCCTATCAATCGAGTAAGCCTGTAACTTTTGCGATTGGAGCCACCACGTTTAAGCGCGGTGCTCAGAAGCCCACTTTTACTTATCGACAATTACCACCCGGCGAACCGAAGACTGTCGAAGTGAAAGCTTGGATCGAGAAAAATTATATGGTGGAGATCACGCCATGGGGAATTAACGATGACAACTACGAGATTAAAAAAGTAGGCATCAATAATTACAAGGGGCCGGGTTTAGCGATCCTGGAGGTGGAATTGGAAGGCCCGCTCCTTCCGAGTTTTCCAAGTAGGGGTCATGAATTGATTTTCAAAGGATTGAAGCGAGAAGAGATTGAGCCGCGAAACCCTCGTGAAAAAGAGAAATCTTGGTACAAACCCAAGTTTCATATTGTTTCGGATAGCCCTCAAGTTGAAGTTGAGAAGGTTTTAAATCGCATCGCAACGACTGCATTCAGGCGCCCCGTTGAGAAGCATGAAATTGAAGCTTATCTAAAGCTCTTCAATGAAGAGTTAGAGTCAGGGGAAATGTTTGAGGAGAGCTTGAAGACGGCGATCGCTGCGTTGTTTTGTTCACCCGATTTTATCTTTCTCAAAGAACCAGCAGGGGAATTAAATGATTTTGCTCTCGCCGCTCGTCTTTCTTACTTCTTAGTGAGGACGACTCCTGACCCGGAATTATTGAAAAGCGCTCACGAAGGTGAGCTGAATGATTCGAAAGTGATTTTAAAGCACACCGAGCGTCTGCTGAAAGATCCTCGTCATGAACGATTCATCAAAGACTTTACCGATGCGTGGTTGAATCTTCGAGACATCGAATTCACAACTCCCGACAAAAGCTTGTACCCAGAATTTGATTCTTACCTTCAGTGGTCGATGCTGAGGGAGACGCGTCAATTTTTTGCATCATTGATTGAAAATAATGAACCGGTGATCAACTACGTCAAGTCGGATTATGCTCTTATTAACGAACGACTCGCCCAGCATTATGGAATTGATAACGTTCAGGGGCCTAAGTTTCAAAAAGTAAAACTGACTCCAGGCAATGTACGAGGGGGCTTACTTTCTCAAGCCAGCGTGTTGAAAGTTTCTGCCAATGGTACAAATACCTCACCGGTGACACGAGGAGTTTGGGTCATGGAGAGAATTTTAGGTGAAGTGCCTAAGCCTCCACCTCCCGGAGTTCCCGGAGTCGAGCCCGATATTCGTGGCGCTTCCACTTTGAGAGAGATTCTAAAGAAACACCGTAGTGTCGCTTCATGTAATTCTTGCCATCGAAAGATCGATCCCCCTGGTTTTGCCTTAGAAGGTTTTAATCCCATCGGTGGGTTACGTGAGGCCTACCGAAGTTTAGGCGAAGGAAAAAAATTAAACTTAAGGATCAACGGAAGAAAGGTTCGGTATAGAATAGGGCTGCCCGTTGATTCGAGTGGCCAGTTTGCAGACGGTCAAGAATTCAAGAACTTCAATGAGTTCAGAAACCATCTGATCAAAGATCAAAAGACCTTAGCTCGAACTTTGGTTACGAAGTTGCTCACCTTCAGTACCGGAAGGGAGATGGGCTTTTCGGATCGTGAACCGATTGAAAAGCTACTTTTGAAAGCGGAAAAAGATTCCTACCGAATTCAAGACCTCATTCGACTGGTCGTCACCAGTGATTTGTTTCGAACTAAGTAATAGAAACGATTAAAAATGAAAGCACCTCGATTAAATACACGTAACCCAATCAGTCGCCGGCATTTTTTGCGCGGTACCGGTGCTTGCTTCATCTCCTTGCCTTTTTTAGAAGCGATGGAAAATCCGCTTTCAAAAGAGGCTCAAGGAAATGTTGCCGAGCCACCGAAGCGATTTGTGGCGATGTGCGCAACCTTAGGTTTTCACACTCCTTTTTTGTTCCCCGAGAAAGTCGGGCGTGGTTACGAGCTCACCCCTTATCTTGAAAAACTTAAAGATAACTTAGATCAATTGACCTTGTTTTCAGGTCTATCTCATCCGGATCAGCAAGGAAACAACGGCCATGCCTCGGAATTAACTTGGCTAACTTCCGCTCAACGACCGGGATTAGCGGGATTCCGAAATACGATTTCGCTCGATCAGCTCATCGCCGGAAAAATTGGAATCAAAACCAGATTCCCGAGCTTGGTATTGTCGACGAGCGGTCGTTCGATGTCTTGGACTTCCAATGGCGTCGAGATCCCGGGGATGACTTCACCATCGAAGCTCTTTAAAGCTTTGTTTATCGATGGCACGAGCAAAGAGATTCAAGAGGAGATACGAAAGCTTAAGCGAGGAAAAAGTATCCTCGATTCCGTTAACGGTAAAGCCAAGAGCTTTGGAAAAGAACTCGGTAAGAAGGATCGCGAAAAGCTAGAAGAGTATTTAACTGCGATTCGAGATTTAGAGAAGCGTCTTCAACAATCTGAAGGCTGGGTTTTAAAGCCCAAGCCTAAAGTGGAAGCTGAGCTACCTAAAGACGTCACCGATCGTCACGATGCTATTGCGAAGCAAAAACTGATGTACGACATGATCGTGCTCGCGCTTCAAACCGACTCTACGCGAACGATTACCTTCCAGTTGAGTGGTATGAACGCCGTTCCCGTTATACCGGGAGTTCAAAACGATTGGCACAACCTTTCCCATCACGGGAAGGATCCTAAGAAGATCGAAGAGCTCAAAATTATCGAAGAAGCTGAATTCAAGGTGTTCAACGATTTCTTGACGAAACTCAAGAATACCAAAGAGCAAGGTAAGAGCCTTCTCGACCACACCACGGTTCTTTACGGATCTAACTTAGGGAACGCCAGTTCTCACAGCGCGAAAAATCTTCCCATCATCTTAGCCGGTGGAAACTTCAAGCACGGCTCCCACATCGCCATGGATCAAAAGGACAACACTCCTTTCGCTAATCTCTTCCTTCCGATCGCCAAGCACATGGGCGTAAAGATCGATAGATTTGGGAGTAGTACGAAGGATTCGATTGAGGGGTTTGAAGTGGGTCAGAGCTAATCGATAATCTGAAACTAATTAAATTAGATACGGCAGCGATAAAGGATTGGGAAGGCTTTCATTCTCAATTTAAAGAGCTTCTCGGTTTTCCTCATTTTTATGGAATGAATATGGATGCCTGGATTGACTGTATGTCGTATTTAGATTCTCCAGGTGATGGTATGAGTAACGTGCACTTAAAGTCCGGGGGAACAACTAGTGATTGAAGTGGCCCAGGTTGAAGATTTTAAAGAGCGTTGCCCAGAGATTTTTGACGCATTGATTGATTGTACGGCTTTTGTTAATCAGCGTTTTTTGGATTCAGGTGAGGAGATAAAAATATTACTCGCCTTTTCTTAAAAGTTATTACTCTAAGGATATAGTCATAGAGACCTTGGGCCTCACCCCTCGCTAGCGCTTCGGGCTAGCTAAGGTATGCTTTAGCAATCCTTCTTTTAACTAGCCCGAAGCGCTAGCGAGGGGTTCTTCGAATAACATAAGCTACAAAACACTCTCAGGAAGCCCACTCCCCTTATCAATCGACACATTGCTCTGCTCCCCATAATGAACTCCTGTCACTTCAATCTTCCCCTGAATCATCGAATTAAACTCCTCTAACTCCTCTGCGGGAACCCAAAGCTCTTCATGAGTTTCGTTACCCACAACTTTGCGTTCAAATTTCGTTAGGTAATCATCATCGACTTCGAACTCCGTCACAAAACCACAGTAGCCCGAAACTGGATCTTGAGTGTTCCATTCCTTAGCGATTTGATCCGCATACTGAAAATTCAAAACCGGATAAAAAATGGGTTGCTCAGGTAGGCGAGGAGGAAATTCTTTCCATCCCGATTGAGCGATGAGTTCTAATTCTTTAAGGCCGACAGGGCGATAGAGTTTCATGAGGATAATTGCGATAGGGTTGCTCAAAGCATCAACTGAAAAGCCTTCCTAAAAACTTTAATCGAAGAACTTTTTAAATCAATAAACCCATCCGATTTTGAAAAGGGTTCTAAGCACCACCATTCTGGGCCGATGAAATAGACTTTCTGCCAAAAGTTCCAAAAATCTTCGAAGCTATTCGATAGTTTAAATGAGTCTTGATCGTGGGCTAAGTAGGTGATTTCGCCAGCGGAGTTGAAACAGAGATAATCACCATTCGACATCCAGCAGAAGGGAATAACTTCCGTCCAAAAAGGGTCGTCTTGACGTTCAGGGCATACTTCGATCACACTTTTTATTCGATTGAGTTCGATGAGTATTGTATCCGGTGACATGATCTTCGGGCCACCGTAGATGGATTTTGAATCTAAGGTGTCACCGAATTCTTTTAATAGTGTGGATGGTATCTCTTCATGATAGTAGGAGATGTTGATTTCACCGAACTCATTCCGGTACAGGAAATCGAGATATTCAGGTATAGAGATGCCGTCGATAGAGTTTGGCACTTCGCCAAGAACAGGGCTTATGTAGATCTCTGATATGTCGAATCCAAATCGTTCTAAGCGTGCTGCGAGTTTTACTGCTTTTTGTTTAATCAATGGTTGGGTTTAAATATCGAATGGGGCTATGCTAAATAGGCCAGCAACAAAAATAATATATCCTGCACATTGAAATAAGAAGGGCTGACCCCCTTTGTCCCAATGGAAAATCAAGAAAAAGAGTTTAATTGGGGGTATTAAAAAACAGGCGATAGCCCAAGCGACATGCTGTTTAAACGCAGCGACGTAAAATGTGATGACTCCATAGGCCACCAAAATGGCGGCCACAATGACAAGTACCAAGCCCAAAATATCCATGGTAAAGTCCTCTCTCTAAGTCATCCTTGGAATGAGCTTCATTCCGATATCAGTTCCTTTCATTATCGGATTACCACGGTGGATTCTTAAGTTGAATGTGAAGTTTCAAATGGGTGGGGGGCAAAAATCCCTCGCTAAAGCTTCGGGCTTGAGGGGCGAGAGCTGCCTTCTGTGCAATTGGATTGGATGAATTCCTTCTGCATCGAATGATGATTGTTGAAACCACCAACCCTCCAAGCCCGAAGCTTTAGCGAGGGATCCCCTGCAGTTTAAGAGCGGTTTGAAAAGTGATTTCGCCTGTAGCGCCTGGGCTTGCCCCAGGCCCTCATCCTAAAAGGATCTATTGCATCAAAGGTCTATTATTGTTTTAGATGATGGCCACTCACAAGGGGTGAAGCTACAAAGCATGTAATTTTGAAATTTGATAAATGAGCCAGGCTATTAAGGCGTACTGAATCAAAAAGGCGATTCCTAAAATCAACGCCGCACACCACCAGATATCATATAAAACAGCTTTTTGATCACTTCCTAATCCCACGCAGACAATCAGGCAACCGATGGCTCCTAAAACTAAGTTTATGTTTTGATAAGGTTGCCAAAAGCCTCTTGGTATTTGAAGTTCCGTGAAGTCTTGAACTAGGGTGGCAAGGATTGCAAAAATTGGGGAGCCTGCGGCAGAAAGCAAAAGTAAAAACGTGACCACACCCATGAATTTGAACATATTGAGCTTCTACGATTTTTGATCCATTCAGAAAATGAAATGCTCATCTGATGAGTGGGTTAAAGTTTATTCAAGGTAAAGCTTAAGTGTGTCGAGTTGAGTAATAAATCCTACGACTTCCTCTCCCGATTGAAGCTCATCAAATTTATCGATCGACATGATTTCCTTTAATTCCCAGGTTACGTTTTCTCCATCCTCATTTTTATAGGTTTCTCCTTCTTGAGAATAAATTTTTTCTCTCACTTCAGAGTCTGAGTTTGCAAGGAAGAATTTTACACTTACATCAAAAGATGAAGTTTTCTCCCCATTGACCGAACAGCTGTAGAGCAATATAGATAAGTATTTTTTCATAGTTGAAAAAGTCTGAAAGTAAAAAAGCCGCCTCCAAGTAAAACTCGAAGACGGCTTCTAAATTTTATTTGATTCTAATCTAACTCAACTCGTCCCCGTCGCCCAACCTTCCTTTAAGTTAGGGGGTGGATCGGGTTCTTCGGATTTAGAAGATGCTTCTTCGTTTTCGGAATCGCTTTCTTTTTCTTGTTCGGCTGCCTTGGCGGCTTCAGCAGCCGCTTTAGCTTTACGTTTGGCGATCACATGAGGAAGCTCAACTCCTTTAGGTTCGAGTTCACGAATCAAGATTTCGTCGAGTTCTTCTTCGTGAATGACTTCCTTTTCGAGGAGTTCTTCTGAGATCAAGTTTAAGGCTTCGCGATACTTCGTCAGAATGTCGTGGGCTTCAACATCGGCTTCTTCGATAATCCGACGAACTTCAGAATCGATTTCTTGTGCCGTTTGCTCGCTGTAATTTCGATCTTCAGAGCCGATGTCACGGCCGAGGAAAACTTGACGTTGTTCTTTTCCTAAAGCAACGGGGCCAATCTTTTCACTCATACCGAATCGACAAACCATACTGCGTGCGATATCACTCGCTCGGTTCAAGTCATCGGCTGCACCTGTAGAGAACTCCTCAAAGACCAAGCGTTCTGCGGCTCGCCCGGCGAGGAGAGTTTTGAGTCGATCTTCGAGGGCACTCTTCATCGTGAGATAACGATCGTCTTCGGGGAACTGCATGGTGTATCCCAAGGCGGCGTGACCACGGGGAACGATTGAAATCTTTCTGACGGGATCCGCATTTTTAGAAAGCGCGGCTACTAAGGCGTGCCCCGCTTCGTGGTACGCAACTCTTTTTCGTTCGGCATCGCCTAATCGTCGACTACGACGTTCGGGTCCTGCGATAACGCGTTCGGTCGCTTCTTCTAATTCGTCGCGACCGATTTGAGTTTTGTCTCGACGGGCTGCTAACAACGCAGCTTCGTTGATGACGTTGGCTAAATCAGCGCCAGAGAAACCAGGTGTCGCGCCGGCGATATTTCCGAGATCGATGTTTTCTTCGATGGGTTTATCTTTTGAGTGAACTTCGAGGATGGCTTTACGACCCCTAAGATCAGGAGCATCCAGTACCACCTGCCGGTCGAATCGACCGGGACGCAATAAGGCGGGGTCTAATACATCGGGGCGGTTGGTGGCCGCTAAGATGATGACTCCCGAGTTCACATCGAATCCATCCATTTCAACGAGAAGTTGATTCAAGGTTTGTTCACGTTCGTCGTGGCCTCCCCCCAAGCCGGCACCTCGGTGTCGGCCGACGGCGTCTAACTCGTCGATAAAAATGATGCAGGGTGAATTGTCTTTTGCTTGTTGGAAAAGATCTCTCACTCGAGCTGCACCCACTCCGACAAACATTTCGACAAACTCGGATCCACTCAACGAGAAGAAGGGGCGTTTAGCTTCACCGGCAACCGCACGGGCGATCAATGTTTTACCCGTTCCGGGAGGACCGACTAATAAAACTCCGCGAGGCATCCTGCCGCCCAGAGTCTGATACTTTTTGGGATTTTTCAAAAAGTCGACGATCTCTGCGAGTTCAACCTTGGCTTCTTCACAGCCGGCGACATCTTCAAAGCTCACCGTTTTTACTTTTTCGGCGTACATACGAGCTTTCGATTTCCCAAAGGAAAGTGCAGCTCTACCGGCGTTACTTTGGCGAATGATCCAGAACCAAAGAAGTAACAAAATGAAAATCGGAATGAGGATCAAAAAGATACCAAAGGCGCTTCCTCGTTCACCCTCTACCTTGATGCCCTGGTCTTGGGCTAGAGAGGTGATCTCGTCGACCCCTTCGCGAGTACCGGGGGGGATCGTCGCCTCAAAGTGAAAAGATTTAGGGCCAGTGGGAAGTTGAGCCCTAAAGATGTTACCCGCGCCGGGGCGCATAGAATTCTGAGGTTTCTTTTTAGCGTTGGGGTCTTCTGGGGCCTTGGGGTGGTCAGGAAACTTGAAGCCTTCAGGAATAAAGGCCTTTCCCGTGACTTCCTCCGGACCAATTTTCAAAGATAGAACTTGGCCTTTGCTAAGGACTTCTGTATTGACCTCATCTTCTTGATTCGTCTGATTTTCAGCCAGTTGAGCGGAATCTAAGAGATAGCGGAATTGGTCCCAAGTCAGCTTGTAGGTTGGGTTTTGGAAAACAAATGAAAGAAATAATACGGCGGCTAAGCCCAACAGGAGATAAATTAGGATCAAACGCGGCTTTTTGTTCATTTGAAATGGCGCCTAAACTATGCGTTAAGTTAGAGTTGTAAGTGCTGATAATATTGAGAGCCTATTTGAACATCTCGCGGCTCATCTGTCCAAGCTTCTTGAAGACAAGGTAGAAGATATTAGCCGGGCTCATCATACGGGATGAGGTGTCTGATAAAATTTCGGCTCAATTTCACCAGGGGTGAAGGGAATTGTTCGGTTAACGATGATGATGGTGTCATCGCAACGATCACTTCTCCACTTAGGATCCGCAATTTTTTAAATATTTGCCCTAAACAGACGTAAAATAGGCTGTTTGTGTTCTGTAGCCGAATTTGTAAAAATTTGGCTGGTATAGATATAGATCCAATCTCTGGCGAGATTGGCTACCTTTTACAAGTTCGGCTACAGGAATCCTACTTTATCCTCATGCGACGCACATTATCTCAAGTTTCTTATTTATCAGCCTTTGAGAAGCAGAAGTCTCTGGTCGAGCGGCGCATTGCTGGGGAAATCTCCGATTGTGTTTGGTACCTCGAGCACCCTCCGGTCGTCACCTGGAATCCGGGTAGGGGATTGGAGCACCTCATCGTGAGTGAAGACGAGTTGAATCAACATGGTGTTGAATTGATTCAAACCGATCGAGGAGGAGATGTCACTTACCATGGGCCTGGCCAATTAGTTGGATATCCCATCGTCGATTTGAAAAATGACGGTCCTTGTCACCGAGATTTGCACGCCTATATGAGAGGCATTGAAGAGGCGATCATTCAAGTTCTCACTCGTTTGGATTTAAAGCCTACTCGAGTTGAAGGACGAACGGGAGTTTGGCTCGAAAACTCCGGAAATCTAGCCAAAATCGCCGCCATCGGAGTGAAATCTCGCCGGTGGGTGACTTCACACGGATTTGCGCTCAATATTTCTTGTGATTTGACCCCATTTCG
This sequence comes from Planctomycetota bacterium, assembly GCA_028280485.1. GTDB lineage: Bacteria > Planctomycetota > UBA8108 > UBA8108 > JACQVS01 > JANQLS01. The sequence goes on from JANQLS010000046.1 coordinate 14,224, forward strand.
CGATTTAATCGTTCCTTGCGGTATTTCTGACGCAGCGGTGACGACGCTCTCGGATGTGCTTCAAGAGCGTTGCCCGTCAATCGTTGAGTTGGCCGAAGAAATCCATCGAGAATTATCTCAGCAATTAGCGAGAGGCTTGCTTGTAACTTACGATGGTGAAAGCCTTTGCGAGGAATTTTGAATGCTTTTGAGAAATCTATTTTCAGATGGCAATTCAGGGCCTATTCCGGTTGAATCGACGACTTAGATTAAAGTAAAGATCTGAAGCCAAAGCCGCCAGGTTTTGGGTGATTAAGCCTTAAAATTTAGAGGTCAGGGCCTTTAAGACGTATCGCGTCCAAACTCTGGCGAGTTTGGCTACACAAGTTTAATAAAGCTCACTAACCGCGTTTTCTATTTCAATGTTCAGCGAACTCGACCGAGGGTTGGCTTCATTCTTACGGTATTTCTAAAAATGGATGATTCCACTTTCATTCCTTTAGATCAGCTTCAACCGGGAGGCGTACGCGAAACCTTCCCGCGTGAGCCCGAGCCGCGTCCTCCTTGGATCAAGGTTACGGTTCAGCGAAATGAGGCTTATCAAAAATTAGAAGCTACCGCCAGAGAGCACGGTCTTCATACAGTGTGTGAAGAAGCCGCCTGTCCCAATATCTTCGAGTGTTGGTCTCGAGGAACAGCCACCTTCATGTTGATGGGAGATGTCTGTAGTCGGCACTGCGGATTCTGCAACGTCAAGAGTGGAGATCTCTTGAGCCTCGACCCCAGTGAGCCCGAAGGGGTTGCCGATTCGGTCGATCGCATGGGAATTCGTCACGCAGTGATCACTTCGGTCAATCGAGATGACCTTCCCGATGGGGGTTCCGATCATATCGCCAAAACCATTCTGGCGGTGAGAAAGCGTTGCCCGAGGACCACGATAGAAATTCTTGCTCCCGATTTTTGTGGAGACGATGAAGCCACCGATCGCGTGCTGGATTCAGAGCCCGATGTTTACGCTCATAACGTCGAGAGCATCCCTCGTCTCTACAGTCGAGTTCGCCCGGAGGCAAGCTACGCTCAAAGTCTTCAAGTCTTGAGGCGTGCGGCTGATCGTCGGGACCAATTGAAGGGGAGCGGATCGAGTTTTAGAAGAGTTAAATCAGGTCTCATGGTTGGCTTGGGAGAATCCTTTCACGAGGTCACTCAAACTCTCCAAGACTTGAGATCGAACGGTGTCGATGTGGTGACGATCGGCCAGTACCTCAAACCCACTCCTCGTCATCTACCCGTCGAAAGGTTTGTTCACCCCGATGAATTCGAAGAGATGCGAATCTTTGCTGAATCGATCGGTTTTCCCTTCGTTGAATCCGGCCCCTTAGTTCGAAGTTCTTATCGAGCGGAGAGAGCCGTCGAAGCGTTGGAAGGGGGCAATCCGGCTGATGATGCTCAGTAAGCGAAATAACCCCGTAGCCGAACTTGTAAATGTTTGGCAATCAATCGAAATGATTCAATCTGCAAGCAAGGCTGCAACCAGGTTGAAAAGGAAGTGTCCTTTAAGGAGGCCCAGTGCTTGATCCGGTAAAAGATGAATGTGGGATTGCTGCGGTTTATCGCATGGGGAATGTCCCAAAGCCTCCCCGGGATAAACAGGGCCGGGTCGACTTATTGAAAGATCCTGCCAATGTGTCGCCGATGATTCCGCAAATTTTAACTTACCTTCAAAACCGAGGTCAGTTAGCTGCGGGAATTACTTCTTACAATCCTGATCGAGATCAAATTCTCGATACTTACAAAGACAACGGATCGGTCTCCGAAGTTTTTAGAACGGCTAACAAGTGGCGAAAAGATGGTCTGATGCGAAAGTACGCCGGCCGAGCAGCGATCGGTCACGTGCGTTACGCTACTTGCGGTCCCGACGATGCTTCCTCCGCCCAACCTTTTGAACGCCACCACGGTCGAAAGTGGAAATGGTATTCATTTGCGTTCAATGGCAACATTGCGAATTACGCCGAATGTAAGAGGCAAATTCTCGATCGAGGCGATTACCATTTAGTTCGCGACACCGATACTGAAATTCTTCTCCACCACTTATCTCTGACTCTCAAGGGAGATGATAAGCCCGAGTTTATCCAGGTGATGAAGCACTTCAATGAGACCTTTGATGGTGCTTACTCTATCGTCTTGATCACCGCAGATGGAGATTTGATCGTCGCCCGTGACCCTCAAGGATTTAGGCCTTTATGCTTTGGGGTAAAAGGTGACCTGTTTGCGGCCGCTTCTGAAAGTCTTCCGTTAGATGAATTGGGTTTCGATGATATTCAAAACGTTGAACCCGGGACGCTGATTCATGTGAATAAAGATGGCTATAAAGTGCATCGATTCGCTGAATCCAAAAAGGCTCACTGCTTTTTTGAATGGGTCTATTTTTCCAATGCTGCTTCAGTCATGGAAGGTAAATCGGTTTACATGAGCCGCCGTCATATGGGTGAGCAGTTGGGTAAACTCGAGAAAGAAAAAATTGGGGATGACTGTATCGTCGTTCCCGTTCCCGATACAGCACGTGCTGCTGCCGATGCTCTCGCCCAGTATCTGAAGATTCCCTGCTTTGAAGGTCTCATGAGGAATCGTTACGTCGGGCGTACATTTATCGAGAGTCAAAGTCGTACTGAGAAAGCCAAGACCAAGTTCACCGTTATTCCCGATGTGCTTCGCGGAAAACGCGTTTTCTTAGTCGAAGACAGCATCGTCAGGTCGACAACGCTTCGCGTAATCATTTCGATGCTCAAAGAGAAAGGGGGGGCTCGAGAAGTTCATGTGCGAGTCGCTTGTCCTCCTATCATGGCTCCTTGCAGTTACGGAATTGATATGTCGACAGTGGGCGAGCTCTTCGCTCCTAAACTCATCGAATCCACTTATCGAGGACCCTTGCCTGACGAAGCCGCCAAAAAGCTCGCTGATGATTTACAGGCAGATTCACTTCGATACCTCCCTGTCGATGGTCTCGCTAAGGGTATCGACTTACCTGAGAGCAGCCTCTGTTTAGGTTGCGTAACCGGGCGTTATCCCACGCAATGGGGTCAAAAGCTCTATCAATATTCATTGGAAGCGGCCAAGGCCGATGATGGGGATGACGCAGGCGAGAATCCCAAAAGGCGCATGTATCAACTCATGATGCGATCGGGTGAAGGTGGGAGCCCCGACCCCGACAATTCGTTTGACAGTCAAGCTGAAGAAGACGAAGCCTTCGACGATCGCCTTCGTCACTATGAAGACGAAGAACACTATTAGTAGTAGGCTCGCTCCGCGAGTCGTGCCCGTAATAATGGTCGCGGCACAGTAATGATTGTCGCGGCTTATTGGCCGCTCCGTGCCGCTCCATCGTGCATGTTTGCCTTCGGCTCACGCACTCCCTCCGTAAATAATGGTCGCTTCGCTCCATCGTGCAAGTTCGCCTTCGGCTCACGCACTCCCTCCGTAATAATGGTCGCTTCGCTCCATCGCGCAAGTTCGCCTTCGGCTCACGCACTCCCTAAAGTAGTTAAAATTTGGGTTAGATAGTGGTAGGCTCGACCCTTGAGCCGTACGCAGCGAAAACGTGGTTTTGATCCGATTATTTGTAATAAAAATTAAGGCTTAACCGGCCAAGAAAAACCCGTCGCTAGCGCTCCGGATTAGTTAATAGGTTGGTTTGAGGTTTAGTTTGAAATCTTTAATCGCTCATGGCTGCAAGAGAAGGACGGCGCACAGCGTGCGCCTACTACCCTTACGCTCCGGGCTTCCTAAATATAATCTCAAATTATTCTCAAATCCTAACCCACCGCCAATCCCAACTCTTCACCATTCACAATCGAGGGCGCTCTCTCAATCGGCAGTGACCCACTGAGGTATTCCTCGACGTCAAAATTTTCCGCGACGGGTTTGTTATTTAAAATCGCAGCCACATTACTCGCCGCTAATGTCGCCATCCCTTCTCTCGTCCATCTCGTTGCGCTACCGATGTGAGGCACGATCACGGCGTTATCTAATTCTGTCAATCCTGGGGCCATCTCTGGCTCCTTCTCGAAGACATCTAAACCCACTCTGAACTCAGGTTGTTCTCGGAGGTGAGCGACTAAGGCTTGCTCATCGATCACGGGGCCCCGGGCGGTATTGACTAGAATGGCATCCGGCTTACAGAGTTTCAGTCTTCGAGAATCGATTAGATGCTGAGTCTCAACTGTAAGAGGAACGTGGAGACTGATGATATCTGAAGTCTCAAGTAGGGAGTCGAGCTCTTGATGGCGGTGACACGAGAGAGTTCGTTCACCCTGCTTTTGGCGAAACTCATTGAGGTCACTGAACCAATTCTCGAGCTCTGGTGATGCCGAACGGCTGTAGTAAACCACATCCATGTTATTTCCGGGAGCGAGCATCTTAGCGAGGGAAATTCCGATTCTCCCGCTGCCCACGATCCCTAAGGTGCTTCCCCAAAGCCGTTTGCCTAGAAACAAATCTGGACTCCAGCCAGTGAATTTACCTTGCCTCAAGTAGACTTCTGATTCGGAGATGCGTCGAGCAGCCGCGTAGACCAAGGCAGCGGCACATTCTGCTGTCGTTTCAGTGAGGACGCCTGGGGTGTTGCCGACGGGTATTTGATTTTTAGTCGCTCCCGAAACATCGACGTTGTTGTAACCCACGGCGTAATTACTGAAAGCTCTTCCCCCAGCAGCTTTTAAATGTTGGAACAGGTCTTCATTCCAAGCTTCAGTGAGTTGACCGATTGCGCCATCGCAACGCTCACCGATCAGATTTTTGATTTCATCTTGGGATAGAACGGCTTCTGAGTTGTGGATGATAACGTGACAATCTGCCTTTTTGAGCACCTCCAGCCATCTCGTACCGGGAAGAGGTTTGGTGACGATGACGCGATGCTGACCTTGAGGATTAATTTCAGTGAGAGAAGCCATATGTTGTTCCAGAGTGGGTTGTGATGAGGTGTTGTCATTTTGGGTCGAGTGCTGAAATGGACGAGCACCTGATCCTAGCGGAAAATTACCTAATAATTTACGGTATTAGAACTAAAAAATCCGTCGACATTAGCGCATAAAACACTATGATTGAGCGTTTTATGCCTAGCTCTCGGGCTGTTTTTTACCATCTCCATCTGGATGCTCTCCATCCCGATGTTGAGATGTTTAGTTTTTTAGGAGTACTGTTTTGCCAAAAGAAGACGCCATCGTAATGGAAGGTACCGTGAAGGTTGCCCTGCCGAATACTCAGTTCACAGTTGAACTTGAGAATGGTCACGAAGTTCATGCCCATATCTCAGGTCGATTACGCAAAAACTATATCCGTATCCTTCCCGGTGACAAGGTTCGAATTGAGCTTTCACCTTACGACCTCACCAAGGGCCGCATCACTTACCGACTCTAGTTTGATCAAGTTGAAACAAGCTCCTTCGGAGTTGTTTCAACCGTTCCAGCAAAGTTTCACTTTGCTCCACTCCGCGAACGAAGGCTCAGAGAGCCGTCGCCCGCATCCTAGTTGATTCCAACTCGACTGGGTCCTTGTTGGGTCAGCAGAAATTAATGATTCCTCCTCTGGGGCAGTTCAGTTTTTAGATCTCACTCACCTCATCTGTTAAAATCAATTCACTCCGAGGATCGACTCCAAACGTGGAGTTGAAAGTAAAAGGATTTTATCCAAAGAAGAGGAAGTGACTTGGGTGAATTGAAGGTCTTTCATTCTGTTGATGGGCTCCAGCTTGAGCAGCATCTCGTTCAATCGATCGTGACACGCTCTCAGGGGGGATTGAATGAGCCGGTTGTCGTTTTAGCTCCCTCCCTTCGCTCTCTTCAACACTTGAAATGGAAGGTGGCTTCAAAGTGTGCTTCCGCTATCGGAGTGCATTTTTATACCCACCGTAGCTTGGCCCTAAAGGCGTTAGAATTCGCCTTAGAGCGCCCTCCTTCTATCCTTCCTTCCGCAGCTCATCTTGAGATTGTCTCTTCTCTTTTATCTCGCGATATAACTTTCAAAAACACTCCTTCAGGATCGGTAGGGCAATTGTTATCCGCTCTTCGCGATTTGCGGGAGGCCGGTTACTCCTCACAGTCCTCTAGCTTAAAAGCTTTACCACCGATCGTTCGGGCGATCTATCCGAAATACCTTGAAGCCCTCGAAACTTGCGAAACTCAGGGTTATACCGATGAACCGGGATTTGTGAGACGAGCGATCCCATTTATTCAAAATCTACTGACTCAAAAGAAGATCGAAACAGTTTTTCATGCTTCGGTCTATGAATTAGTGGGAAGTCATATCGAGCTCCTTTTAGAGTGTCAAAAGTCTTCGACTGTTCAGGTGTACGTGCCTGGAGATCCGTCATCGAATTACCTTCAGCACTCGAACCATCTTCTTGAGTTTCTCCATCAGAGCTCTCCCCAAAATGTCATCAGCAAAAAGATCGACTCCGATCCCTTGGTTCCGATGCGCGTGGAATGGATTCAACGACTCGAACAGCTTTTTGAACCGCAAGCTTACTTTTCATCTCCGAGTTCTTATCCAAAATTTGAAATTCAACATTCGCAGGGGAGTCGAGCCGAACTTGAAGCTTGTGCGATGAGGTTAGTGACGCTTCATAACGAAGTAGGAATACCTTATGAAGATATGGCGGTGGTTGCGCGTAATCTGAAAGACTACGCGCATGACCTCGATCCTGTACTGGGTGATCTCAATAAAATTCCTTTCACGACATCCCTGACGACTCCAGTTCGACGACGATCGAGAATCCATTCTTTTTTTACCTTGCTGAGAGCTCTTTCCCGGAATTTTGAACGACGCATGGTCGTTGAGCTATTGAGAACTCCCTGGGTTCACTTCCCTGATGTTGACCTGGTGAAGTTAAACGCTGATCACTGGGATCGTGAAAGCCGGAAGAGGCGAATTCATAGTGGATTAAAAACTTGGCAAGAGTTGATTCAAGGAGCCCGAGTTGGGGAAGTGGATGAGGATGATGAAGTTCTCAATCCCGATGGTGACGAAGAGGCGAAGATTCATCTCTTACGAGTTTTAGAGTTTTTGGAGGTCACTCAGAATCGATGGAAGAAGGCACACGATTTCCACTCTCACCAATCCTTTTTAGTTCACCTGTTTGAAACGATCTTTTCTTCAGATGACAAAGTTCAAGATTCATACGATGAAGACCGCTCTTATTTAGAAGAACTGCTCAGAAGATTAAAAGTTCTTGAAGATGTCGGGAAAGGATCTGGAGCGGATGGGGCGTTAGATTTTAAAACGGTTGAAGAGCGTCTTTCAAAGTTAGTTGATGGATTGAGTCAAGCCTTGCCTTCAGACTCGGGCGAAGGTCTTCAAGTTTTAGATTTGATGCAAGCACGGGGATTGACGCGTAAGGTTATTCTTTGGCTTGGATTTCAAAAAGACCAATTCCCTCGAAAAGGTAAACCGAATCCCTTACTTTCAGACTCTCTACGTAAAAAATTAAATGCTTCTGATGGTGTCTACCTTTATCCCCGTATGGAAGCCCAAGCGGAAGAGAGTTTGCTTCTCGCTTCCACATTAGGCTCGGTGAGTGAACGCTTGATCTTGTCGTTTCAGCGTGCTGACGATGAGGGAAGCCAAAAAGGTCGATCGAGCTTCTTGAGGGAAGTGGCACGGGCTTTCTTGGGTAAGCCTGATGCTTCAGAGCTATTGAATCCATCAACCACTACTCCTTTCCCTATAACGAGAATTCCTGCTCATAGGGGACAGCGAGCATTAGTTTTTTCGAAGCATCCTCACTTTCAACGAGTGAGTTGGCAGGATGCCTTGATTGCCCACTCCACGCTAAGTGGAGGAAGGCCATCGGTTAAATTTTT
>JANQLS010000107.1 GCA_028280485.1 Planctomycetota bacterium
GTTATTAGATGCTGGACCTAAACAAACCAACATTTCTCCTGATTCATGGGTAAACTCAAACGATCGGTTAAATACAATTTCATCGTCTTCTCGAATCTCAGTAATAATCATAAACTCTTCATTCGGGAATCCTGGATTCAGTACCACCCGATCCCCAACCGAAAAGAAATCACCCGAAGTATTGAGTTCACCTTGAGTCGTTATATGAATCAAGTCATCTCCAAGTTCAGCTCCGTTGGGACAAGAAGTCATAGGAGCTAAATCTAAGATTAAAGAATCCCCGGCTTCTAAAACTTCCGACACCGTTGCGTTTTGCCAACCTTCTGCTTCAGTCCAGACACGGAGTTGACTAGAGTCTCTTATGATCTCACCGTTTTCCACTCTTCCGGGTTGGGCTACTGGACCATTCAGTCTAAATTCTACGTCCTCTTCGTTGAGGCCTCCTCCCCCTCCGACTCCTTGATTATCATTTAATATGGGGAATACTATCTCTCTCGCAATAAAGACGGGAAAGTAGTAGGGAATACGTTTGTAAAAATCGCTGATAAACTCTTTCCATAGGAACGGAGAATAAATTCTGACAATATCGAGCGCCACATTCGAAAGAGGAGCGCTTCCATTGATCAAAACAAATTCACCGTTGGGATTTTCACGACGGATTTCAATTTGTTTAGGATTACCATTTTCGTCGAAAACTATTTTCCCAGCATTTTCCACGGTCTCTTTGGTGCGAGGAGGAAGGAATCTTTGATTCGATCCCCCTTTTAATATTGAGACGCTATCGACAAAATAGCCTGCCGTCGGAACCTGGTGGCGGCCGGGTCCGATGGTGACCATAGCTTCACTTCCATCAACGCCCGCAACGCAACATCGAAGATATTTAAGACGCGCTTTTTGAAATCTTAAGGTGTAACTTTCACCGTGTTGCATATCTACGAGTTGGACCAGTTCAGCATAAATAGCTTTACGCTTATTATTGTCAGTAATCAATCGACCATTGCGATCAAAGATACCAAGGAAATCGATATCCCCAGCAACGAAGAGATCTCCTTCAGCACCGGACATGCGGATCTCCCAAACCCGTCGAACAGAATCTTCGGCGACAGGGTCTGGGATGGCACCTGCCGGAGTTTGAATTACCGTGCGTTGTTCAACGACCCCCACCTCTTCTGCGACATCCCGCTTAGGCGCAGATTGTTGTTCGGCATAACCAAAATTTGTCTCAATTTTAGTCTGAGTGGTTCTCCCCCCAAGAGGATCTAAATCGAGCATTGGCACGAGCTCATCCCACTCTTCAGCCCTCGTTTTAAGTCGTGACTTAACTTCAAATGCCAGAACGTCATTATTTCGAAGCTCAGGGTGCATTGCCTTAAGGCGATCCATGTAAGCCTCCAAAGCAGCATCGAGCTCTGGCCCCGACTTACCTGTGAGTCCTGCGGGAGGCTCAACAATTTCAATGCGAGCGAGAGCATCTTTTCGATACCCGAGATACATCACATCGATATCATTGACACATTTAAACTTTAAGGCCATCGGTTTAGGATACGCCTGCTTCGGTATAGTGTCGATGAGCTCCGTCGCTCTCGGATGCCGAGATCGAAAGGCCACGATGATGTCGAGTTCCTGACACAATTTTTGAAGTCGACGAGTAATATATTTTGGAATACCAAAAACGCTTCTCAAGACATCGGCATCGAGAACATCCCCTGCTTTCATCACTGTTGCAGGATCGACTTGGTTGAGGCGAGCCTCAGCAATACGATCGGGTAGCGTTCTCTCAAGCCGAGCTGCTTCGTCAAGCAGCGCTTTTTGAGCTACATTTTCACCCACCTCTCCTGCAGTAGAAAAAAGCTGTTTACCCAGTTTAGTCAGGCTTCTTGCAGCCACAAAAGGCTCAAGCAACAGATCTGGATTTGAACCAAAGAACTTCCCCAAAAGTATTTGGACCTCTTCGAGGTCTCCTTCATCGACAGCCCGAATGAATTTACCGAGTGAACCAACCACTACCTCTACAAACTCAGGAAATGATAGAACAACGGTTTGACCCGCCATGACTCCTAAATTGGCCAGGTAGACATAGTCGTCATAGATAGTTTGCGCAAAAGTTTCCAGCGCCGCACGATCACCTAAGAGGGCATCACCTGCGGTTTTCAAAAGAAACATCTTATGAGCTAGCAAACGCATATTGGCTTCGCCCGCAAATTGGACTAAGCCATACATCGCAGGAACGAAGTCAAACACGAATCCGTCAACGAATCCACATACCCAAAGCCAATGGCCATTCTGGATACAATCTTCAAGATAGGAGTCGGGGGGAGGATCACTCGCCTGAAAGCTTACCGAATATTGATCGACCCAATTTCCTTCGTCTTCAAGCTGAGCTTGATCATCTGCATTCGTCAAGGAATCATCATCTTCTATAACCCAAAGACGTACACCGTATTCAACTTGACCATGACTGAGCGAGGTGAGTGGAAGCGAATGAAATACACCCGCTAAATTGACACGCTTATTATCACCCTCTGGAGGAACTACGAAGTACTCGTAAAAGTCGGAAGTCGTCCCCTCGTTAGCGCGCGCCATGAAACCGCCACCAAGATTACCACCCGGTATGGGATAAACCAAAACTAGAAGATACTTTCCTTCTTCATCTTCTTCTTCCTTGCTTACATTTTCGATAAAACCCTCAACTCTTACCGCTTGACCGGCAAGGAAATCGGTTCGACCTTCACTGATCCCCCACTTCAATAAAACTTTATCGAGGATCGTGATCTTCTCTTCTTTAAAACCTCGAACTTGATGTCCGCTAATACTGCCCAGAACAACCGGATCAAATTCCAAAGTTGCAGGAGCGTCGAAAGCCTCAAGATGCCAAGTGAATGTAGCGGAATCACCAGGTCCCACCGGCTCTAAATCAATCGGAAGAGGTTGTTGCGCAGTACCGGCTGGCGGAGTAAATCGCAACACTCTCAGGGGAACTCCTGGGTTTAGAAAATCAAGACTCTTAATCATAGTAAGAACATCTTCAGCTTTGGGCATGACGACACCCTCCACTCTTTGCAGGGAGATGTTTTTAACCGTTACGGTCAACTCGATACAATTAGATACATCTTCAGATTTTTCCAGCTCTATACACGCTTCACTCTTTTGATCATCCTCAGTCTTATTGAGAACTAGCTGGCGGGGTGTTTGCGATATCTCAAGTTCAAGTGGCGAGACCAAGACGTCTTGGGTCCTGGTGATGGTTTCTTCAATTCCAGCGACATCGCTAACGGTAATGCTGGATCTTAAATCGGTAAGTCCCCCACCCTCTGCAATAAAAGGTACATAAAAACTTTCGGACGGATTTTCTGGAGTTAACTCGAAGGGTTCAGGTAAATCCTCCTCACTGAGTTTCAAAATACCGTCAGGTGAAGCGCTAAATAATTCTTCAATAAGAGGACTTTGAAAAGAAACCCGCCGAAGCTCTTCCTCATAGGATGTCACTGTAATTAAAGCTCCGCCGAGGTCTTGAACTTTGAGCTGGTCGGGAGTGACCTGGATCTTGAGTTCGACACCTTCTAAGTTAAGATTAGCCCAATCCAGGGTGCGAATTCGCGTAGACAAAATCTTTTGTGCGCTACCTGTGTTAGAGCTTATAAAGGTTCCTTCCTCTTCTTTTGATAATTTATCATAAGCAATCTGAGATCCATCGGGTGACCAATCCAGCGGAGTGAGTGAACCGTATCGAGATCTATTCCCCCAGGCATCAAAAACGTTGTCGCCTCCTACATACTCGTCCGTCACGGAGATGACCGGCGTGAAGTCTCCACCTGAAGCGGGAATTGTTCCAATACTTATAACGATATCCGGACCGTTTTGGGGAACCGAACCTTCTCGACCTCGAATGCGAAAATCTGAGATCATCCGGTGAACGATCCGTTTTCTCAGTGCCAACTTGGAACCATCCGGATGCCAGACAGGATGAGAGTAGCTCTCAAAAGTTTCCATAATGGTGTGAGCGTCAGTGGTGACACCAATAGGTAAGGTCGCAACAATATTAAAATCCACTGAGACCGCTGGAATGAGAGGACCACCGACTCTAGACTCAAGATCAATAACATAAATCGTGGTGGTATCACGACCGGGGTCACAAGGAGGAAGAGGGGGAGTACACTTACACTCTGCACAGCCCACGGAAGGAACGAGGACTTGCCGGTGGTAAGCAATCTTTTTTCCATCTGGAGACCAGGCAAGGCCACTGGGTATTTTGCAACAAGTGTTAAAGTAAGGTTGCCCATTAAACTCGTCTAATATATTGCCGTTGAGGTCGAGTATTCTGAGTCTGTTTGTAAAAGTAGGTACATCTCTATGAATGACCGCAATCCTGTCCCCTTCTGGTGACCATATCGCGTTGTAACTGAATTCAGGTAAAAAAAGGGCTCGTGGATTCCTACCATCGATGTCTGAAATAAAATGAGCTTGTATGCTTCTCGATGCATAAAGCACACTCTGCCCATCGGGTGAAATTTTGGCTTCCCTAGCGTCCGCCTTCCAAATACCAGTAGAGTTATTTTCTATATTGAGGAAACACACTCCCTGATCGCAATCATAGAGCATGAGTTCTTGGCAAATTATTGGGGTGGGGATTCCAATGAAGGATAGGATGAATAAATATAAAAAATAAACTTTGCTGTGAGGTGAATGAATCGAGCGAATATGGAGAAATGGATTTTGAGGCGAAAGGGAGTTGATCATGGCTACCTTACTACCTAATCTTTGAGGAGATATTATTAATATAACCGTTTTGAATTAGACATAATATAGCATAAGGTCTGAGAGCGATTGTAAAGTATCAGCAAGGTTATAATCCTCTCTAGTTTCTAAGATATGAATTATTCCTCATCTCGCGACAAATTTCGCATGGATGATTTAACGCCCCCAAAAAGAATTAGTTATAGAAGCGAGTAGGTAAACTCAACTTAGGTAAGACTCCACTCGAAAGAACAGATTTAATAGTTCACACCAACCAACCATAGGACTTATTTGTACTCATGCGGTCACTAAGCAATCTTATTGAGTTTAAAATAATTAGTTCCTGTTGAATAAACAGGAACTAAGCCGAGTTGGGATCAACTCGGCCATGAATAAAGACCCTAGGTCTTTATTCCATTATTACTGCGTAGGCTCGTAGAGCCTATGTTTAGCGGAGT
>JANQLS010000152.1 GCA_028280485.1 Planctomycetota bacterium
AGAGTTTGAATCTAATGTTGTTTGATCAAATGTGGCATCGATCCAGCGGGTGTTGGCTAGACTCGGAGCGTTATCCCTCATTTCGAGGCTGGGTTCGATCGCGGTGACTTCGAATCCAAATTGGGAGAGATGCTCTGTTAACAATCCCGTTCCCGCTCCTAAATCAGCTACAGAATCACCGGGTGAGAGACGGAACTTTTGAATGAGTTGAGTGACCAACTCTGAGGGGTAACCCGGGCGTGCTTTCTGGTAAGCATCGGCTTGTGGAGAGAAATCACCTAATCCCGATAGAGGAGATTGCCGTTTTCGAATTTCAAAATCTTCAAGACTCATAGAAGGCGTTCTCAATCCTATTAAAGAGTTATTTTTAATAAGTTTAGGCGCATTTCGGTCGGGCTTTTCAAACAGAATTTGTTAGTAATTTATGAGGATGGCTACTTTCAGAAGGATAGTGTGATCGGAAAGAAAATCCACTGATTTGGCCGAAAAACTCACCTTCTTACGCAGTAGAGACTGGGGCGCTCTCAAAAGTTCGTTTCGGTGAGACTGAAATCATTCAAAACCTCCTTCTTTTCAGCGATCTGGATGAGATTTTTGAATTCGATGAATCTAAAAGAATTGAGCCTGGAATTGTTCACTCGTTATACTCATTAAGTTTCGTTTCGGGGGGAAGAGAGCCATCCACACCGCATCCCCTCATAAATACAATTAATAGCGATAAGCCCGTTTATTGGAACAATTCGGTTTCAATGGTAAATTTTTCACACTTTGTTAAGGATTGAGTCGATAAATGGGATGCTTAAAACACTACTCAATTTATCTCGCCACTAAGGAGAATTTGATGAAGAGTACTCTATACGGATTTGTGATCCTTTCCCTCATTACCATGGGTTGTAACACCCTTACCGCCAAGCCCGAAGTTGAGACTGTCCTCAAGGGATTGACGAATCCTTCAAGCGTTAGTTTTAGCCCCAAGGGTGAACTCACTGTTTGTGATGCGAGCGGAAAAGTCATCGTAGTCAAAGATGGCAAGCCTACCGATTATATTACCGGTTTCGATACCGAACATTGGAAGTCCGACGACACCGGCGCCAAATGGTATAAACTCGGTCCTCTATCCGCTGTCTGGGCGGGAGAAACCCTCGTCGTTACCGATGCCGGAAAAGGTGATGGAAAAGAAACTCTCCTTTTCTTTGATGGTCCTGGAAAAGCCTCCGACGGAAAAGCCTCCAACTCCATTCCTCCAACGAGTGATGATGCTAAAGATAAAGGTGAAGGGAACCTCACTGGAATGGTTGCTACTAAAAATGGAAAACGCGTTTTCGTTTGTGGTCAAGGTTTCGACGGTAAGTCTTGGGTCTTAGCGGCAAATGTTAAGAACAAGAAACTCACCACTCTCTTTTCTGCTGATGATAACGGAATCGCTACCAATTCTCCGATGCAAGCCATCATGGGCAACAAAGGAAAGGTCCTCGTTTTATATTCGGGTAAAGGTGGCGCGGAAGATGGTTTATTGGTCGAGTGGGATCCCAAAACGAAGAAACCCACCAATCAGTGGAAATTGCCCGGTTTGATCAATCCCATGGGAATCGCTCGCATCGCAAGAAATCGCTTCGCTGTTGTCGAGAACAACTGGAACCTTAAAAAGGTCAATGAAGGTAAAGTCGCTATCGTCACTTTGAAAAAAGACAAAGCAGTCGTCAAAGATACGGGCGTCCGTCTTCACGGTCCTGTTTCTTGTGCGTTCGGCCCTGATAACAAGCTCTACGTCGCACAACTCGGGAAAGAATACGATAAGACCGCCGGGAGTGTCGTTGCGATCAGCGGTTTGAAAAAAGCCAAAAAGCCTGGTGGTGGAAGCAAGAAAAAGAAAAAAGATAGCGATAAAGCTGAATAAGCATTGCGCTAAAGAGGAATAAAAAAGCCCTGGAGCTTCGCTCCAGGGCTTTTTTTATGCTGAGTGAATGAGAAAGTGAAAACTTCGTCACCTATTTTTCTTTGGTGTTGGTGGCTTGTTTTTAACTGAGATCTTTCGTATCCATGAGGTTTCCCAGCGTGAAGTTTGCCAATTGTCACGCGTGGTGAAAGAGCGTACGTGCATTTCATCGTTATCCGTTCCGTCTCTGTCGATGACTTCGATATAGAGCATGCCGTGAGCTAAGCCAACCGGTTTTCCATTTTTCATTTTAGCGGCTCCTGCATCATCGGGATCAAAGTTATCGATGCCCGCGATGTTGGGTCGAAGGCGTTTTCCATCCCAGCGATTATTCCGGGGAGGAGAGCCGTGAGTGTGGCCATTAAAGATGGCGATCACATTGTGTTGTTTGAGCACGCGATAATATTCAGCTCGGTCTTCGAGGGGCCAGTCGTAATCTGAAATCGTTAGATGAAGGTGATGGGAAACCACGACGGGGCGCCCACTGTCTCCTACATGTTTTTTTAGATCTTCTTTTAAGAACTCGAGACTTTCCCGAGGCGCGTAGTGGTGCCCCTCTTTTGTTTTATCTCCAGAGCCAACAAAGATCCCTAAATGGATCAAGTGAATCGGGCCCCAGTCGTAGGAATAATGTAGCCCATTTTTTGAAACATTAACGATCCCGGGTCGAGTCTTGTTTCGTTCGATGATGGCATCGATGATGAAGGTGTCGCTTTGAGGGCCGTCGTGATTGCCGTGAACTTCATAAACCGGATAGGGGATTTTGCCATCTTTACCATTCAATCCGTAGTCGCTTAAAAATCGCTTCCACTCGAATTTTTGCATCGCAGGGTAAAAGCCGCCGCGTTTATCAAGACTGTCGATGAGATCTCCTGTGATCAACAAGCCTTTGATATCGGTGGAGACTCGACCACCTCCCATATTCTTAGGGAGCTTGGTTCCTGGAAGTTTCGAGATCAAACCGATAAAGCGGCTGTTCGCTTGTTCGGAAGCGGGATCTAACTTTTGAGGAGCTTCCGAGTACTCGGCTAAATACTGAGGGTCTCCACAGACGAAGAAGGCGATTTTGGTTTCTTTGCCTTGAAGGGGGAAGAGTGGAAGTATGAATAGGATACTGATTAGAAAGGATCGTTTCATGATTGGAGGGCTTAGAGGAATTTGAAGGGGGTTAGTAAGCCCGGAGCGTAAGCGACGGGACTAGGATTCTCGTTTTATTCCACTTAAATCATGTGGTTTCGAATTAAAAATCCCGTCGCTTACGCTCCGGGCTAGTTAACTTATTGATCTAAGTCTATATTCCTTAATCTATTAAGAAATCATCCTATCTTCCAGACCTCTCAGTTAAAAATTCTCTCATAAATTCCCTTTCAAGTTGTTGACATGAATATAATTTACATGTAAACTAATTGAGCGTCGACAATCCAACGGAGTCACAAAGAGCCCATGGCCGCTAAAAGTCGTCTACAAAACGAGCTTAAAAAGAATCTTCCCTTCATTTCACTCAAGGAGGAAGCCTTGCTCAATATCATGCGAACGAGTGATCAAATGGAAAATCGTATCGGGAAGACTTTTCGCGATTTTGGCTTAACGGCGTCCCAGTACAATGTGCTTCGCATCTTAAGAGGGGCGGGGGAGCCGTTGCCCGCTTTGGAGATTGCGAGCCGACTCATTCAAGTGGTGCCTGCCATCACTGGGCTTGTAGATCGACTTGAAAAGCAAAACTTAGTGGTCAGGAAAAGATGCACGGAAGATCGTCGAGTCGTCTATGTAGAAATTACCAAGAAGGCACTCAAGATCGTCGACAGTTTGGACCAACCCTTAGCTAAAATTCAGGAAGAACTCTTAGGTCATATGAATCAGAAAGAGCTTAAAGAGCTGATTCGATTGTTAGAAAAGGCACGAGAGTCCCTCCATTGACCAAAAAACTTCGTTGTTCTCTTTTTTTATATTAATTAATTTACATGTAAAGTATTTACATGTCATTGAAAGGAGCGTCGGATGATTCACGTGAGAAAATCTGAAGATCGCGGGCATTTTAATCGTGGGTGGTTGGAGTCTTACCACACTTTTAGCTTTGGAGAATACAACGATCCTGATCACGTTCAGTTTAAAACGCTTCGAGTCATGAACGAAGATTGGGTTCAACCGGGAAAAGGTTTCGGAATGCATCCCCATAAAAATATGGAGATCATCACCTATATCCTCTCTGGTTCTCTCGAACACAAAGACAGCATGGGAAACGGTGAAGTTTTATCTGCGGGTGAACTTCAGCGCATGACGGCCGGGAGTGGTATCTATCACAGTGAGTTTAATCCCTCTGAAACGGAAGCTACTCATCTGTATCAAATTTGGATCTACCCCGAGAAGCCCGGTTTGACTCCAGGCTATGAACAAAAAGCATTTTCAGTTGAAGGGCGACAAGGAAAGCTCCAATTGGTGGCTTCCTCGGAGGAGGAAGGTGATGCTTTGAAAATTCACCAGGATGCTCGACTTTACCTTTCACAGCTGGATTCAGGCGGGGAGTTGACACACTCCGTCGAATCAGGGCGATCTCTTTGGGTTCAAGTTTTGAAGGGGGCCGTTTCGGTTAACGGTCAAGAAGCGTTTGCTGGAGACGGGGTCACCCTGGAAAACGAAAACCAATTGGAAGTTATCGCTCAACAAGCCTCAGAATTACTCGTCTTCGACTTGGCTTAATGCTGTTGACCGAAGGCAATGGAAAGGATATCAAAATGCAAGATTTACTCAAAGGACTCGTTAGTTTTGGGGGCCGGGGCTTTTTAATTCTCATTTTCTTAATGAGTGCGGTGGGCAATAAAATACCCAAGTTTTCTTCTGTCGTCGAGTACATGAAAAGCGAAGGGGTGCCGGCGCCTCAAGTACTCTTAGCCGGAGCTATCGTTTTCCTGATCGCCGGTAGTGTTTCTGTTTTAATTGGCTATAAGTCGAGAATTGGAGCTTCTCTTCTTCTCGTGTTTCTCGCCCTTGCCACTTACTACATTCATGATTTTTGGACTGTATCCAAAGATGCGGCTTGGGTTTTGAGTTTGAATTCCGAGGTTCAACAACCGGTCGCTCAAGTTGAGATGATTTCATTCATGAAGAACCTCGCCTTGATGGGGGCGATGATCTTCATCATCGCGAATGGGCCAGGAGCCGGAAGTTTAGATAATAGGAAGCCATCAACAAAAGATTAAGCTTGAAGCGCGTCGTCGTGACGACCGGAACTCGGAGTGAAATCAGCTCTTTGAACGTTTTCAAGAGCGATCTTTGCTCCGAGTTTTTTTTCGACGTCATTGTCTTCCCACTCAATATTCAAGGCACCGTCGTAACCGATGCGATTGAGTTCGACGATGATCTCTTCCAACGGAGTTGCATCGCGAGCTGTTCCCGGTGTGGTGAAATTCCAACCATTGTAGCGATGTCCCATGGGGCGGTGGCCACCCAAGCGACCTGCACGAGTGTAGTTGGGGGCGACATACGCGCCTTTGATGTGAACAGAGTGAATACGCTCTTCGAACTCACGAATGAAATCGATTCCTGATACCCCTTGCCATTCCATGTGGGAACAATCGAAGTTAAATCCCACCACATCTCCGAAGCCGGCTTGTTCCATGGTTTGAAGATAATCGTTCGCTGATTCCAAATCTCCCATCGCTCGCTCAGTGGGGTGGCATTCTAAATCGAAGGTCGTTCCGTATTGGCGGCAAGCTTCGAATACAGGAGAAAAACGTTCAGCTAAAAGTTCGAGACTGACCTTCCTTGCATCGGGAATGGAATAATCTTTGATTTTACTGGGAATGGGAGGCCACTCGAACCAATGGCTCCAGCAGTGGGCGGGGGATCCTACGAATCCAGTGACGGGAATGATGCGATCTTGTTCCTTTCCTAAAAAATGGGCTAAGCGAACCGCCGAGATCAATTGATTTAATGCGGTGGAGTAAACGAGCTTGCCAACATGATCCGGAACGTAGTAAGGATCGGTTCGAGGGGGCTCGTTGCCTTCACTTCTCCATTCACAGTAGGCATCGACAGCTTCACCTCCCACTAAGGTCAAAGTCTTCGCGCTCGGTTCATCTCCTAATGCTTGACCGGCGAGATGAGCGGCGTTGGAGAAAATTTCTAAGTTGTATTTATTAGCCAATTGAACCCGTTCTTTGGCGTAGGCCTCCGCGCTGGCATCATCTGTGAGGCGACTGAAGTCGAGTTCGTGGTTGGCTTCTTCCCAACCGTCGTAACCAAGTTCTGAGATGAAGGCTAACCATTCTTCGTGGGGGATGTCCCCAAATTGACCGCGGACTAAGCCGATCTGATGGTAGGTATTTTTTCCAGATCGATGCGAAGAGGTTTGCTGGTGACCCATCTCTCTATTCTTTCCTTAAGGCTTCCCATATAGCTTCAAATTGCGTTTTAGCATCACCATCGAAAAACTGCGCGAAGGGAGTTTTTCCCTCCTCGGCGAACTGGGGCATTTTAGTTCGCGGATCAAATCGTAATGGATTGAGCATCCAAAGGTGATAGAAATCTTTTCTCAGACGTACCGGAAATCCTTCGAGGTCAGGTCCTTTCGCATCGAAGGCTCCCGTAGCTTTTTTATCTCCGTAGTCGTGACAAGTGAAACAAGAAAAACCATCGCCTAAAAGTAACAGTTTCTTACCTGTTTCTGCGAGTTTTGAATCCACCTTCTCAGCTTTGGGGGGAGTGGGAGTCACCCCATGTTGACGAGCTAAGCCCCGGGAAAAAAGACTCGAGTTCATATTGAAGGTCGGCATCCTCACTCTGATCCAGGGGCGAACAGGCTTCGTTTCCTTTCGAGTCAGGAACTCTTGAAGCCATGCCGGTTGGAGCTTTTCACCCGCCCAAGTCAGAAGTGGGCGAGTCTGGAGTAGTTTGTGAGCTTCTGAATCCGAGGGGGAACCCCCAGTGGGAATTACGGGAGTTTCAGATTCTTCGTCCGCCGAAGAAAGAGCACTCAATTGGTCTTGCTGACCATCTCGAGTATGACATCCCTGACAACGAAAATTTTTGAAGGATCGTTGAGCGTATTCTTCTTCGTGATAGTTATAGATCGAACTGAGTTCGTTCGTTAAGAAAGCTGTGAGGGCTTGTCGTTCTGAAGCACTCAGTTGAAAGTTGGGAATTCCTTTATTTAGAGGTCGAGCGGATAGGCAGCCCTTGTCGATCGCGTTCTTTTGAATGAGTTGATCTAAGGTTTTATACCTCGGCAGTAACAGGAGCTCAGAGGAATCCTCCTTCATCATGGAGTTCTGGTGGCAGGAGAAGCAGCCTTTTGAGTGTAAGAGTTTCTTCCCGTTTTCTGCATCCCCTTGAGCATTCGAAGTGGTCTTGATGGAACTTAAAGTATTTTGAATGAGGTAGGAAGCTAAGTTTCTGGCTTCAGTAGGTTTCATTCGAAAGTCGGGCATCCGAATAGAAGGAGCGTATTTTTTGGGATCTAATAAGAATTGAATTAATGACTGGGGTTTCCACTTATGGGCGACTTCGTGAAGTGAAATTAAATCGGTCTTCTGAGTTTGGGCTTGATCTAAAGCTTGATGGCAGCCTAAGCAACCTAACTGGTTGAAAAGTTCTTCGCCGTCAGTGGGATCGCCAGGAAGCTGGGGTTTCTTCTGGGCGGGAGTGGCTTTTAAATGAGCGACGATATCGGAGATCTCTTTCTGATGTTGAGGTTCCAATTTCGTCGGAAAGACTTGTGGCATGTGCCCATGGATTTTTTTAGATCGTGGGTTCTCAATCCATTCGATGAGCCAGTCTCGGTTGAAGCGTTGACCCAGTTGAGTGAACAAGGGAAGTGAACGCTCGAGTTCGGGCATTCCGTTTTTAATGGTTTCTTTCCCAGGAGGGATATGGCAGCTTGAGCATTGTTTCTCCGCGAAGAGTTCGCGGCCTTTTCTGATTTTTAATCTCTCAATTAAAAAGTCATTCTTTGGCGAATGTTTCAAAATCTCGGGGGGCACGGGTTCGCGAGTGAAGTCGAAAGACGCCCAGTAAAGCTGAAAATGAGAGGGGCCTTCAGCGAGGCTCTCATAGACGATTTTCAATTGGTGGCGACCTTCTAACTCGACGGTTTTAGCTTCAACCTTTGAAAAATCACCGCTCACCTTTTCAAACAACCATTTCCCATCAAGCGCTAAACTGATCTTCCCTCGGCCTTCGAGGCTGAAGGTGAAGTCATCGAAAAGATCGACCTCTAATATACCTTCGTAAGTCGCTTTGAATTTCCCCTTCGGCATAAAAACGGAAGGGCTTTTACCTTCGGGAACATAGAGTGCGGCCATCCTAGAAATACGAACATCTTTTTTGGGTGTGGTCGGATCTAGGCTTTCTAAATTTAAAACGAGACCCGGTCGGAGGGGAAGTTCTTCACTGTGGAGAATTGTAGTCGTCAGGAGTAGGAGAACTGAAAGTGGGATTACTAATTTGGTCATTTTCGAAGAAGCTTAAGGTTTTGAATGAGCGAACTTTTAGTAACCTTTAATTTTACCTTCTTCGGGGGGGGATGTGCATATTTCACAAGTGTAAAATTTAGAGAAAATGAATGTAGTCCGTACGCTCTGCGTGCGGCCTTCGTAAGCGACGACATTTAATTTAAGGATTTTAAATCACTAAAACGAGTAACTTTAGTAGTCGTCCCGCTCCGCGGGGCGGCTCCTTACGACGATATTCTATTTTTGAGAAATGATATGTTTCGATCGAGTGATCTTTTTAATAAATGGTCAATGTAAAGTTATTTGTAAGTCGATCACTTGTGCTGCTCTAAATCGCTCCGCGGAGCGGGACGTCTACTATCGGTACGATTTTATCTATTGAGTTTGGTATCGAGAGTCGGATCGGATTTTTAGGAAGACCGCACGCGGAGAGGCTGTTAATTTTTAGATCAAATCAAATTTCAAACCAAATGGCGCTTCACTATCCCTCGCTAAAGCTTCGGGCTTGGGAGGTTGGTAATTTCATCATAACTCATAG
>JANQLS010000168.1 GCA_028280485.1 Planctomycetota bacterium
GGGAGCAGCTGCCTGAGCAGGATTTGTTCTTTCTTATTCTTAGGGGGGCGACTCGGTCGAAAACTCTGAAGACGGCGCCGTAGGGGCAAACGAAGCGGCAGAATCCTCGCGTACCTAAAAATAGAAGAATGACAGCGCCACAAACCACGAAGGTGATTACCGATCCCAAAACTCCTGGCAACGCTTCCCAGGGTTCGTTCATGGCGAGATCTACTGTTGGCGTGGGGGCACCTTCTCTTGTTAAGTTTGCTGAAATCGCGGGGATTAAAAAAATTAATATCAGCAGGAGGTAGGGGGTCCAATGGAGGAATCGAGTTTTGAGGTGAGGGGGATTCCAGCCAACTTTCTTTAAAACCCAAGCGCTGAAATCCTGAACGGCGCCAAAGTGACAGCCCCAACTGCAAAATATTCGCCCTAAAAATAATGTCCCCAAAAAAGCCACTCCAGCAAAGATCACCCCTGCCGTGAGGATCCAATGGGAAAGCCCATCTTTAAAAAATGAGGGAAAGTCCAAAGATCCAATAGAGGTCCAGCCCCAGTAGTAAAATCCTAAAATGTGAAGGATCAATACCAGGTGAAGAAAGATCTGAAATCCTACGCGAACTTTTGAAACTTTCATTAGCAACGCACGGTCAGTGAATTCACTGCGTAAATCAGTTCCTGTTGATTCAACAGGAACTAAGCCGAGTTGGTATCAACTCGGCCGCGAATGTAGGCTTGTAGAGTCTACATTTAGCGAAGTGTAAGCAAATCTATGATTTGCTGAAACGGTAGAAACGTGCTCCAAAGGAGCTTGTTTCAACATAAACTAATCAGTTCCTGTTGATTCAACAGAAACGATTTAGATGAGCGAGTCCTCGGTAAATGTAGGGATTGAGGTATCTATTATGGAGGTTTTGCTTTCTTCTCTTAAAATCTTTTTTAAGTACTTTTAAACAATATGATCCTGATCTGATCCCAAAAGAAAAGAAAAACGACAAAGTCGAGGAAGAATTGAATGCATTCAAATCCCGCCCCCATTGATAAATCGATCATTCCCCCTGATCTCGAAGAAAGATTCACTTTCGTCAGTCGAAAGCTTGTTATGTATCCCGATTTGAATGCACACGGCCGACTCTTCGGCGGGCAACTCATGAGTTGGTTGGATGAGGGAGTCGCACAAGTCGCGATGAACATCATGGGAACGACCAACATCGTCACTAAAAAATTTGGTGAGATCGTCTTCCAAAACCCAGGCCGATTAGGAGACTCCGTCGAGATTTGGTGTTTGGAAGAATCCCGAGGCCGCTCTTCTCTCACTTTAGACTGTCGGGTCTTGGTTAGAGGTTGTGAACAACACGAACGACGGGTGATCTGCCACTCTACCGTTGTGTATGTCGCACTCAACGAGAGCGGCCGACCCAAGCAATGGTCAGGATACGATTCCTAGACCTCAATTTTTTCTCAGACCCAACTACGGTGCTGTCCACGGACTCCTCAATGTCTGAAGTGTCGTTTCCCCGTAAAGATCATCGCGATTCCTCGCTCGTTCGCGGCTTGAATCACTTCTTCATCTCGCACCGATCCTCCGGGCTGGATCACCGCTTTAGCTCCAGCGTCTGCGCAAACTAATAAGCCATCCGCAAAGGGGAAAAACGCATCTGAAGCCACCAGGCTATCCTTGAGGTCAAGGTCGGCATTCTTGGCTTTAAGCATCGCAATTCTCGCCGAGTCTACCCTCGACATTTGCCCTGCCCCGATTCCCAAGCTTTGGGTGCTTGAAGTAAAGACGATCGCATTGGACTTAACGTGCTTCACCACTCGCCAAGCAAACAATAAACCGTGAAGCTCTTCTTCACTGGGCTGACGCTCGGTTACCACTTTGAAATCTTCTGGGTTGGGACGAATGGAATCGGCCTCTTGAACTAAGAGTCCTCCGGGTGCACTTTTAAACCTCAAGCTATCATCCGCTCGAAGTGGCTTGACCGTTTGAATCAAGCGTCGATTTTTCTTCTTTGTTAAAAGCTCTAAGGCGTCGTCGGTAAAAGATGGCGCAGCGATGATTTCAGTAAAGAAGCCATGAAAAGTTTCGGCCGCCTCAAGATTCACTTCTTTATTGATCGCAACGATGCCTCCGTTAGCCGAATCTTGATCCGTTGATAACGCTCGCGTCCAAGCTTGAGAAACACTGCTTCCCAAGGCGATTCCACAGGGATTCGTGT
>JANQLS010000200.1 GCA_028280485.1 Planctomycetota bacterium
GTGATTCGAGTACCGGCCAACTCACCTTGCGCTACGGCAAAGTCTGGGTCTATCGGGGAGTCGACCCTTTTAATAAAACTCCTCACATTGAAGCTCAGCCCTTCGCCCCACAACGGCGATACGTCAACCAACCTCAATTAGAAAATTGGGTACCCGGGAAAGTTACCTTTCAATCTCGTTCCGGGATCGAGGGGCAAACTTGGGTGGGCGACGCCAAAGACTTTAAGCAAGAAACCGTCGTTATCCAAATTCTTGGAAGCGGTTATTCTGAATACAACGCCAACTTTGTTCTTCGCTGCCCCAACTGCCAGTATGTTTTTAACGATGTGCTGACTGAAGCCTCCCAAACGGGGGGACACAAAATCTTGGTGAACAAGCTGTCTTATCGTTTCAGTAAGCCCAAAAGATTCGATGTGATCGTCTTCCAAAAAGACGAACGTCAAAACTACATCAAACGATTATTAGGTTTGCCGGGAGAATCCGTTCAACTCAAAGGCGGAGATCTCTACGTCAAAAATCGTCAGGATAATCCAAGGGGCGATAAGGACTCCGATTCATCCTCAAGTGATGAGTTTAAAATCATTCGCAAATCCGATTACCCCACCGCCCAGTCCTCCCTCTGGATCAAAATCGCAGACACTTCAATCGCAGAGAAAGGCTACAATCCTGTTCCCATGTGGAGGGAAGTCTACGAGAAGGGAAGCGATCTCGATCAAAACGTAAAATCAAAATGGTGGCAGTGGCTCCCCCGAGAAAAACGATGGTCTGTGAACAATTTGGGGGCGACGAAACCCGATCCCGATAAATTAGATCGCGTGGCCATTCTCCGCTTCAATCGGAAGTCCGACAACTACTACAACTACAATGGTCGCATGCACCAAGCGCAAGCTGCCTTCTTCAATAATGGCTCAGGCTCCATCGAGATTCCTGATCAGGGCGATCTCGAAAGTACAATCGTTGGCGATAAGAAAGTTTCGTTCCAAGTCGAACCATCTCAAAATCCTTCGGGCGCAGGCTGGATTGGCGCAGAATTGAGAGACGGTGACTACGTGTATCAACTTCGCTTCGCATTGGGAAAAAAACGAGCGAACGCTAAGACCACTCTCTTTCGCGTTCCCGTCGACATCGATCGAGATTACCCTTCACCCAACCGCGCCATTCCCGAGGAACTCAAAAACCAAAAGGTCGAAAGCGACTTCACATTGACCTTAGGGAAAAAGTCTTTAGTGAGTTTCGAAAACTTAGATGATCGATTAGCCGTCACCGTCGACGGCACTGAGATCCTCACTTTGGAATTTTCCAGTGATTCTAAGAATTTACGATCCGCCGAACAAACCGACTTGCTGCTTTTGGCAAGTAACGCGACAGCGAATTTTGAAGACGTGAAAGTTTATCGCGACATTTACTACGCCCCTTACGGGACGAGACACGGATCCAGCAGTAAACTTCGAAATCAGCATGATACTTACACCATTCCCGCTCACGTTCCTGAGGGAGTCACTCCCTCAAACCCTGCGATTAAATCAGAGTTGAATTTAGATGAATATTTCCCCTGTGGAGACAATAATCCCTCTTCCGCCGATGGAAGAGACTGGGGTAGTGTGCCCCAATCGAATATGATGGGAAAAGCATTTTTCATCTTCTGGCCGGCGTGGCCGACCAATTGGCAGATGGGTTTTATTCAATAGGAAGTGAAGACAGAGGCAACACCATGATTCAAAATCCAGAGCGAGAAGGTCGCCCCGTCGCCTTGGACGGTCCCTCCAGTTCGAGGGGACTCCGAACTCGGGCAATGTTGGAGGTGAATGAACTCACCAAGACCTACAGTGGCCGCACGGTTGTCGACGGCGTGAGCTTTCAAGTGGGTCACGGGGAAATCATCGGCCTACTCGGGAAAAATGGCGCCGGTAAAACAACCACCTTCCGCATGACGATCGGTATGATCACTGCCGATGAGGGTTCGATCTTTTTCAACGGTCAAGATATCACCACCATGCCCATGTACCAACGGGCGCGATTGGGAATGGGGTATCTTTCGCAAGAATCTAGCGTCTTCAGACGACTGACCGTCGAACAAAACTTAAACGCCATCTTAGAAACGACCACCTTAAACCACTCAGAGCGCGTTCGACGCCGCGATGAGTTGGTGGAAGAATTTGGCTTAGGAAAACTACTCCGTTCAAAAGCTGAAGTCTTATCTGGTGGTGAAAAACGACGCTTAGAAATTGCACGCGCTTTGATCACCGAACCGAAGCTCATCCTTTTGGACGAACCGTTCAGTGGGGTCGATCCTATCGCAGTTTCTGAGATTCGTCAGATCATCTTTGGGCTGAAGCAAAGAGGCATCAGCCTCTTGATCACCGACCATAACGTTCGAGAAACCTTAGCTACTTGTGACCAGTCTTACATCATCCTGGATGGAAAGATTATCGCTCAAGGCCCCAAAGAAGTGATCCTGAACGATCCCTTCGCTCGTCAATACTACCTCGGCGAAGATTTCAAAATGTAGAAAGCAAATAAGAATGTCTGAGAACGAAAACGAAAAAGTTCCTCCGATTCGCCCCCCCTCTAAAATTCCAGAGGGGAAATTCATGGAGTATGTCTTAGCGGTAGGAAGTAGCTGGTTGATCCCCGGTGCGGGCCATTGGATGTTGGGGTACCGAAACCAGGCGATCCTTTTGGTCGTCGGTATTTTGGGCGCATTTTGGTCAGGCCAAGCCTTAGCTGATTTTCGCGCGGTCAATAAGACGGATCACCCGATCTTTTTCTCAGCTCAAGTCGCCAACGGCTTCAGTACTCTCGTCAGTGAAAAATGCTGGGGAGAACCCAAAGCTACACCGAGAGATTCCATCGACAAGACGATCGCCCCTCATCACAGTACGGGCATTCTTTTCACTACGATCAGTGGCTTACTCAACGCTCTAGTTGTCCTCCATATAGCTGACCCTCGAACCTGGAGCGCCCGCGAGCAAGAACGAAAACACGAGACAGGGTGAGGTAAGCATGCAAACATTCGGCCCCATGTTCTTAGCTCACTTTGTCGTGATTTGTTTTATCGTGGCCTTCGTGTGTTCTCTCATTCGTGAAAGACGAAAAGATTACGTCATCAAAGAAGGTTTCAATTTCTTCTTTATGATGCTCTTAGGGATTTCGATTCTCTCAATCATCGTCTTTGGATTGGAGATGGTGTTTATTAAGTAGGCGTCTTTAATTCGCAAACTGAAGAATCCCGAGATCGAAGCTGAGGGTTCTTATGTCGATTTACGTTTTATATTCGCGTGACACTTCTTTTATCCCTCGCTAAAGCTTCAGGCTTGATGGGGTGCAATTTTATTTATGGCGTATAGATGGGGCTGTGTTGTACGCCTATCTTCAGCTATTGCATCGAAAGCGATCTACACCTCTCCAAGCCCGAAGCTTTAGGAGTGCGTAAGCCGTAGGCTTACTTGCACGAAGGAGCGGAGCGACCATTATCACGGAGCGAGGGATCGGCACTTATTCATAGGTGTCATTGAGTTCTAAAATCAAAACTTCAATACCGTCTCCATGTGCGATGAACTTCCCTTTAGGAGACAAGCTTAGTTCACCTGCTTGATGATCAAGTGAATAGATTTTGCTACCAGAGCTAACATCAAAAACATACCCTCCTCCCCTCGTATTAAGAGCGATTCTTTTAACATTCTCTGAGAGAGTCAAGGAATCGATGGTTTTTGAAACCTTGAACTTATGAATGATCTCTTTATTACTCAACTTCCAAACAAAGGCTTCCGACCCTCCACTCGATGCTAAGTACTTACCATCATTTGTTAAATCCAATCCATAAATATGGTTGTTATGCCCTTCGAGTTGATACAACTTTTTCCCAGTGGGTATGGAATAGACTCTGATGGAACTCCACCATCCCCCACAAGCATAGATCTTCTTTTGGCTAGAGAGGGCAACCTTATAACCGCTCTCCTCGTGAACTCGAATTTGTTTATTTGTGTTCACATTCCACAGACGCATTCTATAGTGCCCACCGGTAACAACGTACTTACCATTACTGGATAAGACGGCGTTATATTCAGCCTTCACCCCTCTTCGAGAAAATACTTTTGCACCTGATTTCACATCGTACACTTCCGTCCCAAAATCCCCCTTGTCGATGGCAAGTAGCTTACCTGAATAATCGAAGGAGAGACTCCGGATCTTCCCTTTGATACTACCGAAAGTACGCACTAACTCTCCCTGCTTATGATCCCAAACAAGCACAAGATTATTTGAATCAGCAGTCCCTAAATACTTTCCATTTGAGGAAAATGAAAACTTTCGCACTTTACCGACGTGCCCTTTTAGACGCCTGAAAACCTTCGGCTTCCCCAGAAGTTCTTCAACTTTCCCTATCCTCAGAAGGGCTTCACCTCTCTTCAAATCCTGGCGACTACTTCTATTTATAAAAGCTTTGTAGTACCTGAGAGCTTGGGACAACGCTTTATTTTTAAATTGAAGCTCAGTTAATATTGCCAGTCCTTCGTACCAACGTGCTAAATCAAATAATTCTTTATTGGTTATTTTAGTGACAGGTTTCTTACATAGGTTTATGAACTTAATTATTGATTCAGGTTCGGATTTTCTCGCATGTTCTACAGCCAGGTCAAAAGCCTCAAACTCAATCACATAAATCAGAAACGCTTGACGGTTTAACAATGGATCATCTGGCTTTGATTTTATTTTCTTTAAAATGCCATCCAATCGCTTCTGACTACGGGCAAATCCTGATAATTTCTTCTGTCTCAAGGAAAAATCAGATAGAGGCAACTGCTCTTTCCGGGTCAGTTTTATAATTTCCTCATTAAGGTCGTAGGCCTTTTGATAGTTCCGATGAGACTCATAAAATATCGATAACTGATTATATTTTTGAATTAAAAGCTTACTGAGCTTCTTTGGCTGCTTATTTGTTTTTCTCCAAGCCCTAATTGTCTGGATAGAGAGAGAAAGAGTTTTGCCCGATAATTTCTCTTCTAGGGATTGCATGAACTCGAGTGCATCGAGCGCTGCTTGATACTGGCCTTCAAGTTTTATCGCCGCTTCATAGGACGCTTGACCTAATAAGAGTGATAGAGGAACAACTTCTTTAGATTTTTCAGCAGCCTCCAATAATACAACTGGGGAATTGATCTTAGGCTTACTTAAATGAGAGTGGTAAAGCTTTTGAATGAGTTGAATTGAATCCGAAATTTGATCTTTATGTAGGGAACGAATTTCGGGCCACGGCTCAATAGACATAATTGAGTTTGGGAAACTCACAAGAGCAATCAGCGAAAAAAATTTAATCGTGGCTTTCATTTCAAGTCTTTATGCCCACCTTTTAAAAAAAGCCCCATGCCAGAAAATCTGGCATGGGGCTTTTTAATAACTGAATGATTCAGAAAGGATTAACCCGCACGCTTGCGAATCCAAACCACGCGCTGGAAGGTTCGGGGATTCTTTCCTTTGTCGTCGACAACTCTCAAGGTAATTCTCAAGGCCTGAGGCACGAAGGCCGCCTTGTAGAACAATGAAGAAACATTTCCATCCCATTGAGCGGTATCGATGTCTTCATAGAACTCTAACTGACCACCTAAATTATTTTTGATGGTATAGAGACCTGAAGGGAATGTTCCAGTTTGAAAAGTACCCTGTCCGGCTCGACCGGCTCCACCACTTTGAACCCCACGATTTGCGGAAGTAAACGCAAAGATCCTGTCGCCTTGAGCGAGCTGGGCAAATTGAATGTTGGGATTCCGTTCAAAACCAAATCGGAAGGGACGGTGTTGCTGAACGTTGCTCCGATCTCCCTGGTGAGCTTTGAAAGCCGTCGCACGAGCGTATTGAATTTGAATATCGTTACTACCGTAACCAAATTTCTTTCGGTAACCTTCGAGGCCGCCAGGAAGGTTGATACGCTTGGGGCGAATCTCATTTTCGAGCGGGTTATTAAAATCTTTCTTAGGATCGTAAAACTCAATACCATTCAAGCCGATGAATCGATTTCGAGTAGCATACTCTACTTTGAAGTCAGTGACGTTCGAAACCACCTCCACCTGCTTCCTGACGATTTCAAATTCTTGAGTCGTCTTATAAATGTCTTCGGTGTCGAACTTGTGATATCGAATGACCTTGATGAGAGTCAAATTAGGGGCCTCGGAAGCTTTCAGCTTGATGGGAGACTGAAGTTGACCCGAAGTGGGATCTTTCGGCTTCGTCGGATCGACCAGCTTGTATTCGATGTTCGCTTCACGATAGGCGCCATCAACAAAAGTGTAAGATCGGAAGTAGAGTTGATCGGCAGAATGTTTGACGGGTTCCGGCTCTCCTTCAACGCGACCTTCGTTATTCCCGGCGGTCATGATCTCGTAATTGATCTGAGTGAGAGATGCGAACTCATCGTATTGTTCGTAAACACCACCGTCGACAACTCCGGGCCCGATGGCATCCGACTTGTCTTTGAGCTCTTCACTCTCATCCCATTGAAGATTCGCCCTCGAACCCGGACCCGTACCGTCCATGTAGTATTCGAGGTTCGCTGTGGGAAGCCATTGAGAAAAATCTCTATCCATCGTGATCAGGGCAATCTTAAACCGACTCGTCTGTTCTACCTTGGAAGTGGTTCCCTTGTAGATATCATTTGCGGTCTGAGAGATCGACATAATCCCGATAGTTAGAGTCGTCGCCAAAGCCATCGCGGTCATGAGCTCGACGAGCGTAAAACCTAACTGAGACGGGAAGATTCTTCCAGTCAGCTTACCGAAGCTTCGGCTGGAGGCTGTTCTGTAATTTTTCATTCTCATATCGAAACCTCGAAATCGAGTTCGAATACTGGTTGAACGGGACGAGCAGGATTCCCGTCTTTCTCAGGCACAAAATTGTCTTGGAACGATCGAAAGACCATCACGCGAACATGATAGAGCTCATTTCCAGGAACGAACAGTAATTTAGAATCCGATTGATTGGTATCAAAATAACTGGGGCGAATGGAGAAGGCATAAGAATACTGTCCCCACGCCTCATTTGACCGAATCGTCTCATCGTCGATTCTTTTTCGGCGGTGATCTTTTAAAATCTCCCTGCCGCCAGCATCTTTGGGATAAGCCCCACCGAGCTGATAAGTTTTACTGACGAGGATTTCTTGGAATCCATCACTGTGGGTGAAATCGTCGCCATCATCGTCCGCTTCGAAGGGGCTTCCATTTCCGTTCATATTCGGATCGGATTCGGGATAAACAAACGTAGTACTCGCCTCGACGGCTTGCTCCCTCGACTCGGCTTCAGACCGGCCTTCAAAGCTTCTTCCTCGACGATAGCGTGGAAGCAAAATGTAGTAATCGTGACCCGCTCTCTCAAGCGAGATCGAACGCGGAACTCGGTCATTGACTCCATCGTGTTGAAACACGAAGTAAGAAAAAGTAGTTCCATCACGCGAAGAGTTTTGCCTCAGGTTGTTTCGCATTCCACTACGAATCGAGTCAGCTACAGATCGAGCGATGGCTAAACCAGTCGTGTTTTCGACGACTTCTTTTCCAACTCGAATTCCGAATGGAAACAAACCCAAAATCATCACCATACCTACGGCCATGATCGCCGAAGCAATCAAGATCTCAAGGATAGTGAAACCAGATTGGCGGGTCTTACTGAAGGGTGTCAATTGCATGGTTCTAATCAATCTTCGGATCCCTCTTCAGAAGAATCTCGATTACCAGATTTTAAGGACGTAAATGCGGTGGTTTTTGAAACTTTAGACTTCACCGTTCCCGTGGGTTGAAGATCAACGAAAGCGGCGTAGAGATTGTCTCGTTGCTTGATGACAATATCGCCACCCATGGGAGGTTCCTTGCGGAAATTCGCAGAAGCAAAATCAGCTCCACCTGAGCCACCGGCTTTCAACTCCAAAGTTCCGTCTCGATAGAAAGTGATACCCACAAGCCCTTTGATAGCAAACTTTGAGGCTTCGGGATCCTTGGGATCTTGCGGAGGAACGTTGGCATCGGCCCACTCGTCATAGAGCGGTAAATCTTCGCTGATCGTACCGGCAAAATAGAGTTCGTACGTAATCGTAGGATGCGCGGTTTCACCTTTTGCGGCATCAAACTCTCGGTCGGCCATCCAAGTCTTGGTTTTTTGGTCGTAAATACGTAAGCCTTCTTGAAAGAAAACTACTGTGTAAGGACGACCACTAACCACAGCTTGCATTCGAGCAGTGTACAAAGTGCTCTGCATTTCGCTCACAACGGTATCGAGAGTTCGGTTCCTAAAGAATTCTGTGAGCGAGGGCACCATCAAACCGAAGGCCATCAACAAAATACTCACCACCACCATCATCTCGACGAGCGAGAAACCTTTAATGGAATGATTCACTAGAGGAAGCGGTGATTTAATTTCTTCCTCACGTGTTACTGATGGTTCAGTATCTAAATAACAGAGGTCAGGAATATCGGTTAGTTCGTTCATTCTTCAGCCAATCTTGGTGCCAATTTCGGTGATCTTTTCACTAAAAATCACTCTTCTTCGTCACTCTGCTTGTTCTTTTTACGAGGATCTTTGTCTCCGAGGTTCCAACTTGCGATCACCGTAGAAAGGTCTTTTTGCTCTTTATATCG
Organism: Planctomycetota bacterium; assembly: GCA_028280485.1. GTDB lineage: Bacteria > Planctomycetota > UBA8108 > UBA8108 > JACQVS01 > JANQLS01. The sequence continues at coordinate 8,616 of JANQLS010000200.1, forward strand.
GCCTTCGGCATAAGACCAAAGATCGTATCCATTACCCTGAATACCGGTTTCCTCAACACTGTTGAGGGCTTCATCGGTTCGCGGATCTGGGGGGAAGGAGTTGGCGCCAGAGGCTTCGGGATGGCCCGGCTCATCGAGGGGCTCGAATTTGCCATCTTCGGTATTGTCGTACCAAAATGGAGTTCTCCAGGGATCAGTGATCTCGTAGACTCCATCAGCATAACCATCGTCAGGGTTCGACAATTCGATACTCTTCTTGACTTCCAGTAAAGGATCAACCATTCGAGTTCGAACTTTACCCGATACTTTCCTGCGAACTTGAACTTCCTTGGTGAGAAAGTAATACAAGCAAGCGGCGCCTCGAATGAGTTCACCTTCTTCGTTTTTAACTTCGAAGTCGTAGCCATCAGGAGGATAACGTCCCTTGAGACGCTTGTAGTCTTCTAAGGCCCCGATGATACGAGTCAGCTGAGCTTCAGTAGCTCTGCGATTCGCATCTTTTCGACTTCCCCCGGCAGCGACGAAAACTAACGACATCAAAAGCACTACGATACCGACAACCATAACGACTTCGACCATCGAAAATCCAAGGTTGCGAATCGGTTGACGGAGCGGACTCATCGAGCCACGGTAGAAATCACCAGTTCCCGATGTCATCTTCTTCCTCTTCATCGTACTCGGCTCCAGGGATAGTTTCATTTTTCTTGTTTTCGCCCAAGCTCCAGATGTCAAACTTACGAGTTCGGTGCATGTACTCAGCTTTTTCACGCCCTTTGTTCACTCGGTACCAAATGGGGTTACCAAAGGGATCGAGGATGAACTTATCGATTTCAGGATCGTTTAGTTCGTCAAAGCCAGCTTTCTCGTAGTCTTCGGTTTCTTCATCGGGGAGCCAGAAGACATCGTTTTCTTTAACTTCCAAGTAAGGAGCACCACGTCCTGCTTTACTTCCTTCCTCGGAGGGATCTCCAAGGAGAGCTTCGTAGAGAAGAGGGAAAGCATTTTCATCGGGCTCCATCTTGGCGCCTGGATAGTAACCTTCATCCTCATAGAACTTTTCTAAGGCATTCGAGAGAAGGTTGACCATATTGGCAGCTTGAGCTTTCTTGGCATTGTTCTGAGCCATACTCAAGGCACCTAAGACCAAGCTCATCAAGACAGCGATGATGGAAACAACGATCAAGATCTCAACAAGGGTAAAACCCGTTGCGCGAGAGTTATTAGAATTCAACTTTGACAGCATGCGTAGCTTCTCCAGTTTTCAAATCCCCTCCAGAACCTGAAGGCGAATGCTTGAAATCCTCATGGGAAAAAAATCATCGATGATCCTCAAGGAAGATTTATCGATGGTCTTATCTATGTTTTATCCATGAGGCAATTAGCTTCATTTCAACATTTCTACGGAAACAACTTACCTTCGAAGGAACACTCTCAAGTAGCTGGCGTAAAATCGCAAAGACCCAAGCGATTCCGGTTCAGTAAAACCGAGTTCTCGATCATGCTTTGAACTCTTACACTAAGCCATTTAAACCACTAAGAAAAAACAACTTAACGGCAACTGATTCCGGTGGCCATTCGAAAAAGACACCAAAAGTTAGCATCCGTGGCTAAAACCAGATCAAGGGTAGCTTGGGAGTTGATGCTCCGAGGAAAGTAAAGGCTCCATCTTAAAGCTTCGATCCCTCGAATTCAATTCTCCAAGACCTGGATTCAAAACACCTCAAAAAATAACGTTACATACTGTAAGCAAAGCACTTAAGGCTTCAAGAGAGCGTTCGCTTTAAATATGATGTCAGATTTGAGCCTCAATCACCCCATCATTTGGGGCTCTCAAGGGGGTTGAGAGACTCGAACCAAACCCCAAAACCAACAAAACTTAGGCTAGCCAGCTTGGTTAGATCAGAGGTCAGGTTTGGGCCGGGCCGATCTCATTTCAGTTTGTAAAAGGAGGACGCAATTCACCCTCAGATTGTTGCAAAGAAAAGAAATGAGACGAATTGAGGTACGGAACTATCCGAGGAAGTATTCCTCGAGGAATCCAGTATTGATGTTTCCTTTGAGGAAATGGAAGTGCTTAAAGACTTCCTTATAGAGGGGAATCGTGGTGGCAATCCCTTCGATTTGGAACTCATCAAGAGCTCTTCGCATCGTCGAGATGGCTTCCGTTCGATTCTTTTTATAGACGATGAGCTTGCCCACCATGGAGTCGTAGAACGGAGGAATGGTATAGCCCGCGTGAACGTGAGTGTCTAAACGTACCCCGAGACCCCCTGGCGGAATCCACTCTTTGATCGTCCCGGGTGAGGGACGAAAGTCATGATCCGGGTCTTCAGCATTGATCCGACATTCGATCGCAGCCCCTTCGAAGCGAATGTCTTCCTGGGTGTATCCGAGAGGCTCACCGGAAGCGATGCGGATTTGTTCTCGAATCAAGTCGATCCCCGTTACCATTTCGGTCACCGGATGCTCGACTTGGATTCGGGTGTTAACTTCGATGAAGTAAAAGTTGAATTCGTGATCGACGAGGAACTCGACCGTTCCGGCGTTGTAATAATTCGCCGCCTTGACAAGTTTTCGAGCGCATTCACCCATCTTCTCCCTAACTTCGAAGGGAAGACCGGGGGAGGGAGATTCTTCGATCAATTTTTGGTGACGCCGTTGCATACTGCAATCACGTTCACCTAAATGAACAACCGTACCTTGAGTGTCAGCCAAAATTTGAAACTCGACGTGTCGAGGCTTCTCGATATATTTTTCGATGTAGATGTCGGAATTTTTAAAGGCGGCCTCAGCTTCAGCGGCAGCAGCATGAAAACCATTCACGAGACTGACGTCATTATGAGCGATCCGCATCCCTCGCCCCCCACCTCCAGCCGAAGCTTTGATGATGACGGGATAACCAATTTGTTGGGCGATAGCTAAAGCATCATTTTCTTCCGTCACCACCCCATCACTACCAGGAACGCAGGGTACACCGACGGATTCTGCCAGTTCGCGAGCTTTCGCTTTGTCTCCAAGACTGCTGATCGCCTCGACAGATGGGCCGATGAATTCGATGTGACACGAACGGCAAACTTCAGCAAAGTGAGCATTTTCAGCTAAAAAACCGTATCCCGGATGGATAGCTTCGACATCCGTGATCTCGGCTGCACTGATTATTTTGGGGATCTCTAAGTAGCTCTGTTGACTTGGGCCTGGCCCGATGCAGACAGACTCATCCGCCAATCGAACGTAAGAAGCATCGCGATCGGCTTCGGAATATACGGCGACCGATTCGATGTCCATCTCCTTACAGGCGCGGACGATGCGAAGAGCGACCTCGCCACGATTGGCGACTAGGATGCGGGAGAATTTCTTCATAAAATGACTGAGTTCTGACGTCGAGAGGTTAAGTTAACAATGACTGGCTACAACGAGAGCCTGAAAGGTGACGAATTAATGGGCATGAAATCTTAAGGATCTCAGCTGGCAGAAATGTGGAAGAGAGGTTGACCAAATTCCACACTCCCTCCGTTTTCTACTAGGATCTCCTGAATCACTCCCGATTTCCCGGCGGGAATTTCATTCATCACTTTCATCGCTTCGATGATGCCGAGAACAGTGTCGGCTTGCACTCGGTCACCTGCTCTTACAAAAGGATCGGCTTCGGGGCTGGGAGCGAGATAGAAAGTGCCCACCATGGGTGAAGTGATCACTTCGACTCCAGCAGGTAAACTGCTCGAAGAGGCGGCATCCTGACTGTCGGCTTGAGGAGCGGGCGCACTCGCCACTTCGGGTTGAGCGGCAACGGGTAAGGCAGAACCACCAGAAACCACGGTCACTCCACCACCACCGGCTTCCGATGGTTTGGGTTTCGACAAGCGTAGTTTTCGAGATTCAGATTCAATCTCAATTTCGTGGATGTCAAACTTGGAGAGAAGCTCTAACAGCTTTTCAAGTTCAGCGAGTGAATTAATCCGGCTAAGGTCCAAGGATCCCCCTGGGGTAGAGCCAGTGTTAATCGGTGAAAGCGCGATCGCCACTGGACGGTGAAATTCAACAAGCACAAAGTGCAATTTTGCAACTTTATGAAAATGGACCCGATCTCAAGCTCCTCAAGAACAGGTCTTTTAGATTCCTGGATGACTCAAAAAAGACTTAAACACAGGAAAAACAATGACTTACAGGAATTTTAGCCCCAAATTTTAAAAACCCTAGCCTAGTGAAGTCAAGAGTATTTTAAAAGTAATCCAATATGCCGTATCACGGAGAAATGACTCAGTCCCCTCTCATAACCTTCACGAAGGGTTGGTAAGACCACTCTAAGCTATATTGAGTCGCAACTTCGGTAATTTGCCGGTAGTACTTTTCATAGATCGCTTCTAGCTGATCTCGATACTTTTCATCACAAAAATAAGTCCTGCAGCCGAGGGGTCGCCGGGTACGCTCATCGCACCGACCATCCTTCCAAAACGGACACAAGCAACTCCCCCCCTCAAAGGGCTCAGGATGGATTTCTCGTACGTAAGCTATTTCTAGCGAACTCGCGTAGAGAACGTGGTCGGTTTTCTCGAAATCACAACACAATCCTCGCACCCAACAAGCAACTCCCGAAGCTTGGATTTCTTGATCTACATCATCGTAAATCTTTTTTAGGGCTTCGAATGCTTCAGGGGGGACGGTTGGATTCACGATAATTTCCTTTAATGTCACCTCACCAGAGGCGGTAATGATTGAGCGATTTATTAAATCGAAACTCTCTCTTCTTTAATTTCACTCACTATAATTTCTAATATGAAGGTGCACTCTTCAAGCATATGCCTCAGGAAAGCCAACAAAACTTCGATGATCTCTAAAAAATCCACTCCCTCAACAGCTCCAAGCCAAACTTCAACCGCTAAGGTTGATAATGGAGTTGAACTATTGATTGGAGTCGCAGGCTGGAGTTATACCGATTGGAAAGGAATTGTCTACTCCTCCAAAGAATCCCGTGGAGGAGGCGCCCTTCACGCGGTAGCGAAGCTCTTTGACGTCATCGAGATCAACAGTAGCTTCTATCGGCTCCCCACTGAAGAGACGACGCGAAAGTGGGCGGGGATTGTCGAAGAGTTTCCAAATTTCCAATTCACGGCAAAACTCCCTTCGGCCCTCACTCATGAGGAAAAGAGATCCCCGAATGAAATCGAGGAAATTTGTAAAGCTTTCAAATCGACTTTTACGCCTCTAACTCAAACAGGGAAGTTAGACACCACCCTTCTTCAATTTCCCCCATGGACAGAAGACACGGAAGAGACCCGAGATCTCATCAAACGGAGTGTTGAAGCTCTCCAGCCTCTCGAAGTGAGTGTTGAGCCCCGCAATTTATCTTTTTTGAAAAGCCCAACGGGACAGCCCCCGAGCTTCCTTCCCTTCTTGGAGCAACTCGGAGCGACGTACGTCAATGTGGATCTTCCCCCGGGTCGAAGCTCCCTTCCGCCGACCACAATCAACACGTCGAGAATTGCCTACATTCGTTTACACGGACGCAATTCCAAAGCTTGGTTCACCCGTTCTGCCGGCCGGGATGAAAAGTACGACTACCATTATTCCTCAGCTGAACTTCAAGACTGGGTTCGACGCATCGAGGAACTCTCTCAACGAGTGCAAAAGGTCTATGTGATCACCAACAATCACTTCAAGGGCCAAGCTCCTGCCAATGCGATCGATCTTCTTGAACTCTTAAACCGTCACCCCCGTAGCCCTCTTCCCCCAACCTTGGTAGCACGCTTCCCAAGAGGATCGAGTCAACCATGATTGGAAAGGGAAGAAATCTGGCTGAAGCGAGAGAGGTCATCGTCATCAATGTTCGAGGACAACAAGTTCTTCGACTAGACCTCTATCTCAAAGATAACTTGGCATGGCGTTCAAGAAATAAAATTCAAAGACTCATCCGCGACGGATACGTCACCGTCAATGGGAAGCCCGGCAAAGCTTCTCAATTGATACGAATGGGAGACGTCATCGAAATCCGCCTTTCTTTAGGCACTGGAGTTCCCGATTATCAAGAGCAATCCCTCGACATTATCTACGAAGATCCCTGGCTTGTAGCTCTCAATAAAGCACCGGGAATGCTGGTACATCCCGTAGGTAAGCACGTCTACGATACGGTGATCAATTACCTTCACCATCGTTACAAAGATCAGATGGCTCCCCACGGCCCCACCCATCCCAAGCTTTGTCATCGCATCGACCGTGACACAACCGGAGTTCTCTTAGTGGGGAAAGATCGGTACGTTCACCTTCAAGTTCAAGGTCAACTGGAACGGCGGCAAGTCTCCAAACAGTACTACGCATTGGCTCAAGGCATCGTCGACCCCCAACTAGAGAGTATCGATCGTCCTATTCGAGAAGGTGATGATTTAGAGTCCGCCTTAGAGGGTCCTCAGTTAAAGCCGAGTAAAACTTTGATCGAAGTTAAAAATCATTTTCGGTTCGAAGGAAAGGAATACACTTGGCTCTACGCTAAGCCTGTAACCGGTAGACAAAATCAAATTCGAGTTCATCTGGCTTCAATCGGGCATCCATTAATCGGAGATGATCGATACAGTGGAGATTCTCCTCCGGCAAATTTCCCCCAACGATTTCTCTTACACGCAAGGATGTTTCGCTTCTACCATCCCCGATTAAAAACTGAAGTCGAAGTCCGAGCTGATCTGCCGCCAGATTTATTAGAGTTAGTTGAGGAGTTGAAGGATGGGTATAAGATTTGATTTATATTTTTAAACCACTTTCACCGGGCAAGGTGGGAGGGAGGCATTGATTTAGATCAATAAAGATTTAATTCAACAGTTTACCCTGAAGAAATTCTATATAGGTCGTTTTAGCATTTAATTAAAGTTGATGATTGCGGTTCCACCAAGGGCTGAAAGCCTGCAATAACCTAGCCCAGGGCAGAGCAAAGCGTCGCCCTGGGTAAGGGGATCGATGAAGAACAAGCCCTGTAAGGGCGGCAATAAAACTTTAGTTGGCTAGATGTGTTTAAATTTAAATGGGTTTTAAGAACCGCATTCTAGAGCTAATTAGCGTTGTCCCACCCATATGGTCCTCACGTTCGGAGCTCGCTGAACGCTCGCGTGAGGAATCCGCGTCCCGCCGCTTCTTCCTCACACTCCTTCTCGGCGGTCCCATCCTGCCTAAGTTGAGGGAGAGCTGGTTATTCGGCACAAACTTTCCTCGCCAAGGAAAGTCATAATGTCGAAGGGAGTATTTTTAATCTCCCAAGGCAAGTTGGAGTTTTAAAACTCACCTTGCCCGGGCAAGGTGGGGACATATTCCATCCCTACCTATTTCGCCCTCCTTATGAAATTGATCCTCGTAGAAACCGGGGAAGAATCGTTGAGCTTCATAAAGATTATGACTCTGACAAAGAGCTCTTAAGTTTTCTGGGTCATTCGATCCTCCCAGAGCCCAGGGGATCACATGATCAATTTGAAGGTGAGTTCGTTGACAACAACGTCTCCCTGTATCGGATTGATATTCACATTGATAGTTTGCTCTTTCAAGAACGACCTC
>JANQLS010000072.1 GCA_028280485.1 Planctomycetota bacterium
GGCGCCTCCCCCATGGGGGAGGGAGGGCTCTGGGAGACCAGAGCGTAACTTGTATTTAGGACTTCCTCATCGAAAGTGCGAAAAAGACTGGACGCTACCGCATGCCTATCTCTTCGTAGAATGTAAGCACTCGGTTATTAAGCAAATCAGCTGCAACGAGTGCATTTTTCATTTGATTGAGTTTGCTATGAGCAACCTTGGAGAACGTATCGGTGTAAGTCTGTTGGTAAATCCGCCCAACTCCTTTGAGTGTACCCACGTAGAAAGTGTCTAAGCTTCCAAGATATCCAAGATGTTCAGTTTCAATCTCACCCTGCGCTTGCTTCACTTCTTTGGCTTTTTCCAGAGCCTGAAGCTGAGCCTCAGTAAAAATTACTCCTTCAGACGCTACGCGAACCTCAAGAGCTTTTAGTCTCAGCTTGAAGTTATGAAGGTTATGCCGCAGCAAAACACATCGAACACCACCTGAAGATATCATTATGCACTGCTATTTAAGCTCATTCGATACACGGGTTTGACCGTAGGCAGGGAAGTCTTCAGAAAACTTAAGCACCGCTTCTTAAAAATGTTCTGGGACTCGGTTTCTTCTATTTGGTTTGCGTCGAGTTAGCTCCTAAAGAGCGGCTTTTCCACCTTCTTCATAAGCTTCCTTCCATCGGTAGAAAGTGTCGCGAGAGTAGCCCATTACATTTCAGGCATCACTGACATTGCCTAAACGTTTCGCTAACTCTATCAGTCCTAATTTGTTTTTGATAAGCTTTTCTTCTGTGGTCATGGTGGTCTCTCTTTAAAATCGAGAATTTTGCCCCCCATGGGGGGCAACGGTCCTCTGGTTTTGGTTTAGTCACCAGAGTTCTACCATGACCCGTTTATTCCTTCAGCAATTATTGAAGGTGTCAGATTAAGTCGTGACTAGTTCTATTAAAGCCACAATTAAAAAAGCCCTCGCTCAATTCAGGGCGTGGGCATACTGTTGAAATCAATCCAGGTCTCTCGCTAAGAATTTTGATTCTCTTTATCTTCCTTCCTGTCGTCTTTGTTAGCACGAACTGTACCGAGATATTTAGAAATTACTGCGGCTATCACAGTACCAATGGCGATGATTATCCCGTTGAAAATTTCTTCCATTTTTTGGCCTCTCAAAGTTTATGAAATTGTTTCATTACTAGCTCAAGCTACGAGCGGTTGAGCTGGCAAAAGAGAGGCAAACGAATTTCCAAACCATAAAAAAATATTCTGAGCTATGTAAACTATTAATCTACATAAAGTAATAAAAACCAACAGTCAGCTTCGATCTTCATGCCGGCACGGGTTATTTTTTGAGGCAGGGTGAAATTGGTACGGTTTCCCTAGGTAAAAAAGGGGCGATAGGCGAAAATCTCTATTATTTGGACATATTAAAAAAGCCCGCACCCAATTAAAGGATGAGGGCTCAAGGCCGAATAGAAATGAGTCACTATATAGCCACCCAATAAAACGTAAACCCACTCCGATCCATATCCCACTCATCTATCCCGCCTTGAATGACGAGGAATCGAGTATCTTTCATAAAGGCCACAAGTGTTCCCCTGACTCCGGGCGCGGGATTGGCCGAGTTGTATTCATGGGGAGCTCAGTCGATCTGGACTCCAATTCCATGCCGAGCATAGATCAAAACCAGCTTCGGTCGAAACCCCACATTGATGGCTCGGTTGGTCGCCCCGTTTCCGGCATCAGTTCCAGATTTAGTAAGAGGATAATAAAACTCGAAGATCACTTCCATCAGTGAACACTTACCCGGTGGTAAGAATCCTACAACGCCACAATCAAATAGTTCTGGATTGCTATAATCTAAACTACAGCATAATTCTTTTGAAGAGCGAGATCTAATGCCTTAAGAACAAATCCCTCATTACCCTCCAGGAAATGGGCAAGGTACTAGACACGTGGCTTAATAGCACCACAAAGACCATGAATCGATGATTTGCCATTTTTCACACCGGTGGCAAGGGAGACCCGCAAGAGTTAGTCAATTTTCCAAATCTTAGCTTAAAGTTTGGATGTGTTTCAGGGGGTCAGGTCGTCGTCATACAAACTCTACATCAAGATCTTTTAAGATTTCTGCTATTGGTGAAACTATTGAAAAGGAATCCACATCATCTGATCCAGTCCCACCTAAGACCACGCCAATTGGGTAATTGGCATCATTTATTGTTGTAGTAACTAGTGATCCGCTATCACCAAAGTCACTAAAGCAAGTTTTCTTACTATGTTTTGCAGGCTCAACTATAATTTGATTATAAAATTTAATGGTTTTATTATTTGGGTATGTAAGTATTATGTCTGCGTAAGTGTCCTCCACCGCTCCTATAGTAAGGCCCGTCGCCGAGCCACACTTACACAGGACCATTTCCTCGTCCAGGACTTTAATATTCTGATGAGTCACAGGTCCAATTCCACAAATTTCTTCAGAATAAGAATCTTGATCTAAAATATGCGCAATTGCGCCTTCATGATTGATAGGATGTTGAATCTGTGAAAGTTTGACAAAATGAGATTTATTTTCTAAGTAAGCAATATCATTCGTATACAGGCCATTAACATGCCGTGTGTAATCTTTTATGGAGCCATTCATTCCACCTAATACATGTGATACACTAAGCAAATACTTTTCTCCAGTCGACTTACTTTTAACGATAGCGCCAAGAGTGCCCTCCCCACCGTTTTCACCTTTAATTCTAGCTCCGCCTTGGATGCCAAGATTAGAACAATCTGAATCTTCTTCACAACATCCCATCCCAGCATAAGGTACATTCGATTCCTTAATATTACATTGAATACCTTGAACGAATATATCTATCTTCGAACGAAAAAATTCTTTGTAGCCATATTGCACATATAATTGTATTATTTCTTCACGTTCTTTTATACCAACACCAATAAAACCGAAAGCTTCTTGGAGCTGATTAAATAATTTACGTTTAATCTCTCTAATGACCATTCCCTACTCCTGGAATAGGTTTGATTGAAAAATTCAAACAAATCAATTCCCACTTCCAATTGTGTAAAAGTAATTTCAGCTATAGCATTCATGCTAAATGTTTGATAGCAAAGTTGGGGTAACTCAATCCTATCAACAGCTTGCTAAAACGAAGTAGTTGTACCTCAACTGATCAAACCAATGTATTTTAACCAATGCTTATAATATATCTTATGATTTTATTCGCGAATCAAAAAACTTAATAATCATGTATAAATTATTTAATTCTCCGAATAAGTGTTTTCGTACCCGAAATTCACTGATAATCAAAAGCATTCCCCTATGACATCCATCTATTGATTTCGTTTAGGAGAGCGCAATAATCTATCTGTTCTATAAGAAACAAAGCGAACAGCTAGTTCGTCTCACGAGACACCCTTGAAATGAAAGCCACCGACAAGATGTGACCTTAATAGCCTATTGAAATAACACTATTTTGAGCCTGATTTTATCACAGTGATGCATTTCACTACTTTCATACAATCTAATGATAAATAAATCTAAACTAATAGAGTTGTATCAATCTTTTCTTCAACTTTAAAAATAATGAATACTTAAAAGATTAAATATTCCAAGAGCCTGAATAATTAAACAACGTTTAAAATCTCAGTTCTTAATTTAAGTTGACCTAAAGAATAAATAGATAAATAATTATAAGGGTAGACTATATACACGAAATCACTTATCTCCGGATTTTGGGTAACTGTGGCAGCAACAAGCTGGGGTTAGTTAAGACGGAGAGCGAAATATATGATGTCTCAAGATCTCACCTATTGGAAAAGAGCAATATTTGAAAAATTTAGCCTTCACGAGAATTTCGTATCTGCGAGCATCAAAAAACTAAACAATGAAAAATCAATTCAAATTGGGCTTAAAAAACGTGACCAATCATTAGAATCAAAAATAAGAAATTTCTCTTTGACACCAGTATTTTTCATTATCAGAAAACCTCCTAAATCACAAGAAATTCATTTAAATCAACCCTTCATTAATGATGATGACATAGATTAATAGCCTAACATTATATTTTATCTATTTTGATTTAGTTAAAAATGTGATTCTCTTGTTCGGTATCATACTGATAGCAAAATCATTAACTTTCATTCGTATTTTCTTCAGGGATATAAAACAACCCCACCATCCAAGTATAGGATGCCACTAAAACGGCGCCAATCCATTCTCTATAGTAGGACTCTACTGGCTCCAGCTTAAATGGCCCGCCCAAAGCATAAGCCCAAAGCACGAATGCAATTGTAGCAATCACTACTTGAGGTCTCTGGCTTGGCATTGGACGACATACTTTTATTAAATATATTGGTGTAGCAATTAATCCTAATACAAAAATAGACCAAGCAAAATATACTTTAAGAGGATCATCACTTGCAACAGCATTGATGATACCCATGACTAGAATGTAGCCAGAAACGATTTCTCCTGGGATATACTTTGCAACACGTTCCGCAGCATCTTTAAATGGATGTTCTTTATTATTTTGTGAAGATTGTGCATAATACACTTGTGATTTTTCTTGAATTCTTGGAGTTACAAATCGACTCATCTCTATCCCTTCTTTTATCTTAGTAGCTACAGAATTATTCATATAAACTGAAAATTACTATACCTGATAATGGTGCAGCTTTTACCTATATAGACAAGTGTTTCATACAGTTGAAATCCACTTTACATTGGCCTGGCGCTCTGAACATTCTTTTAAATGTTCTTATTTAGCTTCTAAAACAAGATATTATTTTTTTCAATATGTACAGTTGAAATTTCAGGTAAAAACCTTTATCGGATCGATTATATTTTCAATAAATGACGTTTTATTCGGTCGCGGTAGGAACCCCGATTACTCAGGCCCATCTGTGCAGATCCTAACGTGGCGGAACTACCGAACTGGGTTGACCTGTATCCAAACGAACTATGTTGTCTGATCTTGTTAAAATCTCACTTAAATAATATTTGGGAATAGTGTGGATAAGATCGCCCAGTTAAAAATATTCTTAGCTAAATCAAAATATTATTTCGAACCAAATAAAACCATCGTTGCTCCAATAGACCTTTTAATGTGACTTCTTGCAGCCGCAAGATTTTCTCCGAGTTTTGAGTTTAGCTTTGATTTTGAAACTCCTGGCTGCACTAAAACTAATTCATATTCAATTTTATTTGATTCGCTGAATAATAAATTTTTGACTAAACTCAAATCCCCTTTAATGAAGTATGATCCTAAATCATCAACTCTATGCTTTAATTTTTGATAGAATCCGTTCAAATCTAATAAAAGAGAAATAGATTTGTTAATTTGGCCACAGACTTCATAAATATCATCTAACCTAGCTCCAGGTTTTGGCCCACCAGATTTTTTTACATGGTAAAGAACAATCTTAAGTGTATTAGGTTTAGAAGGACTGAGCGTAACCAAATCTGCAATCTCTCCATTACCATGGTCATAGAGAACTATTTGATTTTTGGGACTGTTCAAAAAACATTTTAAAAATTCATGTAAGCTTTTTCCCTTCGCTTTATTTTCTCCTTCTACGTAATATTCTTTTTCTATATCGACATCCCTCCAATTTATACAAACAATCTCATCTTTATCGAATGGTTGAAAATTTGTATCTACCTGAAAATACTCCTCCCCCCTGATTTCAGAAAAATGAGCATCATAAAAACTTGGGAGGTCATTATTAAAAAACTCCTCCAATGTAGATTCTTTTCTACCATGTATAACTTTATAATTAGAAAGATTCACTGCTGGTTCTATATATTTGGTGCCATTCAAATTAAACTTGAACTTAAGTGTGACACCCGCTCCTACCAGTTGAAAATACAGACCATTTTTATTCTTCCCCCTACTCAAAAGCTTTAAGTCTAAGTCGACCATTGGCCACTCAGTATCGACATTTCCATTAGAATCCTTAACTAATAATCTACAATCACCAGAGTATATTTTTTGTCCCCAATCCATAGCAATAATAGGCAATTTAAAGGATTTTATAATTTTCCCAACTGGTAGATACTTAAGCTCATCTTTAGCTTCAAAATGAGAATTATCATTGATAAGATTCGCTAAATTTTCGCACCACCTAATAAGAACTGGGATCTGAATATTTTTCATACTCCAAATTTTTGAACTACTGCTATATCCAATTGTGGTTGCTTTACCTTTACTCAATCCTGTTGCAGATAAATGCCCCCGCCTATAGTTTCTACCATCATTTTTATCAACAGTTTTTTGGACCTTTTTTCCGGACAGTATTCTGTACGATTCCATAGTACTTAGCAAAGTACGGTTTCTCATCCCAAGATTAAAAACATCAACTCCATCAATCTCTCTCAATACTCGATTAATTTTACTAATAGGAAGGATTTTATGAACACCATCGGTAAAATGATATGCGATATCTTCATAAAGACTGATGCTTTTAGTTTCAGAAGCGTTAATGAAAAGCAATCTAGAATTCTTATCATAATGTACAACAAATAGGTCAAATTCAGTTCTCATAAAAGAAGAGCTTTTTGACCAGCGTTGCTTCTCAGTTTCTTTTGTAATAAATATCACAGAGGATAATTTTTCACTTTCTTGCCAATAGACAATCGAAACTCTTTTACCTAAATCGAGCTCTTTACCTTGGTTTAAGTTGATTTTTTTACCAACTTGATAAATCTTTACATGACTAAATGGAGTTAATGAATAGAGACTTATATCTTCGGTTTCTATATTTGTAACTATTGGAGTAGAAAATTTCTCGATTGATTCTCTAACAAATTTTTCTTCACCAATCTTATTACTACTTAAGTCGATAATAATATCTTGCCAAACAGCTCCATCTTCATATAAACGTGTTCTTTCAATTTCAATTTCTGATGGAATCGCGAGAAATTTTGCTTTACCAATATTTTTAGCGTTTGTTCGAGCAAAACGCCCAATAAATTGGAGTGTTATCTCAAGTGATTTATGTGGAGTGTGGATTGCAGCAATTTTGAGCTTTGGAAAATCAAATCCTTCACTCATCATATCTACACAAATTATGCCATCAAGCTCACCTTTAGAGAGTTTCTTCAGTACCTTCTTTACTTCAGCATATGAGTGGTCGCTATGTACAACTCTTAACTTCAAATTAGTTACGGATGAATATATTTCGCTCAACTCATCTGCACGTTTCTTTTTATCTGTCCGTACCATCAAATAATGATCAAATCCTGCTTTCTTATCAGCAATAAAAACTTCATTTGCTTTTTTCGCAATTGCTTCGTCGTTATTTTCTTCTTGCTTTGTAACAACTGGAATATACTCAATTTGACCAAAGATTCTCTCCTCATATGCTACTTTTAATGGATACTCATATACAAATCTCCCTTTGATTTCCTTTTTATCCCTTCGAAAAGGGGTGGCAGTGAAAAAGACTTTTTCTGCATAATGAAATGCCTCTAATAGTTCATTCCAAGATTTAGTTGCTACATGATGCGCCTCATCAATCAATAAAAGGTCAAAGAGTCCAGTTGGAGGCTGAGGTACGTCATCAATTACTGGACTAATACTATTAGGGGTCGCAACAACAACATCAAATTTTTTTAATTTAACCCAATCAGCTTTTGTAACTATGCGATTCTCAAGTTCAATGACATTCGGATTTTTAATTTTAGAAGTAAATACTTTTAACTTTCGAAGCGTGGATAATTTTTTTAGGTCCTCAGCAATTTGATTCCTAACAAGCCTCCTGGTGGTTACTACCAAAACTCGTTTACTTTGAAGGACAAAAGGAACCATTTCTAATACTGCAGTTTTCCCTGATCCCGTGGGCATAACTACTATTGCAGGCTCTTCGCTCCTCAACGTAAAGTGCGCAGCAATAGAATGGATCGCCCCGATCTGACCATTTCTCAATCCTAATTGTCGTCCCTTAGCTTTTGGATACTTTAAGTGGGAATAATATTTAGAAAAGAAGCCCATAACTTTTCCTGTTCTATAAATAGAAATTTAACCTTGTACGGCTTATAACCTTTAGGCACCACAAGCATTAAAAGTTCATAGATTGAAACCTATGGTTCTAATTTTCTATTTGCGGGATATATATACAACAAAGAATTCAGAGAATTTTTAAAGACATAATTCTTCTGGGTATGCCTCACAACTTAGATCATCATCAGAGGGATCAGGGCCACAAGAGTCCTTCCCAGGTGGTCCAGGTGCAGGTCCAGGTAAAAACTGGTGCGAAAGACTTGCAATTGCATCGGTAATTTCTACCATTCCGTTATCATCAAAGTCATACACGTCAAAACAAAGTACTGTGAACACCCCTAGGAACTGATAACTGAGGTCGTTGATTGCATCGGTGATCTCAAGGAATCCATTTCCATCTACATCGCCACGAAGGAACTCCCCTGCGAAAACTGGAACCACAGATAAAACGGTTTCAGTATCATTAGAATTTGAGTCAAGAATTACTGGTCAACCCCCAATCAGAATAATGTATGCAATAATGGCAAGAGGTGAATCCGCAATTTTAGGTAATGTTTCAAGGAAACTCTTAATAATATCCATAGCTCTTAAGACCTTTCAAAAATTACGCCTAATAAATCTTGTGCCTAAAAATTTGCCTCATTTTTACATTTTCAGAAAATGCCTTTGCAGCTATACGGCCTAGTTCATTTTCTAAATCCAAGTTTTTATATCTCTTCCTAAGATTTAAAATGTTTTTATAAGAGTACCTTTTAACAGGCCTACGATCGGAAGAATAACCATTGAAGATTGGCGATTCTTCCGGTGGGTAGGTATACAAGAAAATTTCTAAAATTCTGACTAGCAAATTTAAGAGAGGACGCCATTCTTCGATTTCGTGCTCTAACGCTAAAAATGCGAACTCTGCAAAGAAAAAAAACTGTGCGCCATTAGGTTCACCGGCCCCTTGAAATTCAGGTAAATTTATTCTTAAATCACGATTTGCAAATTTCTCAAATGCGTACTCGATTTGATGGATCACTAAATCGTTGTTTTTATCACCATAATGTTCACGAATAATTTCCATCTGCATTGAAGACAAGTGGCTAACAATTCGCGAATCAATATTCTCTTCCCTTTTTAGAAATTTAGGAATAGGTTTATCTTGTAAATAAGCTTCAGCTCGCCGGAAGATTCTCTCTTTTAGTAATCCAACGCAATCCTGAATATATTTACTCTTCTTACTCCCATTAATTTGGGTTAGAGCAGGATTCTGTTCGCAAACTATCGGGTGCATCTGAAAATCGAACTCATAAAAAAATCTATGTGCCCGAATATAATCTTTGTTCTCTGTTTTTGTAATTTCGGTATCAATATACTTTTTTCTACTTAAAAATTTACTGATAATTCCGCTACTAATGATTTCAGAAGGTTGGTGCTTAACTCTCTCTTTTTCCACAACTCCAAATAGTGAAGTGACTTTCTCCCCAACAACACGAACATCTTCTCCCTTATATATAAGCTCATATTGAGCTACGGAATTTTCTTTAATGCCACCCGTTTCAAATGTGACAAATAAATCCTTTATGATACCTTCTCTTTTAATTTCTCCCGCAATTAAGTTGGCGCCAATGATTTGAAAACGACTAGGTGATAGCTCAATAAGAAAAAGTGAAGATCCACCCTCTGGTATTTTAATTTCTCCTTTTAATGTTTTCATAATTACTCTTCCGCATCAGTAATTGCTATTACATAATGGCATTCACAAGTATCCCCAATTCTGCCTAAAGGGACTTTATACACTGTAGGATCATCCCCTTCGTCAGGTCCTTTCTCATTAATTCTATAAAGATACGAAGTTCTTTCTTGATGATTATTAATCCCTGAATACCAAACTCCACCACTTTGAATGTGCCCACTTCCATATGATTCTAATACCAATTCATTTGTGAGCCGTTCATCAGTGAGTATTTTATCTGCGATCTCTTGGTATTTTTCCTCAGTGTGATCAGAAACTTCTCTTGTATTACTTTCTCCAATATTTTTTACAATTTTCCAAAGTTTGTGACAGGAAATAGGTGAAACAACTCTAGGAGGAAGAGCCGGACCTCTTGGATCATTATCAGGACGATCAGCTGGATTACGGTCATTTTCATCTCTTGTAATTACACAGAAATTAATTTTCACAATTTTCATTTTTGAACTCCTTTAATCTTGAAACTTTTGGCGCACCTAAACCCAATGCGATGCGATCTATTTTCAATCCCAATTCCTCTTCGTTCATGGGAATCAGCTAAATCACTTTTCATTGGATTTATTGCCCAATACCCTCCCATAGCATACCTATGCATGGGGTCAGCAATTGGATTATCACTCCTAGCATTTACAACGAGTAATGATTCGCACCATTCAGCAACATTTCCATATAGATGATGTATTGAATGATCACCAATTATTTTGGCCGATTCTGAATGGCTATTTACGTTTTGTACCCTGTTCTTATAGAGCGTAGATTTTTTAAAATTTGGATCAACGGATTCATTGATCGCATTTAACTCTTCTGAATTGAGAATTGGATTTAAGCTACAAACACCTTGTATTTTTCTTTCATTACCCCATGGAAATAAAGTGCCGGAACCTGATCCTCGTGCGGCGCGTTCCCACTCGGGATGAGATACAAGTCTTTTTCCGGACCATTCGGCAAAATCTCGCGCCTCCTCCCAACTCACACCAACTACTGGCAAGTTATCCCAAGTTTCATCCCAACTATTTTCTGAAGGCCAATAGGTAGGTCGAAGATCACTTTCTAATTGACTAATGGACTTCAGATATTTTTTATACTCAGCATTCGTCACTTCATATTTATCAATCCAAAAAGAATCGACGTAAAGAGTGCGTCCTGCTAAGGGACATACCGTACCTATTTCAGGTACTGGATGATTTATTTTGTCACCCTGAATAAGTACCATGTTTTGAGCGTTAACTTTGAGTCGATCGCTGTAAACAGCAGAGAAATTATACTGCTTCCCTTTTTCTAAAAGACGAGTTAGCTCAATGAATGTATCGTTTTCATATTTTACAACTATCCTATAAAAACCAGATTTTACTTGAGCCCCGTTAAGCGGTAGATTTCCTAATAGAAAATCATTATTGACTTCATCAATTGGCAAACCGGTAATTTTGTTAATTTCAATTAACTGAACAAAACCTTTTATATTTTCTAACTTATTTAGGCTTGAGTCTACTGCGCTCACACTAATAGTTGAATTGTTTAGGGACGCATAATAATAATCGCTAAATAGATAACCGATGAATAGGCAAACAACCGTAATTGATAAAAAAGATAATTGTCGTTTATATTTATTAAAATACTTCCTCGAGGTGCTCCAAATCGTTGGTTTAGTAATATTAATTGGAGATTTATGATTTAAGAAGTTCTCTAAATCTTGTGCAAATAAAGATGCGCTTTCGTATCTTTCATCAGCCGATTTAGCAATGGCTTGATGGCAGATATCTTCTAAATCTCTAGGAATACTTTGTGTAATTTTCCGAACCCTAATTGGTTCTTCTGATTTTAATCGCTGTAATACGACCTCAGCGTTTTTCCCGTCAAAGGGAAGTTTATTAGTCAATAGTTGATATAAAACGACACCTAAGGAATAAATATCTGTTCGGTGATCTATTTTTTCACTTTCGATTGCCCTTGCTTGTTCAGGGCTCATGTAAGCTACTGTTCCAGCAAGGTTTCCTGGTTTTGTGATTGTCCCTAAGGAATTATCTCTGGCAATACCAAAATCTGTTAGTAATGCATCGCCTGATTGGTCGATAAGAATGTTATGAGGCTTAACATCTCTGTGGACAATTCCATTTTCATGAGCGTATTCTAAAGCTTTAGCTATCTGATAAACTACTCGTACAGAGTGTGTTAAATATTCTTTTGATGATCTCTTAGGTAATATTCTTGGATTGAGGGTATCAATCTCCTTGGAGAGATCTGGACCATCAATCCATCGCATAACATAACAATTAAGCGTCGGTGAAGAATGAACAGAATATACAGAAACAATGTGCTTATGATGTAGTTTTGCGGCTGCCTGCGCCTCTCGTTGAAATCTATTTATTGCATCATTAGATACTATTATGTGTGGCATAAGAATTTTAATTGCAACGACTCTATTTAGTGATATCTGTCGTGCTTTAAATATAATTCCATGCCCCCCTTTACCTATCTCAGTTAGGATTTCAAAATCTTCTAATTCCTCATGAAATCCATTTAATGAAATAGTTTCCTTTAAATCGCCGTCACTATCTTTCTCCTCCATAAATAAATCACCAGTTTCATCATTAGCTAGTAACTTTTCCACCTCTTCGACTAGATCTGGATCACTCTCACGTAACTCAGACAGTAGCTGATTTCTTTCCTTATCATTTAGGTCTATTACTTTATTCCAAAGATTTTTGATTTTTGCCCATTTATTCCCCTTTTTCATCGTAATCGTTCCTTTAACCAAGCTTTTCCTAGTTTCCATTCCCGATGAGCAGTACGAACAGATATCCCCATGCAATCAGCTACATCCTGCCAACACATTCGTCCATAAAACTTAAGCCGAATAAGCGTTTCTAATTTCGGGTCAATAATTTTTAACTCTTCAAGAGCCAACTCCAATGCTTCAATATCACCTACTTCCTCCTCGTATTTTTTTGCGATACTATCTAACTCACTGGAGTACGTTACTAATCCACGCCTTCTTGAACGATCAATCAATATGCGCTTCATAGTTAATGAGGCAACCGCAAAAAAATGCTTCTTATCTTTCCAATCATCAGAATCGGAGTTAAACATTTTTATAAAAGCATCGTTCATCAAATCTGTGGTACATAAAGAGGCCTTAAGACTCCTAGATTTCCTTTTAGCAATCGCCCTTAATACCTTGTAAATATAAGGACCGACTTCATTAATTGCCTCGTCTTCACCGTTTTTTGCGAGCGCTAAATATAAAGTGAAACTTTTTTTGAAATCAGCCAATTGCTGAATTAAATATTCGTTCCCATTCATCGGCGATGATTTTCCAAGAGTATTTAGGATTATTTGATAAGTTTAAACAAGCTTGAGCAGTTTTCTCACGTTGCTCTAGGTTCACATATAGTTTTTCTAAAGAAAAACTAATGTCGGATTCACTTGTGAATTTTAAATCATGGCCGGTTCCAGGCTGAGTCACAACCTCACGAATTTCTAGTAACTCTCCAACTCCGTCCCAAATTTCTTTACAAGCACTGTGGTTGCAAACAATTTGAGCCTTACCTGTTGAAGCATGCTCCAAAGACACAAGACCCCAACCTTCACCTCCACTAGTATTTATGCCAACATCACATGCGTTATAGATCAGGTTCAAAGTTTCGTTTGAAACATTTGGATGAATTTCCGTTGGCGCTGCGCTCAGTACCAAGCTCTTCTCAATACCAAGACGCTTACATAACCTTACATAATCCCAACCACAATCAGAGCACTCCATATGAAGAAACAATTTCGTATTTTGTGGATATTTTTTATGAAATTTGGCGAATCCTCTAATAGTTAAATCAATTCGTTTTCTCGGCTGATTTCTGTTCGCATTTAAAACTACATAAGGTTCAGGATCGCCATCTTCGATAATCCCAAGCTGAACTTTTGCTTCATATGAAGTATTTTTAATCGGATAGAAATCCTTCTTATTTACTCCATGAGGTATGATACCTATATTTTTATGGTGTTTTCCTAAAGCGGAAATAATTTCTTCTTTCCCAAAATTTGTGTATGTAACGAAACTCTTAACTTTATCAATGTGTCTAAACCAATTTGGATCTACAGGCCCAGCATCTACCGGGCAATAAACAACAACATTGGCATTTGGGTCCACTTCAAAAATCATTGTGAGTTGTTTATTAACAACCCAAGGGTCGCCAATTAAAAAGCACAGGCTGGGTTGTAACTTTCGATATAATTCGGGAATTCTGTGAATCCCTAATCTATCTCCACCAGAACTCGCCGGATATAAATCCCAATCCAGTCGATTAGGATCACCTTTGTAATTTGTAGCTAATTGATGAAACCTGTATTTTTCCAACAAATTCCATATAATGCTTTCCGAAACCCGAGCAAATCCTGTTGGAACTCCCCCATCACTGATAACCAATATTTCAGGAACAGAAATGTCCGCTGGTAATGTAAGCTCTGCGTTATTTTTTTTTATTGTAGATTTCATGGATTTAAATTTCGTCGATAAATTATGCCCACAACTTATTAAACGAGCAAATTTGTAAAGACTGCCAGAATTTTAGATTTCCCTCATAGTTATTTCACGATTCACCCAAAACCAGTCCGCGATGATCACTTACGTAGGCCGCCCTATTTGTCGTAAGTCACCTTCAATTCACAAATCAAGTTTTCCTAGCACTAACGCAGGATCTACGTGGAGAATTGAAAATTTATATCTTTGAAGTTATGAATTTTTGAGCGGTCTGTTCAAAGTTATATATGTGAATGGTTTTAAAGTGATCGGTGATAGTACTTAAAAAAACCTCATAGATATATGAATGTTTTATTACACATTTATTACTTTGCATCATAAATAAAAATCTTACTTCGTTTAAACATAAATCTATAAATTTTTGGCAGCCATTAAGATTTCGTTCGTTTATTCGCATAGAAGTACTGAAACAAACTTCAGACAGAATTCCTGGCTAACTAATAAGTTACAAACACTTTATAAACATCTGCCTTGAGATCTACATAACTCTCTAAACGGCTTAGTAATGAGGTGAAACTACCGGATTTCCGCTTAGGTTGTTTGTTTCGATTAATCTTGAATTTAAAAGCTCGTTTTCGATTATTGGGACCATATAAAAGTCTCAATTTGATTGAAAGCGATGGGTTTTATTCAAGCTGAAATATCACCAGCTTTAACCAAGACTCTCTGCTGCTAAATAATCAGAGAAAGTTTTAAAGGAAACAAGATATGCGCTTTTTTAAATTATTACTTCTATCCTACACATTTTCCTTCTTCCTATCTGGATGTGGCTTATTTCTTCCTGCACACAGTCATTCAAATTTCCGTGACGATGAAATCGTAAAAGTAGAATTTATTACTATGGAGGACCTTTGTGAGAAGTCTGAGTATAAGGATATCCGTACGGATTATAACGCGGCAAATCCCGTACCTTGTGACCAAAAGGTGAAGAATGATAAAGAGAACTCTCAAGAATCTGTACTAGGGGCAGCATTAGCAAGCGCAGCTATTGGCTTTGCTGTAGATTTTGTTCAACAAAAAATTGAAGAGGAATCTACATTATATGAAGCGCAGTTTGAGGAAACTATTTTACGACAAGATTTTTGGGATGGAGAGAAGCAAAGATACGGAGCAATTAGAGTGACGCGAGAAGTGCCGAACACTTTTTTCGAAGGTACTTCTACTGCCTTTGAATTTGTTCTTGGACTTTTTCCTTCACATGACAATCAGTTATTTATTGCCATTCCCTTACAATTTCGAACGAATTATGCAAAGGCAAAGGTATTAAGTGATGAATTATGGTGGTGGCTACTTCCAACATCTTGGCTTGGAAAAATTCTTCAGCATGATGAGCATCGGATAGACACAAACGTAGCTATAGAAATGGTAGGCTATTGGAGGGATAAAGATCAACTTTTGCATACGTCTACAATTGCAGGATTTGACATTAATTTTAATGCGTATGACCTCAATAAACGTGAATTATGGAGATACTCCGAATTAGGTAATTTTCCTAAATTTCCTGCAGGTCCAAAAGCATTTTTTGCAGGAGCTCCTAAATCCATTAAAGGAGGTAACTATGTGGGTAATGGCTCTTTTATTACGAAGGTACTTGTAACTGAGCGCGATCGATCAAATGCTTCAAAATATTTAAAAGAACTCGCGAAAGTCGTTGGAGAACAAAAAGATCAAATAATTACGGTTATAAATGAACGAATTTCCCAACCAGAAAGCACCGCTAAATCTTCAACTCAAAGTAAAAAATAGCTTTCGTACTACAAATATCTCTTGAGACATTTCTATTTTCACCTGCTCTTAGATAGTGCCTCAACGTTATAGATTAGGGCTAAAATGAAGAGCCCGCAAATATCAAAATAAAAAGGTAAAGACTATGACTAAGATCCCAAACTCTGATGACTACGGCTTAATAAAAAAACTGATTAAGGCTGATTCAGAGAAGTACGATTTTGAAAATATAACTCCAAAATATTTTATCCTCAACCAAGATCAGGAGTCGATATGTGGAACAGACAATAGAACAAAAGTTACTGGGACAATGGCGTTACCATTTAAAGCAATATGTAAACTTTATATGAAGTCAGCGACTGGGAAAAATTACATTGGGACTGGCTGGCTTTCGCATTCAAATAAGTTGTATACGGCTGGTCATTGTATTTATGACCATGATGAAGGAGGTTGGATGCAAAATATTATTGTTGTTCCGGGGAAATCTGGCTCGAATGAACCTTTTGGAAGATTCACAGCTGCCGAACTAATTACCACTAATGGCTGGATCAATAATCGTTCGCATAGACTTGATATGGGTGCAATTAAACTGTCTTCAAATATCCCTCATTCTGATTTCTTAATCCCTACCCTTAGTGATTCTAATACTGCGACAGTTTGCGGGTATCCCGGAGACCGTGACACTGGAATCTTTCAGTACCGAATGAGGGACTCTATTCGTAAACACCAGGAACGTTTTTTCTATCAGATTGATACCTTTGGAGGTATGAGCGGTGGCCCACTGTTGGAAAATAACGCTAAAGCAATTGGAATCCATAATTATGGAGGCTGTGATAACAGTGCTTCAGATCTTTATAAGGAATTTGTTGAAGGAGTTAATTCTTGGTAGTCCTTATCCAAAAATAATTATCGCCTTACTTTCTTTTTAATTAGCTCCTAAAACATATTTCTTCGATTAACCCTTGTAAAACTCAGGAATGGTATTTGGAGGCCGCTCGATATGAATATCGAACAACTACGATCACAAATAGAACAAACAACCTCGCGTTACAACAAAGCTAAAAATAGACGCGATGAACGCTCTAAAAATTTTAAGGATTTAGGCCGTGATGGGGATTTGAGTAAAGTAGATTCAAAAGAGCGTATTATATCCCGTTTAAAACACCTGGGGAAAAGTTCACTTGTAGGAAAGATTAGAAACGATGAAGAAATTAATTTATCTTCTCTATCAAACGTAAATATTCTTGAGAGAATAATTGGAGAAGATGACCTTCTGGGATCTAAATATTTAACCGATGGGGCCCGAGTTGGACGAGCGGTTGGGCGTGTTATTGACCAAGGAAGCGGGTTTGGTTTTGGTACTGGATTTCTAGTTTCTCCACGTCTCTTAATGACTAATAACCACGTCCTAAGAACTAAAAGCGAAGCTGCGAATTCTTCTATTCAATTTGACTATGTAGATGGGATTGAAACAAATCCAATTGTTTTTAAAATCACTCCAAATGATTTTTTTATCACCAATGTCTCGCTTGACTACACATTAGTAGCAATTGAGGAAATAAATGTTGGTGGAATTAGAAGTGATTCACGTGGTTGGTTAAGGCTGATTCCTGAGTCTGGAAAAACTCTTGTCACCGAAAATGCCAGTATTATCCAACACCCAGGTGGGCAAACTCAAAAAGTTGCTTTGCGTAACAATAGAATCACAGACGTTGTAGATGATTTTCTCCACTACGAGTCTGATACTCAGCCGGGATCTTCTGGATCCCCTGTTTGTAACGATCAGTGGGAATTATCCGCCCTCCACCATGCTGGAGTACCTAAAAAAGATGCGGCTGGAAAATACCTCCTTAAAGATGGTTCTATTTGGGATGGAAGTAAATCCACCGTTCATCTTATTGCTTGGGTTGCCAACGAAGGAGTAAGAATTAGCCGAATTGTTGAAGATCTCAGGAGCAGATTAAGCAATGAAAGGCTCTCATGGTCAGACCTTTTAGAACAAGCTTTCTCTCCCCCACCAAGGTCAGACCACCCTGTCTATTCCCATTTAAAAGATAAACAACACTCCTCTAACACAAGCGGAATATCTATGACTCAGAAGGGTAATAAAGCCTCGATAACCATCCCCTTAAATATTGATTTAACAATGGGATTCGGTAGCTCTAATTCAATTGCAAATCTGGTTCATCAGCCATCAGATGATCAAGATCAACCTAATACTGAATTGGACCATGATCTTGATCGAGAAATTCAATCTGGAATTCGAGAATTTGAGGATGCGAGCACTAGGACTTATTTTGATGAAGAAGCAGATTTTCAGGCTTGCGAGGAATATTACCAAGATTGGCCAGGCTCTGCTACTGAAGACGATTGGTTCGATTATTTCAGCTCCTTAGTTAGAAATACTCACTCAACTGTACTTTCCTATCGAAGAGCCAGGTTACAACATCTATACCCTTGGATAGATTTGAGACCTGATGAACTAAATTTACGAAGTGTTTATTCAGGAGAAAGATTAGATGCAAGAGAGGTGTTATTAGCAGAGCTCAAAATAGAACGGCTTCGCAATGAAGCATTGAAAAAAATTCTCTCTAATGAAAGCTTAAGTGAAGAAGATTTCGAGTTAGAGCTTTTAGCATTAGAAAATCAATTTCCATTTAACTGTGAACACGTGGTTCCACAATCATGGTTTTCTAAAAGACAACCAATGAGAGCCGATCTTCACCATCTGTTCACTTGTGAGCCGCGCTGCAATAGTTACCGAAGCAATATCCCCTACTGGGATTTTTCCGTTAATCCAGAAGAGGCTAGACCCGATCATTGCGGTCTTCGTTCCGATGATAAATTTGAGCCTGAAGCCGGGCACGGAACAGTTGCAAGAGCCACACTTTATTTCATTCTTCGTTATCCTGGGCTCGTTGGTGATCACTCTCGTGAACTAAGAGAAAATCGTCTCCCTATTCTCCTTAATTGGCATAATGATGATCCTGCAGATGAATATGAGTGGCACCGAAATCATGCCATTTATGAAGTTCAAGGCAATAGAAATCCATTAATTGATTATCCCAGCGTTTCAGAGGTCATCAATTTTTCACGCGGTCTTGGTGGGTAGTTATAGGGAATTAAAAAAATTAGAAAAAGGATTTTCTGATTTGTTGTAGCAATTGCTTTTTTCTATAGGTAGCGAAGTATAAGTATCATGAAATTAAAAGCTATCTGAAACATGGAATTGCTAACGTTAGAATACAGAATTTACAAACGAGATTCATAATGTGACTACTGAATCATCTAAGCCTTTGATCGCGCTCGATTCATCGAGGGGTCAGCTACTCTGCCGTTTGTATTTTGAGTTCTAAAGAACAACCTACCAATTAGCTACCACAACTTCCTTAACTCTTTTGCTACGGTTGCAGGGCCGGAAATGTCGATGGCCTTTTAAGAAATAGCAACTCTCTTTCTATCCCACTTAAAGAGAATAAATTAATGAACTTCCAAAAACATAAAATCGAGCTTAAATCACAAGTGATTATTATTCATAAACGATCTTATCGAACTCGTTTATGGCTATTATTGTTCTCATTAATTCTATTTGCAAAATTAACCACTCCCCATGTCATAGCAAAAGAAAAGACTGAAAATGATGAGCAAGCCAAGATCTCTTCAGCAAGAATATACATGCCTGACGGGCAACATATAAATCGATGGGTAAAAATATTTATTGAGGGCTTAGACAGCCAGGAAAAGTTCTCCAAGGACTCAGTCAAGACCTTATTTTTATTATGTAAAGGGAAAAAAGTTAATGCCACCGTTCAATACGTATCTAAAGACCAACAATATGAGCGTAAAAATCCGGATGGCCCTACTCCTGACACTGTAGTAGGTACTTTATTATTATGTAGTGTAGACCTAAAAAAAGTGGAAAAAGAAAAGCTCTTTGGATGGAAGGGTTGGAAGCCTGCCGCTAAGGTTCGACCTGTTGTTAAGTTGGTCGACCGAACCCTAACAGGGGACTTTGTCACCATCGCTAATTCTAAGTCTGCCGTAATAATAACTTGCTCAATGCTTTTACTTGTATTGCTGCTTCTTTGGTGGTTTGGAAGGAATGATGAAGGCCTAGTGGGACTCTTAAAAGAATCGTCTGGCCGCTTATCTCTAACTCGGACCCAAATAGCACTTTTCACACTTGGAATCGGTGGTACTACTTTTGGCTATGGCCTTATGATGCCTGAGTCTCCAGAAATCCATCCCACACTGTTATTTCTAATGGGGGTTCCTCTCGCTGGTGGAGCATTGAGCCACTTTAGAGAGAAACAAGTAAAATGCAGCTCTAATAATGAGCCCACCACAACTCCTTCTCTAGTCCACCTTATTTCGATAGATGTTGGTAACGGCAGCCAACTATCTATTCCCAGGGCTCAGATGGTTTTCTGGACGATAGTCACACTTTGTTTATTTGTTGGACGTTCTTTAACTAGTGACACCTTGTGGGAAGTACCGTGGCAATTGGTAGTACTTATGGGAATGAGTCAAGCAGGATATGTAGGCGCAAAGTATGCCCCCCCTGATAGCCTTAATTACAAGGTTCCTGAGACTCTCTCTGTAAATCAAGAGCTAAATCTTATACCCACTTGGTTAGGTGCTCCAATTCGTGATTTTACAGTTAAAGAGGGTGAGCTACCTCCAGGGATGCAGCTAAATCCTAGTAGTGGTTTCATTACTGGCAAGCCAACTAAGGAATGTGCAGGAAAAACCTTTACCGTCGTGATCGCTGCTAAAGCATTTACTGGACATACCACTGCTGTGATTGTCTTTAAATTTTCAGAACTTGTTGATTGATCTAAAAAATACTATTCCTCCCATTAACAGAACGGCGCTGGACCTCAGTTACAGTTGCAGAAAGTAGCCGAGAGGCTTACTCCCATTCCGGGCCACCTTTTGTTCAGCCCAGGTATTCTTAATGAAGCAATTGAACGATCTTCAGATGGGATAAATCTAAATCTATCCACCACTCAGTGAAGGAATAAATCATCAACTCAAGATTAGTAGACCGAGTAAGAAAAACGGAATTATAGATCGCTTTTAAAACTAGGTAAATCATTTCACAAAGGAAGAAAAGTATGACGGATTATCGTCGCGAGAACGCCTACAAAGTGCGTATAGATGCTGCAAAAAAAGCTTGAGAAAGAAACCATCCCAAACATAAGGCCAATGGCGATGAGCAACGCTTTTCGTCGGCTAATTATCCCATGTGTTTTACAAAAGGTCTAGATCACTGCAAAGATACCGGCCTTATTTCGAATAAGGAAGATTTTGAGCAATTCAGAAGAGCAATAGATGAGGGATTTATTGACCCTTTTACTTCAGAAGTACCCCCATCACCATCTAAGGATAGAGGATGGGAAGCACCTACTGCTGGTATCACCTATGACCTTCAAGGTCCTGACGCTCAAGCCGTTACAATGGATCCCGCACCAACGTTAGGATCAGATGAATTAGCATATGAAATGGCTGAAGTATATGAGTTAGCCTTGTTACGAGATGTTCATTTCAAAGAATTTAACGGGGACGATCCTAAATGTGAAAAAATCAAGAGCACTCTCGATAGACTAAATTCACTAAAATATACAGAGAAAGGATTTCCAAATCGCCCTCGTATAAACAAAGACGGATTAATAAACTCACAGAATTTGTTTCGAGGATCTTCTCCTAATGTTGAAATTGGCCCTTATTTATCCCAATTCCTTTTAATAGGAAATGATTTACCTGGTGATGTCAGCCTGACCGAGGGCCTCATCGAATATGGCGCTTTGACAATCAGCCAAAAAGTTCCTGTCGCAAAAATAAATACGGACTACTTAACTTCATGGGAAAATTGGCTTGAAGCTCAAAACGGTAAAAAGCTCTTAAACACGGATACGCTATTTGATAAGGAAGCCGGTCGTAGATTTATTTCAACTCCTCGTGATCTTGCTACCTACGTTCATTTCGATGCCTTATATGAGGCATACCTAAATGCCTGCTTAATTCTACTTTCAATGAAAACGCCCTTTGCCCCTGGTTTTTCAAATCTTTCAGGCCAAGGGAGTTATTTTCTCAACAGTTTAGATTTTGAAAACCCAAATCATATCAAGTGGGAAACTCATCAACGCGCTGCTAATGGATTTGCCCTTTATGGTGGCCCTCATATCTTGACTTTAGTTACTGAAGTAGCAACTCGAGCACTAAAAGCCGTTAGGTTTCAAAAATTCAATACACATATTAGGCTTCGACCTGAAGCTCTTTCTGGTCGAATTGAAAAGGCCGACGTGATTGAGGATATTTACAAACAAGTTGGAGACTCTTTTTCAAAATTAAGAGAGTCAATTGCCCCGACTGTTTCAGCAATTCAAGATTTAAATCCAGAAAATACCGCTCTTTTACCCATGGCTTTTCAAGAAGGATCGCCTATGCATCCCTCATATGGTGCTGGGCATGCTACAGTCGCAGGTGCCTGCGTAACAATTTTAAAGGCGTTCTTCGATACCGATACTGTATTTGTTTGTAGAGAAGGAAAGTCGTTATTTGACCGTTATAAAAAAGGTGATTCACCAATTGAATATGTACCGAGTTCTGATGGCTCGTGTTTAGACGGCAATCAGAAAGGTTCATATCTAACTCTAGAAGGTGAGCTTAATAAGCTCGCTGCCAATATTTCTATTGGTAGAAATATGGCCGGAGTCCATTACTACTCAGACTATTATGATAGTCTTCGAATGGGAGAGCAGATTGCAATTGGAATACTTGAGGAACAAGCTCTTTGTTATCCAACAGATCCTTTTGTACTTACAGTTCCGACATTTGACGGAGACGTAGTAAGAATTGGAACAAGGTAGAAGTTAGGACCTGCTTACTACCCTCCCCTATTCATCAGGAAAAATAGATTTTATTAATCACGTTCCATTTGAGAATCAGCTATCGCTTTATCATCATCAATCAAAGCGATAGCTGATTCTGTAAATTGAGATAATAAACTTAGATTCACTTTCAAGTTCCGATACCCGTATCTATGATGAGTTAGATATCCATAATCGTTGCCAATTTGAACCTAAAAACTCCCCCGTTGTCAAAGTAGCTGTTGATAATTGAGTTTTAAAATTTTCACTCTGAAGATAATCAACATTCCAAATACCATGTCTTCAGTTCTAAATATTTGAGTATCCTTCCAGTGCTGGAGCAATGTTATAAGACAAATAAATAGTTGAAAAGGCAATGTAAGCGACATAATGGCCAACTAACGCAAATATGAGGAACGATTCTCTACCATTAAATAATCGTTTTAAATTTTTCATGTATTCAAAAGTTAACACGAAAATTGTTAAGATATTACGCTGTGATTTTTTTCTAATTTTCATTTCAAGACCTCCTGAATATTTTGCAAAAGTAAAACTACCTATTAGATGTGCTAATTCGTAAAAACATTCTTGGATTTGAGAAGATTAGCGACCACATCATCGAGCTATAAGCACAGTCAATTAATTACTTTAGAACAAATTCTGGCAAACAAAATTACGAATTTATCCTATATATAGAACACGTTGTTATGGAGTCTTCATTGGAATAGTAGGAGGCAAGAGGCGCGTGAAGAATTATCAAAAGAGTAATAATGGATACCCTCCTTGGGTCGAGCCCGTGTCTCAAGAACCGCCTCCTGAAATTATAGCTGCTCGCAATCTTGGCGAAGAAGACTCGCAATCACCTTCAAAGCAGGGGCTCACAGAATTCGAGATTGCTATTATCCAGGAAGCCGTTTCCGATTTTCTTCACCAGGATATCCCTAAAGGAAAAAATAAAAAAAAGACCCGTGCCAAAATTAAAAAAATGATGGCCGTTTTTATGGAATTTTCTCTATCAGAGAATAAACGAATAAAATCTCAACTTGCTCAAAAATTCCGCATCCACGAAAGCACTGTTCGCTATTGGATTAAAAAAGTATCTGCATATTTAGCCGAGAATATTCGTATAAAACGAACTGAAAATAAATTACCTGATAAAAATTTACGGACTTCGGACGTAAACAATAAGCCTAATGATACTTCAATTACTACCAACACCAATGTTGCTAGTAGAAAGGATTCCGAATGAAGAGCACCGTAAACGCGTTAGATTGGGTAGTAAAAAAACTTGAATCACTATCCAAAATTGATGACACAGATGATATTAATTCTGACCAAAGTCATGCTTTATCTATTATTGCGGAGTCCGCGTCTTGCGTTCTGGATATCGAAGAAAAAAAACGTTCCCTGGGGCTTATAAAAAAAATCTCGGCCGCACAAAAAATTTCTTCTAAACAAATAGTTGAACTTCGTAAAAAACTCATCGAAAGACATGCAACTATTCGGTCTTGGGTTTATCAGCAACTTTCCCGTCAATCTGCTGCTAACGTAAAGGTAGAATTCTTAGCTCTATCTAAAACCGCCTCTCCAATTTTAATTGGCCATATGAATGAACGAGGTGATTTCGATATGGAAGAGGTACAAGAAATGATATCAGATCGAGAAACTAAAATTTCAACTCTGTTTTCTGGATCTGAGCGAAAACTTATTGTCGCTCGCGTTACACCTGAATATTTAAAACAATGTGACGCAGCTTTAGTTGAATTATCCCCCACTCATCACGTAATTTTTGCGCGCTCGGACGCTATAAACATGCCTGAAATTGTACAACATGAGCTTGGTCATTTAGTTGACCGGTATGAACTAGATGATGGCCACGACAAGCCCAGAGTAACTCCACCACCTTCCGTATACGCAGAGGATCAACGCGAGGTTGACCAAGACCCAAAACGTGTGATTACTCGCTGGGTAGCACATGAAATGCCCCTATCTCGTAGCTCTGGAGCACTGATCGATGCTGGAAGTACATGCCTTGAAATGTGGAATAGAATAATCGAGCAAATAACTTCTGGAATACTTCGATTTCTTATGATCTTAACTAACAACTTTAGTGTCCTTGACGAATACAAAAAGAACATGGCTTCTGTTGCTCCACATACAAAGGTTAGAACCTATGGCTCTACTTTTGATGCTGATCATTTAGCTTTTTTTCCTGTGGATCAAGACGAAATTCAAAAGCAAATCCTAAGGGAAGATTTCTTCCCTTCTCATGTTTTTATTGGGACTAACGGTATTCAGTTTTATCCAGATGGGCGTATCAGTTTCGGATATCATGGTGATCAACCAGAATTGTTAGTAAAACGACTACTATTCAAAAAACCGACAGACCAAAGAATCATCCTTGCGACACCCAAGAAAATTGGAGACGCCGGTGCGATGCGATTTGATATCACATCACTCGGGGATGAGCTTGACACAAGCGCTCCCATATATTTAGTTACTACGGACCCAGAAGAAGTGGATCGCGAAAGATTCATTGAACAATTTCGTATTTTCACAAGTGAGGCGATGCAGAATAAATTGAGAAAACTGGGCCTTAGGTTTAACTGGATAACTGTACAAGAATCAGAAGGCTTGTCTCTCAAAAAGAATAAAGAACTAACGTTTGAACCAGACAGTGGAAGAGAAAGTATTAACAAATAATTTGGTACAGATAGCAATTCACACGAGATTGTTTTGGGGCTGGCTTAGCAAAATGCATATGAAGCCGCCCACACACTATTAAATTGATACACCTCTAGAAACCAGCGAGAAACACCTCAATGGGACTTTCAGATGGCTTTTTAATTGATTTGACTGGTCCGTTCACGGAAACAGAAATCCATACCCAATTGGTTTCGTATGGTCGGAGTGCTTCAGAGAATCTTGATTCACTAATCGAGACCGAATGGAATGTCGCTTTGAATCGCGCGGAGGCGGCCAAAAAGACTCTGTTCAACGGCGAACTTCTTCGGCTAAACAAATACTCAGTATCTTCTCGAAACACGCAAAAAATTCTCAATCTTGACCTTGGCCCAACTTCTTACAAAGATTTTGTGGGTAGTAACCTCAATCCAGCGGCAGAGCCAGAATCTTTTTCTGACGATTCATTGGCTAACCCGCTTGGCACTTCTGTAATTCTCAAGACAGCTGACGGGAGTCTTGTCTTTGGGCTTCGAAGCGACTCTGTTTTCTATCATGCCGGGTATGTACAAACTTTCGGTGGGACCTTGGAGACGCAGGATATCGGCAAAGACGGACAAGTGTCAGTCTTCGACAGCATTCGGCGTGAGGTTCTTGAAGAGCTGCCTCTTCAAGATTCCGAACTCGTCGTTCCGTACTGTCTTGCGCTTGTTCGAGATTGTGAGATTCGCCAACCTGAGATGATCTTCCAGGCAAGGGCAGCAATATCATATGACGAAATCAAGCGGCGCTGGGATGACAAAATCAAGCGGCGCCCTGCCGGCATATGGGAACACGTTGATTTAGTTCGCCTTTGCGACTCAGAGGAAGGAATTCGAACCTTTCTCCAGGAAGGCTCCCCTATCACCCCAGTCGTTGCGGCGGCCCTCCACGTACACAAGCAGTTGCACGTGTAACAACAACTCGGAGAAGCGAAGACGGTTTGTTTTCCCGATCATGACACACCGCCATTCTTAGTGTATTTTTTCTAATGTGTCACGGGCCACCCAAAACCGGCCAGCATTGATCACTTCAATACCATCAACAGTTTATGGAAGAAATTTTTAAGCATCAGGGAAATCCCATGAAGCCGATTCACCCCTCAGGTATGACAAACTACCGGAGATGGCCGGTTTTGAAGTGATCGGTGACATGAAGAACAAGGAAATCCTTTTTTTAACCAAGTTCCGATACGCCCCTCTTATGATGGGTTAAAAAGGAGAATTTTGTTTTTAATTTTTTGCCCCACCACCACTTGATGAAATGGGATAAAGATCGCTATCTATGTAACTGATGCCTGTAAATCTTAGCATCATGAGTGCAAAACTTTTTCAAGATGATCCTTGACGTCATACAAGTTTACCCCAAACTTACTGGCATCCTCTGGTCGTACTACAATGACCAAATGCTCAGCGAACTTGTTCTGCTTGGACGCATTGACGAATGACTCGGCTATAAGAGAAATCATCTTTTTTCTAGACAGCATCAGTCTGCCGCGGCCGGTACCTACAACAGGAATCGCAAGCTCCTGAAGATCGCCAGCCTCCCTTACGTGATTCCACAATCCTTCCAACGCTAAGAGCACGTTATCAGGCGTTGTGGATGCGTTCCCCTGAGCGTTAAGATCAGCCATTGCCGTAAAATAGAATGTCTTTCCATGAGTCGTTATCGGGATTGTGGTGCCCATAGGATATGGGCTTGAATCGGGAACATTTCTCAGAGCATCGCGAATCTGGATCAGCAATTCGTCCTGGTTCCCTGTGAAGTAACGAGCGGTAAACTGACCTTGCAAGCTCTCCGGGGCGATTCTTCCCCCAGCAACATCAGCTTCAAAATCGGTGTTGGTGCTGATCATTGCTGCACCGGCCCCCTCAAGCAGATCTTCGATACGCACTTCCACCGAAAAATCATTCTGAGGAAAAGAAACAACAATGGACTTGATTGGCCGCCGGAAAACGATGGCAACGACTACCGAGAGCAACAGAAAAACTACAAACGCATAGCGACCGTACTCGTCACGAGTGTATACGTGAAAGAAATCGAGTGTTTCGATTATGAGCCAAAACGCACCATAGATCGTCAAGACAGAAGTAATGCCGGCCCTCGAAGCCAAGACGTATCGCCAGTAAGCCTTGCTTCTTAGTGAATCTATCAAAAATCTCATCACATTTTTCTCGCACGGCGCAATCTAACAATTATAGAAATAAGTTCCGTCAGAGGTCTTTGTTCCAACCATAAAATCTGAATCATTTAGCGCACTCTTGATAGTTGCCTTGCGATTCGGGACGTGTATTGTTGGCACGTCGCTCATATGGTCCCGAAAGACCGGGAGGCGATCCCAAAGATTCTTGATCTTCTGCTTTATAGTCTTTGCTTCGCAGTTGATGATGTCACTCTTCTCGCTGTAGTCCGGATATACGACAATTACCGGGAGACCGTTTGTTCCGATTCCAAAGTTGATCTCTTCGCGAAGCGCTCGGCTATTTTTCGTGATCGAGCTCAGAAATAGAACGATATTTTTGGAGCTATTAAGGCGTTCATGAATTCTAGGCTTCAATGTTTTCTCCCAATCGCTTCCATCCCGAACATTGTAGTTCTTTGCGTGAGAATCATTGAACGGGAACGCGCTGTCTGCACCCTTCCACGCCCTGAGAAGATTGTATGATACGAAATCCTTGGTCGCATGCGCGCCCAAGCTGCTTTCGTGGAAAGGTTCGTCCACGTAGAAAGCTGAATAGTTACCGTTGCGGTATGCCATATCACCAGTGCCTCCATCAATCTGCCAATGCTTCAGCGGTAAAGACTAAACACATCAGGCGCATGCCTTCTCAGAATAACCTATTCAACGCGCTGCCAACAAAGTGGCGCGCAAGGCATGCCGGTGTGTCTCATTCCACTATGCGTGAATGTAAAGAGCCCTCATTGGACCACGAGCTCCACCGACACATCAAGCAGTAAGTTTTCTCACGTGCCATATAGGTTCAAATGGAATTTACTGAGTGGTGGTGTTAGTGCTCGAAAATCCTCATTCGTCAGGACGTTCTAAAGGATGAATGTGTTGTGACGTAGACGATGGGACGGCTGAAGGGCAAGGGATTTGGGGATCGGCGAGTTCTCCAAGAAAAGGCCCTGATAAATCCTTGAAATAAAAAGGTATTTCATAACTGCTGTTATAGAGCCCCGTAACTACCTGGATTTACTTCTATATAGATCACGACAATTCAGGTTCTGGTGAAGTAGCGATCAAGACAAGCTAAATGAAATCATTTCACTTTTAACGCTATGATATATTTCAATTGATTGTCGATAGTATACATTCCTTCAATTGCCTTATAGAATCAGGAAAATCATTTAGGTTAAGGTGATGATGCACTTCCCTAAAATACTTCTTTTTATATGTCTTTAAACCTGATAGAACAGGGCCTAGCAATAATTTCCCTTCAAATATTTTTAAAACTTCCTCAATTTCTTTATTATTGATCACCTGTTTTAAATAACGAACTTCATCTTTAAAAGTATTTAAAAATTCATCGTTGTCAATCCAACTCTTCAAATCATCAATGCAACTTGAAATAAATGTTACTGCTTCATTGAAATCATTGTCTAATTTCTCAATCTCACTCCTTTTCATTCCACCAATAATTGGCACATTCTGATGCATTGCTGCAGTTCTTTTTATTGCAGTTCGAATTATTTGCGACTCTGCAATCTGAAATACATGGTCAATAATGGAACTAATGTCCGGTCTATTTTCAGGAGCGAAGGCTGTATTAATGTAATTTTCAATAACCTGAGGGTGACAATACACGCTTTCTAATTCATGGTAAGGTAAAAAAGAAATTCCACGCTCTTGAAGCTTCGCGATTTGATCATCGGTGCGGAAATCTCTATCGATTATCCCCTTAATAAGTATTCCTAAATTTGCTTGATCAATATATTCTAAAAATCCAAAAAATAGCTTCAGAACGGCTTCAGAATTCCCCAATGGTTGAATCTTTAAACCTTTGTAGTCACCAAACATAAAATTGAAAAAGGCCAAATCATGACCATCGTCACTCCCCTCTATTGCTAAAACTTTATCATGAGTTACTACAGAGGGCACCGCCCCCAAAAAATCCTTACGGATATTTTTTGGCAATTGATGAAAATGTTCAGTACTGTCTATTAAAAGAGTCTTGTTTCCATTTAGGAGAAATATTTGATCTACACCGGATCGTATTGTAAAGCTGGTTGAATGTGTTGCATATAGGAAAATTGATTCAGGATGATGATGCGCCTCAACTGTCGACCAGAATATCTCAGCTAAATGCGGGTTTAAATTACTTTCAGGTTCATCGATCAAAAAAAATTCAGGCTTCTCATCCAATATCAATCTACCTAAGAGCAAAAAAATCTGTCTCTCACCAGAGCTAAGCTGGCTGGGATTATATTTATTTCCATTTTTCAAACAATGAATAGATACATGTACTGGATTAAATTTCAGTTTAATCTTAGGAAAAATCTGTTCATAAATTTGTTTAAATTTATCAATTTTAGATTTTTCTCGAACAGGCACTTTTTCTCTTTGTGAAGTGAAACGTAAACATTGCTCTGAATGCTTATAAACTTTTTGCACATGATCCAGACAAAGCATTTCTAAAACGGAATCAAAAACTTTTTTTAATTTCTTTTCATTGACTGACACATGAGCAAATATTCCAGCTAACTCTTCATCATAATTCTCAATCTCATTCCGATTTAAATCACTACGATTTGATACAAAAGCAATACGATCTCCTCTAATCAAACAAAATCGCTTTGTGTTAGAAGTTTTTAACAAATCTGTTCTTGCCGCGATGTATTGCAATAAAGTAGTCTTCCCTTCTCCATTGGCACCAATTATTACATTTACCTTTTTTAACACTTGATCAAACTCAGGACACGGAGGTTTCCCCCCCATCTTGATTGAAAGCTCTATTGTGGGTTTGTGTTCACTATTACTGTTACACATATTACTGTTTCAAGAATAAAGTCCTATATTTGATTTCAACTATGTAATATTGTAGTTTTTAAAATTGAAATAGAGTCAATAATTTTGATAACAAATTTTTAGATCTTTTCTTCAGATGTTGGGCAAGAATTAATCGAATCACCATTCATTAACTCTATTTTGATTTGGCTTCAATCTTTAAAAGAGTGTTGCCATATTTTGAGGAAAAGATCTTAAAAGTAAACATAAGAACTAATCATTCCATTTATCAGAATGATTAAATTTAGAACTTATTTCCTGATTTCAAAGTGTAACTGACTCACGATTTATCCATTTTATGAAAATGGAGATGGGAATTTCTATAACCTATCTTCAATAATCATTTTTTATAATGATCTATTGACATCATTAGCTCCAATAATCTTGAAAATCTCCGTTTCTCATGTAATGGTTCTGATAACTGATAAAGCCCTAAATCTGAACATACAAAATAACGATACTTAAACTTAGAGAAAAGGCTTTACTTCAAACAACAAATATTGAACTGAAGGCAAGAGATTAATGGAATTGTGCAGAATTAAAACCAATAAACCAATCAACGAAAAAGAAAAATATAAGTTGATCAAAGCAGTGGGAAAGAATGTTGAAAAGCGTATAAGCTTGAACACCTCATTTCAGAAATGTGTGAAAGAAGAAGATTTAAATAATAAAAAATCATAGGATGGGAGGTTACGGATACCTATCCCAAGGTCTTATACCGCGGTATTCCCAAGAATATTTTCTCTCTGAGGCTGTTCTTTGAGCTTGGTCGAAAAGAAACTTGAGTATCTGCTTTAATTCTTAGTTTAAGCTTCGATAGCCATCTAAAGCTATTTTTCACAGATCTCGTATATATATTCAAGACATCGCTGCAACCACAAACGGGGCGAATCTATTTCTATTACCAGGCTTCCCAAGCTCTGAGTGAAGTAAAATTCTATTGGTTTAGCCAGCTGCTAAGCTCACCCAAATCAATCCTTCCATATTTCAAGTATTAGCCGTTAGATATTTTTTCAAATTTGTATAAGACTTACATTCTTAAAAGATCAGCATTTTACTTGGGAATTAAAACCACTTTGAGCATTTTCTCTTTTACCGAAAAAGAAGTAAGATCCCCACGGTAATAGCCAAGAATTCTTGGATCAGAAGCAGCCCCTTTTGCTCTACAAATAACGAGTCAGCCGGCATTTTTGGCCTGTCTAAAATATTCGCATTTGAAATTCTCAGCATTTACTAGAAGCAGCTTATTAATCAGCATTTTTGCATCTGGAAGCAATCTCTTTCCCCTTGAATATCAGGCGCCACTGAAGCTGCGATACATCGATTTTACACAATCTATAAATGCAATGAACTTCAAGAGTAGCAGGAACCTGAATCGTGAATCGCCCTTTGAAATTTACAACTAAACGATAGTTAAGCCCAAAGGAAGTGTCGTCTTCGCAAAGAATGTCATTGAATTCATGAAGGCGATTCTTTTTAGCCCCTAAATGGGTGTGACAAGCTCGCTCATTAGATGTTAAAAAAGCATTCTGGAAAATGTAGGGAACCCTAACGAGAAGAGAGACGGTCGTTATAGGGCTTATAAGCTACAGACTCTTCAGTTATGTCCATAAACAAACGAAGGAGATCTGAGAGCATGTTAATCCTTCTGAAGCCAATCCAACAAGAAATGTTCCCGGTGTATAGAATGGGGTTAACTTGCGAACGCTTTTAGATAAACCAGATTCTTTTCCGATCTCATTTAAAATCCCTTCGGAAAGAATCTCTCGAATAATTTGTCGGCAACGGTTAGAGCTACGGCTTATCATTTTTGGCTCCCATTATATATTTGCGGATTGTTAACAGGGGCTTTTTTTATGCTATTTCCAAGCTAAAATTCAGCATGCGGCTACAAGCAATGACCACGATGAGGCTTAAAATATCCAACCTATGGATAAGATCTAATCCTCGATTTTGATTTGGGCTGCTTGCAGATTCCACCTATACTTCTTATATAAAAAATGATAATAACTATCTAATTGCTTTTGAGCAGAGAAAATTCTTCCTCCGGAGTTTAAATCTTAGTTATAAAGACTTGTTGGTTGTTCTTTTAATGAAAACATTAATGTAAGATTAAATCCTTGCCCTTGCCAAGGATACCCATTCGGCCTTAAACGACTTCCACCCTTCCAATCATAACGTAGATGTTTAGATCCCTCACCCGTAGGCTCACTTGGAATGATCAGCTCCCCACCAGCATACCACGGATCTGGATCATTAAGCATCGGACTATTCGCGCGAAGTTGTAGATCACGTTCAACCATCCAAGAAAATAAAAACCGTTCACTCGGGCGACCGACATGCACGGTTAATTCATAAAGCTTTATGTCTACTAACCACCCCTTATCGATTTTTAAAGTCTCTACAGCTTGTCTCTGAACTTCTCTTAAATAAGACTTGAGATTTTCCTCATCTTCATAGTTATTTCCAAATTCTGGTGGGAGATCTGAGCTACACTCTAATCTTTCTTTAGTTGCCCTGTGAACATCAAACGGTGAAGCAACTTGAAGAACTTGGACGCAACCAAACGGGGTTTTATATGAGTGCCCGGCCTCCTTTGATCTAACTGACCAATAAAACCATCTTGTCGCACCTGGTTTAATACCTGGCACGATATCTGCCATAAAAAACGTAACACCGTTTGTCTGAATTAGCTGCAAAGAATCAATACTCAATCCTTCTGGCAAAATAGGTACAGACTTACAATCCTTATGCCACTCTCCATGAAGACCTGGAACAGGGAACACAGGGTTATTTGGTTCAGGCTTATGAAGCGTCAATCCAGGAACACCACCATGTTCAGAAGGATCCCATTCTTCAAACCAACCTTCTTCATTTTTTAAAATAGGCCCTGCGGCAATGGGGGCATTCATGGGCAACTCATTGGTTAAATCGTAAACCGCATCAATTTTAACTGCATTTCTATTTTCTTCATCGAACACATATTGGTCACCCGGAAACAAAAAATATAGCCTATTAATGCTTTCTTTTCCGTTATTCCGAATCAAAAAACGAAAATCTGAGATGACATCATTCTCACCTGGAAATGAGATTTGTTCATTGTAGTATGGAATTGATATTGGATTATCGGGATGATAAACATTAAGACACATCTCTTAGGAAGCCTCATTTTTGACATAGATCAAACTAAATTCAGTTCATAAAAGGCTAGAGCTTTAAATCATGAGAATTCGACCTCAAAAACCTACTCTCCCTGTGCCAATTCATCATCATCATCGACAGCAGCAGGCTGCACCCCAACAACTTGACCAGGTCGGCGTTCGAATCCTGTATTTTGGCCTGCACGCTTTCGAGCAATATCAGAAACCCTTTTAAACAAAACCATTTTTAGTTTTTCGGAGGGCTTATATCCAGTTTCTGCATCTGGGAGTATTTGCATATTATTATTCTCTTCTACTAATTTTTATAAATTAATTTCACCGGTATCAAACCTCCTCTCAGTGAGCAGTGAATTAAGAAGGAAAAGCTACCTTATTTTCACTCTTTTTCAATCTAAATCTCGCAAAAACATCATTTTAAGTCATGTACTACTAACACATTAATATACTATATTTTCAGTATACGCTTATTGCTTTCTAAAAGTAAGCAAAATCAATCCAAACCAAAACACGCCAAAAGCCCCTAATCCACTCCAAGATCAACACTTAGGCCATTCCCGTTCAGTAAGAAAAAAGGGGGGGATATTCGCTATGCTCTCTTGCTCCCTCTATCCAATTACTGAGAAGCATACTGAAAACATCCCCAGATTCTAATATGTATGCATATTGCCCACCACCCCCAACCCGACACCGATATTTTTTAAAAAGTTCCAAGCCTTGGCCAATCCTCAAAACCTTCTCCACCCTAAATGTATAGTCCTGGGCTTTTTGCTCCCGGTTAGCTGGGGCTTAAAAAGTTGAAAATTCTCTCGGAATCTTACGTCCAATAGAGCTGTGAAGACGTACTTCGTAATAGTCTTTACGCCAGTTATCTAAAATCTCTTGAGCTTCTTCAAGAGATAAAAACCAATTTTGATTCAAACATTCCTGTCTAAGTTTCCCATTGAAGGATTCTAAGTATGCAATGTCAGTAGGCCTTACCTGGGCGACTGAAGTCCATATTCACTCCATTCGTATAAGCCCGCAAGTTTAAATAGCGACAAGTGAATTCAGGGTCGTTGTCGACCCGAATCGATAAAGGGAGTTGACGATCTCTGTTCAGCTCCTCCAAAGCTCCAACCACATGATCTGCCGCAAGACGCTGACCCACTTTGATAGCCAAATATTCCCGACTATAATTATCCACGATGGTAAGGATCAAAAATTGGGAATTTGAGTACAGTTTTTACGACATGAAGTCCATGGACCAACACTAGTTGATCCTGGTAGTGGGCTCTCGCAGAGGCTTCTTTGCTGGGCTTCGATGCCTCTTCGGATTCTTTCGATTTAAGGCTAAATCTTCCTCGCGGTAAAGCCTATAGGTTAACTTGTGATTGATGTTATGTCCGTCGCGGCGAAGTATGATGTGAAGACGACGATAACCGTAACGGACTCGACTTGAAGCTAAGTCTCTGAGACGGATTTGTAGCTCTGTCCGATCATCCGCGATGCTCTGACGTCGGTGAGTGGAACGAGGAAAGTGTAGTGCTTCGGAAGCACGACGCTCACTCACCCGATACTTCTCTTGAAGCTCATATTCCAGCATGCGCTTGCGCTCGGACTTCAGAGCTTTTTTGACAGCACGTCTTGAAGCATGGTCTTGTCTAAGGATAGATCGGCGACCAATTGTTTAAGCTTCTTATTCTCTTGTTCAAGTTGCTTGAGGCGTCTGAGCTCGGGTAAGCCCAACCCTACGTACTTTTCCTTCCAGCGAAAAAACGTTTGCTCGTGAATGCCGAGCTTTCTACAAATTTCTTAGACGGGGACTCCGCCTTCAGCTTGACGCAGTGCGAAGGCGATCTGTTCTTCAGAGTAACGTTTCTTGCTCATGATGAGGGGTTCCTTTCAGTGAGGTAGCATAACCGAAAACTACACTTTGGGGTGGACTCATTTTTGGGGAGCAGGTCAAATGGACTGCGTACTCTTCAAAAGGAGACGGGTCAATATTTATTCATACACAAAAATTTTTAGACTGGTCGATATCTGTTCCAGATGATGAAATTGGAGATTTAGCGAAACAGATCATGCTAAATTTAGCACTACGACCCAAAGCTGTTAATGGTGAAGGCCTCTCTACAGATTTAAATAAACTATGTAATCTTACAAATCTAACCGAAGAAAAGTTTAAGATTGGTTGGGACTTAGTAGAAAATTTATTTGAAGAGAAATTTGGACGGCTACATTTCATCTCAGATTTCTTATTAAATGAAAACCCAGAGGAAAATGACGACGAAGGGATTAATAAAAGCATTTGAAATTTTCGTCTAACAGTGAATACATAAATACCTTTCTCCTTAAAAATTAGTGGAAAGTAAATTAGAAACAACAGTCAAAACCTGAACTCAATGCCCCAAACAATATTCTACTCTTGGCAAAGTGATAGACCCAATAAAACGAACCGAGGATTCATCGAAGACGCTTTAAACAAGGCGATCAGAAATCTATCTCAAGTAATTTCTATTGATGAGCCTGAGCGAGGTGAGCAGATTTCCTTAGATAAGGATACTAAAGGGGTACCGGGAACTCCCCCAATTGCAGACGTCATTTTTGAGAAAATTAAAAACTCAAGCGTGTTTGTTCCTGACCTAACATTCATCACCAAAACAGAAAATGGCCGCTTTATACCCAATCCAAATGTGCTCATTGAATATGGTTGGGCACTTGCAAAGCTAACGCACTCAAAGATTGTACCTGTAGTAAATGAAGAATTTGGTGAAGCAAATTCAGAAACTTTGCCATTTGATATGAAGCACTATAGACGTCCAATTACTTATAAACTAAAAGAATCTGCCAGCTCAGAAGAGCGTAAAGAAATAAAAACTGAGCTTGTTAAAAATCTTGAACGGGCAATAACGCTTGTGCTTGAGAAATCTGCAGTACAAAATTCAAAGCCCCTCCCTCTTTTAAAAAAAGAAGAAAACACACTTTCGAATGATGAACAAACTCTCTTAATCGAGGCTTCGAAAAATTCACATGGACTTATAATGAGATTAGATTCTAAAACTACTTGGTTTATAAAAATCAACGAAAAGGAATTTGGTAGTAAATCACGTGAAGAATTTTCACGTTGGGATTACGCCCTTGAGGAACTGGAAACTAAAAATCTTATTAAACCGCGTAGCCGGAAAAGAGAATTATTCGAATTGACACACCCAGGCAGATTAGCGATTAAAGGAATAGTAAAAAGCACCTGAAGAAACACGGCTGGTAAAAGAGTGACGACTTCACCTCAAGTGAGGTCTTGAACCTCTGCACTCGACCCATTTGCTTTTACCGATTCAATTCCTTTGTCCCTTGATGCCTCTGAAGAATACATCTCACTATTTCCGATGATTTCTCCATTTGCTGCTTTAAGAACAAAATAGGGTTCATTTGATTTAGATGTTCGACGGTCATACCGCTTATCCAA
The DNA here is from genome assembly GCA_028280485.1 of Planctomycetota bacterium. Taxonomy (GTDB): domain Bacteria; phylum Planctomycetota; class UBA8108; order UBA8108; family JACQVS01; genus JANQLS01. Next base: position 37,181 of record JANQLS010000072.1, read on the forward strand.
AGGAGAGTTTGCTTTTACTGATTCGATGCCTTTGTTTGCGCTACTTTTTTGTTCGTACATCTCACTTGTAAGAATGACCTCATTATTTCCGGCAACAAGATTAAAATAGAATTGACCGTTGCTTGATTTTTTAATTTCGTAACGAGCGCTCATTTGTCAAAACTCCTTTTTTCAGGGTTAAAGATTTTTTTAAGTATTTCGATTCTAAAACAAAGAAAATTTTTAAGACCATCAGAAAAATGATTTTCAGTACTCCCAAACTTCATCCAAATCAACCGTCGGATCGTTATATCGATTACAGATTTCTATCCAATCTGAAAGCCGAGAGTAAATTTCAGACTTTAACTCTTTGAGCTCATCGGGTGTAACCTCTCCCGCCTCCTCCATAAACTCATAAAAAGTGGTTAGACTCAACGCATTTGACTTAATTTCCTTTTCATTGGACCACCCAGCTTTTCGTATGAACCAATCCCCCAGAAAAAAGCCTACTTGCGATACTCCGTCTTTAGCTTCGGAAAAATCGTAATAGGTTAGGAAGTCATTTATGTAGAACTCAACATTACTGAGATGTTTGGAAACCTGTTTTTTTGAAAGATTCTTTGCCTTTATCCACCCAGCAAATCTTTCGAGAATAACTTCATTTTCCTCTTTAATCTCATTCACTTTCTCTTCGTACTCATCGATTTCTGACATTTCATTCCCTCCTTTTCATTTTGAAGAATCACTCTTTTCATCAATCAAGCGACAATGACGATCAGTTGTAATTTCAATCTGAACTCCAGATTCCTCATCAACAATCCAGAAAACTGAACTTAGTTTCATAGATTCGATATTGAATCGTCGTTCGTAGCGAGCTAGACCCCATTCATCATTTCCAATCTGAACTTCTAAAATATCACCTGAGAATATTGGAGTCTCATTTATAAAATGACGCATCTCATCCCCATCACCCCGCTCTGCCAAATAGCCCATTGACGCTCCAACTTTATCCCTTTCTACCCTGTCGGAATTCCATCCCTGAAAATAGAAGAGGCTCAATCCATTGAGCTGTAACGAAAAGTTTAATGTAAGGAAAGTTGTAAAAAAATCAATGGGTAAGATATTAGTAGGGTTAAACGGTCATCAACAAGGGAAATCCTTTAAATAAATGAGCTGCAATAAAGTAATAAAGTGAAGCCCTACTCATAAAGCACTTCATCATTGTTCACATAGCTTTGAAAAGTGATTCAGTTATGATATGGTTAAGAAAAGTGGAGGGGCAAATATGTCAACCGAATCTAAAGAAAATCTTTTAACCACTAAACTCGTTGAGGCTCTTACCGGCTACAATGAAAAAAGGGAGATTCTTTCAGAACTTCTAAAAGCTGTTGAGAACGCACGGAAGGAAGAAGTACAAGCTCATCTTCACCTTCAGAGTGTTATCAGTATTGTAAAAGATCATGGCTTGTTAAAAGTCACTTCGTGAATTTTAGGATACAATCGATAACGACTCTAATTTATAAAAAACTCATTTAAGAATGAATTCTGCAAGAGTTTTTTGAAGACCAACGATATCTGTTCCTTTTCGAAATTCCCGTGAAATTGGAGTTTGCGAACTCGACTACAAAATTTTTAACTCCGCATCTAAATTAAAGCCATCCAGTTTCCACTGAAAATGGGCTTATAGATTTGTAAGGAATAGAATGGTACTCTACTTTCTTACCCCTGATTCCCTGCCGATCAACCAACACCAATCTTAAATTTGTAAAAGCATACAAATCTCTAATAACCTTAAATGCCCCGACAATACCCTCCTCGCGAATATAGATTTGTTGAAATTCTTTCTCTAATTTTGAGATATCAATTTCGGTTGCATTTCCAAATAACCCGTCAAACAACCCCATAACTTGTTCTTTTCTATAAATAAAAATTTAACCTTATACGGCTTATAACTTTTAGACACCACGAACAGTGAAAGTTCATATATTGAAACCTATGATTCTAATTTTCTATTTGCGGGATATATATACAACAAAGAATTCAGAGAATTTTTGAAGACAGAGTTTCCAATTGGAATTTTACCCTCTACAGAGTAATTCTCACTTTTAAGAATTACTCTCATCGGTTGTGAGGGGTAACTTTCTCTGAAAGTGGACACTTACAACCGATGATTTATACGCAAGTTATAAAAACAGACCCGACCAGGGAGGCGCCCAAAGAAAACCTCTTCTCTGGTCGTTCCCCTGGCCGGGTCTAAATCTGTAACATCTGTAAGTTAAGACTTTTGTAGCGGTCCGTTTATCCAGAAAACTTCCCGCCACAAAAGTCTTAAACTTGTAAATAAATGAGCGTTGTATTTGAATTCTGGATTAATGAAGAAGATATCAAATCCTGGGTAAGCCTGATCTTATTTCCACTTTCTTAATTCTCCATGCGGCCAACATCTTCGTTGATTTGGAGTTCTAAGATATACTTTCAAGGGAGATCTGCCTTCAGAAAAACCCGGTTTTGCCTTTATTATCTCTAGTCTTTTTTCAATTATTGGCCACAAATCAGCTGCTTCATCAACAGTAGAATAGATTAGAAAAAAACCTGGCACAAATGGTAGCTTCTGGTGTTTATAATTTTCTGAAATCCAATTTTGGAGTCTCTTAACTTTTTCAATATCTGCAAAAACCTCCCATATAGCTTTTCCAGAAGAGTTACATTTTTTTTTGCATTCACATTCATTAATTGATTTAAGTAATTTTTTATTCCTACCTTGCAATACTTTTTTAAATTCTCGATTATTACGAGCTTTATTAACTTTAGAATGGTGCCAATGCTTAACTTCAAACAGAAAACAATCACCATTCGAAATGTAAGTCTTACCACCCAGTTGATCACTATTCGGTTTAAAATGTGTCTTCTCAGTTTCAAGAATAATCACATCTGGCTTGCTCCCTCTATTGAATTTCCAATCTTTGTCTCCCCAAGCCCATTCAATTTGAACTGGTCTCATTTTCCTTCCCTCAGAATATTTATCTAAATCTAATGGTTTTCGCAGCTCTTTAATTTTATTTAAATACTCTACCAACCTAAATTTCACCAATTCTTCGTTTGGTACTGCTTCAATAAAATCTGATTTACAGAAAGAATCTAGCGAATTCTCTACTACCTTACAAATTGATTTCATTAACTCAGGGCACCTTAATGTTAATTTTTCTACATTCTTATATGAACTCACAACTTTCTCCTTTGGTTAATTAAAAACCAGCAAATTCTTATCCCTCTTAAGGTACTTTAAAGTTTATGTCTATCTACATTCTTACAAGCATCAGTTTTAGATTCGATTAACTATGAAACAAAAAACTGGTTACGTAACAATGTAAAAAAAAGCCACACTCTTTGTTTGCGAAAGAGTGGGCAGTTCCAGGATTTCAGTTGTGCTGAAATCCCAGAAATAAGATTTCACTTCTTAACTATCCGTGACAAAGCTCTAAAACGATATACTTATTTGGGTGGTTCCCATATATCTCTGTTATTAGAAAATCCGCATCAACCAAATGTGGCTAAGTACTCTGTGAAGACACTGCTTCTCTTTCTTCAAGTACTGAACGTAATCTTGAGATAAGTCCCTTAGTTGATTTTCCGTCTTGTTTTGCTTTAGTGGTTACTTTAGCTTCAAGTTCACTTTGTGAAATTCCAGGGTCGATTTTATTGATCTCACTCACATAAACTTGTAGCTCTGCTTTTGAAACCCCGTTGCCCTTTTTCTGGTAACTTCCTCTGGAAGCTTTTCGACTCACTCCACCAAGCTTTACAATTACGGAATCTAAGTTATCCCGTAAAGTTTCAAGCTCTTTTAGTGCGTCTTTACGATTGTCTTCAATCGCTCGAAGGTCATTTAAAAATTTTTCCATGTCCATTAATGTTTACTTCCTTTTGAAAAGTTTCCTAGAACTGACGAAATAGTTGAATCCGTTTCTGAAGGCTCTGATTCAATTTCGTCTTCACTATTATCTGTATTTTGTCTAAATATTTGGGTTCGTTCGGGAACAACTGCTCCCATAAGCTCGGAGCTTTGAGGCCAACCCTTCGATTTCAATTTTATGTACGTTTCTAAATCAGTAGCGGGGATGGTTTTTCCAAGGGTGTAAAGTCCAATTCCTTTTCCCCGAGCAATTCTTGCTAAGTAGCAGTGAGTAGCATCAGAAGAGGTTGATAACCACTGAAGAAGAGACTCTCTTACTTGTGGAATTCTTAAATACGTGTCTGACACTCCAAAATTTTTCGCAGTGTACACGCCATTTGGCCCTGCCGGGGTGGAGCTATTTTCTGAGTAAGATTTAAATTTTTCGTTACACCACTCCCCTGCGATGAGCTCCTTTGAAAATCCGTCATTACTTCCAAAGTAAAGGGTAACGGGGATATCTAAAAGCTCTTGCACCAGGGAGCGACTTTTAGTTATGGATTGGATTTGTGAAAAATTTTGAAAAATAAAAATAGGGTGCATGGATACCGTTCTTGAAAGTGCAATAAGCTCTGAAAATATCCCCGGCCCATGGGGAAGTACTCGGTGAAGCTCATCGGCAAGAAGCACCACTCTTTGATTGGTACTCCCTTTTTCGTGAAGAATCCGAATGGTTTGATAAATAACCCGAACCATCAATGGGACCATAGAATGGAAGTTACGCATCCTGAAATAGATAACAGAACCTCCTGATTCTATGAGCTTCGGTAAATCTACATTTTCGTAAACACTCTCAGTGCCTTTGGATTTTACATATCGAGATTGGTTAAATTGTGGAACTTCTTGAAATACGTTTATGGCTCCTCTTAGCCCTGCAAGTTCCTTCCAAGAGTCTCGACTGGGGTAAAGTTCCTTATTTTCGGGGTCATTTAGTACCTCATAAAGCTTACTAAAGGTGGATGCCTCTCGGTTTAGTTTAATTGCCTGATCAATCCCCTCTTGCCCTCTTACAGAAAAATAATTATGTCCAAGCCCCTCTCCCACTCCTAAAGCGGCTTGTAAATGTTTTGAAAACTCCGAGTCCCAGCTCACTGAATCAGCCAAGGCTTCTAGAGGATTGAATGCATGACTGGGCTCACATTCTGAAGATACGTACTTAAACTCACGACCTGATTGTTCTGCAAAATGTTTTAGGGTCCTAAAAATTTCTGGGTCATCGCCCTTACAGTCAATGTAAATGACTGAGCTTTTTGGATCAAAATTAACAAGTTGGCTTGCAACGGAAATAGCCTGAGTGGTTTTTCCACACCCAGGAGAGCCGACCAAACTCGCTGAAGTTATGGACTTCCAGTCAACATTTACAGGGTTCCCATTCTTAACTGTTCTTTTTACCCACTTTTCTTTAGTTATTTCTTCAATGTATTTCGGCTTCCCCACTTCTTGGTCATACTGAAGCCCTTCGCCAAGATAAAGTGTTCCAGAATTTAAGGATTTAGAGGCTCTTTGATTAAAGGCTTCACATTTCTTCTCTTTATAAAGGCACAATTCCGTTTTAAAGAACCGTAAATACCAGTTCAAAATCCCATATATAAGAAACGGTGGAAAAACAAAACAAAGAATTATGTCTTTTCGTTCTTGAGATGTCCCTTTAAAAAGTTCTCGATAAATATCTCTAACCAGTTGCTTTGGAAGCAACCGAAAGCGAGCCCAAAACGGACCTCTTATATAACGTAAAAGCTCACTCACCACTCCTCCCTTCATTTCAGAACCTTTTTCAACGGGTAAAAATCAATTTTCACTTAAAAACCCCGACCCCGTAATGGGGTCGGGTAAAAACCTTACGCTGCTTTTATAGAATTCAACCTTCGAAATACGACGCAGTATTCATGCATAATCCTTGGGTCCACGAGACCAGGGTAAGACTTTCTGCTTGAAGTGACATTGTGTTGGGTCTTAATGAGAATGGAGCGAAGATCTCCAATTTTTCCATCAAGGTCTAAAATGTCCTTCAGAACGGAAATGTATTTTCCCTTCTTTCGAATATCCCCAATGACTACCGCAAGTCTCCCATTTCGACCTAAAGACCTTGAAGAGTTTGTAAGAACCGCTTTTAAGCGTTCAAAAAATTCTTCGTAATCTTTACAAGAGGAAAGGTCACGAGGGTCATTTGAGTACTTGATAATGTCCCAATAAGGAGGGTGGACATAAACTAAATCAAATTCACCCGGTAAGGTGTCCTTGGTAGCGTCAAACCCATTCCTTAGGTCACCACCCCAGTACTCAATCCCGAGTTCTTTACAAACATCTCGGCTGGTGCCTCCTCCTTCCATGGGGTCCCCTACCCGACTCGCACTATAGTGGCGAATAAGGTTGAGGAGGATTCCTCCATCAGCATTTCCCCGATACTTCGGGTTTCCGAATGGAGAACGTCGTGGAAAGGAGAGAACAGAGCCCTCTAACTTTTTTGTTTGATTGTCATTTAAAAATGACTGCGAATTCTTTTTTTCATGATTTTCACTCATGATTCATCCTTCATATTAGTTTTACTCAAGACCGTACCGAACCGAATTACTCGATACAGACCCCAATAAAAAGAAGGAATACCAGCAGCGCTAAAACTGAAACAGCGCACAAACTCCCGGCTGTAATGAGAGATTTAAGAAGCCTCACCGAAAACAAGTTATGGGTGGGCATGAAGAAGTGGTATTAAAAATGAATTCCTCTTCGAAACGAGCTGAATTAATGGCTCAACTCAAGCACTGTTTTTATCTAAATTGTAGAACACCAAATTGAAGTATAATTTTGATTGCTTGATTTAAGTGACCCCAGTTGGCTCAGGGAGAAGAAGTGACAGAATAGGCAATTGAATAGTATGTACCGGGATTCGAAATCCATTAGCTTGAGCGGCAACTTTAATTTCCTGCTCTCTTATCCAGGGAGTGACCACTGTGAAGGTCAAATGACTTAAAACCACCTTCTCCCAAGCTTTAGATTTTGCTGCAAGTTTCTTCGCTCTTTTTGCTAACTTTGAAAGTAAAGATTGAGAGCTTTCATGATTCAGGGAAAGGTCAACATGAAAATATGAAAGTTTATCCCCATCAATTCTCCAGCGTGTCCTTGGAAGACCGGGGTAAGCTAAATTTGCCCCTAAATGCTTTTCTAACTCAATGAGTACGCTTAAAAATTCCTCATGGGTAAGAAGCTCAAAATTCTTTTGTGAACAAGCTTCTGAAATCGCAAAGCGTGAAAGAACACTAAGTGGGCCATTATTTCTAAATGAACGAACCCCGATACTTTTCGCTCCTTTTTCAGTAAGGCTTGAATACATGACGCCTTCTAACAGCTCTTTACTTACGACTAATCCTCTCGTTTTTAATCTTCTAATCCGACACCGATAAGCTTCTTCACTAATACCTAAAATTTTCGCTCCAGCACTTTTCCCCAAACAACCGTAACGGTATAAGGCTTTACATAGCTCTAATTGATATGAAGATAAGCGAGAGTGTTTTAGAATCTCAGAATTTGTGCTATTTGAATCGTTTACCATTTAGTTCAAACCTTAAAAGTGCTTGGTCTTTCACGGTGAAAGACCAAGCGGTTAAGTGCGCAATTTAAGCAACTGACCGATGTAGCTTTTTAGTTTTTACAACAAACCCAAGCTCATCTTTTAATGCTGCCCCTTTGGCTTTTAAGCCAACCACGACCCCCTTTTTGTCCAGGAATCGTAAATCGTTAGCTTCACCGTCAACGACAGAGTACCCTTGGTAATTGTTCGGGATTCGGTCAAAGACAACAGCTACATTTCCCCCTATAGAGAGTATTTCCTCGCTCTGATTCCAATCCTTAACTACTTCCGAACGACTGTAAGTCAGGTGATAGTTTAAGGGTAATTCATCACCGCAAAAGGACAGCATTCGCTTAAATGACTTCGTGTAGTCATAAAACTGAACACTTGAATATTCCTTAAACAGGTCAGGGAACACAGACTCCCAGGGAATGTCGCTTGAGCCATTAAGGCGAAAGGCTGGTTTAAAATCTTTAAGCTCAGAAACTTCCAAGTGAGTGTCAATTTCACTTCTCAGTTGAGAATAGAACCGAGTCCGGTTCTTTAGAAACAACTCACTTCGCTTCATTCGGTTTCTTTTAGCGAAGGGAAGCGCTAAGCGGCCTGAACTGTGTCCCAAGCAAGCAGCTGCGTAGGCCTCAGTGTGCCAGGGACATAAATTCTTTTCGGACTCATTAGCGGGTGACAGGTAACAGATTGCCGTTAACCAGCCTTGTTTTTCTCCTTTCTGTATTTTCTTAGAAGTTGTCAGTATGTTTACCATTTCTTTCTCCATGGTTTAGTTTTACTCAAAACTGTACCGAACCGAATTGTTCGACACAGACCACAGTAAACTTGGAGAAAGGGTTTTGAGCATTAGTGTTGAAGGACTACAACACCGTTCAGTTAGTAACCACTTACTTTCAGTTACTCTAAAAGAAGAATAGATGAGCCCCTCAGCCAGTTTGTGACTGAGGAGACTCTATAGCGAGCCGATTAAAACGCTCGGCTCATACGTTTAATGCTTTTCCCTAAAGTCTTACGAGACCGCTTGGTTAAACTCTTCTGATGGAGATTCCTCTTGAGAGTCTTTCCGTTTTTCAAGTAACCGGATTTCTTTTCCTCGTAAGTACATACGACTTCTCTTTTCACCGTCCATTGTTTTATAGTGACTTTGACGAAGCTCACCTTGAATGACCACCAGGTCACCCTTGGTGCCTCGAAAATTTTCGGCCCACCCTCCGAAGACTTCAACGTCAACGAAAAGTGAATCTTTGTCTTTCCCGAGGCTATGAGCGAGTCGAATGGTTCTCACTTTTGAATCAGTGGAAATCTCTTTGAGTTCTCCCGGACTGACAACAACAGCGGTTAAAGTGATAGTATTCATATATGTACCTCCAATAGGTTTGTTAGGTTTAAGCTTGCTTGAGTGAATCCCAACCAAGCTCACTCATCACAAACTGGAGAACTTAAGGAATAAAAGCCTCAGGTTCTCAAGATTGAGAACCTGGGCAAGGAAGATTTATTTGCATACAAATCTTCAAAATTACTATTCACAAAATTGCCTTACATATTGGCAAAGCAATAAACTGCAAATGCAACACCAGCGAAATATCCAAGTCCTAATGAAATGACGATGGATATTGTTGGCCAACCCTTAACCTGATAAATCAGCCAAGGATTCTTTCGATCAATCTTTATGCCTGAATTTGGCAACAAATGATTTACATTCATAACTCCCTCCTAATAAAAGAATACGGTTTAAAATTGGGCAGAAGAGAGGTTGGTTTACAGCTTAGTGATAGCGGTCTCAAATTAATAAATCTTGAGACTGAAGAATTTCTCGAATTAGAAATAGTGTCGAGAAGCACTAAAAGTTATTTTTAAAATCTCTACCAAAGCTCAATTGGTATAGACATACTTTCAGCGTAGTCAATAAGTTGAATGCAGCGAGTACTTCGGTAACTTCCAGCCCAATCAATAAAGTAGGCCGGGTTTCCTTCGGGATTGAGAACTAATATATCTGGGAGCGCGTGTCCACGGGCACCATATATCTGAGTCCATTGATTTTCATTTAGCCACGAGAGCTTGGGATTACTTGATTTCAAATTGAGCAACACCTCATTTAAGTGTAGGTCATGTTCAATTTTTGAAATCTCTGGCTCCTTACCTCTCACATACCAAATGGTTTCGACCGAGTCCGCTACATTTTTCCAACGCTCTCTAAGAGTTCTCTCTGTTTGGCCTACTTTTTTCAAGCTTTCAGAGTCGCTTTTAAAAACGGGGCCTGTAATAGGTATCTTTCTTATTGAGCATTTTAAATTTGCTATTAATCCCTTCCGTTTAAGCTCAAAAAATGAGCTCTTTAATTCACGTGAATTTATTTCAGGACGAAATTTTTGAATTTGACTGAAAGTCGCTATTCGAGTTTTTTGAAGGAGAATAAGTATTTTTGAATCAATAAGTAATCTCTTTGTCTTTTTCATATTCTTGAGACACCTTTGAGAAAGCACTCAATTCCCTCTAAAACTCACTCATACAGCAAGTAGCTTTACAATCAAACCTTTCGCTTACGCTTCCACCAGGAACCACGAAGGAAAACCATTTCAAAGATGTTGTATCCAGTATTAACTGTAATAGCTTTTCCATGCCCACCGACTTTGTCGATAAGAATGCCTTCATAACTGACATTGTAAATATCTGCATCAGCAGAAAATATCAATGTGCCAATTTCAAATGTACCGTCACTATTAAAACCTAACGGGCCGGCTTGCAGCGAAGGACCAACTTCAATCCAAGAGGTGTGAGTTTTTGCTTTAAAGAAAAATCCCATTTATTACTCCTTTGTTTATTTAACAAATAATTGTTCCGACAAAAGTATTCACCTACTGGGTGAAACACTTAACCGACTTCTTTAAGGGATTAGCTATCAATTGCTTGAATGGCAAATCCAGTAGCATCTTTGTATCTTCACTACTATGACATCTTGATTTTTCCTTTCTGAAGCTTTGAAGGTAGCTCTTTTACGCGCTTGCTTCTTTAGGTGGATTGAGAGCTGAAATTTTGAATACATGAGAAAATTGAATTTTTAAATCCATTGTTTTTCAGGCCAAAATCTTCAAATTGAGCTCTTCTTAAGTACAAGTAGGACATTTTTTAAAAAGATTTATCTGAGAGGACTAAATGCCTGAATCCCCGTATAATTATTTACAAAATTGCTTGTATACATGTTTGATTTTAGATCTTATTTTTTAGTAGCATAGGCTACATTATTTGGGGTTCGGTCAATTTCTTGCTCGATATATTCGTAACTAGCAATCAAGTCAAAAACCTCTTCGTATTGCCTTACGACACTCCAAATTTCCTCTAATTTTTTACGGGTCTCTTTGAAAGTCTTCATGGCTGCTTCAGCTTGCTTGAAAGAGAATTGATTTGATTTCATAGATTACTCCTGGGTTAGTTGTAGGGTGAAACTGCCTCCGAATATAGGTACGTATTTTCCCCCTCCCATTCCCTCATGGAATCTTGGATTTTTTTATATTTTTGGGAGGTTTATAAATATGGGAAAAAGTGATTGGGGAGACGTCACTGAGGCGCTCAAAAAGGTGATAAATAAAGAAGCTGGGTCTGAGGAGGAGTTACTGACTCTTACTTATGACTATTTAAAAGGTATAGCTAACAACCTTGCTAGTGGAAATATGAAAGCTGATCAGCTTTCCCCCACCGAATTAGTTCATGAAGCCTATTTGAAGCTTTTTAAAAACGAAGCAGGCCTTCAGGAGCCAAGGTCTCGAGGTATGCTTTATTCACTATCGGCCCGTGCAATGAGGCAAATTCTCGTAGACCATTATCGAAAACTATCTGCAGATAAAAGGCCTCCAGATTCTAAGAGAAGCCCTCTCGATGAGCAGATCGAAAGCATTAAAGATCAGACGGGCTCAAATATTATTGACCTCGACGAAGCTTTAGAAAAATTAAATGAATTCGACCCTGACAGTTGCTCCATTATTGAACTAAAGTTTTTCTCTGGTTTCACCAACAATCAAATCTCTGAAACCCTCTTAATTTCAGAATCTACCGTTGAAAGAAAATTCAAATCGGCACGGGCATTTCTTCGTAAGGAATTAGATTCTAATGAACAATGAATTAGAAAAAAAAGCGTATCAAATATTTTCAAAGCTTTTAGCGTTTGATTCAAACGAGAGAGTTGCTAAAGCAAAAGAATTCTGTAATGGCCTGGATTCTAAAATTTATCAACGTGTCTTAGAGTACCTAAAACATGATAGTGAAAGTTCAAAGGAAGGATTTTTAAGTGAAAGTCTTCATTCTCAAAGTTCTACTCTTGAAAGGGTAGGCTCAACCATTGGAGACTGTGAAATCACAGAGCTATTAGGAAGAGGCGGCCAAGGCGAAGTTTATCTTGCGACTCAATCGATAACTAATGAAGCTCAATCCACTCCCATCCAGCGGCAGGTGGCCCTTAAAATATTCGCTCCTCAACTGAGCTCAATTGTTTCAAGGGAGCGCTTTCAAAAAGAAATGAAGGCGCTGTCAAATATCTCTCATGAAAATGTCACCAAGCTTTACGATTGTGGTGTTACCGAAGATGGTTATCCCTACTACATTATGGAGCTGGTCAAGGGTAAAGAATTAAAGAGTGCAACAAGGGGCCTTGAGTTAAAAGGACGGCTACAAATCTTTAAGAAAATTTGTTCAGCAGTTTCTGCAATCCATAGTCACGGGTTTATTCACCGAGATTTAAAGCCCTCAAATATCCTAATAACCGAATCACATGAGCCCAAGATTCTTGATTTCGGGATAGTAAAAGCCGTTTCTGAGACATCTATAGAAAATGAAGAACACACTAAAACAATTTATCGAATACTCTCAACCAAATATGCAAGCCCAGAGCAAATCCAGGGAGAAAAGAATCTTACCACTCAGTCAGACATTTATTCACTTGGGGTCATTCTCTACGAGCTTCTAACTGACTACTCACCCTATGAAGATTTAGAACAAGGCGAGTTAATAAAAAACATTAAATCCTTTGAGCCCCTAAAACCAAGCCTTAGGGTCAAAAATACTGGCAACTCCGTTAAAATTCATGATGACTTGGATGCTATTTGTATTAAAGCCTTAGAGAGGAGAGTGCCTGAAAGGTACTCTTCAGTATCGGAGCTTGAAAATGACATTCAGGCATTCTTTGAACACCGACCAGTTTTAGCTCAAAAACCTAACCGAGCCTATTATTTCAAGCGATTTATTCGAAGAAACCGAATCCAAACAATTGCAGCAAGTCTCATTCTATTAACGATAATCCTCGGGAGTATTGCCACCGGGATTGGGTTTTATCAGGCAACGGAATCGGCTGAAATAGCTAAAACCGAACTTTCAAAATCCTTAGAACGAAGTGCAAAACTTGCTTATCAGCACGGAAATTGGAAAGAAGCCCTAGAGTTTTATCAAAAAGCGATCAATAGGGGGCATCCAGAATCTGAGCGATTAAAATTCGATCGATTAGAAGCTTTCCTGTCTTTAGATGACCCGCAATCATTGCTTGAACAGTTAGAGAAGATTGTCATAAAAGAGTCTCAAGAAGGCCACGCCCTCCTCCTTAAAGCTGATGCGAAAATGGCATTAGGAGAAGATATTTCAATGGCTGAAGAACTATTAGAGCAAGCTCAAAAGAAAATACTCACCGAGCCTCAAAAGCTCTATATTGAAGCTCTTTTAGAACCTAACTCTATAAACGCTATAAAAAAACTCAACCAATGCCTTGAACAATCCCCCTTTTATCATCTTGCTCATCGGAAAAAACTGATCTTGCTTTCACTATTAGGAAGATATGAAGAAGCGCTACTTCAAGCTCAAATCATGCAAAAAATGTTCCCCTCTGACCCTAATCCATATTGGGTTGAAGCGACCTCCTATGCCATGGAGGGAGATTTAAAGGGAGTGAACGCTTCAATTTTGAAAACAGAAACTCAATTTGGAGGCATGTCTGAAGAACTTGAGAAAGCCTTTATTACCTTAGCAAACGCAGTTGATGAACTCAGAAAACAAGATATTTGGGGTACCGGTGGGGATCCTTTAAAGCTTGCAAAGTCTTTTCTTTTACTTTTTAAGTCAAAAGGTTTAACAGACTTATTTCAAATAAACTTAAGCAACATGAAATGTCAGAAGCTTGCATGGGATAAGGTTAAAAAGCTTTCAACCTTGTTCCCCGTTGCAGGAACACTATATCCCTATACTAGTATCCGGATAGATTTAAAAGAGATGGTTGAGCTCCACCCCATTTCAGAGCTTTATTTCTTTGATGGAGAATTGGCAATAATGCTCTCGGATTCTGCTTTTAGAAAAAAAGACAAAACAAATGGTTACAACTTATTTAGAGAAGCGGAAGAATCTTACAAAAATGCGGTTAAAACACCGGCATTATTTCCTTCGACGAAAAAGAGATCCTTACACAGACAAGTTTATGCTCAAGGTAATCTCTTAAAACTTTCAGGTCTTTCAAAGGAGGAAAAGGATGTACTAAGAAAGAACGCGGTAAGTAAATTCCATAAGCTTGTAGAACTGTTTGAACCAAAGGCTGGCCCTATAAGGACCATTATTAATAGCTCTAAAAAGGATTATGAGTTTGCTCAAACATTACTTAGGTATGTGATTTCTAAAGAACCGGAAAATGCGGAAACATGGGCCTTAGCCGCTGATATTGAATTTACCCATAAGAATTTTTCATTAGCTCATAAATATGCTTCAACGGTACTTGGATTAACCCCTAATCATGAATTAGCATTAAAAATCATGAAGCAATCTCAGGTTAAACTATTAGAATTACTACCTCAAAATCTTGAGGGTGTTCAAATAAAACCAGCAACGCTAAAGAAATCTGAGAAGTTTACCGAACCTTCTTCTGAGAAGGAGAGTCCATGAATATTAAATTATTTTTTTTAACTTCCATTTTCATAATTGCATATCCGGTTGTCGCCCAAGAGTATAACTGGGTGGAACTCGGGGATAATGGAATTGACCCATTCACTCCAGGCTGCACTTATGGAACATTAGATAGTGCATGTGAAACGAATCTAAAACCTACAACAGGGGACTCCTGTGTACCACACCCTGACCATTCCCATATCTTAAACGAGAACTCTGCGGTTAAGACAGATTGCCAAACTCCTGATGATCCAAACCCACTGGTCGTGAGGATAGATTGTAATCAATTATGTAAGTCCATACCCTTACTCGCATTTACAGGCGGAGAATGTGTCGAGCTTCCTGAGGCTTGTGGTTTAGGTGGTTCGGCAAAATGTAATTGCAACGGAGGAGCAGATTGGATTCAGTGGTTAAACAGTTTGAATTCAAATGAAATTGTAAACGCGTCCCCTATTCCCAACCCAAGTCAATGCTCAGGTGGTATTTGTTGAAAAACGAGTTCAAAGTGAATCCTTATATTTTCTGCGAAGCAAGCTTAAGGCATCTTGTAGGAGTCTATAAGCAGTAGCGGTTGAGCAATCAAAATTATCTGCTAAGCCTCTGAGGTTTTGTTCTTCGAAATAGTATTTTTCGATAACTTGCCTTTCAAGGTTTGGCAAACTTTGAAGGTAAATATTTAACTCTTCTCTTTTTAAAAACTCTTTGCTTGAGTCCTCAACAATCTCCTCCAGAGGCATTGGTAATCCTTGAATTTGTTTTTCCTTTCTATAGTGGTCAATGAGTCGATTTTTAGCTACTCGAAATAGCCAAGCGGATTTCGATGTGACCTTCCTTAATTTATTACTAAAAATTACATCGACAAGTAGGTCATGAGCCATTTCTTCAGCCTTTATTGGACTAATCCCACGATTCATATAATACCAACAAATTCGATTGATATATCTTTGATAAAAATAGGCTTCCTTTTCATTCTTATCAGCTTTGGGCTCAAATGAGTATAGGCCACTATGTTGACTATATTTTACTCTCATCATACTTACTCCTGTTTTTATGAATGGTTTCAGGCTACTTCCACTCAGCCTCTATGAGTAAGTACGCAAAATCTCCTCAAGCTTCCTCAAAAATAATTTAAATAAGATTCAACAAGGACGAATTCGTTTATTGATTAGTCGTTTTGAGATTGCCCAACAACTTAAGAACAACTTTAGGGAGCTTTCTAATGAGCATTAAAGAGAAACAAATGGAGTCGAACCTTCTCCTGTCAGCAACTCAAGCAGCAAACCTTTGCGGAATAAGCGTTCGCCAGTGGTGGAGATGGGATAGCAGTGGAAAAATACCTCGGGCCGTCATGATTGGCTGCACTAAGAGATGGAGGCGCATCGAGTTAGAGAAATGGGTTGAAGAAGGTTGCCCATCACGAACGCAAATCGATTCAAAATAAATTTATGTAATTCTTAGATCCGATCATCACTAGGTGCTAATCTAAATAATTGAACGAAATTTTTATTCGAACAGGAAGTTTAATGCCTTCAATTTATAAACCATCCTATACCCGTAAAGACTCCAAAACGGGAAAGAAAGTTACTAAGAAATTAAAGAAGTGGTACATCGAATATATAGATGCTCAGGGTATCAAGAAGAGAATCCCTGGATTTGTTGATAAAGAAGCAACGAAGCAATTAGCTGCCAAGATCGAAAAAGAAGTCGCATTAGAATCTGCCGGGATCGTGGACCAGTTTTCAATCCAAGCCAAGAGACCAATTTCTGAACAGCTTAGCGATTTCAGAAAACATCTTGAAGCGAAAGATATTACGACTAAACAAGTCAATCAGGTTATCAATAGAGTAACTGCCGCCTTTAAGGGCTGTGAATTTTTAACCTTAAAAGACTTGGATCCTGAAAAATTAAATCAATGGTTAGCGAAGCGAAGGAAAAATGGTCTTTCTGCAAGGACTTCTAATTTTTACCTTAAAGCCTGTAGAAGTTTTTGCAACTGGCTAAGGAAGTTTAATCGCTACCCAGAGAATCCATTTGATCAAATTGAAACTGTAAAGATTGAAACCGATATTCGCCACCAAAGAAGGGCGTTGAGTTTTATTGAGGTCGCAAAACTAATCTCAGTAACCAAAACAGCAAATCGCCTTTGCTGCCTCGGGGGTGAAGACCGAGCAATTCTTTATTTAACTGCCTTTATCACCGGAATTAGAGCTTCTGAGTTAGCAAGCTTGAAGCCCTCCAGTTTTAATTTTGAAACCACTCCTGCTACGGTGACCATTGAATCTGCTTATTCGAAACGAAGAAGAAAAGACGTGCTCCCTCTTCATGCATCAGTTAAGGACACCATTGAGGATTGGATTCAGAGAAAGAAGAAGGGAGATGAGTTTTTATGGCCTGGGAACTGGTCAAAAAAAGCAGCAAAAATGATGCGGGGAGATTTAAAGAGAGCTGAGATTCCCTATAAAACTAAAGAGGGGTATGCCGATTTTCACGCCTTGAGGCATTCATTTTTAACTGCGTTAGCTCGCTCAGGTGTTCACCCTAAAGCAATGCAAGGTCTTGCTCGACACTCGACCGTAAAACTCACATTGGACAATTACTCACACTTCGAGCTGGATGATTTAAACACCGCGCTTAAACAGCTAGAACTCCCTACCAAACCCGAGTTAGTCTCAGAACCTATAGAGAAGAGTTCAGTAAGCTTGCATGTGGGCCAGCATGTGGGGAACACCGACTTTTCTTGTCATTCAATGACTTCAGAAGGCAATGAAGCCTCTAATGAGGAAGAAGTAGTCAAGAATCCTAAAGGTGGGAAAATTAAGCAGTTAATCGAGGAAGGGACGTATTATTTGGTAAAAAAGATTGGAGGCGGCACCCGGATTCGAACCGGGGATGACGGTTTTGCAAACCGTTGCCTTAGCCACTTGGCTATGCCGCCTCTGATGTTCAGCTTTTTTATGGGAGGGTCGCCCTGAGTCTCGGCCGCCGAAGCCGCCTGTAAACCTCTTCGAATAAGTCACTTAGGTGGGTACTTATCGGAAGAAAAAAACTTCAGGGGAAAGATCACTTATACCAGTCTTGATTGCCGATGACAAGAGTCTGGCTATAGTTGTATCGAAAACAATCTCAAACAGTGAAAAATCCTGCAAAAACCCCTGAAAAACCATGTCTGCTGCCTCCACCCAACCCCAAAACCTTCGAGCTGTTATCTTTGATTTTGATGGAGTGATCGCCGATACCGTGCCGCTCCATTATCAAAGTTACAAGCGCCTATTTGGGGAACAGGGTCGGGAATACACTTGGACCGAATACCAAAAATCTGGTTTAGGTGCATCGAGGGCCAATGCCATTCGGGCGATCATGGGTGAAGATCTCGAGCCTGATAAATTCCAGGCGTTGATGCATCGAAAAAGTGAAATCGTATTAGATACTGTGAAGCGGGAAGGCCTCAATGTCTTACCGGGCGCGTTAGAACTCGTTCGTGCACTTCACAACTGTGACCTCAAAGTGGGACTCGCATCTTCGAGTGGACACGCCGAGTTGTTTTTAGAAATTATTGGAGTTCGTTTTCTTTTTCACTCAGTGAGAGATGTTTCTAAGAATCTTCCTTCGAAGCCAGCTCCCGATTTATATTTAGAAGTTTTAAAAGAGCTCAACTTAAAAGCGAATGAAGCCATCGCAATAGAAGACTCCCCCACGGGAATTCAATCAGCACAAAGGGCGGGAATAAAAATTCTGGGAGTGACGAACTCCGAAGATGAAGTTCAATTGAATGGAGTCGACTGGCAACTTTCCAGCCTACAAGGGGTCAGTCCTGATCAGTTATTTGAAATCGTGAATGCTGAGCCCGCAAAATCGAACGATCTCAGTTAAGCTGCTCTCAACTTTAGCTTCTCATCAATCTTCCCATTCATCAATGAGAAGCGGCTTAAAATCTAAAGCATCGCAAGCCACCAAATGATACTGAACTCCTCGCGCTTCCCCTTGAAAGTAATCATCCCAATCTTGCTTTGAATGAAGATGCCCATAGACCACCGTTTTACAATTCGCTTCTTCGATCAGATCCGTAAATATGCTTTGATCTGAACGAGGGCCGAAAGGTGGATAATGGAACATTGCAACTCTAGGATGCACAGCCTGAGTTTCTTTTTCGAGTTCATCTAAATGGGCGATTGAAGCTTTAAATTCTTTAATCTCGCGCTCGAGCTCTTTATCAACATCTTCTTGAGTCTTCTTTCCGAAAGGAACTAAATCTCCCCCTCGCACCCCGACGATGGGTAATCCCCCGATCATCGTGGCTGTCTTTTTGAGGGCATAAGTTCTCTCGGGCAACAGCTCTTTCATCTTCTTATGAGAACCCGGCCACCAGTAATCATGATTCCCTTTGATCATGACCATGATTCCGGGAAGGTCGCGTAACCATTTAAATTCTTCTTCTACTTGCGCGGGCTTCATCGCCCACGAAAAATCACCGGGGAGTAAAACGATATCGTTATCGTCAATCGAATCTCTCCAATGCTTTTCCACCTTTTTGTGATGGCCAATCCAGTGTTCGCCAAACTTATCCATCCACTTGCCCGTAGAAAAACCGAGGTGGAGGTCGGCTATCGCCCAAAGTTTACGTTTCATGAATAAACAAATCTTCTAAAAGATGCCCCAGCCGAGAGGCTGTGAATATTGTGGTGATTGAAAACGGCAATCTGAAGCTGAGTATATACAAAGTTTTATTAAGGTGGAGAAGATTCTTATACAACCCTTCCGAGGAAGATAAAGAATTGATATCCTTAGCTCTACTTTAAGTTTTCTTTCGAACTGCCTAAGAGTACCTATACTCATCTTTCTTACTGATTAAGTGATCTCAATGTCAGCTGCATCTAAAAAATTACTGCTGGGGATGGTTCACCTCCCCCCCTTACCTGGCTCTCCTGGAGTAGGAGATCAATCCCCCCAACAAGTTTTACCAAAAGCTTTAGAGGTAGCCCTTCAAGATGCTCAAACTTTGATCGAAGGGGGCATGGATGGATTTTTTATTGAAAACTTTAACGACCATCCGTTCTATCCCGATCAAGTACCTCCCGTCACTGTTTCTGCGATCACTTGGGTGGCTGCGAAGATTGTTGAGCACTTTCAATCGGACTCTGCGAAGTCTTCCAAGAAGCCGTTTATCGGGATCAATGTCTTGAGAAACGATGCTGCTTCGGCTCTCGCTTGCGCTGCGATTGTAGGTGCTGATGCCATTCGAGTGAACGTACATACCAGTGCGATGGTAACGGATCAAGGAGTTCTTCAAGGGAAGGCCTACGAAACGATCCGACAAAGAGAAAGCCTTCGTTCAAATGTGAAGATTTTTGCGGATGTCTTGGTGAAACACGCATTACCCCTGGGATCAGGTGAAATCGATATTGCATCCTTAGCGAGAGAAACTGCCGGCCGGGGAAGAGCGGATGCCCTCATCGTCACCGGTAAAGAAACGGGAAAAGCTACGGATTTAAACCGAGTTCAAATCATTCGAGATGCAGTTTCCGAAACTCCTATTTTAGTTGGAAGCGGAGTGAATCCTGAAACGGCAAAGGAAACTCTCCAAGTGGCTGATGGTGTCATCACAGGAACGGGACTGAAAGAGAACGGCTTAGTCCATCGACCTGTGGACCTGAAACGAGTTCAAGTTTTTGTGGATGCTGCGCGGAGTTAATTGTGGATCGAACTGAAAAACTCAATTCGATGAAAAGTGCAGTTGAAGATCTTTTTCAACTTGGGATTCAAGCTGCGAGCCCTGAAAAAGCCATCGATCGAGGCTTTCAAGAGATCTCATTTAATTCAGAGGAAATAAAAGGGAAAGTTCACCTGATTGCCTTTGGCAAGGCGGCATCGGGCATGACCCGAAAGGTGATTCAGCATCTAGGATCGGGAGTGGACTGGGGTGAACGAGTAGTTGTGACTCACCATGAAAATCCTGATTCAGTGAGCGAGATCGAGGGAATAGATTTTTTTAAGGCAGGGCATCCAGTTCCTGATTCTTATGGAGTTCAAGCTGCGGCTTATGTCGAGCGGGTTGCTCGATCAGCTACGGAAGATGACTTGGTCTTGGTACTGATTTCGGGAGGAGGGTCGGCATTACTTCCAGCCCCGGCGACGGGATTAAGCTTAGAAGATAAAGCTATGACCACAGAGGCGCTGCTTCGATCCGGAGCCGATATCTATGAACTCAATTCAGTGAGAAAACACTTATCGCAATTAAAGGGTGGCGGCTTAGCGCGTTGTATTCATCCCGCGAAGTCGATTTCTTTTCTTCTTTCGGATGTGATTGGAGATGACCTCAGCACGATCGCGAGCGGACCAACGGTAGGAGACCCTTCAACATTCCAAGACGCCCTTGCGGTAATTACAAAATATCAGGTAGAGTCGGCGATCAGCCCCACTGCTCTTCAATATCTTCGGGAGGGTGTAGATCAGAAGCAGCAGGAGACTCCCGATCCTGGAGACTCTCTGTTTGACAACGCCGCTCACGTGGTAGTAGGAAGTAATCGCGTGAGTTTAGATGCGGTCGAAGAAGGGGCGCGGGAGCAACTTCAGAGTGGAGAAGTCGTCGTTCGGCTTACTGATCCCTTATGCGGGGAAGCAAAAGAGGAAGCCAAGTTGTTGGCAGAACGTGTTCGGAGTGTTTCAAAAGAGAACAGTGGGACCAGGTGCATTGTGGTAGCGAGTGGGGAAACGACCGTGAACGTGGTAGGGAAGGGAAAGGGAGGCCGCAACCAGGAATTCGCCTTGGCGTTTGCCCTCGAAATGGAAAATCAGCCCATAGAGCGAGATTGGACCTTTCTTTCGGGGGGAACCGATGGGAGAGACGGCCCCACCGAGGCTGCGGGGGCGATCGTTAATTCTCAAACGATTCAATTGATTCGTGATTCAGGCCTCGCACCTGAGGAATTCCTAAAGAACAACGATTCAAATGCAGCCTTGGATCGAGCCTCAGCGCTTCTAACTACTGGAGCGACTGGAACTAATGTCGCTGATCTTCAAATTGTGATCATAGATTGAGATTGGATAATTAATTTCAGACTACCAAACCAATTTCAGCTTGGGACATGCACCCAAACTGCTTCATTTCAACGCATCTAAAGACCTCCCTTGAGCCAGACATCCCCCCATTATTCCTTCCATATTGCCTGGGGCCGAACCAACAAACGACCTATTTTAAATCATTTCTTAATACCCATAAACGCGCCACATTAAATCATTCCGTATTTCCACGTCCTCTCCATTTCCACCAACACAGCCCTCAACCTTACCAGGTAAGGTGAACTTCCCGCCAAGACCGTTACCAGGTAAACCAGATTCGGAAACCGAAATCATTACCAGGTAGCCTAAATTCGTAACCAGGTACCGATTGGAGGTCCGTATTTGCCTCAAATTGAAGCTTTATTTGTTACCTGGTAGGGATTGGAGGGAGGGGATGGACTTGGTGGTAAGCTCGCGATGAAATTTAATAAGCGAGTTGGGTTGCGAGTATTAACTGGAGGAGCGAGGTTACCTGGTAAGGGTTGAAGGAAGCCTACTCGACGCGACTGACTCGTTTTGACGCACACATATTCTGATATTCGCGATAATTCGACACGATCAAATACGGTCAACTCTCTCCCCAAAGTGGGGCTGAAAAACGATAAATGCATTCTGCTCCCCAGAGTTAATTTGCATTGTAAAGTTCGTTATTCCCCCCCTGCTCACCACTCTGACCCACTCCCGGATAGTAAATCTCCACAACTCTCCACCACTCTCTTCAGATTCAAAATTGACCTTCGCGCCTCTTCTTTGCATGATATCGGGTTCACCCATCTTCCACGTGGGTTTGTTGCGCAGCATTCCGCTTCGCGTTTGATTTCGTTCATTCCTAAAATTGCACTCTTCGATCCGGCCACCGCTTGCTACGCAACCGCCCACGGGATGGCTCGGCTCGAGAACTATTTGGAGAACTTTCGCCATGTCCAGACCAGTAACTCTGTTCACCGGCCAATGGGCCGACCTCCCCTTCGAAACCATGTGTCAAAAAGCCAAAGACTTTGGTTACGACGGCCTCGAACTCGCCTGTTGGGGAGATCACTTTGAAGTAACTAAAGCATTAGAAGACGACAGCTACGTCCAAGGCCGCTGGGACACCCTCAGCAAATACGGCCTCACCTGTTATTCCATCTCAAGCCACTTAGTCGGCCAAGCCATTTGCGACAACATCGATGAACGTCATCAATCCATTCTTCCTCCTGAAGTTTGGGGAGATGGTGATCCTGAAGGTGTCCGCCAACGTGCTGCCCAAAACATGATCCAAGCAGGTCAAGCTTGCCGAAAATTCATCGACGCTCGCCCCGGAGGTGAAGAACACCCTGCAGTCGTCAATGGATTCACTGGCTCCAGTATTTGGCATTCGATCTATGCCTTCCCACCCACCAGCCAAGATTACTGGCAAAAAGGATTCAATGACTTCGCCGATCGCTTCACTCCTATCCTCGATGAGTTCGACAAAGTTAATGTCAATTTTGCCTTAGAAGTACACCCAACTGAAATCGCATTCGATATCGCTTCAGCTGAACGCGCCATCGAAGCCGTCAACGGCCACAAGCGATTTGGGTTCAACTACGATCCCTCTCATCTCGGCTACCAAGGTGTCGACTACGTTAAATTCATCTACACTTTCGGAAACCGTATCTATCACGCTCACATGAAAGATGCTTGGTGGGGTAAGGGAGACGGAACGGTTGGTGTCTTCGGCGGTCACGTCGACTTTGCTGATCCTCGCCGCCATTGGGACTTCCGTTCTATCGGTCACGGCGACATCGACTTCGAACGCATCATCGTCGCCCTCAACGATATCGGCTACAAAGGTCCTCTCTCAGTAGAATGGGAAGACAGCCGAATGGATCGCGACCATGGAGCGAAAGAAGCGTGTGAAGCCGTTAAGAAATTCGACTTCCCAAGCTCAGGCTTAGCCTTCGACGCTCAATTCGACAATTAATTTAAAATTGCTGACTTCGCATAAAAAAAGCCGCCTATAAGGCGGCTTTTTTTATGCGAACATATTATCGACTCGTCGTGCCTCAAACCTGCAACTCCAATTCAGTCAATCGTTGCTCGAGGGTTTCTTCCACACTTACCAACTTCTCTTTTACATAACGCAAAGCTTCATCTAAGCCTCGTATGTAGTCGAGATCTCTTTGGGCTTGCTGATTTTGCTTTTCAACCCCCGTTAAATTCTCACCAGTAATCTCACGGTCTTTTTGAACTCGCACAAAAAGATCTGCTTGAGCGAAGTGGTTTAAGAGATGGAATAAAAATCCATACTCATTAAAACGCTCTCGGAGCTTTTGAACTTCGAGCACTTCCTTATTTGCTGCTTTTCCCGAATCCGTACTCTTTACAACTTTCTTCAGTAGCTTGATCGCTTTTTTATAACTCGCGCTCAGTTGATTGATTTCTGAAATTCGAGTTTTGACAGCCTCATGACACTTCACGTAACGCTCGACTTCATCGACTTCTTCTTCAGCTTGTCGAATGCAGTCGGGAATCGTTTGGTCGAGTTCACGAGTTGCGAATTGATCTAAGGCATCGTTTAACGTCATTTCTACGGTAAACTTTTTCTTCGCCCCTCCTTCAGTCGCATCGATAATTTGTTGTTGGGTTTCCCTAAATAATTTTTCGAACTCTCTTAAGTAACTGAAGAAGATATCGCTGGTATAGGTAGTGCCTCCACCGATGGCCGGTACCTCCATCAATCGATTTCGATGTAAGAAGTACCACTCGACCTCTTTCATTTCGAAGGTATAAAATCGGCTGGTCTCATTGAAATGTTGCTCTTGCTGGGCTGTTCCTGCAACATGGTGTCGTCCTTGAGGGTAACTCAAATCCAAACCGGTCATGATGATCGGATCACAGCCGAGGGTTCGCGCCATATCGAACGCAGCGTGAGCTACCGTCGCACTCATCAACAAGTTTTCTTTATCTCCAGGCACTCCATCCAGAAGCGTATTCATGAGATGGTCGTTACCGAAAAGTTTCACTCCAGGGTAACTTTGAATTGCTGCGGCATTCGCTTTGGAATCACAGACCACCGGAGCCGCCTCTGAAGGATCGACGGCTTCAAAGTACCTTCCGGAGACATTGTGATAATCGATGATCGCTGTTAAATCCGGCTGAATACCTCGCCCCAATAAAACTTTCATTGCCGTTGAAACGGCGATGATAACGGCCTTGCCCTGAGCTCTTCGAATCTCTTCAACATTTTTTTCTAAGGACGGTCCTGCAGCTACGACCACCGCAGGTACTCCATTAAACTTCCCGGCCAAAGCTGAGAGGCCGACACTCGAAATGTAGTCAGGTAAGTTATCAAACTGGTTCTCTACCGAAATACGCGAAAGATAGAGCGCACTTCGAATTGAAACCGCTCCGTGGGTCGTGAAGTCGTTCACACATTTAAGCAAAGCTTCAGATTGTTTTGGAAAGGCTCGCTTTGAAGCTGGATGAGGAATGAGTTTCAATCCACCACTGAGTAACCGCGAAACATTTCCGTCGAGTTGATAGAAGAGTTCTTCTTCTGAAGCACCCACGATAAGTTCGACACCATCTCTTTTAAACAAAGGTGTAAAGTCGACCGCTTTTAACGCGTGAGTGAAAAGATCAAGATTAGGTTCAACCCAAACCATAAACACCGTTTTCGGTGCTTTTTGAATAGCGGCTATGATCGAGTAACCCAATCCCGCACTTAAGAACAGTAAAGAGTCATTGGGATCTAAAGGAAGCTGTTCAATTTGTTTGAGAGCTTCTTCTTCTGGGCGATACCTTGAATGTAACCACGTTTCAACTCCTGCCTCAGAGTTCACCTTTAAACTGAATCCACTCTGACGCCCTGGAACTAATTCCAGCTCCGTGACCTCTTCCTGACGACAAACTTTCTCTGCAACCTCGGGCCATCTCAACCTCAAATAGGTAAGGTTCTTTTCAAAGATTTCAGGAATCGGATTTTCCCCCATGGGTGGCATCTCTTCTATTGATAACGTGATTCAAATATTACGATTTAAAAGCAACCGTGCTTTTGTGAGTTACATTACAACCTGTTTGATCAATCCTTTAAAACCGCTTTGAATTTAAGGAAATGGCCTGGGACAAGCCCAGGCGCTACAGGACGTCGATTAACGTGAACCGGATGACTTGTAGCGCCACCCCTTGTGGGTAGCCATCCCAAAAGAGGTAACTCTTCCTGAAAGATGCTCATCAAACATCTCCCTAGAAAAGATCGGCAAATTCCGAGAAGAATGTGACTGATAAATGGGGATAGGTGGAGGGGCCGAAAAAGTTGTCAGTAGTAGGCTCGACCTTCGAGCCGTCAACCCAACCTATCGAAGAAGTATCAATGGATTTAAAACACCTAACTCACTAGTTAAGCTCTTTTATCGTTAGAGCTTAATTCAGACAGCACACAGCGTGTGCCTACCACCCTGAAGAATTTCTCGCAGGGCCTTTAATCGATATAGAAAAACCGGTACAGTGGGGAATTCTACACACTTTGAAACTCACCCAATTCTAGGAACATTCGAGGAAGATTAATGAACTCGTGGGTTATACCTCAACAAATTTTCGATGCGATGGCGGCCAATTGTGAGGAAGGCTACCCTGAAGAAGCTTGTGGGCTGATTTTTGGCCCTGAGGTTGAGGGCGACAACTTTGATACTGGGCCACTCAAACTGGTGGTCATGGAAAACATTCAAAACAAGATGCGGGAACGCGATCCCGAACGATTCGATCGCGATGCGCGAACGGCGTATTACTTCGATCCTGTTGCTTTTAATCAAGTCAAAGAAGAAGGCGATGAAGCAGGACTCGTGATGCGAAGTATCTACCACTCCCACCCCGATCACGATGCGTACTTTTCAAAAAAAGACCGGGAAGAAGCAGCCCCCCCCGGTTGGGGAGGGCCACTTTTTCCCGGTTCGGTTTATATCGTCTTTTCGGTTCGTGAAGCCAAAGTCGTGGATGTCAAAGGCTACCTTTGGTCCGACGAAGAAGAAGACTTCCTGGAAATGATTATTTCCCGGGCAAGGTAGGAGGCGTGCTCACAACTCGGTCATCACCGGTGAAAGCCTTCATGATCTCGACGAGATCTTTCTTCTCTTGATCGGTGAGATTGAGTTTGAACATGTTTTTACTCAAAGTGGGATTTTCGATTCCCCCCTTATCATAAAAATCGACGACCTCCTCTAATGTCTTCGCACTTCCATCATGGAAGAAAGGAGCGCTTTCGGCGATATCACGAAGAGTGGGAGTTTTAAAAGCGCCGGCATCCTCAGGTTTTTTAGTGACTGCCATGCGACCGATATCGGGTTTTTCAGCATCCATTCCGACACCGATATTGTGATACGCTTCGTCTGTAAGATTGAATCCTGTATGACAAACGGAACACTTCGCTTTACCTCTGAATAAAGCTAAACCTCGTTTTTGAGATTCATTGAGAGCTTTTTCATCTCCCATTTCGTGACGGTCAAAGGGAGAGTTTCCAGAGACTACGGTTCGTTCAAACGTTGCGATAGCTTTTCCGATGCGATCCTTTGTAATCGCTTTATCACCGAAGGCTTTCTCGAACAACTCGGGATAACCTTCGATAGCATTCAACTTTTTGATCGCATCATCGAGTGGTAGCGCCATTTCAATAGGATTTTCGATGGGGCCGAGCGCCTGGTGTTCAACCGATGGAGATCGACCGTCCCAAAACTGAGCCGCACTGAAAAGACGGTTTGTAACAACGGGAGCACTTCTTCCCCCCTTGAGACCTTTGATTCCCGTGGCGACCGCTTCGCCATTGGAATATCCCTTTTTAGGATCATGGCAAGTAGCACAAGAAACCGTATCGTCGATGGACAACCGAGGATCGAAGAAGAGAGCTTTACCGAGCTCTACCTTTTCAGCAGTGATGGGATTATCCGCAGGAACGATAGCCTTCGCAGGATCGAGACCTAAAGGTAAGGGTTTGTTACCTGGCAGTGGAGAGACAGCCTCAACTTCGAACATTGAATCGGAATCGGAACCTTGTTCAACTTTCTTGGAAGCAACGGCGGCTCCACCGGCGATGGCTTCAACCGGCTTGCCTTCATTGAATTTGAAATCGATCTTCGCATCTTTGCCCCCCTCGATGGTGACTTGAACAGTGACTTCACCTAAATCTTCATGCCAAGCACGAGCGTCGTAACTTCCAGCGGGGATGTCTTTGATTTGAAATTTACCATCGGCATCGCTGATCGCAGAGAAGGCATTCTCGTGAACGACGACCCAACCCTTCATCCAAGAGTGAACATCGCATTTCAATTCGATCACTCCACTTCGACGCAATTTTTTCTTAACTGGTTTTTGGCCGGCGATCATTGGAACATTAAAGAGGGAGCGATTGCCGCTGTAAGGATGCGTCGTGTGAGTGACAGGATCTTCATTCGTGATTGCAAATTCAGCCCCGACTTGAGCAACGCTGACGTGAGGATCAAAGCGACAATCCTTATTGGATACGGTAATTCCACCAGCATTGCCTGAGCTTTTGACTCCATGAATCGTGATAACCACGTTTTTCAAACCGCGATTGGCAGAATTCACAATTCGGTTTTCATGCTTAAGCTCAGCACCACAGTGTCCGGCATCGGTTTGGATGGGAATGACTTCCATCGTGGGGATATTAGCTCCACTGAAACTAGCAACTCCCGAAATTGAGCCGGCGCCTCCGGTGGGAGTTGTCGTTTTTTGGGTTTGAGTCCCTTCCGGTGTTTGGGTCTTGGGATCTGTATTATTTGTGGGAACAGTCGTCGTTGTTTTCTTGGTATCACATCCGTGAAATAGAAGACTGATCGAAGCTGAGAGTACTAAAAGCCCAATGAAGAGCTTGAAGCGGGGACAACAGACCATGAGGATTCTCCTTTGAGTCAGCGATTAAGTAAGATTAAGTTGTCAGTGATTTTATTGACTAATGTTCTTTTACTGTTTTTTGTTTAGACGGCACACGGCGTGTGCCTACTACCTTAAACCGCACGTGGAACGTGCGGACAACACAAAGTGCGGACTACAGTCGACGAATCGACATAGATGTCGCCATCTATACATTCGTGAATGAGGCTGTCGGGCTGACAGAATTTTTAGCATTCTTGCTTCATTTTTGGGCAGGGCTCATCTGGGGTCCCAAAACGAAACTTTGAAACCGACCTTCAAAGCAAACCAGCCCAAGACAATCAAGATTTGGAGCCAAACCACCAGGCTCGCCCTAAATGTTTGGCTGGGCATCGCACCGGTTTGGTTCACGCGGATAAAGCTAACTGACAGCAAGCAAATCACAGCAAAGACCGGTAGGATATTCCACAAGACGCTCAAAGGGAACCGGTTATCTTTAGAAAGCGTCCAATCTCCATATTCTAATTGGTAACCCCAGTAACCAAGCCCGGCTAAGAGCGCTACTTGAACCAGAGAAACCGGCAACCAGCCCTTCCCCATGCGCACGGCTCCTAAAACGGTCCCGGGAGCCTCATCTTCATACTCAGGCTCCTCTGGCTTAAAACCCATTCTCCGTGATTCGTAGAGTTCATCCTCAGAGGGCAATTCAGGTGAATTTTTTTTATTTTCGCTCAATTGTCTCGCTCAATTCATTGCGGTTCTATGATTGTATTTCTGCGATAATCCCAGGGAATTCAGTTGATATTCAGCACCGTTCAGACTGAAATTCGATCACGTATTCTAACGCGAGAGTTTTTGTCTTTACAAACACCGCTGCTTTTGTTCAGGTCTCAGTTTATCCCTGATTTTTTTAACCCGCTACTCGAACGAAGGAAAAGAATGAGTCATGAGCGACCTAAATCCTTCCCTCCAACAAGTTGATTCTGAAATCTTTGATCTCATTCAAAAAGAAGAACAACGTCAAGACGAATCCATCCGCTTGATCGCTTCCGAGAACTACACCTCGAAAGCGGTGATGGAAGCCACCGGGTCTGTTTTGACCAATAAGTATTCCGAAGGCTACCCTGGCCGTAGATACTACGAAGGCCAGCAATTCATCGATCCCATCGAGACGATTGCCATCGAACGGGCCAAATCACTCTTCGGAGCCGATCACGCCAACGTGCAACCCTACTCAGGATCTCCCGCAAATCAAGCCGTCTATGTCGGACTTGCTGAACCTGAAGATACGATCATGGGTTTGAGCCTTCCATTCGGTGGACACCTCACCCACGGCTGGAAAGTTAATTTTTCGGGAAAATACTATAACGCAATTCAGTACGAACTGGATCCTGAAACCCATCGGATCGACATGGATTACATTCGGGATTTGGCTAAGAAGCACCAACCCCGACTTATTTTTACTGGTGGAACGGCCTACCCCCGAATTTGGGACTTTGAAGCCTTCGGTGAAATCGCCAAAGAAGTGGGTGCTCTGCTGATCGCTGATATCGCTCACATCGCTGGACTGGTCGCCGGAGGAGCTCACCCGAGCCCCCTTCCCGTCGCTGATGTCGTCACCACCACCACTCATAAAACCTTGCGGGGTCCTCGAGGCGGAATGATTCTTTGCAAGGAAGAATACGCCACTAAAATCAACCGCGCGATCTTCCCCTATCTTCAAGGTGGCCCTCATAACCACACGACCGCAGCCATCGCAGTAGCCCTCAAAGAAGCGGCAACTGACGAGTTTAAAACTTACGCCCATCAAGTTGTGAAGAATGCTAAGGCCTTAGCTCAAGCTCTTGCCGATAAGGGATTCCGACTCATTTCCGGCGGAACGGATAATCACCTGATCTTGATCGATGTCACCCCCTTCGACATCACCGGTGCTCCTGCAGCCCATGCCCTCAACGATGCAGGAATCGAATGTAACTACAATGCGATCCCCTTCGATCCTCGCAAGCCGATGGATCCCTCGGGATTGAGGATCGGCGCCTCCTCGATCACCTCTCGAGGCATGAAGGAAGAACACATGGAATCGGTAGCTACCTGGATGGATCGAGCCATTCGTGCCAGTGAAAACGCCGACGAATTAGAGAAGATCCGCTTGGAAGTCAAAGAGTTCTGCCAGGCATTTCCAGCTCCGGGCGTGATGGTGGACTAGTAGTAGGCGCACTCCTTGCGTCGTACTTCTCTACTATCCCATTTGATCTTAAAAAAAGAAGAGGTGATACCTGAGGGTATCGCCTCTTCTTTTTTAGTGGGATCGAAATCACACCTTCAATTCGAATGTTGACCCTGAAAAACCCAATATCTCTTAACTTGATCCCTCGCTAAAGCTTCGGGCTTCCCTGGATGGTGATTTCAATCATGGCTTATTGGTGAATCGGTTTTACCTCATACTACCTTTTCTATCTCGAAAGCAATTCGCGCCCTCCAAGCCCGAAGCTTTAGCGAGGGATCAATGCAGGGTTGAACGAATTACTTCCATCCCATCATTCTTTGAGCTCAATTTCTCGATTCCACGTTTTTGCTTCGTACGACGCAAGGAGTGCGCCTACCACTAGGCCCACCTAAGCCCTTCTCTTAAGCCAAGAAAGATCAAAATATCTTCCGAAAAAATCTCAAGGTTTTCGGAACCCGGCCGATAAAGAACCTATAGGCCCGTTTTGTGTCTCGCTCACTCCTTAGAATCAACCTGTTTAGGGCCCAATTGATCAGTGAATGTTTAAACGCCTAAGTTAGGCGATGGTATGAGTTTATTACTAATTCTTGTCCAGGTAATATCAGCAATACCTGCGGCTTTAATCAACAACCCGGCCTGAGAACGAACTGAGGAATTCGTACTTCAGGTGTTGGCCCGGTTCTCTCATCGAGAGGGGGTTCTATGCGAACTATTGCGCTGATCAATCAAAAAGGCGGAGTTGGGAAAACGTCTACAGCCGTTAATCTCGGGGCGAGTTTAGCTTCAAAAGGCTATAGCGTTCTCCTCGTTGATTTAGATCCACAATTCAATCTGACCTCCTGGATCCTCGGCGATGTGCCAGGCCCGGATGTCCCCACCATCGCCGACGTGATGATGGGCGAGACCCAGTTGATGGATGCTATTAAGACCAACCCGCTCCCCGACGTCCCCGGGTTAGATCTTCTTCCAGCAAGCTTAAAACTCTGCGAACTCGAGCGCTACTTGGCCACTGAGTACGGTGCGGAGTCGATACTCAAAGCCGCCATGGAGGATGCCGATCTTTCTCCTGATCCCGAAGATCCTCATTTTGATCTTTATGATTACATCATTATCGACTGCGCTCCCGCGATCTCATTATTGACCTTGAATGCGATGACCTTCGTTAAAGAATTGATCATTCCGCTTCAAGCCGAGGTCTTAGCTCTAAATGGCCTCACCAATATGACGCAAATCTTGCAAAAGGTTCAAAAGCGCCTTAATCCAGATCTCACGGTCACTGGAATTTTGATGGTGATGGTTAAAAGTAACACCAACCTATCGAAAGAGGTTGAAGGCACTGCTCGAAAACACTTTGGAGAATTGGTGTTCAACAACACGATTCGTGAAAGTGTGCGCGTGGCGGAATGCCCCAGTCACGCTCAAACCCTCCTTCAATACTGCCCTTCTTCACCCGTAACCAAGGAATATCTGAGAGTTGCGGATGAAGTCATCGCACAAACGGAAGAGAGGGAAGAAGAGAAACGGTTCGAATCAGAACCCGAACCGACTAATCGAATTCGGGAGCATGTGGTTGTCGAACCCTACGAAATCAATTCCGCTTCGAAAAATAAGAACCGAATTAGGGAGATCGTTTGATGCCAAAGAGGAAAGCAATGGGGAAAGATCCACTGGAGTGGATTGGTAAAGAGGATCCTTTTCAAATTCATACCGACATTGAAAAGCCAAGCTCCTTAAATCAGGAACCCTTCGGGGAAGAATATTCCTACCCAGAGCTTGAAAAACCTCTCATTGTTGACGAATCAAGAATTGAGGTCCCCGCTTCAGGTTTCGAAGAACTTGAAATGGGGGCTTCTCTACTTCCTGACTCAACAGTTCCTACGAACAATAGGCTCCCGGTACAAACAGAAACTGTGCGTTCAGCTTTAGAACGAGACTTATTACTCTATGAAGATATGCGAGCTCCTCGCGAAGCCAGAGCTCCTTCCACCACCCATTTAACGGTTCTCATCGCAGTTCTGATCGTTTCTCTTGCAGGAACAGGAATCTACCTCTTCCACCGCTCAGAACAAGGTTGGAAAAACCAACTTCAAAACTTAAATACAGCCGTTGTTCAACTTGAATCGGAAAGAGAGACTTCACAAGACTGGATGAAGAACTGGATGAAGTCTCAAAATGACCTCTTAGAACAACGAACCCAAACGATCGATACACTACAAAAAGAAAATGTT
Source organism: Planctomycetota bacterium (assembly GCA_028280485.1). GTDB lineage: Bacteria > Planctomycetota > UBA8108 > UBA8108 > JACQVS01 > JANQLS01. Next base: position 69,952 of record JANQLS010000072.1, read on the forward strand.
CATTTAAAAAGAACTCAATCTCAAGATCGATCCCACCAAGAAAAAATTCACCAAAAGCTCGATACTCTGTCAAAGAAGTGGGAAGAAAAACTAACCGCCTTAGAAAAGAGTATCGTCGATCTTCAATCTTCCACCCAAAATGATTTACCCACCGAGTTGGGCGACACATTGAGCGCGACATCTGAGACTTCGAATGGAGATGAAGCTGAAAAGAAAACACTCACCACTCAAACGAAAGACCTGCCCCGGCCGATAGTATCCAAACCCGAAAAAGCGGTGCTCAATCGTTCGCTAGTGGGTCCACCGAATCCAAAGTAAGCTTGAAACAACAAGAATAAAAAAAGACTCGCGCGAATGCGCGAGGCTTTTTTTATAGTAGTAGGCTCATTGTAGTCCGCACTCTCTGAGTGCGGATAGTAGCAGGCTCGGCCTTCGAGCCGTGCGAAGCGAGATCGTTATTCTGATCTGAATAGTGTAAATAAGAGTATGAGCTCTACAGATTCTATTTGCCCCTCGCTAGCGCTTCGGGCTAGCTAGGTTGACTCTCTTCGAGTCCCGCATTTTTATTTTTTGTGATTGAGTGGAGCAAGAATACCAAACCGTTTCATACGGCTCAGGGGCCGAGCCTACTACTATAAAAACAGCCTACTACTCGACTCGCTGCAAACTTGAAGATCATCATCACCGGGACGCCAACAAAAGGCCCCTTCGCCGGTGGTGTTATCGGTGGGAAAACAGATTCTTCCGAATTGAGAATCTTGGTACTCACAACCCAATGCTTCGATCTCGAGAATCCAATGATCTCTTCGATCTAATAGCTTTTGAATGCGCTCATTGATGAGTTCAGCTTTTTGAATTTCACCGATGGATTCAAGATGCCAAAAACGATCGTAGAGATCGCTGATTTTCTCTTGAGCTTTTGTTATGTCTTTAGCAACGCGTCGAACGAAGAGAAGGGCGCTTTCAGCCTCTTCTCTAGTAAAAACCCGTTTGGTGGATTGCATATGGCTCTTCTTTAGTGGAATTTAGCTCACCACTCAATCTTCCAACACATAATGTTACCCAGAGGTCTTTCAGAGCTCATTTTGAATTCACTCAGGACACACGCAGAAAGTCGAGCTTGATGTGGTAGTTGAAATTGCAAACCGAAAACCCTAAGCCATGAAATTAATCTGAATCATCCCCGGGAGCAAACTTTATTTTCCGGAACCTGAAGGCGAAGATAACCTTACAAAATCCTAATAAAGCCCTAAAAAGAGCTGATTTCACGTTTTCCTTCCAGTTTATGCCTGATTTAGACAGATAAAGAAGTAAAGTGTGCCCCGATCTTTTTTTGATTTTAGGGGCAATTTATGAGAAATAGAGCAGCCGAATTGGCGTGGATTCGTTCCAAGTTACGCCGATTGCCGCTCTGAGAACTCAAGACCTTCTCAGAGATCAAAGAATCTGTTGAGACGAATCTAGATGACCTTACAGCATCAATTTTGCAGGAGAGTTTCAAGGTGAGCACGTTAAAAGTAGCGATCCTCTGGCATATGCACCAACCAACTTATTGGGATCCCCGCATCTCAAGCTATCGCTATCCTTGGGTGTTTATGCATACCGCCCGCCATTACCACATGATGGCGCATATCGCGAAAAAGCATCCTGAAACGAAGATGGCGTTTAACTTCACTCCCGTGCTCCTGGAACAAATGGAGCATTACATCGAAAATGGGCCCAAGGACGATCGCTTGTTGCAAGCCTTACTTCATCCCGCAGCCGATCTCGATGGGACTCAAAGAGAACTCGTCCTCGAACACGCCTTTAAGCTCCATCTTCCCACGATGGTGTATCCATTCCCGCGGTACAAACAACTCCATGCCCTCATCGGGGATGATCCCCAGACGCAAGAAAAAGCGAATGTGACCATCCAAGATCTCTTAGATCTCCAAACGCTTTACCTCATCACTTGGTGTGGGATTCCTCTCGCTCAGAGCGAACCCGTGAAGGGCTTGATCGCAAAGGGAAAAGATTTTACTGAAGAAGACAAATCTCAAGTCTTCAACGCGATGCTCGAAGCGATGCGTGAAACCATCCCGCTCTATAAAGAGCTGCAGGATCGGGGGCAGGTGGAAATGACGACAACCCCCTATTACCATCCGATTCTTCCTCTTTTGATCGATTCGGCATCCGCTCGTGAGTCACGACCCGACGTCGACATCGGTGAAATCGATTTTAGATTTCCCGACGACGCCCGTTGGCATGTCAACGAAGCGATCAAACTTCATGAGAAACTTTTCGGACAACCTCCAAAAGGGATGTGGCCTGCAGAAGGCTCTGTCAGTGACGAAGCGCTTCAATTGATGGCGGAACAGGGCATACAGTGGGCCGGAACGGATGAAGGAGTGTTAGGAAAGTCGATCGGCAAGTTTTTAGTGCCCGCCGAAGAAAAATATAAACCTCATCGATTTGCGAGCACTGATCTTTGGGTTTACTTCCGCGATCGTGAACTCTCTGATCGAGTCGGATTTGTTTATTCAGGTTGGGATCCTCGCGAAGGCGCTGAAGATGTCATTCACCGCTTACTTCAAGCCAAAGACCATTTAGGGGATCAAGCGGATAACCATTGCTACACCATCATTTTAGATGGTGAAAACCCTTGGGAATATTACCCCGACAGTGGATTAGGCTTCCTGAACAACCTCTACGAACTGCTCGCCACAACTGAAGGCTTAGAATCTGTGCGATTCTGTGATCACCGTGAGGAAGCTCCCCCGGCCCCTTCACTCCATCACATCGTTCCCGGCTCATGGATCGATGCTAATTTTGATACTTGGATTGGTTGCGCCGAGAAAAATCATGCCTGGAAAGTTTTAACTGCGGGAAGAAAAGAACTCGCTCTGCAAGCCCCCGATGCTGAAGTCAGCCGCGATATCTATGGAGCCGAAGGAAGTGACTGGTTCTGGTGGTTAGGCCCGGGTCACGATACTCCCTACGAATCGAGTTACGAAAACCTCTTCCGCCTTCAACTTAAAAACGGCTTAGAAGAGGCAGGAGTTCAACCACCCGAGATTTTAGAGTCTTCAGCTCCCCTGATGCCCAGCCCGGTCTACCAACCGCCGATCCATCTCTCTTCTCCTCCCATCGATGGAGAAAAAGGTGGTTACTACGATTGGTTAGCTGCAGGGTTCTTCAAGGCAACTGAAGGATCTTATCACCGAACCGTACGCTACTTTGAAATTCTTCGCTTCGCTTACGATGAAGATTACCTCTACTTACGCTTGGAGGGTGATCTTCAAAGCTTAAGTGGCTTAGTCGAATCCGAAGTACAAAGTGAACTTCAAATCGAAATTCAAAACGCAGATAACTGGATTTATTCTTACCAATCTGGTGAACTCAGTGGACCGGGTGAAGCTGAAGCCTACTTAGGCGAAGTTTTGGAACTCAAAATTGCTTTTAGTCCTCTTGGAATCGAACCGGACACCCCATTCAGAGTCAAAGCGACTCTGGTTGAAGGTGAGCATACTTTAGACAGTCTCCCTCAATCGGGTCACGTCACCCTCCTTTGCCCAAGCCCCGAGTTTGGAGTCGAACACTGGAGCGTCTGATTCCTCCTACCGAGAAAAATTATGTCGAATACCGAATCTGAATATCGCTTTGATCCACTTCAACAACGTTGGGTTATTATCGCTAGCGAAAGAGGTAAACGTCCCAGTGACTTTCAGCCTCAAATCGATCCCACCCAAGGTAAGTTCAATCCCTTCGCACCTGGGAATGAAGATAAGACTCCGCCGGAGATTCTCTCAGTTCCCAGTGAAAACGGTGATCCTTGGAAAATTCGAGTCGTCCCAAATAAGTTTCCAGCTTTAAGAGTCGAGGGACAACCGAACCGGGAACCCGATGGAATCTACGACAGTATCGAAGGCGTAGGCGCACACGAAGTGATCATCGAAACTCCCGATGAAACTTCTACTATTGCCGACCGTTCGATCGATGACATCACCGACCTTCTCAAGGTTTACCGAACGCGCATTCAAGATCTCTCACGAGACTCACGTTTACGTTACATTCTCGTTTTTAAAAATCACGGTTCGTTCGCAGGTGCTTCGTTAAAGCATCCTCACTCTCAAATTATGGCGACGACGGTAACTCCTCGAATCATCCAGACCGAGTTGAATGCCAGCCATGATCATTACCTGAGAAAAGAACGTTGTTTGATCTGTGACATCATTCAACAAGAAATCCATGACCGTGAACGCTTGATCACCATCGATGACCGATTTATTGCCTTTTGCCCCTACGCTTCAAGGTTTCCCTTTGAAGTCTTCATCGCACCTCGGCACCACAGTCACGATTACACTCAGTCGGACGATACTGAGTTGCGGGCCTTGGCGGGAATCATGAAAGATGTATTTAGCCGACTCAAAGTCAGTTTGAACGACCCTCCTTACAACTTTGTTCTGCATACCGCTCCCAATTTAGAGGGGATTCCTAAAGGTAAAGAAAATTGGCCGAATCTCCCCTTAGATTTCCATTGGCATCTTGAGTTACTCCCCCGCCTAACCAACGTTGCCGGTTTCGAATGGGGAACGGGAATCTATATCAACCCGACGCCGCCGGAGGCTGCTGCGAAGTATTTGCACGAAGCGGAATCGAGTTTATAAAATTCCATATTAATTAGCCCGAAGTGGTCGACTCAGCCTCTGAGCTGGAAATGAAAGCCATAACGATTTAAATAATCGTATGACTTGTTAACTAGCCCGGGGCCGATAGTAGTAGGCGCACTCCGTGCGTCGTACGAAACGATTTAACATTCATACCCCAACTCATCCTAAAATACATTAACGTAAGACCCGAAGAGGGTAGCATTAACTAGCCCGAAGCGCTAGCGAGGGGAATTGCCCCTCGCTAGCGCTTCGGGCTAGTTAATGAGAACATTCTGATTGACATTAAAACAACTTAATAAACGCTTCCGCCGTCGCCGGTAACGCTTCCTCGCGCCGATAGATCAAATGCACATACTCGCGTTGGTAATACCGTGACAGCGGTCGTACATGTAAGTTTTCTCGATTCGCTTCATCGATATTGAGATCATGGATGATCGCAACCCCATAACCTAAACTGACGTACTTGATGATAAGGTCGGTACTTCCAAAGGCCATACTGATCGATGTTTTTAGTTTCTCGCGATTAAAGGGAAGGTCGATCAGCTCGCGGGTTTCTGTATCTTTGGTATAGGAGATCGAAAGATAATTCGCGATATCTTTGAGACTCACTCGCTTCCTTGCTCTCAGGGGATGGTCCTTAGGAGTCACCAACACCATTTCGTAGGGAATGACAGGGCGAGCTTCAAGCGCGGGATGAAGGGGATCGATGAGCACCACACCAACATCGATGGAACCTTCGACGACACCATCGACGATATCTTGAGTTCTCAAGTTGAGGATGGTGACCTCGACGGGATTCAGTTCTCGCCTAAACTTTGAAAGTCGATCGGGTAGAATATGCATCGCGACGGATTGATTCGTCGCCAAAGTGAGTCGCCTGGATTCTAAAGAGTGGGGACCTTTAAACAGCTTCTCGATATCTTCCTCAGCTTCAAACAAACGCTGAGCGTGTTCAAAGAGCGCCATACCATCGTGAGTCAGCACGATTCGACGAGAAGTTCGGTCTAAAAGTTTTCTTCCTAACTCTTGCTCTAATGCTCGAACCTGAAGACTGATGGCGGGCTGAGAAAGTCGAAGTCGATGAGAAGCTTGAGTAAAGCCCTTGTATTTGACAACGGCGTAAAAACCTCTAAGTTTATGTAAGTCCATGATTAAAAATTAGGGGTTACGAATTTAGCTGACAAATCACAAAAACATAAACCTTTGAATTCAAAAGGCTTAATGACAACATTATAAGCCCAACTTATAATACATCATATCGATTATTTATTAGAATTATAACCCAATCCAGACTACACTCCCTATTAGTTAAGAAACTTATACGAAGCATTTAATCCCCGCTTCTACAGCTGGAACGTCCGCCAGTATGTCACTGTCATCCACTGCTTGAGTCCCGTGATCAGAACCCTTCTCAAATCCAAAATCCATCGCGCCACGGTTACTGAAGCCGACCTCCATTACAACGGGAGTGTCGCTGTCGATCCTCTATTACTGGAGGCGGCTGATATTCTTCCGAATGAACAAGTGGATATCTACAACATTACCAACGGGCAGCGCCTGACCACCTACGCCATCCCCGGTGAGGATGGGCAAGGTGAAATCAAGATCAATGGTGCAGCTGCTCGTTTAGCGAGCCCCGGTGACTTAGTGATCATCGCAAGCTTCGCACAATACTCCGAAGATGAAATTCGCCATCATCGCCCTCGAGTCATCTTGGTCGATGAAAACAATCGCCCGATCTCTCAGAGTTAGTTTATGTTGAAGCAAGCTCCTTCGGAGATAGATTCAACCGTTTTGGCAATTCTTATGCTTCCCGACCTCTTTAAGCTTTTCTAATTCCACCATTCGAGGAAAAGGATTCGGCTATGTCATCCCATCCATCTCCTGCAGAGAATTCAACTCAACGCCCCGCAGGTAAGGTCACCGTTCCCAGTTTGATCAAAGCCAAACAGAGAAATGAAAAGATCGTGGCTCTTACGGCTTACGATTATCCTACCAGTGTGATTCTCGACCACGCCGGAGTGGACGTCGTCTTGGTTGGTGATTCTGCTGCGAACGTGGTCTTCGGCTATGAGACCACTCTTCCGGTGAGCTTGGATGAAATGATGCTTTGCCTTAAAGCGGTTCGCCGAGGCTTAAGAAGAGCCTTGCTGGTCGCAGACCTTCCGTTCGGCTACGGATTGAACGCTGAGAGTCCTGCTTCTGAAGAAGTTTTAAAAGCGGCGATCTCCTTCATGAAGAATGGAGCGGAAGCAGTCAAGATCGAAGGGGGAATTCAACACGCCGATCAAGTAAAGGCCTTAGCTCAAGCCAACATCCCTGTGATGGGTCACATCGGATTGATGCCCCAATCGGTACACGCGATGGGAGGCTATCGAGTTCAAGGAAAAACTTCGAGTTCTGCGGATGAACTCTTAGAGGATGCTTTAGCCTTGGAGGCGGCTGGGGCGTTCAGTCTGGTCTTAGAAGGCATTCCCGAAGAAGTCGCCGAACGCATCACCGAGAAGCTTCAAATTCCTACAATTGGAATTGGAGCTGGGGAAAAATGCGATGGGCAAATTTTAGTTCTTCACGACTTATTGGGCCTCACCGTTCCCCCACCGGTCCTCGGTCAAGGCGCTTTAAAGGGGCGAAAACCTCGTTTCGTTCGCGAGTACGCGAACGTGAAGGAAACGATTCTCGGAGCCGTCCAAGAGTACGCCAAAGATGTACGCACGGGCACTTTCCCATCCGACAAAGAAACCTACCGTATGAGTGAAGGTGAGTCGGAGAAGATTGCCCAGTAGTCCGCACATTCCATGTGCGGTCTTAGTAGTAGGCTCGACCTTCGAGCCGTATGAAACGATTTGGTTTTCTTGCCCCGTGCCATCTTAAAAAACATAAACGTAAGACCCGAAGAGGGTAGCATTAACTAGCCCGAAACGCTAGCGAGGGGCTGATAGATTCAGCAAAGCTATTCTTTTATTTAAATCGTTCGAATCAGAATAACGTTCTCGCTTCGTACGACGCACGGAGTGCGCCTACTACTACAACTCCGCCGCCGCCGCCTCATCGATCAACCATTCTAAAGCACCGTAGGTTGGCGCAACTTCTCCCGAAGGATACTCCCCTTGGCCTTCCGAGATCTCTTTGATAATCGGGGCTTTTTCTTTCCCAGTCACCAAGAACTGCACGTGAGAACTCGCGTTGAGTAAGGGGTAAGTAAAAGTCATCCTCTGAGTTTGAAGCTGGGGCACTTCATTCCCGACCACCATACGTTGAGTTTCATGGAGTGCTTCCGTCCCGGGAAAAAGAGAAGCCGTATGCCCATCGCCTCCCATTCCTAACCAAATGAGATCGAAAACCGGGTTGCCATTGGGATTGACCGTCACTCGCTCACGAATGACATCTTCGTAACGTTGAGCCGCTCCATCGAGATCATCCGCTTCGGCTTCCATTCGATGGACTTGGTCTTCAGGGATGGGTACTCGACTCAACCAAAGATCGGTTGCTGTTTTAAAATTCGAATCGGGATGATCAGGGGGAACAGATCTCTCATCACCAAAGAAAATTTCGAGCTGATTCCAATCGATTTTCTCAGCGTATTTGTCGGCTAAGATTTTAAATAGAATCTTCGGGGTGCTCCCACCCGACAACGCGACCGTTGCCTTCTGGCCTCTTCGACTGACGACCCTGACGAGTTGGGATAGATTTTGAGCTGCTCGCTCTGCAATCGCCTCAGGGTTAGGTAATACATTGATAGCTTTTAGGAAGGTGGGTGGATCGAGGGCCATTTGCGTGAATCACTCCCCTAACAGTTCTTAAATACAGCAGATCAGAATCGACAGAATCGATTCCCCATCTGTTCAACGAATTTAGCTAACAAAACTAGCTGCCGCTTCCAACGAATCACGAAAGATATGGGGATGGGTTGGAGTATTCAAGATTTCTCTTAAAAGTTCACTACAATCGGGCCGGGGAAAGGGTAACACTTTAGCTAATAAACACTCTCGGGGCGTCTGCCAATTCAGTCGGAGAGTTTGAAAATCTCCCTCTGGAAGCTCAAAAGTAACCCAAGATTCCTTCCCCTGTTCAGCGCCCTTAAATGCGACACTTCGGGGTTCGCCCTTGCGGCTTCCAGATGACGGCTCAACCGTCGTTGACCGAGCCGCCAATTGAATACGACGACCATTTTTCGCTTCATAAATACAGGTTTTTTGGGAAACCTCGTCACTCACACACTCCACTTTTTCCAATCCTAGTCGTGAAGCAATCCAACCGATGAGAAGCGCGGATTCTTCGTGAGCTCGACTCGTTGCCATTTGCCCTTCAGGAAGGGCCCAAAGAACCTCGACGCAATCTAAGTGACCGAGCAAGGGATTGAGAGCAGGAGCATCGAAAGCCTTGGCGATGGCCTCACGCCAGCGAATTAATCCGCGCCAACCGAGGTCGACAACTTCTTTAACTTGCTCTTCACGAGCGAGGCGAGCGAGTTCACTGAGTCGCCCTTTACCGATCGCATCATCCCGAGTATTGATGATGACACGATCTACATTTTGGGCGAGCTCCACCAATAGAGGACAACCGGGATCTCCCGTCCACCACAGGAAGATAGGAATATCGGGCACGAGTAAAGGCGTGACTCCCCCCGGCAAAAGTACGACGTCTTCTGGCTGGCAGCGTAAGGTGATTTGTTCACAACAGACGGGTGCATTCCCACCTCCGAGAGGGGAAAAGCAATTGGCAGTAACGGAAGCCCTCAATCGAGATCGTTGATTTTCATTAGACTCGGTAGCCGTCGGCAACTCCCCCACCTCTAAAAGGATGGTGCGACAGGGATGGCGACTCGAAACATCCTGAAATAGTTTTTGCGCAGCTTCCCATTCTTCTGGATGCGGTAGGTAGGCTACGAGATTCGACATACACGAACGAACCACCGCACCTTCACCTCCACGCAGATCAGAAGCGGGCTTCCACAGAGATGCGAGCTCGCGTTCGATCTGCAAAGCATCGACGGGAACTTCGACTCCAGATAAAAAAGCAGTTGTTGTTTCGTTCATGATTCAATTTGTTTTTAAACGTCAAATCCATCCTGTAGCGCCACCCCTTGTGGGTGGCCAAGTTGTAGCCAAATTCGCCAGAATTTTAGTGATAGAGATTTAAAACGTTTAGCCTTAGCTTGGGAATGGCCTGGGACAAGCCCAGGCGCTACAGACAGGTTGAAGAAGTTGTTCCGCGAAAAGATTAGAGCTTTCGCCAAGCCCGCAATTCCGACCCCAGAAGATCCTTCGCCTTTTCCGGTCCCCACTTCCCCGCTTCGTAAAATTGAAGACCTTCTTCACCCATCGCTTCCCACTCCTCAAGAATCGGAGTAAAGAATTTCCACGAATGCTCCACTTCATCTTTTCGGGTGAAGAGAGTGGAATCTCCGATGATGGCATCGAGGAGTAAGCGTTCGTAGGCATCGGGAGAAGCCATGCCGAAGGAATGTCCGTATCGAAAATCCATTTTGACATTTCTGATACGAATGTCAGGTCCGGGAACTTTGGATCCGAAGCAAAGTGAAATACCTTCATCCGGCTGGACGTTCATGATCAATGTATTGGCATGAACGGTATCGACCGTACTTTCGCTGAATAACGGCATAGGAGGCTTCTTAAACTGAATCGCAATCTCAGTCGCACGTTTAGGTAAGCGTTTCCCATGACGGAGCACGAAGGGAACTCCCGCCCAGCGCCAGTTATCGATTTCAACTCGAAACGCGGCGTAAGTTGGGGTGATCGTATTTTCAGGCACACGATCTTCTTCGCGATAACCCGACACCACTTCACCAGAGATCGAACCTTTTTGATACTGAGCTCGAACGGTTAAATCTTTGATTTTATCTTTGGGAATCTCTCGGATGGCTCGTAAGACCTTCACTTTTTCATCGCGTACGGCATCGGCCTCTAAGGAAACCGGCGGCTCCATCGCCACCAAGGATAAAAGTTGCAGCATGTGGTTCTGAACCATGTCGCGAACGGCACCTGCTTTATCGTAGTAAGGTCCTCGTCCTCCGACACCCAAGCTTTCGGCAACCGTGATCTGGATATGATCGACGTACTTGTGATTCCAAAGCGGCTCAAAAATTCCATTGGAGAATCGGAATGCCAAAATGTTTTGAACCGTTTCTTTCCCCAAGTAGTGATCGATGCGATAGACCTGAGACTCGTGAAAAACATCGAGGAATTTTTGATTGAGATCTACAGCAGAATCGAGATCGATCCCGAATGGCTTCTCCACCACGACTCTCACCCAAGGCCCATCTTTTCCTCCTGGATCTTGACCCGGCTTCAGGCCGTTGGATTGTGATAATCCTGCTTCACCGAGTTTCTTGGCAATCAGGGAAAAATATTCGGGAGCCGTAGCGAGGTAGAACAATCGATTCCCCTCTGTTCCCAGCTCACGATCGATCTGGTCGAGCTCAGTGCCCAAGGATTGATACCCCTTGTCGTCCTCAAAGGATGACTGATGGTAGAAGATCGATTCCGAAAGCTTCTGCCATACAGGATCTCCATCGGTGTAGTAGGGAGAATGTTCCCGAACGCCTTCGAGGAGATCAGCTCGAAACTCTTCGTGAGATTTGTCACGACGCGCGAAGCCCACAATCGCAATCTCGGGTGAGAGATAACCATTGCGAACTTGGTTGTAGAGCGCCGGTACTAACTTTCTTTTGGTGAGATCTCCAGTAGCACCGAATAAGACGATGACGCAAGGCGAAGTCGTTCTCTCGGCGCTGAGACCTTCTTTGAATACATTTTCTTGGGTTGGAGTGTCTTCCATGAGGCATTCAGTTGAGGACATCGTTGATTCCTGTTCTTCTCGATCCCATTTCCCCAGGGGGAGGAGGATGGAGTCCATCAATTCTGTTTATCGGTTTAAATGGGCTTGAGCCACACGTTTAGGTTTTTTAAGCCTCATTTCAAGATCAGGCTTTCTGGGATAAATGTAGGAAATATCAAACCGTTTGCCCCAACGATTGAAACTCCCTACATTTCTGCTCTAAAAAGCCACACCAAACGAGCCAGGCCGGTAAAAAGTTCCTTAAGAATGCTTTTTAAATGCGCAAAAGCGCTTCCGAGTTCCCTGAGGATCGTATAGACTGACCTGCTGGCTTTTAGCCGACATCGGCTGGATTTCACCCTTCAGAGCCCTCCCCAATCAAGGCCCGATTTCATATGAAGAAAAGTGCCAGGGGAACCGTCTGATAGAATCATACGTTCAGTATTTAACTGAGGTGGAATCGGGATCCAGATCCTTCCCTCGAACGGATTTCAAGATCTGAGGAACTCTGACCGATCCATCAGCTCAGAATGAAGAATATTGAACTTCAGTCTGAAAACGTCAAAGACTACAACCTGTCAACGAAGGGTGTAACCCTAGAAATTCCCTAAAGCAGATCCTTAAAATTGGAATCGACTGCGAAGTCGCTAAGCTTTGGTGAATTTTCACCCTAAAACAAATCCTTAGGGGCGCACGAGAGTCCCTGATATTCAAACCTCTTGGAGAGAGTCATGCTCAAGTTCAAAGCCTCGTTATTATCAGCCCTTCTCCTGGTGAGTGGATCTCTCATCGCTCAAGAAGAAAAAATTGATGCTGAAACCGATAAAAAGTTAAGAGAGTCATCTCAGGCAGGCCTCAAGTCTTTCCGGGATGGAAGATATAAAGAAGCCATCGAGTCTTTCTCAACTTTCGCCAGTCTTTTGCCCAAAAGCAAAACTTACGACATCACTCGGGCCCACGCTCATTACTACATCTGCTCCGCTCACGCGAATCTCAATCAAAAAGAAGCTGCACTGAAACATCTAGAGCTCTCGATGAAGTACGGCTACTTGGAATTTGATCGCATGAAGGCAGATAAAGATCTCGATGGGATCAAATCAGAGAAAAAGTTTTCTGAGCTAATCGCCAAGTATCAAAAGATCGCCTTAGAAAAACTTCAAAAAGATTTCGCCAAGTTCAAACTAGAACGAAAAGACCTCAACGGTAAAACCATCAAAAAAGATGCTTACCTCGGTAAAGTTTTGATGATAAATCTCTGGGGAACCTGGTGCCCTCCTTGTCGCGCCGAGATCCCTCACTTCATTGAAGCCCAAAAGAAGTACGGTGAAAAGGGTTTTCAAATTATTGGTATCAACTACGAAAAAACCGACAATCTCGTTCAAGCTACGAGCCTTACCAAACGCTTTGCTGAACAAAATAAAATCAACTACCCGCTGAGCGTCGTCGATAGCAAATACCTCGGTACGCTGCCTCAAGAGGTTGGCGGATTCCCTACGACCTACTTTTTCGGTCGTGACGGAAAGATTAGAAAAGTAAAAGTCGGTGGCCTTCACCTCAGCGATTTAGAAGCGATTATCAAGCCTCTCCTCGCCGAGAAGTACGATCCGAAGAAGAAAGGTAAAACCGAGGTCAAAAAAGAAGAAAAGAAAAAGACCGAAGAAAATCCTGAAAAGAAAAAAGAAGAGAAACCAGCTGAAAAGAAAGATAGCTGAGATTTTCTCTTAGACGACTAAAAGCTTAAAAAGGCTCCTCACCTGAAAGGTGAGGAGCCTTTTTTTATGACTTAAAATTACGCTTCTGAAATCCATCTGTAGGGGCGTCCCTTGCAGGCGCCCGCTTCCCAAGCAATCGTCATCATTCAGGGTTTCAATCCCCTTTGAGGAATTGGGTAGGCCCTATTTAGGCGCAGCCATTAACGGGCCCTGCCCCTACAGTGTGTGAATTAGCTTTTTAATGTGCCTAACTGAGCCCAATCACCTGTAGGGGCGTCCCTTGCGGGCGCCCGCTTCCCAAGCAATCGTCATCATTCAGGGTTTCAATCCCCTTTAAGGAATTGGGCAGGCCCTATTTAGGCGCAGCCATTTACGGGCCCTGCCCCTACGGGTGATGTTGAAAAAAAGTTGGAGCGTTCATCATTTTCAGAGGTAGAATGCGACTGAAGAGAATAATGGCACTTCAGCTCGAGCCTGTTCAATCAAGCGAGCGGATTCAGGAAGAATCTGAGAAGTGCAGGCCTCAAGGATTGTAAATCCGTTGAGGCGAATGACCCAGAGCTTCAGACTGAAGCTCAAAGAAAAGAATGTGAAGAGGCTATTATGGGATTGCCCAGCCTAAATCAAGCCCAGGCTAGACCTGTCGGCTCACCGGATGCCCTTAAGAAGAATTATAGTAAGAAAACTCTTTTGAGTTTCCTTGGAGGGATCGTCCTATTGACTCTCCTCACTCCTTTAAACTTAGAATCTTCTCCCCGGAGTGTGCGCCCCCAATTCACCGCCCAGGTCAAGAAGTCTTTAGACGCTCTCCCCCAGTCTCGTATCGAAACCCTGAAGTGGCAAATCGCCTTAGAGAGCTGGGGATTTTCTCCCGGAGTCATCGACGGACGAATCGGGCCAAAAACTCGAACAGCGATCGCCGCCGCTCAAGCTTGTAGTGGAGCTGAGGTCACGGGAACTCAGGACGAACGTACGGCTAAGTTACTAGGAGTTGGGGCGGGGACACTTTTAAAAACTTACAAAGTCAGTTTGAGTGACCTCAAAAGTATCGATAAAGACCCTCCCAGCGATTGGAACGAAAAAAGCCGACGCCATCACTTAGGTTACTTCTCACTTCTCGACTCTCTCTGTGAGAAGTTTCACACCTCACCCCGACTCTTAACTGAAATCAATCCTGGGATCAGTCTCGATTTATTAACCACTGGCGATACGATCGTCGTTCCGAATCTGAGATCGTTTGTGAATCGGAAAAAAGCAGAGGTCAGTTTTCTCGAGATCGACTTGGAGCGTAAGTTAATTCTCTTGATCTACAAAAATCCCCAGGGTCAAAATTATTTAAGAGGAATTCTACATTGCTCGATCGCCAAGGATTTGAGCCAAGCCCCCGTGGGAACTTCAACCATTAAGCGCATTGTTCCCAACCCAAACTATACGTTCTACCCCAAGAAGTGGCCGGAAGTTACTAATGTATTTGAAACACTCACCATCCCACCCGGACCCAGGAACCCAGTAGGTCTGTGCTGGATCGCCTTGAGTCGAAAGGGATACGGAATTCACGGCACTCCCAAACCCACCGCTATCGGCAAAACCGGATCACACGGTTGTTTTCGATTAACGAACTGGGATGTGACTTGGCTGAAAAATATTTTAAACGTGGGAACTGAAGTTCGAGTTTATCAAAAAAGCTCTGAAACCAGTTGGGCGTGGCAGGAAAAAGTACAGCCTTGATTCAACGTATCTGATCTGAGGTGATAAGGTCCACTCAGTAAAAACAAGCCTGTAGGGGCGCCCCTTGCGGGCGCCCGTCTCCCGAGCCAACCTCATCATTCAGGGGCTCTACCCCCTTTAAGGAATCGGGCAGGCCCTATTTTGGAGCAGCCATTAACAAGCCCTGCCCCTACATAGTGATTACGTTTTTTAGGGAGCGAGTCGTTTGAAAAGGTTTTAACCGATCTCTTTATCCAATCGATCCAACTCTTCTAGTACGAGTTGAACCAAGGGTGCCTGCAGTTTCTCACTGAAATCGAACTTCAATCCGGCCGCTTCAAAAAGCTTCGACAGGGGTTGAGTCCCACCTAAACTCAGAGCGTATCGATACTGTTCGACAGTCTTTTTACGATCCTGCCGGTAGTGGCTCCACAGTTGAAGTGCACCTAACATCGCGATGCCGTACTCGATGTAGTAGAAGGGCTGTTTAAAGATATGCCCTTGCCGGTGCCATTGAGTTCGCTGAATTTCTTCGAGTCCCTCCCATTCATCGGGAGAGCCATAAGTCGACCTGATGCGAACCCACTCATCTCGACGGGCTTCAGCTGAAGCGTCATCAGTTGTGTAAATCCAGTGTTGGAAAGAATCGACCGATGCGATCCAAGTCAACAAGCGCAAGACTTTCTCAAAGTGCGCCGCTTTAACCTGAGCAGCTTCTTCTGGGGTATAAATCGTATCGATATGCTCTAAGCCCAAAAACTCAAAGCCCATCGCCGCGACTTCACAGAACTCTAATGAAGCTGATCTATATAGAATTAATGGTTCGTCTCGACAAGCCAAGGAATGAAAAGCATGCCCTCCTTCATGAAGTAAAACTTGAAGGTCTTCATGCTTACCCGCCGCATTGGCGAAGATAAAAGGTAATCGTACATCCTCAATGAAGTACTGGTACCCCCCCGGCGCTTTATTGGGTCGAGAGAATAAATCGAGATACTTGGCCTTCTCCAATGCCGTGAACTCATGAGCAAAATGTGGATCGACTTCATTGAAGATCGTTCTAGCCAAGTCAATCAGCTTAGGCTCAGAGTCAAAGGGACGAATCGGTTCATCGGAATATGGATTCACTTCGTAATCCCAAGGTCGCAAGCGGTCGATCCCCAAGCGACGAGCACGATTTTCATTTATGGTTTTAAGTGCGGGAACGACAGTCTTTTGAACTCCCTGATGAAATGATTCACACTCGGCGACTCCGTAATCAAAGCGATGAAAATCTTTGAAACGGAAGGCTCGATAATCCGATAGACCGGCATTCTTAGCTCGTTGAACCCTCAATTCGAACATCTTGTCGAATAACGACTCAATTTCATCGGTGTCCTTGAGACGACGTTCAACGATCAGCCTCCAGACTCTCTCCCGGTGATCTCGATCCTGTTTTTCAAGCTCGAGACTCGCTTGGGGGAAAGTGATCTCCTCGCCGTCGAGCTCGATCGTCATCCCACCAGTAATTTGAGAATAACGCTGAGAATGTTCTTTTTCTTCAGTTTCAAGGGGGAGGTTTTCTTCACGAAACAGCTCGGAATCACAGACCTTGATTTTTTCCAGCAAAGCGTAGCGCTCAGAGTTGAGCTCTTTGCGGTAAGGCGAATCTAAGAACTTACGATCCAAGCGATCGAGAGCTAACTTGGCCTCGGGAATAATCGAGCGTTGGAACTCCATATACTTTTCGGTGGCTTCTTCATCGTCGGTGTGACACGACGTATCGATATAAAGCCGAGCGATCGTCCCATCTAAGAGACTGTCGAGTTCGCTGATGTCCTTCAACCAATCTTCAAGCTCTGAGACACTTTGAATCTCACGCTGCTCGAGTTGGTCGAACACGGTTTTCAATTGTGACCAATCGTGAGGATCGATTTCTTCTTTTAAAAACCGTTTTACTGGAGGAGGAAAAGTCAATTCAGTCAAGGGATTGTATTCCTTTAGAAATGTAAAACTCTAGACGATCGTTTCCAAACAGTAACCCATCTCGTGGGGATGACCGAGGTCTTCACCCTGGGGCCAAAACCGAACTTGAACGGATTCCGCTCCCTTTTTGGGGGGAGAAAATTCAAATTGGACCAAACAATCAGCACTGGTGCTGACTTTTTTAGGATCGAGAAGCTCACCCGATTGCGTTTCTAATACCGCACCAATCTCTGCAGCACTCAAGCCAGCAGTAAAAACTTCCACTGCGATCAGCTCTTGTCCTCGCTTTTTCGATCGTTCTTGGTTTTTGATATGAACCATCGGCCAAGCGGTTAAAACTTCATCTTTAAACTTAGAGAGTTTCTCCGCGTTCTTATTCTTCTCGATTCGGCGAGCGAGCTCGAAAGCCGGCTTGTAAAGTCGATCTCGGTACTGAGCGACCATATGATCCGTATTGAAAACTGGGATCAACAAGGACATCGATTTCTTCAGCTTCTTCAACCATGCAGCAGGAAGGCCCTTCTTATTGTTTTGGTAAAAGAGAGGAATGACTTCCTTGCTAAAAACTTGAAGCATCGCACGAGCATCATCGGCGTCTTGAAGGTCGAGGTCTTCGTATTCCCCAGGCTTACCAAAGGCCCAACCGGCATCGGGTTCGTAACCTTCATCCCACCAGCCATCGAGAATACTCACATTGATGCCACCATTAAAGGGCACTTTCTGCCCGCTTGTTCCACTGGCTTCCAAGGGCCTTCGAGGATTGTTCAACCAAATATCGACACCTTGGACTAGAGCTTGGCCGATATCCATGTCATAATTTTCTAAAATGACGACCTTCCCTTTGAAGCCCGGTTTCTTAGAAATCGCCACAACCTCTTCGTAGAGCTTCTTGCCTAATGGATCTTCAGGGTGAGGTTTCCCAGCAAAAACCATTTGTACGGGTTTGCGAGAATTATTGAGCAAGGCTTTCGCCTTCTTCACATCTCGAAAGAACAACGAAGCTCGTTTGTAGAGTGCAAATCGGCGTGCAAAGCCGATGGTGAGAACATTGGGATCTAGAAGGTTCTCCGTTGCATTTTTAATCTTTGCAGGACTATCTCCATTGCGCTTCATTTGTTCAGCAACTCGAGTTCGAACAAACTCAACCATGCGTTGACGCAATTGGGTTTTGACGTCCCAAAGATCTCGATCAGGAATTTTTGATGTCTTCTTCCAAAAATTTGGATCTTCGAGTCGTTGCCGCCATTCAGCGCCAAGATGCTGATCGTAGAGCTTTGACATCTCTTGCGAAATCCAAGTCGGAACATGGACTCCATTCGTCACCGAAGTGATCGGCACTTCTTCCGGCAAGAAATCAGGCCAGAGATGCTGCCACATCCCTCTTGAAACCACACCGTGAAGCTTGCTGACTCCATTTCGATGGCGCGACAAACGCATCGCCAAAACGGTCATACTCAATATCGGAGTGCCTTCCGGCGAGAGGTCTAAACCTAAACGTAAATAATCATCGACTCCGATTCCCGCTGCTTGGCAAATGGGCTCTAAGTACCTTCGGGCCAAGGCTAAATCGAAAACTTCATTTCCTTCGGGTACAGGAGTATGCGTGGTGAAAACGGTACTCGCAGCGATTTTTTCGATCGCCGTTTGTGGATCAAAAAGCTTACCTTTCTTCTCTTCTTCAACTTTCAGTTCGCGAAGTCGCTCCAAGGTCGAAAAGGTAACATGGCCTTCATTCAAGTGCCAAACGGGAGGGTTGAGGCCCATTGCTCTCATGGCCCGGACTCCCCCGATGCCCGCGAGGATCTCTTGTTGAATTCGATCTTCTCTCGTACCACCGTAGAGATGGCGAGTTAAGGCTCGTTCTCGAGCGGGATTGGCATCGAAATCTGAATCTAAAAGGATGATCGAAGAGTTCCCGGTTTGGACTCTCCAAATACGGAGCTTAACGGGTCGTGGAGTTTTTCCCGCGAGGTTCACATCCACGGTAATGGGTTTTCCTCTTTGATCACGAACGAGCTCCAAGGGCAGGTTGCCATAATTGACTTTGGGATAGATGACTTTCATCTCTCCATCCGCATCAATCTGTTGACGAAAGTAACCTTGACGATAAGCCAAACCGATTCCGATCAAGGGTAAGCCGATGTCGGAAGCTGATTTCAAATGGTCGCCCGCCAAGACTCCCAATCCTCCTGCGTAGAAGGGAAGGCAAGTGTGAACAGCGAACTCCATCGAGAAATAGGCGACGGGGCGTTTTTCGGTAAACGGTTGTCCTGTAGCTTTTCCCCGTGCTCGCGAAGCGGCTCGTTCGCGATTGAGCCGGCGCCGAATCGATTGAACGCGCTTTAAAAATTTAGAATCATTCGCCAGAGATTCAACGGCCTTAGAATTCAAACGAGAGAGCGTTTGAACCGGGTTGAATATTTCAAGGTTGGGATCTTTCTTGGTTCCCAGGGCATTTAAGTCAGCCCATAGCTCTCGCGACTCACGGTCCCAGGTGCTCGAAAGATCGTAGGCCAAATCTTTCAGAGGTTCTAGGGACTGTGGGAAATTCAGCTTGGCTGGGCTATCTGACTTTTTCACTTCTCGACTCCAATCGTCTTTGATTTGCTCGATTAAGATAGTTGTGATTTTAAGGGCCTGAAAAGGGTCCGATAATGTGAAGACCTTAACTCAGTGACCGATAAAGCTCAATAAGAGCCTATAAATTAGCTCGTTCCCTTATCTTCGGAAGAATGGAGCGCCCAGCTTTGGTACGAAATTGAAACATTTAGAAATGACGTCGTAATAAAAAACCGCCCTTCGAGGTTGAACCTCAAAGGGCGGTACAGGGGGGTGGTCTTGTTGCGGCCCATAACTCAGCTGGGTGTTAGGGTTCACCCGTTTCGAACTGAGTTGACTGGACTGATCGCAAGGGTTGGATTGTCGGTATTAAGACTTTAGCCTCCCAAGGCTTCCTCCACTGAAAGGCAGAGGAGGTCATCCGCGCTTGCATCCTGGCCACGGTCGATCGTGTTAGGTGCAGGAATCGGAATCGTTCCACGGAAGAGGTTGACCAATCCGGCAACCGCGTCACCGATGTTCATGTCACCATCGTCATTCATGTCGACCGCATCTTCACAGATGAGGTGAATGAATTCGCCCAGGAACATTCCACGCAGGGCGCCGATAATGTCAGAGATATCGAACTTATCATCGAAGTTCACATCGCCTCTTCGGAATCGACGAGGAGTACGGTGATCCGGATCTCGCTCCCGATCACAGATGGCTTCCAATCGATGGAGACAACGACGTTTGAACTTAGCGACAATCTCGGCACATTCGTCATCGCTCAAGTCACTGTTGGCACAACGCTGTGCGACCGCAGCGGTCGCTTCTTCACAACGTTCTTCACAAGTGGGAGGATCACGATCACAACGATCATCGCACTCTTCCTTAAAGGCTCGAGCACGGGCTTCACAGGCATCTTCGTCACCACCGGCGTCGATACATTCATCCTTGAGAACTCGTGCAGCTCGCGTACAGCGGTCTTGACAAGTTGGAGGATCACTAGGTTCGCAATTCTCCTCGATACATTCAGAAATGAATTCAGCCGTTTGCTTACGACAATTTCGAAGGGCTCGTTGTCGGCAATAATCGGGATCATTACCTTCTTCGATGCAACTCTCAATTCGACCAGGAACTAACTCCATACATCGTGCGTGAACTTCACGTCCCCGGTGAGCACAACGCTCGGGACATGGATCAGGATGACCCTTACAGCGGTGAAGGCACTCTTTGAGAAGATGTTGAGCTCGTTCTTTACAAGCGTCTTCTTGATCTTCTCCGTGCTCGTCAACGCAATTTGCGAAGTAACGACGAGCGATCCTTGCACACTTTTCACCACAAGTGGGAGCGGGCCCGTGTTCACAATGCTTGTGACAACGTTCGCGGAGCGCTACGGCTTTTTCTTTACACTCGTCAGGATCTCCACCATTGGCGATACAAGTGCGTTTCCAAATCAAAACTCGTTTATCGCATTTTTCTTCACAGGTAGGAGGTTCAGGATTACAACGTCGATCACAACGCACCTTAAATTCGCGAGCTCTTTCCGCACAAGCTTCGTCAGAACCACCAGCATCGAGGCAGGTTTGATGCACTTCCTCAACCGCTGCGGCGCAGCGATCTTCACAACTTGGCGGTTCTTCACAAAGTTGGAAACAACGATCACGGTAATCGGTCGCTTTGTCTTTACAGACATCTTCATCCTCACCTGAGTCCAAGCAAGAATCGAAGATCATTCGACTGGCGCGGGTACAACGATCTTCACAAGTAGGAGGTTCGTTGGGACCTTCACAACCGTCGACACAACGTTCGAGAATCGAAGTGGCATACTCTTTACACCGATCTTCGTTTTCTTCACCGAAAGCATCGACACAACGACCGAAAATTCTACGGGCAACAACCGCACAGCGTTCATCGCAAGGAACGGGATCAGGTCGCTCACATCTTTTAGTACAGATTTCGTAAGACTCTGTAGCGAGCTCCTCACAACGATCCATATCAAAACCAGCAGCGAGGCAACGCTCTAAAAGCTTCTTAGCCCCGTGTCGGCAACGTTCTTTACAAGTGGGAGGAGGTTGATGATCGCAACGATTGAGGCAACGTTCTAAGACAGGCTCTAAACGTTCGCGGCAATCTTTGGGAGAGTCACCCTGAGCCAGGCAAGCTCTAAAAAGTTTTTTGACATGATCTTCACATCGATCTTCACAAGTAGGAGGCTCAGGAGGATCGATAGGCCCGCAATTAGCTCTCACACAACGACGATAAAAAGCGTGCTTACGAGCTGCGCAAACATCTTCATCGATTCCAGCATCTAAGCATCTCTGCTTATACTCGTTACTTCGACGTCGACATTCCTCATCGCATTCGGGATCGATCGGAGGAGGATCGCACTTCTCTTGACACTCTTCTAAATCATTTCGAAGAACTTCACGACAGATGCGAATTTCATTCTCAGTGAGTTCGTCGTCGAGATCATCGGGGATGTCGGCGACACACTGACGAAAATCTTTCTGCGCGTCCATGCGGCAGATTTCAATGCACGTGGGAGGTGGAGCTTGCTCACAACCTTCGAGGCAACGACGATGAACGACGCGAGCTCTTTCTTTACAAGCATCTTCATCGACATTCGGGATCATGAGGCAGCGATCTAAATACGCGTGAGCAACACGATCACATTTTTGTTCACAGGTTTTAGGAGGATCATTCGGTTCGTCATCTCCCCCATCGCAGCGTTTGGCGCATCGTTCAAATTCAGCTTCACCGATAGCTTGGCAATCGACATCGGAAAGCGCATTTGCACCATTTGGGTTCGCGGCTTGTCGTTCTTCACAAGCTTCGATCACACTTTTAGCGTGAAGCTTACAAAGAGATTCACAACTGGGAGGATCGGATGGAGGAGGAACATCGGGACGGCAATCGATCAAGCAGAGTTCGTAGTTTTTACGGGCTCGTTCGACGCAGTTCGCATTGACGATTCGATTGTCCCCGCGGCACTGAGCGACCGCTTCGTTGTAGGTGACTTCACAACGCACCCGGCAACGTTGAACATCGTTATCCGGAGGATCATTGGGATCATCTCCGCTACAACGATCCAAACAAGAACGGGTAAACCGAGCAACGCGTTCAGCGCAGTCGGCATCGGAAACCCCTAACCGAATACACTCATCAAGAATTTCACTCGCTTTTTTCTCGCAAGCTTCTTCACAGGTGGTGGGTTCAGGTTCAGGAGGTTCAACTGGAGGTGTACAACTCGCGATGATGCGATCGTAAATCTCCGTACAGCGATCCTCGCTACCGCCATTTTCAAGGCAGGTATTGTAGGAATTCTTAGCGAGAGTTTCACAGTCCCTTGTATCCGGAGCCAGATTGATCTGGGCCTGGGTCAAAGTGCCAACTGTGAGTGAGAACAGAAACGCTCCCACAATAAGACCCGATGATAATAGTTTCCGCATGTGTCACCCTTTCGATAATGACTATCAATTTTGTCAGAATAGGAACAAACCCTGGCTTCAAACCGCAGGGATTGAAGCCCATCTGACCTCTCTAAAGTTGTGCACTTCAGAGCACACCAAAGACGGAATTGACCCGGTTCCGTACTGGTTTTTGCCTACAAGCTATTCTCCATACAACACTTGAGCCCCCTTTCTGAACAATGGAAAAAACTTTCCCCAAATAGATTCCACTCTTATGGGGGGTAAAAAATGGCGCCCAGTTCAATCTTGTTTCGATTTTCAGATTCGGGTAGGGTAGTCAGGCTATTCCCGTAAGTATTTACCCTCAAAAGAGATCTCAAAGCTCTCGATGCTCTCCAAGATCCCGAATCAAGCTCTATAACGCATTCCGATTGGAGTTGTGACTTCTGAGTGAGAGCTTTTTCAGAAATTAGTTTCGAAAGGACATCCACATGTTTTCACCAATTGGCGTTCGCCTCATGGTCATGATGTTTCTCCAATTCTTTATTTGGGGAGCTTGGTACATCACCGTGGGTAGTTACATGAATAGTGTGGGCTGGGGAGACTTCATCGGAGACGCCTACAGCGTCGGTCCTATCGCAGCTATCATCTCTCCCTTCATCTTAGGAATGATCGCCGACCGCTTTTTTTCAGCCCAAAGAGTCTTGGGTGTTCTTCATATTTTGGGCGGAGTCCTGATCGCCTTAGCTCCTGTCGTCGCCTCCGGTGAAAGTGCGAGTTCTAAAACGTTTATCTGGGGAGTCTTGATGGGGCATATGCTCTGCTACATGCCCACCTTAGGCTTAGTGAATACCGTAGCCTTCAAAAACATGCTCAACCAGGAAAAGGAATTTCCGGTCATTCGAGTCTTTGGAACATTAGGTTGGATCGCCGCTAATTACGCAGCACTATCTTTAATCGATAGCTTTGGTTTGGAATCTCAATTCTACCTCACCAGTGCTTCGGCAATCTTACTTGGAGCTTATTGCTTCACCCTTCCCGACACTCCTCCTCCCGCCAAGGGACAAAAAGTACAAGTCAAAGATATCCTTTGCCTAGACGCCCTATCTTTGATGAAAGAACGATCATTCCTCATTTTCATGATTTGTTCATTCTTAATTTGTATTCCACTCTCCGCCTACTACAGCTACGCAGGCCCCTTCCTCGATGCCATGAGTATCTCTAAAGGTTACATGCCACTGGGACAAGTTTCCGAAGTGCTGTTTATGGCTCTCATGCCATTATTCTTCGGTTTCTTAGGAGTGAAATGGATGCTCGCAGTCGGAATGTTGGCTTGGGTCGTCCGTTATGGCATGTTCTCGATGGGATTTGATCCTGCAGGAGACAACCACGTGTTTTGGATGATCCTCTTCGGAGTGATTCTGCACGGAATCTGTTACGACTTCTTCTTTGTCACCGGGCAAATTTACGTCGACAAACGGGCTCCAAAAGCGATTCGAGGCCAGGCTCAAGGCTTCTTAGTCTTGATGACTTTAGGCTTAGGATTGTTGATCGGTGCCCAAGCTTCTGGCTGGTTAGTCAACGACAACAAGCCCGAAGAGACTGTTCAATTGGAAAAGGAAGTTGTCGCTTTAACGAGTGAAATTACCGCTCTTGAAACCCAGATTAAAGCACTTCCAGAAGATCAACAAACAAGCTCTCCCCTTAAAACGGATCTCGACACCATCACGGCGACTAAAAATGAAAAGGCAGCGAGAGCAAATTCATTAATCAAATGGAGAACTGTGTGGGTTTGGCCCACCATTATGGCTGGCGCTGTAATGTTAGCGTTCTGTGCTCTCTTTAAGTACAAGCCCGCACCGGAGGAGCAACCTGACAGCGGTGATGATGCGGGTTAATAATTGAGTCTGAAGATTCAATTAGACAAAAAGCCGTGGTTCCTCCTTATGAGGGGACCACGGCTTTTTTTAACTGTCCTGTAGGGGCAGGGCCCATTAATGGCAAACGCCAAGATATGGCCTGCCCGATTCCGTGAAGGGAATAGAAATCCTGAATGGTTACTCTCGCTCTGGGAATGGCCACCCACAAGGGGTGGCGCTACAGGGTTCATTTTATTTTGAAATTGAATCACCCAAATTCTGGCGAATTTGGCTACGACCTTATCTCCATAAAAAAAAGCCACCCCAAATGGGGTGGCTCCACATAACAATCTACCTAAATGATTTTTACATCACGTTCCTGAAGGTAAATCGCGCTTTGACTCGTCTAACAGCGAATGAAGGGTCACCCCAAAGTCATCCGCAGGGTTTTTTATGAAGGTAAAGGTGAATCCACCGATGATAAAGCAACAGAAGATTAAAGAGAGAAAGTAAGGCCGCGCTCGTTGGAAATTCAATAAGCCTGGTAGCAACAAAGCTACAAAGAGTCCGAAGGCCAAAGCCGGCTGTGAACCTAATGCGACAACAAGCTTTTCGATCCAATTAAACAGATGAGAGAACATTCCCTCATCTTGTCCGAGGGCAAAAACCGCTAATGGACACTTCACCAGAAGAAAATAGAAAGTACCCGACAAGCTAATAATTGCTAAGAGCAACAAAAACAAAGGGAACTTTACACTTTGAACCTTCCTCGGCTCAGTCATTCGTGGATCGAATCCATTCGTTAAAAATGTGCGGTGGCGTCGGGCCATTAGGGTGAGGATTCCTTTCTCTCCAATTGACAACGAATAGGCTGAAACCTCCATTCAGCTTCATAGTGGGCAGAGCCCATTGGGATTATTCCGTTAATCTTGAGGGCAATTGCTATTCCCCTTTCACACGAGCCCCTTAAAGCCTGAATAATTCAGCACCTAGAGAGATACGTTTCTGTATATATTTTAGAGATAAGTTAAAAACTCCCCGGTAAATCTTTCCTATCCAGGAACAAAAGGGACGATGAAAGAGTTATAAATAGAATGAGAGACTTCACTTCCCCACAGGCGAAATAATAATTTAACTGCCTTTAGTATGGATAGAATTGTTGGCTGGTGGGACTGGGTCAATTAGGATATTCTTCAGTATGAAACTCTTTGACAACTTCAGCACAACTTTAAAAGCCTCTGCTCGTCAAAAGGGAGGATCATTGAACCCTCGGTTAACTCCTAGGCTTCAAAGGAATCAAGTCGTGCCAGGATCTATTGGGCCTGGATTGAAGTGCCTCAGTTCAATTTTTATCGCGCTTTCAATATTCTTCAGTACAAGCTTAGCCTCTTGTCCCAGCTCAGAGAAGACTTGTTGCTTGTATTCAAGCTCGAGCGAACGAAACTCTCCCTCAAAAACTTGTTGTTCCAGTAAGGATGCGAAGCCTCAAGAAGCTTCCGTAAAAGAGGCTCTTGCCTCCCTCCCCCCAGCGAATCAAGCTGAATGCTGTTGCTCTCATAACGAAGTTCCGATTCAATCTGAAAGCGACTCACTCAAGCTCAACTTAAAACTACCTGAAGTTAATGATGAAACGATTGAAGAATCCTCATTCACTCATTTCATTTTAGAACAAACTTCTCTCCCTCCCCCCGAGGCGCACACCTTTCAACATTCGCGCGCCCCTCCTCAGTAGTGTAGTCCGCACCCTCCGAGTGCGGTTAAAAGTAGTCGAATCAATGTAGTCCGCACTTTCCAAGTGCGGTTCAAAGTAGTCGGTTCACTCCGTGAGCCGTCATAGCTACCTATCCCATCCCCAAATTAAAAGCAATTTAATCTGCAAGCTTAGCTGTATTGTTCCTCAAATGAACTAGGGAATAATTGCTATCTTGCATAAGACGGCACATGACGTGTGCCTGCTACCCTGAGGACCATTCTGATGTTGAACATCCTAAAATCCTATAGGCTAAGCCTCTTCTTTTTAATCACCTTACTGGGCCTCTCAAGTTGCACCCTCCCCACTCAATCCGAAGCAGGAAGGCAACCACTGGAGGTTCACGCTCAAGGCGATGAAGTTCAAGAGAACAATAGCTTAGCCAACAAGAAGCCTTTATCGAAAAATCGGTACTCCCTTCCCCCCGATGCAAGCCTACTGGAGATAAGGCTCTTTGCTGAGATCAACAACCCGGGTCTTCAAGCAACGTACCATTCCTGGGAAGCGCAATCTCATCGGAAAACTCAAGCCGGATCCTGGGCGAACCCGAGAATTAGCTTTACGGAGTACCTTCGCTCTATCGAGACTCGGACGGGGCCTATGGAACGAAGTTTTCAAATCTCTCAGAGCATCCCCTACTCGGGAATCAAAGGTCTCTCAAAAGCTATCGCAGCCAAAAAAGCCGATGCCTTAGAACAACAGTTCTTTGCTAAAAGATTAGAGCTCGATGCCGAGATTCGAAAAACTTACGCAAAATACTATTACCTCGGGCGATCGTTAGCGATCTCGAAAGAAACTCTCGTTCTTCTCAAAAACTTAGAAAGAACCGTAAGGAGTAAGTTTACAACGGGAGCCGAAAACCACCCCGACTTCGTACGGCTGCAAGTTGAAATCGCCACCCTCACCGATCAAATAAAATCATTAGAAGATCAAAGACGACCCGCACTCGCTCAACTCAACGCTCTTTTAAATCGCCCTTTAGATACCGAGCTTCAGTTCCCGCAAACTCTGCCCCCTCCCCTCAAGGATTGGGAGGAGGAGGAAGTTAAAAAATACTTCATCGAAAATAACCCACTTCTCCTCTCTCTGAGTCACGAAATCGAAGCGGCTTCCATTCAACGAAAAAAAGCATTTCGACATTACTTTCCCGACTTAACTATCGGGCTTCAAAATATTCAAATCGACCGTGCTATCAATTCGGGAGTAAGGGGTAGTGGTAAAGATCCTTGGATGGCAACTTTCTCGATGGAAATCCCACTCATGTTTTCAAAGATTCGATCCGGAATTAAAGAGGCAGAAGCCGAGCTTCGATCCCAAAAGAGCAGAAGGTTGAATCTCAAGAACCAACTGGCGGCTCAACTCGAAAGCGTATTATTTGAACTTCGAGATGCTAAGAGAAGACGTGCTCTTTACGAGTACACACTGACCCCAAAAGCAGAAGAAGTCTTGTCGAGCTTATTGGGCTCCTTCAAAACGGATCAAGCCGATTTCTTAAACCTCATCGAAGCGGAACGGTCTTTACTTTCAATTCGCCTATCCGTGGCAAAAGCCAAAATGGATCGACTCACAGCCGAAGCGAACCTGGATACGATCCTCGGAACATTAAGATTCTCGAAACCTCAGCAGGAGAAAGATCATGAGTAAGCCCCAGATGGCTTCCATCATTCTGGTGACTTTAGTTTTGTTCGGCTTGGCGTATTGGCTCGGATCTCGATCAGGTTTAGAAGAGTCCCAGAGCAAAAAAAGTTCGACCGAAAAAGATCAGACTTACTATTGCTCCATGCATCCCCAAATTCGGATGCCCCATCTGGCACGCTGTCCCATCTGCGATATGGATCTCATCGTTCTAAGTGACGATGGACCCGACCCCGGCCCCCGAGCCATAAGACTTTCAAAATCAGCCCAAAAGCTTGCCCAAGTCGAGACGGTGAAAGTTCAACGAAAAGCCGTGGAGTCGATCGTATCTTTGGTTGGGAAAATCGATTTCGATGAAACCCAGCTCAAAATGATCACCGCAAAAGTACCGGGGCGCTTAGACCGACTCTACGTAAACTACACGGGGGTCACCGTGAAGAAGGGAGACCACCTAGCAGACATCTACAGTCCGAGCCTCTACACAGCTCAAACTCAACTTTTAGAAGCGGTCAAAGCACTGGGGCGCCCAGAAACTCAAAAGAGTGCATTTCTAAAAAAATCTGCAGAGGAAACTCTCACTGCCGTACGCAAAAAATTGAGTTTACTCGGTCTCACGGATCAACAGATCGCTGAAGTTGAAAAGAAAAAAACTCCCAGCAAACATCTTTTGATTTCGAGTGAAGTATCGGGAGTCGTCGTCGAAAAATTAGCCGACGAAGGGGATTACGTCGAAGAAGGAAGCCCGATCTACAAGGTAGCCAATTTAAGTCAACTGTGGGTGAAGTTAGAAGCCTACGAATCGGATCTACCCTGGTTACGATTCGGCCAGGAAGTCACCTTTAAAACTGAAGCCTTTCCCGGAGAAATTCACAAAGGCAAGATCACTTTTATCGATTGGGTTGTCGACCCAAAGAGCCACACGATTAAAGCACGCTTAAACATCGATAATTCACGCGGGCATCTCAAGCCTGGGATGTTCGTTCGAGCCGAAGCTCGATCAGTTCTTACCGAGGGGGGACGCGTCGCTGACCCAGCACTTGCCGGGAAATGGGTAAGCCCGATGCACTCTGAGATCATCAAAGATAAACCGGGAGCCTGCGATGTTTGCGGAATGGATCTTGTTCCTGCCGAAGAATTGTTCCACGTCGATGATGGAAGCTCTCCCCCTCCACTCGTCATTCCCACCTCCGCGCCCCTCATCACCGGAAAACGTGCCATCGTTTATATCAAAAAACCGAAGTCGGACATCTTCGAAGGACGAGAAGTCGTTTTAGGTCCGCGCGCTGGGGATGAGTACGTCGTTTTATCGGGATTAAAGGAGGGAGAAGAGGTGGTTTCGAGGGGAGCTTTTAAAATCGATAGCTCCCTGCAGATTAACGCCAAAGTCAGCATGATGAACCAGTCTCACTCAGAAAATAAGGATCACTCCCACCACAGCATTCAACGACTCACGGAGTCCCCTTCCGTTCATCAGAAAATGGATTCCTTGTTGTCCGTTTACATTCAAATTCAGGAGGCTTTAGCAAAAGATCAATTTACCGAAGCCCAAAAAGCATTCAGTCGATTAGAGCCCCAAGTTCATTCCTTGAAATCAGAATCGATGAGCGAAACGGCCAAAGGTCATTGGGAAAAAGAT
Organism: Planctomycetota bacterium; assembly: GCA_028280485.1. Lineage (GTDB taxonomy): Bacteria > Planctomycetota > UBA8108 > UBA8108 > JACQVS01 > JANQLS01. The sequence continues at coordinate 99,617 of JANQLS010000072.1, forward strand.
TCAAATTCACTCATTAAAATTTCTAAGTTGTCTCAAAAAGCTAAAGATATTCTACAGTTGAGAGAAATTTTTGAAGACTTAAGTCACGTCGCTCTCACTTTAGAAAAAAGATTTGGTCACACCCAAGGTGAGTGGATTCAAATTCACTGCCCGATGGCCTTCAACGATAAAGGGGCTCGTTGGTTTCAAAAGGCAGGAACGATTGCTAATCCTTACTTCGGCGCACAAATGCTGAAGTGCGGAAATAAAGAAGGAACCTTCCTCCCCCATAAGCCCACTCCAACCCAAAGGGACTCCGACTCAAAAACGAAGGAGACGAACGATGGCTGAACCGTCTCCGGGGAACTCTATTCTCAATTCTCTAATCCTGTTTGTTCTTAAAAATAAACTGATTGCATTCCTCCTTCTCATAGCAATCTTTGCTTGGGGTTGGATGGTAGCTCCATTCGACTGGAATTTTAAAGATATTCCAAGAGACCCGATTCCCGTCGATGCCATCCCGGATTACGGTGAAAACCAACAAATCGTTTTCACCGAATGGAAAGGGCGATCGCCACGCGATGTGGAAGACCAAGTGACCTACCCCTTGACCGTGTCGCTCTTAGGCATGCCCGGAGTAAAGAGCGTACGGAGCTATTCCTACTTTGGCTTTTCGAGCGTCTACGTAATTTTTGAAGACAGTGTTGAATTTTATTGGTCGAGAACTCGTATCCTCGAAAAATTAGCGAGTCTTCCTCCCAATGTTTTACCTGAAGGGGTCAAGCCGACGTTGGGTCCCGATGCCACTCCCTTAGGTCAAATTTTTCAGTACACCCTTCAAGGCAGAGATTCCCGCGGTCAACCCGCCGGGGGCTGGGACTTAGAAGAACTGCGCTCTATTCAAGATTGGAATGTTCGATTCAGCTTGATGTCAGTCGAAGGAGTAAGCGAGGTCAGCTCCATCGGAGGCTTCGTCAAAGAGTATCAAATCGATGTCGATCCTGACGCTCTGAGAGCGCACCGAGTGAGTCTCGAACAAGTCTTTAGTGCGGTTCGTAATTCGAATGCCGACGTCGGTGCTCGAACGATTGAAATCAATCGCGCGGAGTATGTCATCCGAGGCTTGGGATTGATCAAGAGCTTGGAAGACATCGAAGAAACGGTGATCGCAACCAATGATCACACCCCCATTCGAGTCAAAGAAGTAGCTCAAGTTTCCCAGGGCCCCGCATTGCGACGAGGGGCATTAGACGTCGAAGGGCAAGAGGCTGTGGGAGGGATCGTCGTCGTGCGGTATGGGGAAAACCCACAAGCGACGATTGAACGAGTTAAAAAGAAAATTGAAAACATTTCAGATGGACTCCCGAAAAAACAACTCGCCGATGGCACGGTCAGCCAAGTCACGATCGTTCCTTTCTACGACAGAACGAGTTTGATCGACGAAACTCTTGAAACATTAAACTCAGCCTTAGTTGAAGAGATCTTTGTCACGATCATCGTCGTTCTCTTGATGGTCCTTCATCTCAGGAGTGCAATATTAATCTCGGGCCTACTCCCGATGGCGGTCCTCTTATGTTTCTGTTTTATGAAACAATTCGGTGTGGATGCCAATATCGTGGCCTTGTCGGGAATTGCCATCGCCATCGGTACGATCGTCGATATGGGGATCGTTCTCTGTGAAAACATTCTCAGGCATCTGCAAAAGGCCTCCCCAGATGAAGATCGACTCCAGGTGATCTATCGAGCATCGACCGAAGTCGCCAGTGCCGTCCTCATCGCAGTGTTGACAACCGTCATCAGTTTCTTACCCGTTTTCACTCTTGAAGCTGCAGAAGGAAAGCTCTTTAAACCTTTAGCGTACACTAAAACATTTGCTCTCTTAGCTTCGATCATCATCACGTTGATCATGATCCCTCCGTTTGCTCATTTGCTATTCGCAGGGAAAATCACCCGGAAATCCTATCGCTGGGGCTTAACCTTAGCCGCTCTTGCGCTCGGGACCTGGTGGGCGATTCAAACTTCGATCGGCCTAGGCTCGATCCTCATTCTTTTTGGAATATGGATCCAAGTCGAGTCTAAATTAAAAGCTGAAACCAAGACTTGGATTTCTCGCGGAACTCTCATCACTTGCATTCTTTGGATCCTCGTTCTTCTCAGTCAGCACTGGCAACCCTTAGGTGCGGATAGAAGCCATGAATTGAACACCCTGTTTGTTGCTCTCGTTTTAGGGACTGTCTTCTTAATGGTGATGGCTTTCTATTGGCTCTATGAGCCCCTGCTGAGATGGTGCTTGAGACACAAGTGGATCTTTTTATCAATCCCTACCCTCAGCCTCATATTAGGCTTAACGATTTGGTTAGGTGCACAAACCATCTTCGCTTTCGTTCCTAAGGGCTTAGGCCTTATAGGGATTGCAAAGGAAACAATTGAGTCCAGTTCCACCTGGAGAGGCTTGGGACAATTCTTCCCCGGGCTCGGCAAAGAGTTTATGCCTCGGCTTTCGGAGGGAAACTTCCTTTATATGCCCACGACGATGCCACATGCTTCCATCGGAGAATCGATGGACACCCTGAAAAAGCAAGACGTTGCCATCCGTTCAATTCCTGAAGTTTCTGAAGTTGTTGGAAAGATCGGTCGAGCGGACAGCCCCTTAGATCCAGCACCCATCTCGATGGTTGAGACAATCATTTCATTTCACCCGGAGTACTTAGAAGATTCAGCAGGAAACAAGAAACTCTTCCGTTTTGAAAACGGTGAGTTCAGCCGCGATTCGATGGGACGATTGATCGAAGATGCTAACGGACGAGCCCTTCGACAATGGAGACCTCACATCAAAAGCGAGAACGATATATGGATCGAAATTGAAAAAGCGGCAAAAATCCCAGGATCCACCTCTGCCCCCCGCCTCCAACCCATCGAAACTCGATTGGTCATGCTCCAAACGGGGATGCGTGCTCCACTGGGAATTAAGATCTTTGGACCCAACCTCCAATCCATCGAATCGACAGCATTGAAGGTTGAAGAACTTCTTAGATACAGCCCGGGAATTCGAGCGGAAACCGTTAACGCGGATCGGGTCGTCGGTAAACCCTACTTGGAGATTGAAATCAATCGAAAAGCTTTAGGGCGTCACGGCGTTTCTATTCGCCAAGTTCAAGACATCATCGAAGTGGCTATCGGAGGGAAAACTTTAACCACTACCATCGAAGGTCGAGAACGGTACCCCGTGAGAGTCCGTTACGCCCGTGAACTTCGAGATAATCTCGAATCTTTAAAACGCATTTTAGTTCCAGTTGCGAATGGGGCTCACATTCCCTTAGGTCAACTCACCCAAATCGAGTATCGTCGTGGACCGATGGTGATTAAAAGTGAAAACACCCAACTCGTCGCTTACGTTACTTTTGATCGAGACCCTGAAATCGCGGAGGTCAATGCCGTTGAAAAAGTTCATCGCTACCTAAAACAAGCTGAACTCGAAGGCTTGTTTGAACGTCCTGAAGGAGTCACATATCAGTTTGCTGGCAACTATGAAAACCAAATTCGCGCCACTCAACGCTTAGCGATCGTCATTCCGATCGCTCTCTTTTCAATTTTCATTCTCTTGTATTTTCAGTTTAGATCGACTTGGACGACGTTGATTGTATTCACGGGAGTCTTTGTCGCCTTCAGTGGTGGATTTCAATTACTTTGGCTCTACAGTCAAGACTGGTTCTTAGATATTTCGATCTTCGGTGAAAATCTGAGAGAGCTCTTTCAAGTGCGTCCCTACAATCTTTCGGTAGCTGTTTGGGTCGGGTTTTTAGCTCTCGCAGGGATTGCTACCGACGATGGAGTCATCAACGGCACCTACTTAAAACAAACATTTGAAAAGCAAAACCCGCAAACTCAAGAAGAGATTCACGAAGCCGTCGTTCATGCGGGCAAACGAAGGATTCGTCCTTGCTTGATGACCGTAGCAACAACCACATTAGCGTTGATCCCCGTGCTCACTTCCACCGGAAGAGGCTCCGACGTCATGGTCCCTATGGCGATCCCCACGTTTGGCGGCATGATCGTAGCGATGATTACCGTATTTATCGTGCCGACTCTTTATTGTTTGAAGGAGGAGAGTAGTAGGCTTTAGTAGTCCGCCTATGTAGTCCGCACTCTCCGAGTGCGGATTTTCGTAGCCGGCTCACCCCGTGAGCCGAAATTGCTCTCCTCATTCATTTTAATAATTATTAAGCGCCCTAACTAGCCCGAAGCGCTAGCGAGGGGTCTTCTCCCTCGCTAGCGCTTCGGGCTAGTTAATAGTCATATGAACTTAAAAGCCGGTGCGATTCTGCCACTATCCGCACTCGAAGAATGCGGATTACAGCGAGCCTACTACTACTGCGTATCCCCCACCTTCGCTTTCAATTCAGCAAGCTGCTTCTTAAGCTTTGCGACCAACTCTTTCGCTTTAGGATCGTCGATCAAGTTATTCATCTCGTGGGGATCTGCTTTGAGATCGTAGAGTTCCCAGTGAGGAGGAGTAGGAGTCTTTTTGGCTCCAGCCGCATCAAGAGGAAGCCCGTAGAAGAAAATCAACTTATGAGTTTCAGTACGGATCCCGTAATGAGCAGGATTGTCATGGTGAGCCATGTGCATCCAGTATCGATAGTAAGTGGCTTTAGGCCAATCAGTGGGAGCAGGTTTCCCTTTCAACATCGATAAGAAGCTACGCCCTTGCATGAAGGGTAAAGCTTTCGCTCCTCCCATCTCTAGAAGAGTGGGTGCAAAATCGACATTGTTGATGATCGAGTCGATTTTAGTCCCGGCTTTGACCCACTTAGGATATCGAACGATAAATGGCATTCGAAGGGACTCTTCGTACATCCAACGCTTGTCGATGTAATCGTGCTCTCCCAACATAAATCCTTGGTCAGCAGTGTAAATAATGATGGTGTTATCTAACTGCTTCGTTCGTTCTAAGTGATCTAACAATCGTTTGATATTGTCATCCACTCCCCGAACCGTTCGTAAAAATTTCTTTAAGTAGCGCTGGTAAGCTACCCGAGTGTATTGTTTCTCGGGAAGTTTCTTATCGACAAACATATGGTGTCCCATATTTCGTCGCTTGTTACGGGGCCCGACTGAAGTACCGTAAGTGGGCTTCCCATTTGGACCATGCTTCTTTCGATTCCATAAACTTTCGGGCTCAGGGATATCGATGTCCTCATAGAGCCAATCGTAACGTTCAGCATTTTCAAAATTATCGTGAGGAGCTTTGAAGTGATGCATCAAAAAGAAGGGTTTCTTCTTTTGCTTTCGGCTCTTCAACCACTTCAATGAGATATCGGTAATAGCATCGCTTGAATGCTTACAATCGTAACCTGCAGCACGAACCGTATTCCCGGGCCAAGGCTTTGGACCTCGCACTCGAAAGATAGGATTGAAGTAGGATCCTTGACCGGGCAAGACTTGGTAGTAGTCGAATGCACCAGGTTCTTCTTTAAGATGCCACTTCCCTACCATCGCGGTTTCGTAGCCGGCTTTTTTAAGCTCAATAGCTAAATGTTGTCGATCAGCTCCAATGGCTCCTCTTAAAGTTTTAACTCCATTTTTATGAGAGTACTGCCCCGTCATGATGGTGGCGCGACTCGGCGTACAAATAGAGTTTGTACAAAAGACATTCTTGAGCAGGGCTCCCTCTCGAGCCAAACGATCGAGAGTAGGCGTAGGATCAACTTTGGCGAGTCTTCCTCCATAGGCCCCGATGGCATGGGCCGCATGATCATCCGACATGATGTAGAGAATGTTGGGCTTCGACTGCGCTTGCAAAGTTAAACTTGAAATGAATAGCGAGATGAACAGACTCGCTAGGGAGAGTTTCCAGCTAAGTTTCATTCTAGGTACTTCCGTAGATTGAGTAACGTCAGGGATTGATGGAGAATTGAGTACGAAGGGTCTTATTCTACGAGAAATGGGATTTGGAACCAACCCTAGAGTAGTAGGCTCGCTCCGCGAGTCGTATTCCCTTAAAATCAAAAATACGCATAAAAAGAGGAAAAGACGATAGGTATCGTCTTTTCCTCTTTTTATGTACTGCAGATCTAATCTACGTTTTCGCTTCGGTACGACTCGCGGAGCGAGCCTACTACTATCCGCACACGGAGAGGTTGTGAATTTTTAGATCCCTATGAAATCCAAATTCATAACAAAGAACTAAGCACCAATATTAATAAGCCCGGAGCGTAAGCGACGGGACAA